>DFKZ01000016.1 GCA_002373975.1 Lachnospiraceae bacterium UBA3632 | reverse complement strand
ACAGTCCGTCATCACACCGTTCTATCACTTTGCATCCCCTAAACTCAGGCTGCCTATTGATGTAATCCATAATAAGCCGTCGCTGAGAAGTGATGCTCCCGCTCTCGACCTTCCTGCCGAATATGTCCCGGTCTTCATCGGAAAGCCTCATGTAGGCGCATATCGTATAGTTACTCATCCCACATCAGCCCCTCTCTGTTCGACCAGTTCCAAAAGTTCCTGCAGTTCATCCCCAAAGGTATATTCAACCTCGAAACGTGTCTTGCTGTAGCAAGTTATCTTCTTTATAAATGTAGTAACCAGTTCCCGGCTGATGCTCTCAACACCGATATACTTGGCAAATGCAGCCGCCATCTCTTCATCGCCGGCATAATCAGCCGCGTAAAGATCTATCGCCCTCTGTACCTCACCAATCTCTGCCGAAACCGCATCCAGCTCTGCAAGGTACCCTGCCTTCATTTCCAGATAATCGTCTTCTGTAAACACCCCGTCAGCAAAATCCTCATACAGGTTCTTGATGAAGTTGTTTATTTTATCCTGCCTTGCTTCCAGGTCAGTCATCTTCTTCTGAAGCTCGGCCTTCTTCACGGAAGCCGCAGGTGCCCTGTTCAGCTTCTTAAGTCTGTCCTTTGCATCCACATACACAGCTATATGCTGCTGTATCAGCTTCAGCACCAGTGCATCAAGGTCATCAGCCTTCACATTCTTAGGCGGATCGTTCAGGTTATTATTTGCAGACCGCCTGCAAACGTAGGTGCTGTAATGCCCGACTCCGTTTACAAGCTTCACCGTTCTGCGGTAAATATTCATCTTCTTACCACAGTGGCCGCAATACAGGACCCCTCTGAAGATGCTCTCTCTGTTGTTCTGGATTCCTTCATACTTCCCTCGTGTCGAAAAGTATTCAGCCCTTTTTACTTCCATCATCTCCTGAGCACGTTGGAAGGTATCCCTGTCGATGATCGCTTCATGGTGATTCTCCACATAATAACCATCATCACGCTTAATCGCTGAAGTAATCCCCTTGTAATAGCACTTCTGTGTCTTAGCAATCTGGACATCACCTATATATATAGGATTAAGCAACAGGTTTCTAATCTGCTTATTCTCCCAAACGCTGGAATACTTCTGCTTGTGGATAACATCCTTCTCCTGCCAGTAAACACTTGGTGCAGGAATTCCATCATTATTCAGATCTCTAGCAATTTGATTCAAGCTCTTTCCGCCGGTGTACTCTGTAAAGATGCGAATCACTATATCCTTCACATCCTCATCCACCAGAACCATGTGCGGATCCTCTGGATCCTTCTTGTAGCCGTAAGCCGCTGTAGTCGCAAAGAATATCCCCTGCTTGAACTGATTCTCAAAGGAAGTACAGATCTTCTTTGAGATATCCTTTGCATATGCCTCATTGATAAGGTTCTTCAGCGGTACCACCAGTCCGTCTTCCGTAGGATTTGATGTCAAGCTGTCGTAGTTATCCGTCACTGCTATGAATCGCACCCCGAAGAACGGGAAAATCTTTTCAATGTAGTCCCCAGCTTCAAGGTAGTTTCTTCCAAGCCTTGAAAGATCCTTGACCACAACACAGTTGATCTTGCCACTTCTGATATCATCGATCATCCGGTTGAACTCTGGCCTGTCAAACTTTGTGCCGGTAACGTGTCGGTCAACATATTCACCGGTCAGTACCAGTGACGAGTCCTTTTCTACAAAGTCCTTCAGGAACTCCATCTGGTTCTCAACAGATTCACTTGCGATCTTGCGCTCATCCTCTCTGGACAGACGCACATATATCGCAGTCTTGTATCCTTTAACCTCTGCCGCAGCCGGTGTAACAGCAGCAGACTCTTTTCTGCTCTTACGTGCCATTTACACCGCCTCCTTCATATCAATCGAATACAGCTCAGCAAGCCGTTTCAATTCCTCTGCTTCTTCACGGAAGCGGTATGTCACCTGTATAGTGTTTCCGTCTATAACATCAATCCGCTCGATCAGAAATGTAATAAGGCTCCTGTCCAGCTCCTTGATTCCCTTATAGGTCTTAATCTTCTCAATCCATTCCTGCTTGCCGGAGCCGTTTGCAAGGATCATGTCCCTCTCTGCTTCAAGAGAAGCAATACAGCTCTCAGCTTCTTCAAGCTGCTTCTGGTAGCGGGCTCTGAGCATGGAATACTCTTCCTTGGAAAGGATCTCATCCTTGAAATCCTCATACAGGTTTTTCTTCCTGCTGTTGCAGCTCTCAACCTCTTCCCTGAGCTTACTGATGCGGTCTTCGTACTTTACGATGTCCGGCTTTGCGCTTTCAGTCTTGCTTATAATCTCTACTGCTTCAGACAGTGCGATCATCTTACCAATATGAGTACTCACTGTCTCCGTCACGGTTCGTATCAGTTTCTTCGCCGGAAAACAGTGTGAGCTGCAAGTGCCCTTATCTCTCTTGTTACCTGAGCAGACATAGTACACATACTTCTTATCTCCTGCAGGAACCGTCTTTCTGACCATCGGCTCACCACAGTCAGCACAGTACACCATACCCGCCAGTGGAAACACTTCCGACTTTTCCGGAGCAACCCTTGTATCCCTTAATAGAAGCTCCTGCACAAGGTCAAACTCACTCTTGGAGATAATGGCTTCGTGCATATCCTCAACGCGGATCCACTCACTTTCATCCCGATGGATACGCTTCTTGATCTTATAATTCGGCGTGGTGCACTTGCCCTGTACAACCGTTCCGGTGTAAACCTCATTCTTCAGAATGCGGAGAACTGCGTTGTAGCTCCACTTCGGTTTAACCGTCTTTGGGAAGCTGCTTTCAAGCGATACCCCGATACTCTTCTTATATTGAAGCGGTGCCAGAATCCCGTCAGCGTTCAGTTTATCCGCTATGGCCTGCTGGCTCATGCCACAGATCTTCATGGTGAAGATGTCTCTTACCACATCGGCTGCATATTCATCAACTACAAGATGATTCCTGTTCTCTTCATCCTTCAGGTAACCGTATGCAGCAAAGGCTCCGATGTATTCTCCGTTACGCCTTTTGATATCCATATGGCTTCTGATCTTGATGGAGATATCGCGGCAGTATGCATCATTGATAAGGTTCTTGAAGGGAATGATCATATCAGTCCCCATATCCTCATTGATGCTGTCGTAACCGTCCGTTATGGCTATAAAGCGTATTCCCAGCATCGGGAATATCTTCTCAATGTAGCGCCCAGACTCAATGTAGTTTCTGCCGAAACGTGACAGGTCCTTTA
>DFKZ01000130.1 GCA_002373975.1 Lachnospiraceae bacterium UBA3632 | reverse complement strand
ATCCTTCCGCCGCTCAGAACCTTTTTCATCTGCACGTATCCTTCATATGCGCATCTGTAATAATCCCCGGCACTTGCGTAGGTGTAGATGTTGTCCGTAATAATATCTGCCTTGGCATCGGTTATCGTCCTGTAGTTTGCACCGTCGGAGTAAATGAAGATCTGGCGGTTTTGCATATCGATGAAAAACAGCGTCTGTGAGGGCATTCTTCCAAAACTGTTATGGCTGATCTCCTCCGCACAGTACTGCACAGATGTATTGTTGGTGTTCACGGAAGCAAAGCCGATACATCCGTACTCCGTCAGCGGGATCATAACGTCAACCAGCGCCGCCTCCTCACTGTCCGTAAGAAGATCCGCTTCATCATAGATCGTCACGGAAAACCCGGTGTCTGAATTGGTGTAAAGATAATCGACGGCCGCCCGCGAGCTTATCTTCGGAGCGGTGACAAACGCCAGCATGACAGCTGCAAACAGCATTGCGATTCTTTTACCGATCGTTCTCATGCTCTTCGCCTCCTCTCTTGTTAAACTGAGGAAGCTTACGGCTTGTCAGCGTATTATGTTTTGATACAAGCTTTGATACCGCTACTCCGATCAGCGCCATACCTATGACGGCGGTTACGTAAAAATACACATCCGAAACGGGATTGATGATCCACATAAGAGCTGTAATGATCATAGATGCTATCGGAAAGATCGATGTCCCTATCTTCCTCGAAACAGGGGCTTTTACGATCACCCTATCCCTGGATATCCTTGCCTTGCTGACAATTCCCACTATCAGCGTAACAATAAATACCAGCACTGCGGCAACGATCGAAAGCTCGTTAAAGAACCCTATGGGAATTAGGTGCAGCACGCAAAACACCCCAAAGCCATATATCAGAGCCGACCCAAGGCCTCCCTTCCCGGCGGAAGCTTTGGGTTTTGACTTTTTGATCCTGACATTTCCCTCGAGCTGTTCCTGTGTCTCTTTGATCTGTTCTGGGGTACGTCTTGAGTTATAACCGCGATCCGTGAAGAGCAGTTCCCTTATAAAGAGTTCGTCCCCCTGCCTGTCCGCGAATATCAGTGCCACCACCGAAAGCAGGAAAATAAAAGCAAGCATCAGCCTGGGGGACATTACAGCATCCGCCCGCTCACTTACAAACACCGACAACAGGAAAAGAGGAACGGAAATGATCGCCACTCCGATAAAGTACTTTTTGATATCGATGGGAATGTCCATGGCAGCCCGGCCGGTCTGTCCGTTGATCACGGCATAGCTGACCCTGTCATTACTCTGATTTGACAAAAACCACACCGGGAACATGGCCAGTTTGTGATTGACGTGAGCTTCCTTTTTTTCCAGAGCCTGAGAAACATCTGTGGCGGTCGCTCCATGGCTTGAATACTCGCGGTTCCTGAAAGCTTCCCTTGCCACATCAGCCATGACCACATCCCTGGCCTCCTGATCGTATAGCTCTGCCTCAACATCATCCGTATCGGCATAGAACCCGGAAAAATATGCGGATGTAAACTCATCGCTGTCCTTGAGATCGAAAGGTGCTATTGCCTCACTCAGCCTGTCCTCAAAGCTTGATGAGGCATCGTAGGCTATACCGTTGTAATCGGCATTAAGATCACCCTTGATCCCATATCTGGTAGTGTATATATAATCTCCTCGCCTCTTTGAAACGGAACCGTTTGCGGTGAATTCCCCTTCCGATTTTACATTGTAGATCCAATACGGCATGTAAATACCGCGAAAACGTTCTACGGTTTCGTCCTTACGGAGCTCGCTCGGGGCGAATATCGCCCTTCTCAGAACCTTTCTGTATTCTTTTACGCAGTCTTCACGGGTTTTCTTGAAAGGAATGATGTAGTCGGGCTTTTTCTCTTTTCCGACTCTCATTTCCAGAATAGTAGAAGCGCCGCAATAGCTGCAGAAAGTGGCCGCCGTATTATCGTCGGTCATAAGCTCTCCGCCGCATTGCGGGCATGTGTAATAGGTGATCTCATATTCGTCATCCCCTATGCCCTTTTCCTCGTCTGCACTTCTGGCAAACATCTTGTCATGAGGGGATATCTGTGTATCGCAATAAGAGCAGCGCATCATCTGCGTTGCGGGATCAAATTTGATATTGCCGTTACAGTTGGGACATGCATACATGGAATGCCGTTCTCCTCTGCATCATTTTATTCTGTTCCTATGCATATCCTCTGAGCTTCCTGATGGCTTTTTCAGCGATCAGGCATTCACCGTGTTCTTTCAGGATCTCATCGCATCCGACATCGGCCCTGTACAGGTCGGCAAATTCAAGTGCCTGCACGCAGGCTCTGCTGTAGCGCTCGTATGACGCCGCTCCTCTTGTAATATGCAGGAAATAATTATCGTTCATCTTATAGAGTGAGGAAGTGATCCTGATCTTTTCAGGAAGGATTTCCACGTAATCTATTACTTCTGAGAGGGAAGAAAAGACAAAGACCGCCTCTTTTATCTCGGGAATCTTATCGGACGGAGCCTTTGATCCGTCGGGGTCTCTTTTTTCATTTCTGGGAAGCCCCGGTAAAAGGCCTCCGGCGGTAACCTCTTTTGCAAGCTTCTCTTTCTGGGCGGTCAGCTTGTTGACAAAATCACGCAGTCCTGCAAGAAATGCTTCGAGCTTTGCCTCATTCTCAAAATCGATAGGCTCTTTTTCCGTGAATGTAAGCACCATTCCCTGATCCGGAACCATCATGATCTGCATCTCAAATGCAAATTTGGGCGGCTGATACCCGACCTCCTCATGTGCCTGATTGATGATGCGTCTCATAAGCTCCTGAGCTTTGTCGGTGCGGCTGAGAAAATCCGTGTATTCGATCTGGTATTCTTCCATCTCCTCGGTGGAGATGTAGCATTTTATTGTACTTTCGTCTACTCTTTCAATCTTCATTGTTTCTGTCACCTCGTCTGCCAGCTCTGCGCTGACATCTTCCGCCTGCGGGGTATAACCCGGCGTCCGGCGAAAACCAATGTACAGTTAATATTATTTTACCACTTCCGGTTCACAAAAACAATCAGTATCTTATGCTCAAAGCGCTAATCCGTATAGCCTGTGGGCATTTTCCCAGGCCGCTTTTCTCACTTCCTCCTCGGTCAGGTTTTTTATCTGCGCAAGTTTCGTGATAACATGAGCTATATTCAACGAATTATTGCGCTCTCCTCTGTGGGGAACGGGCGAAAGATAAGGGCAGTCCGTCTCGAGCACTATCCTGTC
>DFKZ01000096.1 GCA_002373975.1 Lachnospiraceae bacterium UBA3632 | reverse complement strand
TGAATCCATTACTTCCCACCACTTTACAAATATGTACGATAAGCTTACGACAGATTTTCCAAGTCAAATCTCTAACCGGTTCAATTCGGGATTTTTCAATTTCTTTCGTCGTAATCCGATCTCTTATGCTCCACCTGTAATACTGTCTATTAATCCTGATACTGTTCTATCGTAAAACTTTCTGTCTCAAGATTACAGTAGTTCGATATATTCAAGATAAAATCAACAGTCAATGAAGAAACTGTAAAAACTGACCATATTGAATTTTTTTCCCCCACCTAAACTAGTAAACTACTATCAGGTATCAGGCAACAACATCAAAGGAGGATCTTACTATGACAGATGATATTAAAAAACTGAATCAGGGAGAGCTCGAAAATGTTGCAGGCGGACTTATTGAATTCGAATTCTGCAAGATTCACAACATTCCATATAACAAATACTGGGGGTGCCCAAAATGCAACCCTGATATGTTCAAGTGTGGCTATTGCGGACAAAGGTTCTCCGGGGATTTTGAGCTTGCCCAGCATTTATTTGTTTGTCCAAACCGCCCGGAAGATATTGGAACTCCATTAACTTGAATTGATTAACACTTTCCCAATTCTCCAACCAGTACGAAAAAGGGTCTTTCGGTATTTTTATAATAGTGTTAAAAAGCGGTCGCTCAGTTTAACTTGTGGGATTATGATGTTTCGAACCATAGAGAACCACCGTGCCCCAGAAAGCCAATAAATTCAGTTGTTTCAGAATTCTGCTAAATTAATCCGTACGACAAACTTACGACAAATACACTTTGCAGTTTGTTACAGAAGCCATATGGGGCCGACGATAAATATTCCCCAAAACCAAACAGTGGCTATGACAAGAGCTTCAGAAACGCACCAATAGATCAATCGAGACGTCTTTGAAGTGAGCGGGCGGATAAAGTAAACAGCTATCACGAATAACTGTAATAGGAAAAATACAATGGTCTCCTCTACTACCGGAGATATAAAAAAGTCTGCAGCTCCTTTGGTAACACCTTTTGCTATGAGCCATAGATTTGAAGCCAAGAATCCTGCAATTGACAGGACTAGTTTGGTGCTTGTTTTATTCATGACCTTCACTCCCCGACATATTCAATCGCAGGGAAAGATACGAAGACCCCGGAGTTGTCCGTTCTGTAAGTATCGATGCCTGTTACCTCTACTCTTGCATCCAGTTCGTCCAGGTCAAAATCGTCTTCGCCGTTGCTCCCGTAAATTGTTAAGACAACCGCAAGTACGGTCTTCAGTTTTTTACCATTTCCCAATCCTTTGATACACCATGTTGATTGGTGTCAGTAATCTTTCCTCTGTCCGCAGATTCGGCACTTCTTGATAAGAGATGCCTCGAAGGAGCAGCCGCAGTAATCGCAGAGACCTTTGGACTGATAGTCTTTCTTTGTCTTATCATCAGGCTCATAGCTATATGAATACGGCTCTCTGTTATACACCGAATAATCGATAAAGAACCCTCTCTGTCCCCTGTTCTCGACCGGAGCCTTAACGCTCTTCATCGATTTCCACAGATTGCAGTTCTGCACACAGCGGGTCATATCGCTGATAAGAGCCTCTTCATCGATCTTGCCGAGCATCTGCTCCAGCTCTGCCTCACGCTCTTTGGCATGGTCAGCATCAGGTGCTCCTATGAGCGGATTCTCGTAATAGTAGGCATTGCCGTCTCTGAACAGAACGATGGTAAAGAACTTCTCGTAATTGGCACTGCAACTGAAGCTGATCATTACGTGATCCTGTTCTTCACAAAGGCTGCTCATGATCTGACTCTCATCAGGCATCGCATTCATCAGCTTGGCAAAAGCCGCTTTATCGTCGGCACAGTCGGAACAATCCATGCCGTAGAAGCTCTGAGTTCCGCGGGGTCTTATATACAGTTCCGGCTCACCGCCCAGTGTCTTATACTGGAACACATCAGCCGGCTCGATAATCCTCTCCACAGAGAATACAGGCTGTGTCTGCTTGCCCTTTACGGCTTCTGCACAGGCATCCTCCGAGTCGAACTTGAGATAGCAGTAGTAATCCTCTCTCCTGACCTCCCTGGGACATTCCCTGATCCAGACATCGGTAGCTATCAAAAGGACAGCCTGCTTGAAGACACTCGTTACACCGGGATTAACATTGATCATAGATAACCTCACAGAATATATACTGCCTACATTCTACAACAACAGATAAAACGAGTGAACTCTGCCTTCTTCATTGCCATATCAACTCAAAGCCTCCAGTATTCCTGACAGCACGCAGATCGCGATGTACGATACCGCGGTAAAGAGGATACCTGCGCGTACGTGCGTCCTCGAGCGGTTCACGGTAAGGATCGTCATCACGGAAGCAAATCCCAGCGCGAGAGTGCCCCACATCGCGAGGATCCTCAGCGGCGTATAACCGTAGATACTGTAGTAGAGCACGAGCTTGCTCATCGCGACCACAGCGAAAACAATACTCTCCGACATCAGCATAGTCACAAGGACACGCGCCGCTTTCGAGAACCTGCCGCCCTCATCGGTCTTGCCGAGAAGGGTGATCGCGAGGTAAACGCACATATTTACCGCCATGATCCCGGCTAA
>DFKZ01000063.1 GCA_002373975.1 Lachnospiraceae bacterium UBA3632 | reverse complement strand
TCTGTGAAAGGCATGTGGCCATTTTCCCGCTGCCGGGCCCGGGAGCGGTGATCACTACAAGGGGTCTGGTTGTTTCTATATATTCGTTTTTGCCGTAACCCTCATCACTGATTATGAGAGGGATATTTGAGGGATAGCCCTCTATCCTGTAATGACGGTATACTTTGAGTCCGAGAGATTCAAGCTTTTTCTGATATGCAACAGCGGTTGACTGGTTCGAGAAATGTGTCAGGCAGACGCTCCCCACATAGAGCCCGTAACTTCTGAACGCATCTATAAGCCTGAGTACGTCCATATCGTAGGTGATGCCCAGATCTGCGCGCATTTTGTTTTTCTCTATATCCTGTGCGGATATTACGATCACTATCTCAGCTTCGTCTTTCAGCTGGGTGAGCATAGTGATCTTACTGTCGGGCTTAAATCCGGGCAGAACTCTTGATGCATGGTAATCGTCAAAGAGCTTTCCGCCGAATTCCAGATAAAGTTTTCCGCCGAAAGTGCCTATGCGCTCCTTTATTTTCTCCGATTGAAGTTTCAAGTATTTGTCATTGTCAAATCCGGGCTTTTCAAACATAGCTTATCTCCTGTGCATAATAAGTAAAAATACCTATATATTTTAAACTTTAATTCGTTTATTTACAAGAGTCTGATTACAGTATAAAATTAATTCTATAGACCGGTCCGGCTATTAAAAAAGCCGCTGTATCGGTATAGTTGTATTTTCGGAGAAGATAATGCTTTCAGTTTTTTTGATATGGATATACATTTGTTTAACGTCAGCTACCATTGGCTCCTTTCTGCTCAGAAAAACTTCTTTCAGAACAGAAGATCGTCTGATGTTCGGACTGATGACTGTCACGGTATACGCTGAAGCCTTCAGCCTTGTGCATAAGGTTGGACTGCTCGCAAATGCCATTCTGATCATCGCATGTATAGTTCTGATAGTTCTTTTCAGAAAGAAGATCAGTGATAAAATCGGATCATATGTCAGTGGATTAAAGAAGAATAAGCTGCTTCCGTTGTTTATAGTGCTGGCTGTTTTATACATAGCTTTTATGGCATATGGGTCGTCAAGGGGATATTTCCATGACGATTCGGATCTGTATCACGGTCAGGCTATCAGATGGATAGAAGAATACGGAATCGTAAAAGGCCTGGGAAATCTTCACGAAAGGCTTGCATATAACAGTGCTTCTTTTGCGCTCAGCGCACTGTACAGTTTTTCGTTTTTAGGAGGACAGTCATATCATGCGGTAGCAGGTTTTATCGTTACGGTGATGCTGGCTTCCTCTTTCAGAGTGTTTGTTTCCGTAAAAAACAAAAAGATAGGGATTGCTGATTTCGCAAGACTGGGCGTAATCTATTACTGCTTCAACATATATGACGAAATGGTATCTCCGGCATCTGACTACTTTGCGATGCTATTCTTCATGTATGTGATCGTAAAGACGATAGAACTATGTGAAGCTAAAAACTCTCAACCGGAAGAGTATGCTGCGGTGGCCATGATGGCTGTCTTCACTACGACAGTCAAGCTCTCGGCAGCTCCCGTAATACTCTCCTGTGTGGTTCCCATCATATTGCTGGCAAAAGAGGGTAAAGCCGGAAAGATAGCAAAATATGCAGCATATGCCGTGGTGATAATACTGCCGTACTTCGTAAGGGAATATATCATATCCGGAAGGCTGTTTTATCCTTCAACAGCATTTGATGTATTTTCGCCGGTGTGGAAGATTCCGGAAAGACTTGCCATAAAGGATTCGGAGTACATAATAGCATATGGCCGAGGATACAACATACATGAGGCCGCAGGATACCCCTTCAGTGAATGGTTCATACACTGGGTCGGAACCCTGTCATTAACCGAAAAGGTATTATTTATTCTGTGCTGCAGTTCAGTGCTTCTTTTACCTTTGAGTATTGCACTGAGAAGGAAATTTACAAGACTTCACATGTCGGAACTGATCTGCGTTATTTCTTTTCTGTTCTGGTTATTTACCGCACCGCTTATTCGGTATGGTCAGGGCTTTTTGCTTATCCTTCCTGCAGTGATGGCAGGAGATGTGATCACGTTTGTGGTTGGGAAAACATCGACAGGAAAGGATAAAGAAAAAAAACACGCAAAAGGATTTGGTATCATCTTTTTGACAGTGGCTGTTCTATTGACAGTGTATAAATTCGGGAATGCTTTTCTGGCCTTCAGATACAACTATGCACAGGGGTTGTATCTCAACCAGCTTGATTATGGGAATTATGAGGTTGTAGAAAGCAATGTGGACGGCGTGACTATATATGAATCGGCAAATATCGGAAAAACGGGTTACGACCCATTCCCGGCTGTTCCCTATATCGAAAAGGGTCTAAGGCTTATCGGAAGTGACATTAAGAGTGGATTTTATATAGAGTGATTTTTACTCGGCTTTTGATTGTATAAAGAAAGATACGATCTGGTATCAAAGTACGGAGGAAAGAGATTTGGAAAAGAAAAAAAGCAGTTTATTAACGGCGATATTGCTCGCTATCATAACGGTCATCTATACGGTGCTGGTGTGTGTAACAGACAGAAAACCCATAGGACCCGACGGAACGGTGGTAGGATTTGCCGCAATGAACGGAAGGTTTTCCGCAGCAATCGGAGTCAATCTGATGTGGGACAGTATCACGGATGTGATGATGGCACTGACAATTCTGACAGCAGCGTCATTTGCTGTGATCGGGCTTGTCCAGCTTGTCAGAAGAAAGAAACTATCCAAGGTGGATACTCCGGTGATCGGGCTTGCAGCGGTATATGTTGTTGTCGGAATACTGTATTTTGCCTTTGATAAGATCGCGATCAACTATCGTCCGTTCATTTTGCCGGGAGAGAGTGCTCCGGAGCCGTCGTTTCCCTCATCCCATGTGATGGTGGTATGCACGATAATGTGTACCGCTATCGTGGCATGGGCAAAGGTCACAGAGGACAACAGAGTATTGTATAATGTTCTGAGAATAGCTGCTGCGATAATAGTTCTGATCACCCTAGGAGGGCGCATTGCCGCAGGCGTTCACTGGCTTACGGATATCATCGCGGGTGTCCTTTATGCGGCAACGCTCACGGCGATATACGTGGCGGTACTCGATAGAATAAAACAGGATTGACAAAGGACGATCACGGCATTTCTGAAGAAAAGAATGACAAGAGCTTAATCTGCGCTGCATGCTAAACTTTTTATGATCTCTGCCGATATATAAAATAGATACAAGGTTGCAAATGGAATTGCAACCGCAAACAGCACCGGAATGAGCCAAGGATGGCAGGGAGGTAGCATTGCAGTATATGGAGGAACAAGCCTTTACAAAGTAGAGGCCGTTACACCGGCTTCTCTTCTCAAAAGGACTAACGAGGACGGCAGACAAGGCGGCCGCGAACAGGATCGTAAGGATACTGAGAAGAAAGAAAAGAAAGATTTTGCAGGATTTCTCGAAGGAGAATACGGCAAAGAAAGATCAAAGAACATTAAAGTTCAGACAAACGGGTACACAAAGCTTGGAGTGCCCACCGCAGTGTTTATAAAGATGCGGGATTATACTTATCAGAATTAAAAAAAGATGGCGGACCTTAACGATCTGCCATCTTTATTATATTTCCGTCTTTTTCCAGTATATGTACTATTGAGTGCTCCACCATATCGGAGATGGCATTTTCGGTATAGAATGCCATATGCGGGAGCATGAGCACATTGGGAAGATCTTTAAGGATAGACATTTCTCTGTGGGAGATATTTTTATACTTGTAATCTCCGTAGAATATTCCAAGCTCATTTTCTATTACGTCAAGTGCAGCCGCTCCCACTTTGCCTGATTCGAGAGCATCGAGGAATGCGGGCGTGTCTATAATGCTGCCGCGGGCAGTGTTTATGATGACTACTCCGTCTTTCATCTTTTTCATCGACTCTGCGTTCACCATGTGAAAGCTGCTCTCGGTAGCGGGAGTATGGAAAGTGATGACATCTGCGTCAGAAAACAGTTCCTCCAGAGAAACATATTTTGCAATGGATGCAGCCTCGGGATTCTCATAGGGATCATAGGCAAGCAGCTTACAGCCGAATCCGCTGAGATTTCGAAGTACATGAGTCCCGATCTTTCCTGTTCCGACTACGCCCACGGTAAGATCCCTTATTTCTCTGCCTATATTACCGGGAAGCGAATAATCCATACCCTCGGCACGCTTTATTATGGATTTCATTCTTCTCAAGGCCATGAGTATCAGCATCACAGTGTAGTCCGCAACGCTTCCTGTGGAGTACGTTACATTGCTTACCATCATTTCGTACTTTTTCGCGGCCTCAAGATCTATATGATCGTATCCTATCGTCCTGGTGGAAATGTGTTTGACGCCCGCTTCTTTCCAGGCCTTTATGATCTCTTCCGTGGCGGGCTGGGTGATGATGGAGACACCTTCACAGCCTTCTGCCAGCCGGGCGTTTTCTACAGTTTGAGCTTCCCTTATAGGAATGATCTCAACTCCGTATTGCTTCCCGAATTTGTCAAAATAAAATGCTTCATCAAAATCACGATAATTATATGCTGCAATTTTCATTTTACGATTCCTGCCGTATCTTTTTTACTTTTATGATCCTGTCCGATAAAAACTATGCCTCAAAATCAAGGCATGTGCGGGTTTTTGAAAAAGGCCTTACGATATTTTCCGCAACCGATACATGCTCGGGATGTACGGCGTAGCCCTTAAGAGCATCTTCGTTTTCAAAAGACGAATCAAGCATAATGTCGGCATTTGAACCGGGAAGCCCTTCGGTATGCACTTTGATCTCGATTATTCCGGGAACCTTTCCTTTGAGCCCCTCAAGTCCCTCTTTGATGCTTTTCTTTGCCGCAGCCTTTTCTTCCGCGCTGAGCTCATCTTTTAATGTCCATAAAATAATGTGTCTTACCATGGTTTTGTCTCCTTATCTTTGTGATATATATTCAGAGGTCTTTGAAATAACGTCATTTACGGTGCGGCAGTCAGTGTCAACAAAGCCGCTTTCAAGGGAATGATTTCTGCCGGGGTAAGTGTGAAGCGTGATCCCTGCCTTAGCGGCCAGGGCTTTAACATCCTCATAGTTTGACCATGGGTCGGCGTTTCCTATAAAAGCAACGGCGTCCTTTGTTCCAAAACCAAAGGTGGCTTCCACCGGAGTGTACCATATCTGCTTTGCTCCGATCTTATGATTCATGACATATATTGCTGAAACTACGGTACCCATGCTTTTACCGATAAACAGTATGTCGTCATATTTGGAAAAATCCGTGCCGGAGAGCTGTTCTTCCGCCTGGGCATAGGCTATCTCTGCGGCCTTTTTGCCGGCCGCGGCGTCTCCCATTATTCCGGAAGGGATATTCTGATAAGATATATTGATGATGTCATATCCCTTTGATCTTACAAGCTTTGAAGCGTAGTACAAAAGCGGCTTATCCTGATTATAACCCACTCCGGGAAATATCACAGCAAGCTTTTTGTGCCTGGGGGTATAGCAGACCACGCTGTCTTCCTGAGAGTATTTCTTTCCCGGGAGAAGGCTGAACTTGTGCTGCCTGCCCACTCCGTCAAACCAGTTGTATATCTCGTCATCATCGGTTTTACCCTCTGCGATCTCCGCGCAGGCCTGTCGCATGCACCTCATAAGGGAGATATCATCAAAATCTCTTGCGTGCCCGTGAAGAATTAAGTCCGCTTTATCTTCCAGGAACATAACCTTGTCCAGAGCCTTTACAAAATCTGACATCTCGGGGCATCCGTCAAGCTGCATCCATAGATGATGATTGATGGAATCACCGACAAATAGTATACGGTCTTCTTTGAGAAGCAGAAGTATTCCGCCGGGAGTATGGCCCGGAAGCTCATACACCTCGAGTGTCTTTCCACCGAGATCTATAACATCGCCACCCTTGATCTCTTTGAAGGGAGGCATAAAACGCCCCGCCTTTTGGCAGCATTTTTGAAATTCAGGGTCATTAACGAACATTTCCGCCAGCGGGATATCCCGAGGGTTGATGTATGCTTCGTCAAAATAGACATTTCCGTAAATGTGATCCGGATGACCGTGCGTATTTATAACAAATACCGGCTTGTCCGTCAGCTTTCTGACAGCTTCTCCGAGATCGTTATTGCCATTCATTGTATCGATGACACAGGCCTTGTCTTTGCCGATAACAAGATAACCCGAAACCTCATGTGCTTCATCGAGAAGGTATATATCAGGTCTTAATTCTTTTATGTATAACTCGATCTTTTCCTCTTCCATTTTGTCTCCTTATTCTTTCTGCTGTAGATTGTCTGCAACTTCAGCGACTTCAAAGCTCATAAGCTTGCATTTTGCAAGCCCTGCCGCCCAGAAGTCCTTTTTCGGCAGTTTTTTTATCTGCATGATCATGCTGGAATTCATGGCACCATGCCCGACGATCAAAACGTCTTTTCCTTCACGCATGAGAGGAACGACTTTTTCTTTTAAAAAGTTTCCGGTCCGCCTGCAGAGTTCTTCGATGCTCTCGGCCTCATCAGGCGGAGTTACGTATTTATCGGGATTGCTGAAAAGAGGAAATATCTCACTGCTTTCATTTGTCATATAATCCATGGTGCCTTCGCATACTCCGAAGGACATTTCCCGGAGCCTCTCATCGCATATCATGGGAATGCCGCGGTCACCGGCAACGATCTGAGCTGTCTGCGCCGCACGCTTAAGAGGGGAATAAAAGCAGATATCAAAATGTACACCCGCATATTCATCATGAGCTTTTTGGGCCATTTCGATCCCCTCGTCATTAAGAGGGATGTCGGTCCTGCCCTGGAGCCTGTGAATGGCATTCCAGTCGGTCATGCCGTGTCTCATTATATATAACATCAGAGTTTCCTTCTTCCGGAAAAAGTGTGATCGACTAAAGACAGTCAGACCATGTATGACAACAACTCAAACACAATAGCATCATACCACGGATTGCTTCGCCGCACAGCAGCGATCCTGTATCATTATATATTAAAAAACAGAAAAAATCATCTTGCGGAAAACGTTTTCCTGTTATATACTTGTGATACAGGTTGTTTTAAAGAAAAGAATCGGGTTATGCAGCGAAGAAATCCGTTGTATCAGGCGAGTCATGATTGCATAGACAAGCAATCTGATTCCGGAACAGGGAGGAGTCCTACATGATAGAATTCGGTAAAATCCTTAACTGGACAATGACTGACAACGTTTTGTCAGTGGAATTTGAAAAAAACAATATGACAATATCCGTTCTTACGGATGAGATCATCAACGTTTTTGTGCCGCTTTGGGCTAAGGAGCATTATTCCAAAGCTGTTGAGGAGAGTGATCTCGAAAGAGTCTTGCGAAAAGGCAGAAGCGCCAATGCGGTCTTTAACAGTGAGAAGTCCTGTATTGAGCTTTCGACCGCTAAGATAAAAGCCGTGATCTGCGACGGGGGATATGTGGATTTTTATGACCTTTCCGGGAAGGAGATATCCAAAGCCTACAGGGGCGAAAGAGTGTCCAGAAGGACCATCGGCATATTCGATATGGAACTTCTGGCTGCCGAAGGCCATGACACCACAGGATTATTGAATATTCAAAGGCCGGTGGAGGATGTCCGCGTGGTGGACAGCGATGAACCCATATACGGACTGGGCGATAAGAGCGGGTTTTTAAACAAGAGAAGCTATGAATACGAAAACTGGAATACCGACGATCCCTCGGCACACACCGAACAGTTCCGGTCTCTTTATAAATCCATTCCTTTTGCTATCTGTAAAAAGCCGGAATATGCTTATGGACTGTTTTATGACAATACTTTCCACAGTTATTTTGATCTGGCCAAGGAAAATGCATCATATATGGCCTACAGTGCCGATGACGGGAATCTCGATCTGTATTTTATAGGCGGCGGAAACATTCCGGCGGTGGTCGGTAATTATACTCTGCTCACGGGGCGTGCCCCGCTACCGCAGCTCTGGACTCTGGGATACCATCAGTGCAGATGGGGATATTCTAATGCCAAGGATATAACTGAGGTGGCTGAAAAGTTCAGGGAACTGGATATACCCTGTGAATCTGTCCAGTACGATATCGACTATATGGACGGATACCGTGTGTTCACATGGAATGAAAAAGATTACGGGCCGGCGGGAGAGCTCTTTGAGAAACTGCGCTTAAAAGGATTCAAGCCCGTAGTGATAATCGATCCCGGAACAAAACGTGAAGAGGGATACTTCATGTACGAGGAAGGAACCAAAAACGGTTACTTTTTCAGAAATGCTGATGATACGGAAGACTATGTGAATGCGGTCTGGCCCGGGGACTCAAACTACCCGGATTTTGGCAGAAAGGCTGTCAGAGACTGGTGGGGAGAGCACGTGAATTCTCTTACAGACATGGGTGTCATGGGAATATGGAATGACATGAATGAGCCCGCAAGCTTTAAGGGACCTCTGCCGGAAGATGTTATCGGATATGACGAGGACAGAAAGACCACCCACAGAGAGCTTCATAATGTGTACGGCCACTATATGTCGAAGGCGACTTATGATGCCATGAAGGCGCATATAGGAAAGCGCCCGCTTGTCATTACCAGGGCATGCTACAGCGGATCGCAGAAATACACTGCGGTATGGACCGGCGATAATCAGAGCCTCTGGTCTCATCTGCAGATGATGATCCCTCAGCTGTGCAGCCTGGGAATGTGCGGATTCCCTATAGCGGGAGTGGATATAGGAGGATTCGGAGGGGATACCACCCCGGAACTTCTGTGCCGATGGATCGAGGCTGCGGCATTTTCCACGTTTTTCAGAAATCATTCGGCAAACGGATGCATCCGTCAGGAGCCGTGGCAGTTTGGAACCGAAGTAGTGGATATCTACAGGAAATTCGTTAAACTCCATTACCGCTTCCTGCCATATATTTACGATCTTATGCATGAGGAACAGGAAAACGGGCTTCCGGTGATGCGCCCTCTTGTAATGCACTATGAGGATGATCCGGTCGCTCGGGATCTGAATGACGAATACCTGGTGGGAGAGAAGATATTGGTGGCACCTGTGGTAAATCAGGGAGAGAGAGTCAGAAAAGTATATCTTCCCGAAGGAACCTGGTACAGCTTATGGACCGGAGAAAAGCATGAGGGCAGGAGATATTTCCTGGAGGAGGCTCCGCTGGATCACATGCCTGTCTACATTAAGGCCGGAAGCGTCATTCCTGTATACGAAGAGATGCAATACGTGGGCGAAAAACCTCTTGATAAGCTGACACTGATCACTGCTCCCGGCGGAGGAAGCTTTGTCCATTATCAGGACGGAGGGGAAGATCTTTCTTACCTCGAAGGAAATTACAATCTGTACAGATTCAGTGTTGATGAGAATAAGGATCTGACCGCAGAGCTGTTAAACGAAGCAAAGACCGTTCCTCAATATGAGAAGATCAGGGTGGTCTCAATATAAAATATTCCCAACCGGCAAAAAAAGTGGTAGAATGTTAAAAGGTACAAATTGAGACATATAACGCCTCATAACAGAAAGGAGTATTTCAAATGGGACTTATTCAGGCTTTTAAAGGGGCACTGGGCGGCCAGCTTGCCGATCAGTGGAAAGAGTTCTTCTACTGCGATGCCATTCCTGCAGATGTTCTTGTTGTAAAGGGACAGAAGAAGGTTACGGGAAGATCTTCCAACACAAAGGGAGAGGATAATATTATATCCAACGGTTCAAGGATCGCAGTCAACAATGGTCAGTGTATGATCATCGTTGAGTCGGGTAAGGTTGTTGAGCTCTGTGCAGAGCCCGGCGAATTCACCTATGATTCAGGAACAGAGCATTCATTCTTTGACGGCGGAAAGCTCGGTGAGAACTTCGTTGCATTCTTCAAACAGTTTGGCGATCGTTTCACCTTCGGCGGACAGCCCGGCAAGGATCAGAGAGTTTATTATTTCAATATCAAAGAGATCATCGGAAATAAGTACGGAACACCCAGACCGGTTCCCTTCCGTGTGGTTGACCAGAGAGCCGGGATCGATATCGATGTATCGGTTAAGTGCTTCGGTGAATACAGCTACAAGATCAGCAACCCCATGGTATTCTATACCAATATCTGCGGTAACGTTGCTACACAGTATAACAGAAGCGAGATCGACGGACAGTTAAAGAGTGAGTTCCTTACCGCTCTGCAGCCCGCATTCGCAAGGATATCCGAGATGGGTATCAGATATTCGGCAGTCATAGCTCACACTCAGGAGCTTGCCGATGCAATGAG
>DFKZ01000074.1 GCA_002373975.1 Lachnospiraceae bacterium UBA3632 | reverse complement strand
ATTTTGGAAGGTCCTGCCTGGACGAAGCCAGAAAGAAAAATTATTTTCTGGTCACGGATCAGAATGAGGATGCAAAGAGGGGGGCGTGCATGATTTCCTTTGTGCACCGCGGCGCACAAAGGAGGTACGGAGACGGCGAAGAAGAGGATGATATGTTTTTTGACGAAGACGGGATAGATATCGATGATGCAAAGAACACATCCTTCGTCTGTTTCAGTATGGGCAACGGCACGGAAAGGGCGGAGGATAAGGAACGGCTTGAAATTGAACTGGCAAGACAGCGCGCGGTATCAATGAGGAATATAGAATATGCGTTTTTCGGGAACCTGTCAGAAACAGAGGAAATGCAGACTCATTTAAACCGCATCCTTTGCTGTCCCGCAAGAGCCAGGTTTATCAGGATCTCAGAGAGACAGGCAAAGGATCCGGCTGTGCAGAATATGATCCTGACTGATCCTGAGCACAATGAGATGATCCGGATCAGGAAGGCTGGGCAGGATTATTATCTTCGGGTATGCAAGCGTTTTCTGAAAGACACCGGGATCAGTCTTCCGGATGACGGGGTGCTAAAAAGGGCGCTCCTTAAAATGAGACGGCGCACAGGGGAGCATTTTTCGGAGGAGGTCATCGCAGCATTCCTGGAAAAAGGCATTACAGAGGAGGGACTCGATATGGACAGGATGTTCAGGGATGATACGCTCGATGCTTCGGAGGAAAGACCCGCCTCAATACAGCTTGAAGAAATGACGGGGATGGGCAATTTCAAGACTATGGTAAAGGAGGTAATTGCTGCCTTTGCGGAAATGAGCAAAAATCCAAGCCTTAGTATCCGCCGCAATATGATCTTTTCCGGCAATCCGGGGAGCGGCAAAACGACGGCGGCAGAGCTCTTTGCGAAGATCTGCGCGGAAACCGGAGCAACGGAGCCAAAATTCATCTCGCTATCCCGAAGCGACCTGATCGGGCGTTATGTGGGGCATACCGCACCTAAAGTCCGGGAAGGCTTTGAAAGCGCCAGGGGAGGGATATTGTTCGTCGATGAAGCAGGCTTTTTTCTGAACGAAGGTAATGGAGACTTCACGGATGAAGCTCTTCGGGAATTTGTCCGCTATATGGAGCTCTATCCCGATGTGACGGTCATCTTTGCGATGTATGAAAGCGAGGTCAAGGACTTTCTGAAGCTCGATGAGGGGCTTCGTTCCAGGATCAGCCGGATCGTAAGCTTTAACGATTATAGCGTGGAGGAGCTCTGTGATATCACGGTTTATATGCTGAAGGAAAACGGCTATACCCTTTTGGACGGCAGAAAGCAACTGACAGCGTACTTCTCTTCGGAGAAGAAAAAGGAAGGCTTTGGTAATGCCAGAGCCGCCAGAAAGGCAGCGGAATCCATACTTTTGAGCCTTTGCCTAGCCCACGAAGCTGCATCTCACGAAAAGAACGGAGATGAGATGTCCGGGAACGACAGGGCCGTGACCGATGAGATTCTCGAGGACGGCTTGAGAAGGCTAAAAAGAGAAACGGCGCAAGGTAAGACAAATACCATCGGCTTTCTTCCGACTCTTTCAGAGGACGAGGGCTTTGAAGCTTCCCCAAAACAGGCCTGCGTGTGAATAAAGAAGAAATTAGGAGATCATTATGTTAAACAAAGAACAGAGGGAATACTTAAAGGAAAAGGCAGAGTTTATTTGGGACAACTATCTCAGGGAATACTTTTGTGAAAAATGGAAGGGGAGAGGTTATGGAAATAGTGAGAGAGAATTGAGGGATCACTTCGTAAAAGAATATGAGGACAGTTTTATCGAGGTTCACAATATTCCGCTTAATGCTTACGTTCCTAAATATATCTATGATGCCAACCCGCATTTTTTCAAGCTTAAATCTGATTCCAAAGAGCTTCAACAGAATGATGAGGACGGGGGAGTGTTTTTCTGCCTCTTTGACACCCCGATCAATACAAAATGGATAGAAAACGAATATAGATTGAGGTTTCCGGGAACCAATAACAGAAACTATGCTATGCAGGGAGCGGTGTTTGTCGTTGATCCCACCGAGAACTTTGAAGAGCTGGCAAATGCATATCAAAATCAGGGGGAGGATTCTTTCCGGGGAAAGGTCAATGATGCCAAGTCTGAGCTGGTAACAATCGGATTCAGGTATAATATGAGAACCAATGATTATGAGGGAGGCATTATACTGTGTAACTATTATCCCACACCGGATCCAAAGCTTATGAATATAGTAATGACGCCGGAGGGGGGCGGTTGCTTTATTTATAATCGTCAGGTGTGGGACGCTCTGCAGGGGCTCGATCTGTTTGATCCAAATAGTTTGAGAGGTATACGGGATGAGCTTTGTAATAGAATGCTTAACAGGAGAAAACAACAGGTAATAAGCGAGATGTCTGTAGAGCATCAGAATGATGAAGCGGATGCTTTCTTTGAAAATCTCCGTAATGACAAGAATAATCAGGTGTTGAGCGAAAAATGCGATCATCTTATTGCCGGGAGTTTGGGAAAGGAAGCAGGACCGGTTGCGATCGTCGGGGATACGGGTGCAGGGAAGACCACATTGGCAAAGAATCTGGCAAAGAAGCTTGGATATGGGCTGCTGAGCAAGACAGGAGCAGATCTTAAGGGCGCGTATGTCGGACAGACATCAGCGGCTGTTTATGAGCTGATCCTGGAAGCTATGGGCAAGAGCTTAAGGTTCAATGATAGCGGAAAATGCTGGGAGATCCAGGAGAAAAGTACAGATGAAAGAAAGATAATTTTCATCGATGAAGCCTATGAGTTGATGAATGATGATTTTGGGCGTGAAGCGGTCTCTATTCTACTACCCATCATTTCCGGAGATAAGGATGAGGTGTCCACTACAAAGAGCAAACGGGCACACGATGGCGGTGATTACCCTCTCCCTCCCATTATGTTGGATAAAGAAAACAGACCCATCATCTGGCTCGGTGGATATGAAAAAGAACTTCGATTGATGCTGCAGCACAACATGGGCTTGTATCGGAGAATGGAGAAGCTGACCATAAAAACTCCTTCGGTAAAGCGCCTGGAAAATGTTTTTTGGGAAACGCTGGAGGCACAACGGCCAAAGATAAGTGAGGCTGAAAGAGAGAACCAGGATAAACAGAAGAAAATAGTAAGAAACTTTATTGCCTGGGCCACATCTCCGGAGCATAGCCGGTTTTTTGCCAATTATGCCGGGGCAGAAAAGCTTTCGGACTATGTGACGAAGGATCTTTTGACTCAGCAGAACCTGAAGAAGGATCTTAAAACAGTGTCACTAGAAAAAGCCATTGACACCGCAATCACCCTCATGAAAGAAGAGATTGAGCGTCAATATACAAATCAATTCAAGGTATCGGAAAAAGAACGGGAAAAGCTTGGAGTGACAGTGGATGAATTCAGGATCATCCATGATGTGCCGGAAACTAAGGTCATCGGTTATAAAAAAGTCCGGGAGGAGATGGATCAGATCGTGGAGATGGTCCTGAATAAGGAGCACTATAAGGATCTGGGAATCGCCCTTCCCAAGGGTGTCCTGT
>DFKZ01000008.1 GCA_002373975.1 Lachnospiraceae bacterium UBA3632 | reverse complement strand
TACTGAATATCTCTGCCTCGGTGAGCGCTTCCGAGAAGTTGGATCCTTCTTTGATCATTTCCTTGCAGTGGTCGATCTTTTCGGACATCCTGGGATGCTCGACCATCTTTTTAGCCATATCGAGACCGGAGTATGTGTCCATGCCGCTGGAGATGGCGATGGCAAGCGAGCTTGCAAAACGCTCACAGGCAACGCTCTCATAAAATCCCTTGGTGAGGGGAAAATTAATGAGGATATTATGGCTCATTTTGCGACCTGCCGCAGTATGATTTGCAAAGATGTAAAATACCACCAACGCGGCGAATATGCACAGGAAAACGATGGAGTAATTGTTGAGGGCTTTTCCGACTTTAAGCATGGAGCCCGCAAAGCCGGTCATATCCGTTCCCAGTTCGTTGAACACCTGCTGGAATATGGGCATTACTTTTCCCACGAGCACTATGATGACAATCAGCATCATAAAGAGCATGACAACAGGATATGTAAGCGCTCCGCGAAGGCTCTCGGCTATGGCCTGTTCCTTTTCGTAGAATTCTGCGAGGGCAGTCATACAGGTGTCGGTCTTTCCGGATTCTTCTCCGAGAGAGATCATGTTGATAACATAGTCGGGGAATACTCCCGTTTCCTTGAGCGCATGTGAAAATGTCTCACCCTTGCGGCAGATATCGCGAATCTGCGTGATCAGCTCTCGTCCCTTTTCGTTTTTGCTGTCGTTAAGGAGGATCTGCATGGCATCTCTCGGGCCGATACCTGCCGTAAAAAGCATGGAGGTCTGCCTGAAAAATGATGCGATCTCTTCGTTTGATAGACTTCTTTGGTTTGCCATTTCGTTTTCCTCAATATATTTTTTGAAGTGTATAGTTGGAACCGTCTCCGATAAATTTCTTAAGTGTTGAATCTCCGGTGCTGGCACCGAATGTAGGATCCATGAGAGTCCATGTATTACCGGTGAACTCCACAACGCCGTTAACCCAGCCCACACCGTCAATATATACACTGATCCATGCGTGGTAGGCGTCCGCCGCATATCCGATCTCAAGCCTGGTGGGAATGCCCTGGCTCCTTAACATGGAGCACATAAGGGAAGCATAATCAAGGCAGATACCCGTCTTTGCATCCAGGATCTCATCTATATCCGGAACATAGTTGGTGGGGCGGCTTTCTGCCTTGGGGGTGTCGTAGGTGATATTTTCTATAATGTAATTATATATAAGCGATACCGCTTCAAGATCGTCGTTGGCGCTGTACACAAGCTCCGAAGCAAGCTGCACCGCTTTGCTGTCTTTGGTGAAGTTGACATATTGATTCGGATAGAGATACGGGGTGAGCTCATCGGATATCGAGACATCTATCACCTCGGATGCCGCAAGAGCATACTGGGTTCCTTCGATATTCTCATATATGGCCACTGTGTAGGAACCGTTACCTCCGGTAAGCGGAAATACCTCATAATCTTTTGTCTTGAGGTCATAGGTGTAAATCACCTCATCCGGTCCGGTTATCCTCAGCTTGATGATATCGATGGGACCGTTGTATTTAACACAGACATATCCGTCGTCCGTGTGGGAATAATCTATAGAATAAGTGTCGCTTTCGGCAACGGAAGTACCATCTGCGGAAGGAACAAGACAGCGCACGGAATTATCCCGGCTTCCCTTGACGGGAGCCTGGCTCTCTGCAGTGCTTTCTTGTCCGCCTGAGTCCTGTGTTTTGGAATCGCTCTGCCCCGGTGAAGCGGGTGTTTCCTCAGAGACTGAAGGAGAGCTTGACGCTCCGGGATTGGATATTACCGGATCAGCGCCCGCAGTGCAGCCCGTAAGGAGCATTCCTGCAAGAAAGATGGCTGCGGAATATGATAGTTTTCCGGCTGCCTTTTTAGTCATATCTATATCCTACCATATTTGATAGAAAAAAATTAGTATTTTCTAAATATTTTTTTAGTTTTTATGTTATACTGTTACTACTACTTTTTTGAAAAGCGGGATAATTATGATTCTTGTGACCGGTGTGGCCGGACAGCTCGGCCATGACGTAATGAACGAATTATATAAGAGAAACATTGCCGCAACGGGCAGTGATATCGCTGATGAGTATTCCGGGATAGCCGACGGCAGCCCCGTCACCGGAATGCCCTACAGGAAGATGGATATCACCGATGCCGATGCGGTAAATGCTGTTATGGAAGAGGTAAAGCCCGAAGCGGTCATTCACTGTGCCGCATGGACTGCGGTGGATGCTGCCGAGGATGAGGACAAAAAGGACAAAGTCTACGCGATCAACGTAAGCGGTACCCGCAATATTGCGGAGGCAGCGAAAAGGATCGGGGCAAAGATGCTATATCTCAGCACGGATTATGTATTTGACGGCAAGGGAGAGAAGCCCTGGGAGCCCGACTGCAAGGATTACAGCCCATTAAACCACTACGGGGCCACCAAGCTTGAAGGCGAAAAGGCTGTATCGGGTACGCTTGATAAGTACTTTATAGTAAGGATCGCATGGGTATTCGGCGTAAACGGCAAGAACTTCGTCAAGACCATGCTCAGCGTCGGAAAGACACACTCAGAGGTGCGGGTTGTCAACGACCAGATCGGGACACCGACATATACTCTCGATCTTGCAAGGCTTCTTGTGGACATGATCCTGACCGATAAATACGGCTATTATCACGCCACCAATGAAGGCGGATATATCTCATGGTATGATTTTACGAAGGAGATTTACAGGGCAGCAGGCATGGATACGAAGGTGATCCCCGTATCCACTGCGGAATACGGACTGTCTAAGGCTGCAAGGCCCTTTAACAGCAGGCTCGATAAGAGCAAGCTACGGGAGAACGGCTTTGAGCCACTGCCCGACTGGCGCGATGCACTAAAGAGATATCTGGAGGTTATTACTGATAATGAGTGAATCTTATGTTGAATGCCTTGTGAAAGGGCGTCCGAACAACAAGGCCAGGCTGCTGATGATACTTCTCATCGTATTGGGCGCAGCCGCTTTTATTGCAATGTTCATCACCGGAAGATGGTGGATACTGATATTTGTCATCGGATTCGGCGTAGGGATCTATTATGCTTCCCAATACATAGCGGTTGAATACGAATATCTTTACATCGACAA
>DFKZ01000005.1 GCA_002373975.1 Lachnospiraceae bacterium UBA3632 | reverse complement strand
GAGAACGTTATCATCGGTAAACTGATCCCTGCGGGAACAGGACTCAGAAAGTACAGAAACACCGCACTTTCAACAGATGTCAGCAACACTATAGATTTCAGTGAAGAAGAGTCTGAAGAAGAGTTTTCTGAAGTAAACGATGAAAACCTCGAGGCGGTTGAAGTGGCCGGAGAGTCGGCTGATGAAAGCAGCGAAGAATAATCAATAAAACTATCAAAGGACAGAGATCATTGATCTCTGTCCTTTTGTGAGAGAGCAAATATATGAAGAATTGTTCATATAATCTGAAGAGAGTAAAGGCTATATCGGTGCTGGCCGCAGTTGCACTTTTATTTGTCATGCTCTTTTCGTCTCTCTATATTTCCGAGAATCTGAATCATCACTGCACATGTGAGGAAGATAATTGTCCCATATGTGAGATGATCAGTCTGATCGATAATACGGTAAGGCAGCTGGGATCAGCCCTTCCCGTAGTTTCAGGTGTATTGTGCACTGTCTTTGTTCTAAAGACAGTGCTTAATATATTCAACGGATCACTGATCCGTTCAAATCCCGTTTCGTGGAAGATCCGCCTTAACAATTGATACTCCGTTCTTATTGTTGTTACATAAATAAGAATAAAGCGGAGGAATAATTAAAAAATGAGAAAAATAACAGGTATACTGAGTGTGCTCTTTGCAGCTATGCTCGGTTTTTCGGCGTGTGCGGCAGCACAGGATAACACAAAGGTCCAGGCAAAGTCTGCGGAAACGGCTCTTGATGTTCAGGAGAACGCAGCGGATGGCACTGCGACAGAGACTGCAGAAGATCCGATGCATATGAGTATAGTAACTACGATCTTTCCGGAGTATGACTGGGTAATGAACATACTGGGAGACAAGTCGGAAAACGCAGAGGTTACAATGCTTCTTGACAATGGAGTGGATCTTCACAGCTATCAGCCCACAGCTATGGATATAGCAAAGATAGCGGACTGCGATCTGTTTATATATGTCGGAGGAGAATCCGATGAGTGGGTAGAGGATGCTCTTGCGGAGTCTACTAATCCGGATATGAAGGTTATCAATCTTCTTGAGGTACTCGGAGATTCGGTAAAAGAAGAAGAGATCAAAGAAGGCATGGAGCATGATCATGAAGAAGGCGAAGACCACGATCATGACCATGAGGAGCCTGAATATGACGAGCATGTGTGGCTCTCACTAAGATTTGCATCCGTGATCTGCAAAAAAATAGCAGACACAGTTGCAGAGATTGACAGCGCGAATGCAGAAAGCTATAAGAGTAACGCAGAGAGCTATATCAGTGAGCTTAATGCGCTTGATTCAGAGTACTCTGATGTGATCGGTTCTGCATCATGCAGGACACTTCTTTTCGGAGACAGATTCCCCTTCAGATATCTGACGGATGATTACGGACTTGATTATTATGCCGCATTTGTCGGATGCTCAGCCGAAACAGAGGCAAGCTTTGAGACGATCATTTTCCTTTCAGAAAAAGTCGATGAGCGCAACCTTAAGAATGTAATGATAATCGAGAGTAGCGACGGAAAGATAGCACAGACAATAATAGATAATACTGAGTCGAAAGACCAGCAGATATTGACACTTGATTCCATGCAGTCTACCACTTCAAAGGATGTTCAAAGCGGAAGCAGCTATCTTTCGATAATGAAGAGCAACCTGGAAGTATTGAAGACCGCACTTAATTAAACAGGATCTTGTTAATACTAAACAAGGTTCTAAATAAACATGACATTTAAAAACAGGACGGAGACTAACATGGCACTTATCAAGGCGGAGAGCCTGGCTCTCGGTTACGACAACGGAATAATAGTTAAAGATCTGGACTTCGAAGTAAATGCAGGGGATTATCTTTGCATTGTCGGAGAGAATGGATCCGGCAAGTCAACGCTTATGAGAACCTTACTCGGGCTTCAGAATCCTAAAGGCGGAAGAATAATCCTTGGGGACGGTCTTACAAAAAAAGAGATAGGATATCTTCCTCAGCAGACGCAGGTGCAGAAGGATTTTCCCGCATCAGTAAGGGAGATAGTAATATCCGGTTGTCAGGCAAGATGCGGTCTCCGTCCTTTTTACAACAGGGAGGAAAAAGGTCTCGCCGAAAAAAACATGGAGAGGCTGGGAATCACGGATCTCTCGGCAAGAAGTTACCGCGAGCTTTCGGGTGGTCAGCAACAAAGAGTGCTGCTGGCAAGGGCACTCTGTGCCACGCAAAAGCTCCTGATCCTGGATGAGCCCGTATCCGGACTTGATGTAAAGGTGACAGCGGAGCTTTATACGATAATAAAGGAGTTAAACCATGACGGAATAACCATTATCATGGTATCTCACGATATAGCTGCGGCTGTTAAGTATGCATCACATATACTCCATATAGGTGATCAGATATTTTTCGGAACAAGGGATTCGTATCTTGAAAGCAGACAGGGCAAGCTGTTCCTTGAGGCGGAAGGGAGTGACGGAAATGAATAATGCTTCTCTTATCGGAAAACTGATAACATACCTTCAATATCCCTTTGTGAGATACGCGATCATAGTGGGAGTGCTGATCGCGCTGTGTTCATCCCTGCTTGGTGTCACTCTTGTACTTAAAAGGTTTTCTTTTATAGGAGACGGACTTTCACACGTCGCATTCGGTGCGATGGCTATAGCTACGGTACTAAATCTGACGGACAATATGTACCTTGTTCTTCCTGTGACGGTGGTGAGTGCGATACTGCTTTTGCGAACAGGTCAGAATACCAGGATCAAGGGTGATGCCGCGATCGCAATGATCTCTGTAGGTGCGCTGGCATTCGGCTACCTGATTATGAATATTTTTTCAACATCATCAAATCTTTCGGGAGATGTGTGCAGCACGCTTTTCGGCGCCACATCGATCCTTACACTCAATAAGACGGAAGTGTGGATATGCATAGCTTTATCGGTAATTGTGACGATAATATTTATTCTGTTCTACAATAAGATCTTTGCAGTCACTTTTGATGAGGACTTTTCAAAGGCATCCGGAGTGAATGCAAAGGGCTACAACCTGCTCATTGCAGTAGTAATAGCGGTGATAATAGTGCTGGCCATGAATCTGGTAGGCTCGCTTCTGATATCGGCGCTTATCATTTTTCCGGCGCTCTCGGCGATGAGACTGTTTAAAAACTTTAAGTCCGTCACGATCTGCTCCGCTATTCTCTCGGTGGTATGCGCTCTGGCGGGGCTCATAGTTTCTATCTTGGCCGGAACGCCGGTAGGATCCACTATAGTGGGTGTGGATGTGGTTGTATTTGTTGTCTGTTATCTTCTCGGGAAAGTTACAGGAGGAAAAAGAGCATGAAAAAGAGATTAGTATTTGCGCTCATCATGATAATAGGTTTATCCGCTCTAGCAGGATGTGCGGGAAATGATCCTGCCGGTCATTCATCCGGAAACATAAAAACGGTTGAGGATGTTCTGCAGGAGGGGATACAATCAGAGGACGGGACAAGCAGCACTTCTGAAACGGATGGATCATCCGGGACGACAACACCGGCAGATACCGGGGAGAAAGCAGAGATTGAAGAGGTAGCAGAACCGGGAGAGATAGTAAAGATAGACGCGACATCGGAATCCGAAGACATGCCGGCGACAGCTGCGGAAGAAACATTGAAAGAAACATCAGAAGACGAACCTGAAGAAGAGTCAGCAGAGACTGCGGAGGAGGAAGATATCGATGTAGATCTTACAGCACTTTCCTCCACCATGGTTTATTCGGAAGTGTATAACATGATGGTAAAGCCCGACGATTATATCGGAAAGACGGTTAAGATGACCGGAATGTATTCATACTATCATGATGATGCCACCGGAAATGATTATCATGCCTGCATCATACAGGATGCCACCGCATGCTGCGCGCAGGGAATAGAATTTACGACCACGGATGATTTTAAATATCCCGATGATTATCCCGCGATGGGAGATGATGTTACCGTGATCGGGAGATTCGATATTTATTATGAAGGTGATTTCTGCTTTATGACACTGCTCGATGCCAGAATTGTCGAGACCTGATAAAACGCCCCTCAGCATTTGCTGATGGGGCGTTTATTGATTCCGCAAATATTTATCTCGCATACCATCACTCTATGGTAACGGTTCCTTCTTCGGATGCGGTCTCTATGTACCAGGAAGTGATCTTATAAAATGCCTCTCCTTCATTTTCGGGATAGTTGATGGACAGGCTTACATGGAGCTTGCGGGTCGAGTCGATATCTATCACGAATGTTCTTACGGACCCGCCTACTGCGGTATAAAAATCCTGCTTATTATCCGTCGAATTGTAAGCCGTGACCAGCTCATCATCTATCTGAGCGATGATCCTTTGGGCGTGGTTGCATGAGCTGTAATACTCTGTGGTGCGGTCGATGACCTTGCCTCCGAGCTTACGGTCGGAGTTTGAACTGACGACACAGAGCACTGCAAACGCAACAAGGCACAGCGTTACAAAGATAAGAAGGATCGATGTGGAACCGGGGTTTAATTTGAACTCCGGTCCGTTTTTTGGTGCCTCCATAAGGGAGCCTTTTCCTTTTGCCATAGTAATTATTTCCTGTTTGGTATATTAACGGTAACATCCAGTGAATACACAGGGACAGTAGTTACTGTACCACCCTTTTCCTCACGGCTGAAGAAGGATATCACACCTTCGCGGAATGTTGCATTTTCCGGGTCGAGCAGGTGGATCTCGGAGTAGTAGGGGCAGCTTTCACCCGATTTATCTGCCGGCTGGAATGCCTCGTCGTAGTATACGCGCAGCGTATCATCACCGATAACTTCGCTGTTTTTATCAAAAAACTTTCCGGATATTGAATTCAGATCACCGAATTCCGAGTAGTAACATTCAGCAAGATTGGAGACCGCAATGACAGCATGATTTTCGTTTATGGCGGTATTGCTTATAGAGTGTGACTTCGCAAACATCTGGGCACAAACTGCGGCGCTCAGGGCAAAGAAGAGAAGGCACACGATCATTTCCATAAGAAAAAGCCCGGATTTTGAATGCTTCATTTTAATCTCCCATATCGTCGGAATAGCTGCTTAATAAAAGCCTGCTGGTTGATCCGTTTTTGTTTTCGAGGATTATCTCTATCAGAGAGTCGGAGGCGGGCTCCGCCTGCAACGACGAGAGCTCGGTGATCTTCTGGCCTGCTGCAAGAGTGGAGGAGCCTATGGTTGTATCTGCAGAGGTAAAGAGCTCGCAGAGATATCCGTCACGGTGGTACAGGTAAGTAACAAAGTCTCGCTCACCGTAAGTCTTATATATGGCGATCGCATCCTCACCATCTATGGTGCGGATGTCGGTCTTTTCGCCCTGTCTTACTTTCTCACATATGTACGAAGAGCTTGTTCTTGTTTCGAAGTTGTCCTGCATATTGCTGATGGTTCCACGGTAAATGCCCGAACCGATGATTATGAGCATAACCGCGGAAATGGCAAAAGCACCGAAAAGCGCAAGCACGAATATTACGTCTATGATATGTGGCTGCTGTTTTTGTTCCATTACTCTGTGTTCCCTGTCTGTGGCAAACATTCCGGATCCGGATGATTGCAGACTTTAGTTTCCGGTCATCTTAAGACCTGTTCTGTAGGTTACTACATAATCGGGATAAAGGTTCCCGCCATAATAAGTATATTGCACTACGAATGTTTTATCGTCATAGGTAAGCCCGTAATGATCCTCAAGATAGTTTACATCGGGAGGATAGGAACCCTCCAGAGCATAGCACTGCGCTATATTGTGCTCCAGTGCGGTTTCAAGACTGTTCTTCTGGCGCTCCAGGGTGT
>DFKZ01000123.1 GCA_002373975.1 Lachnospiraceae bacterium UBA3632 | reverse complement strand
TTCGTCTGCTGGGGCAACATTTGCCGTTCCCCCATGGCAGAATTCATTTTGAAGGATATGGTCGCGAAGCGCGGCATATCGGATGAGTTTTATATTGAATCCGCGGCGACCAGCACTGAGGAGATCGGAAACGGCGTTTATCCTCCGGCGCAGAGGGAACTTAAGGCGCATGGAATAGGCACACCGGATAACGAGCTGGGCTTGGGGAGAAAGCGCGCACGCCAGATGAGACGTGACGATTACGACAAATGGGATTATATTATTGGTATGGAGCAGCTTAACCTGAGCTATATGCATCGGATCCTCGGAGGCGATCCGGAGGGTAAGGTCAGGCTCCTTATGGATTTTACAGGGCGATCTGAGGATATTGATGATCCTTGGTATACAGGGGACTTTTCCGGAGTGTACAGACAGATTGCAGAAGGCTGCGAGGCTCTTATCGAAGAAACATTTATGTAAGAACAAATAGCTCAATAACCATGTCTGCGATAACCTTATGCCCGTACTTTGAAAGGATAATCATCATTGGAAACAAACCGCCGGATAAAAATAGCTCTTTATGGAGGAACCTTCGATCCCTTCCACAAAGGACATCTTGATCTGCTGACAAATGTGTATGATGAGATTCATCCCGATAGGATTTGCATAATGCCGGCAGGCCATCCATATCTGAAAGAAAAGATGGGGATAAAGATCACCGATGCCGAGGACAGGATCGGAATGATCCGCGCAGGCCTTTCAGCTGTGGATTTTGAATGGGAAATATCCAGGTATGAGGTTGATAAGGAGGGCGCAAGTTATTCTGTGGATACAGTGGAATACATCCGCGGGGTATCGGGAGATCCCGATAAAACAGATATCTATTTTCTTTGCGGCAGCGACATACTTTTCAGTATAGATAAGTGGTATGAGTATAAAAGGCTTATTTCAGGCATTATACTCGTGGTCGTGCCGCGAGGGGAAGATAGTACAGACAGCATAAACAGAAGAAAACGGGAACTTGAAGAAAGGGACGGAGCAAGGATCATCATTTCGAGATTCCGGGGTGGGGAGATATCATCCTCGTATATTCGAAAAAATCCGGGCAAATGCGGGCATATGATACCCGATGGTACACTTAGATATATCCGTGAAAAACATCTTTACGAAACATGACCGCCGGGTGGTAAATAAACAGGCGAGAGAGGACGTACATGCTGGAAAATGTGGAAAAAACCGTAAACGATCTGATCGAGTGGACACGTAATTATTTTGCGGGTAGCGGGCAAAACTGCTGCGCGGTGCTGGGAGTATCCGGCGGAAAAGATTCCTCCGTGACTGCGGCTTTGCTTGCGAGAGCGCTCGGAAACGACCGGGTGATAGGGGTGATGATGCCCGACGGAGTCCAGCCTGATATCTCGGACTCCGAGCGCCTGGTAAGTTTTCTTGGAATACGCAGCATGACTGTAAATATCGGAAAGGCTACGACTGCCATGATGGAAGCATTGTCGGAAGCAGGTTCGGAGGTTACCGGGGATGTAAGGATCAATGTACCGCCGAGAATACGAATGAGCACGCTTTATGCTGTAGCGCAGGGGCTTGAAAACGGTGGGAGAGTTGTGAATACCTGCAACAGATCCGAAGACTATATAGGATACAGCACCAAATTCGGTGACAGTGCCGGAGATGTGTCACTTCTCGCGGATTTTACGGTCGAGGAAGTTATACAGATCGGCGAATTTCTGGGCCTTCCGGATGAGCTTGTTCACAAAAAGCCTTCCGATGGTCTGAGCGGAATGTCAGACGAGGACAAGATCGGCTTTTCATACGCTACCCTGGACAGATACATCGCAACCGGATTATGTGATGATAAAACTATAAAAGACAGGATAGACAGAATGCACCTGTCGAACCTTCACAAGCTCGAGCCGATGCCCCATTATATAAATGAAAAGCGGCAGAAACAGTGAGCAGAGAAAAGGGGTATCTTTAAAAGGCGGCCGATCTTTAAAAAAAATGACAAGATGAGCATATACGTGGTATAATTTACTATGTATATGTTCATTTTTTGTGGGTTTTTGACCGTAAGCAGATATTATTTCTGTATCGGAAAATCCCAACATGAAAGGAAAGCATGAAAACAAAGGTTTTTATTGACGGAAGCGAAGGAACTACAGGTCTTCGCATACATGAAAGATTCGAAAACAGGGACGATATAGAACTGCTGCAGATCCCTTCAGAGCTTAGAAAAGATCCCGATACGATAAAGAAATTCATCAATGAATCGGACATCACTTTTCTGTGCCTGCCGGATGCCGCTGCGGTAGAGGCAGTTTCCTATGTTGAAAATGATAATGTGACGATCATAGACACATCAACAGCGCACCGCACGGAAGAGGGATGGGCATACGGCTATCCCGAGCTTTCGAAGGAGCACCGGAATGCCATCAGAACCGGTAAGAGGATTGCAGTGCCGGGATGTTATGCATCGGGATTCATCACTATCGGATATCCTCTGGTAAAAAAGGGTATACTTCCTTCTGATTACCCTGTTTCGATATTTGCGGTATCAGGCTACAGCGGAGGCGGCAAAAAGCTTATAGCAGCCTATGAGGAAGAAGGAAGAGATAAGAAGTTTGACTCGGCCAGAATGTACGCCTGGGGACAGACTCATAAGCATCTTAAGGAGATGAAGCTGATCACGGGTCTTTCAAAGGAGCCGCTGTTCTGCCCTATGACGACGAATTATCACAGCGGAATGATCGTGCAGGTGCCGTTGTTCACAGATATGCTTTCGATAAAAATGTCTCCGGAGAAGCTGAGGGACTTTTTTGAAGATTATTATAAGGATGAGAAATTTATAAAGGTTATGCCTTTCGGCGCGGATGTGGAAGCCGGCGGAGCTCTTTTCTCGGATGCCTGTGCAGGCTGGGACGGGATCGAGATATTCGTCACCGGAAATGAAGAAAGGGCTGTAGTGGCCACCAGGTTCGACAATCTTGGGAAAGGTGCATCGGGCGCTGCCATACAGTGCATGAATATAGTACTTGGTTGTGATGAAGCCACAGGATTAAGCCTGTAGAGAGGATTGACAGGATGAAAGAGATTATCTTGGATGCAAAAAGGGAAAACCTTCCTGTACTCTTTGAGTTCATAACGAATACCCTGAGAGAGTACTCGGATGATGCTAAGACCATCAGAAAAGTCAAGTTTTGTGTAGAGGAAGTGTTTATGAATATAGCGACCTATGCCTACGATCCTGAGGTCGGTCCCGCAAAGGTGAGTGTCATGGCCCTCGGGGACCCGTATCCATTTAAGGTACAGGTTATATTTACAGATAGTGGAAAGCCTTTTAACCCGTTGGAAGCAGCTCGCCCGGATACGGAATCCGGAATTGAGGAGCGCCCGGTAGGCGGACTCGGAATTTTCCTTATCAAGAAGGAAATGGATGATATCACTTATGAATACAGAGACGGACAAAACATTCTGACTCTTGAAAAGAAATTCGAGAAAGTATAAAGGAGAGCGGGACAATGGAGATAAAAAGACAGGAATTGGGAGATAAAGAGATCATCAGGCTGATCGGGGAGATAGACGGATCAAATGTGGACAGTTTTGAGGCAGTGATGACTGAAGCTTCCCAAAAGTGCAGTGAACTGGAAGTCGACCTCGAAAAGCTTGAGTATGTTTCATCTGCAGGGCTGCGAGTGTTCCTTATCACCGAAAAACAGATGAAGCAGGACGGTAAAAAGATGATCATCAAGAATGTCGGTGAAGAGATAATGGATATTTTTACGGTTACAGGATTTGTAAAGCTGCTAAATATTGAAAGGTAGGCTCCCCGGTGGAAACAGTTGAAACCCGAAAAAGAGGCATGGGAATAAGAACCAAGACTATTATCATGTTCTCCGCGGTCGTGCTGTCCATAACCATCATCACTATTCTTGCAGTCAGACGGTATCTTATTTATGGAATGGAGACGGATTTTGGTACCACCACGGAGCAGATTGCTGCAGGTGTCAGTGCGAACATTGATACCAGCGCTTTGAAACGCGTCGAATCGCAGGCAGTGGAGGTATATTCGTCTATCCCGGAAGATAAAAGATTCGAGAGCTCCTATTGGGGGACGGACGAATGGTATGAGTATCTTTCGTATTTCGATCCCATTACGAAAACGGAAGATTACCGCATTCTCATGGATTATATGAAAAGATCTCTCGATGCGCTTGATGTGGAGGATGTATATCTGGGTACGTATTTTAAGGATCCGGATACCGGAGAGATGAAGTATATGTATCTGGTAGATCCCGTTGAGGGAGAGTATAAATGTCCTATCGGTGTCTTTGAGATGTATATTGAGCTGCCTGATGGTTTTCTGGCGCATCCCGAGATCGGTCTTGATACCTACGTTACCAGGACTGATGAATATGGATGGCTTATGACCGCCACCACTGCCGTGGTCGATCGAAACGGAGAGGTGTGCGGATTCATCGGTGTTGATATGTCGATGAATGCGATCATGGCCAGGATCAATTCCTTTATCCGGACTATTGTTATCCTCATTATCATGATAGCTGCTTTATTCGGAGTGGCCTATGTTATGGTTATCAACAGGATGCTCATACGTCCGATCAACGAATTGTCAAAAGCCGCCGCTGATTTCGTAAATGATTCGGAGAAGCAGGAAGGGAGCGTTTTCGCCCGGCTTGACATCCGATCAAAGGACGAGATAGGGAATCTTTTCAGCTCCATGAAGCAGATGGAAGATGATATAGGAGAGTATATCAGCAATATTACGGGGCTGACATCGGAGAAGGAAAAGCTAAACGCCGAGATGAAGATCGCATGGTCGATCCAGAGCAGCATTTTACCTTCTGATTTTGAAGAATTCAGTCAGAAAAACCACCTTGAGACATTTGCGCTAATGACACCCGCAAAGCAGGTGGGAGGAGACTTTTACGACTATTTTAATATTGATGACACCCATGTGGGACTTGTGATCGCGGATGTCAGCGGAAAGGGTATCCCCGCATCACTTTTTATGGCTGTGTCCAAGACAGCTCTGCAGCTTCGTGCTCTCTCCGGAGGGGATGCTAAAACCGTACTCAGCGATGTGAACACATGGCTCTGTGATAATAATGATTCCGAGCAATTCGTAACCGCACTTTTCGGAATACTCGATTTAAAAACAGGCGTTATGCAGTATTCCAACGCCGGACATGAATATCCCGTGATAATCAGCGGAGATCATGTAAGCCTGATACAGGGAGATAACGACCCGCCTCTTGCGGCGATTCCGTTCTGCGCATTTGAAAATAAAGAGATAACACTTTCAGACGGAGACATTCTGGTGCTTTACACCGATGGAATCCCGGAGGCAAAGAATGCCGCCGGCGAAAGATTCGGTATGGAAAGGATATCGGCATCATTAAAGGGCTACGGTAACGTGGAAGCAAGGGCCAGAAGGCTGCAAGATGATGTGGTGAAGTTTACCGGAGATGTGGATATATTTGATGATATCACTCTGCTCTGCGTGAGATTCAGTGAAAAAGCATAAGGCAGGAATACAATGAGATGAATGAACTTAAAGAAATAGCGTTCTTCCCGTCTGCCGGGCATGTGAAGATACTCGGAAGAACAGTGGCGCTTGAGGATTGCCTGCTCCTTGCTCTGTCGGGGAGCGGCGTTGAGTTTACGTACAAAGGGACAAAGCTTACGGTTACGTTTTACGGAGACAGTTCCGTAAAAGACCGGGATGACGGTACCGTACCATGGAAAGATCAGGCCAGAATGGCGGTTTTTGTTGACGGAAACCTGCAGCTTGACACCGTGATCAAAAAAGAAAAAGAAAGCTTTGTTGTATTTGGAGAGGACGAAAATGCCATCTGCGGGGAACACACTGTAAGGATAATAAAGCTCTCGGAGCCCAGAATGTCAAGCGTGGGGCTCGGTGAGATAAGAGTTCTTGCACAGGAGCCGCCGAGGCCGACTTCTGCCTCCGACAGGTATATAGAGTTCATCGGCGATTCCATAACCTGCGGATATGGGATCGACACGGCAAGTGAAGCAAATACATTTTCCACCACCACCGAGAATGTCAGCAAAGCGTTTTCGTATCTTACGGCAGCAGCCCTGGGTGCGGATGCAAGCTATGTATCGTACAGCGGGCACGGACTGATATCCGGCTATACCGGTAATCCCGATATACCAACGCTGGACGAGCTGATCCAGCCCTATTATGAGATATTTGCCTATTCATACAACACTTTCAGGGGCAAACGCCTCGAGACGATAAAATGGGATTTTGAGTCGGAGAGAAAACCCGACACCATAGTGATCAATCTTGGAACCAATGATGCAAGCTATATAATGCAGGACGACAACAAGCTTGCAGCTTTCATGGAGGATTATGAAGACTTTCTGGAGCAGGTGCATCTTGCAAATCCCCGGTCGCGTATTATTATTGCTTTCGGGCTGATGGGGGATGAGCTTTTTGAGACGGAAAAAGAGGCCGCGGAAAGTTTTGCGGAAAAGACCGGCTTCAGTGATATTCATACATTCAGATTAACGCCGCAGGATCCGGAAAAGAACGGTTATGCGGCAGACTATCATCCCTCTGCGGCTTCACATATGATCGCCGCAAAGGAACTGACGGAATATATCAGATCGCTTGGAGGAGCATATAATGCTTTATAATATACTGCCTGAGGCGGCACAGGGATATCAGCTCCCGGTCGCAATGGCTTTTTGTTTTGTGCTGACGTTCATACTGCTTTTACATATAAATAAATTTCTGCCAAGGGATGGGGGAAGAGCTTTTGCCGTCGACGGTGAAAAGTCCGCGGGAAAACCCCGTGGAGCCGGGATCATCTTTATCCCCGTGTTTACAACCATGGCTTCAATCTTCGCACCCATGAGCACCGAGACGGGGTTTTACCTGATACTTGTTCTTATAGCGATGATGACGGGATTCCTTGATGATATTTCAAAAAGCCCCTGGGGAGAATATTTAAAAGGCGCCCTTGATCTGGTGGTCGCTATTCTGACAACCATTGTATTTATGACGAATAACTCCACCGAGATAGTGTTTGCGGTATTTAACAGATCCTTTGTGATGCCGCCAATACTTTTCGGCATTTTGGCCGTTGTCGTTATTTGGGTCAGCATAAATGTCACAAACTGTTCCGACGGTGTAGACGGTTTGTCGGGAAGTGTGTCCATAGCCACCCTGATGGGATTTTTTGTTATCATTCAGAAAATAGGGATTTCCGAAGATTTTGCGCCCCTCATACTGATATTGATAACAGGGCTTTGTGCTTATCTCTGGTTCAACGCAACACCCAGCAAGCTTATGATGGGGGATGCCGGATCACGTGCAATTGGTCTGTTTATCGCGATCTGCGCCTTAAAGACCCGGGATCCGTTCCTGTTCCTGCAACTTGCGCTGGTAATGCTTCTTGACGGTGGACTGGGACTTTTGAAGGTTTTCCTTCTCAGATTTCTCAAGATCCATATACTTAAAAAGGTGCGCACTCCTCTTCATGATCATGTGAGAAAAGTGTGGGGATGGTCAAACACACAGTGTGTTTACAGGTTTACGATCATTCAGATCGTCATCTGTGCGACGGTTTATTTCCTGGTGTGATAGTTTACATAATTCAGAAGAAAGACGGTTTACATAATCCAAAGTTCAAGTTTACATAAGAAGGAAAATATAACATGTTCGACAAATTAACGCAGAGTGATATAAGGAAAATGGAGGAGGAAATAGAGCACAGAAAGCTCGTTGTAAGGCCCAAAGCACTTGAAGATCTCAAGGCAGCCCGTGCTCAGGGAGACCTCTCGGAGAATTTCGAGTATTATGCGGCAAAAAGATTCAAGAATCAGAATGAGAGCCGCATCCATTATCTTGAAAAAATGATAAAGACAGCTACCGTGATCGAAGAGACATCCGCCGAGGATGAGGTGGGAATGAACAATACCGTAAAGGTGGAATTTGTGGATGACGGAAGCGTGGATACATATAAGATCGTGACTACGGTACGTGCGGATTCGCTCGGAGGGCTGATCACCAACGAATCGCCCCTCGGGAAAGCACTTATGGGCAGAAAAGTCGGTGATGTGGTTCACGTGGAAGTAAGCCCGGAAGTGTCCTATGATGTAAAGATATTGGAGTTGATAAATACAGGTGATGACGGAGACAGCATACGAAGCTTTTAAAAAATATATAATAATTGATCCCGACGGGGATATGGCGCCTGTTATGGAAGCAAAAGCTACATTAAAAATGAGGCGCAGACTTGAAAAGAAAGGCTTCAGCTTTGCATTTTTGGCGCAGGGGGAAGATAAGTCAAAGGAAATAAAGGCAGGTCTGTCAAAGCTGTTTGACGGAAAAAAGCCGGATAAAAGCCTTGTTTACATGGTGACATGTACGGTATCCGGAGCGGAAGCTGCAAGGGAACAGGGGCTGGAGAGTGTAGGCCTTGCCGGGTATATGGAAGATATGGAAGAACTCATGGAAGCACATGCGGACTATATTGTGCTCTCGTTAAGCGAGCTTTATGACTTTCTTATGCGCGAAACCCATGAGTATGACGAGGGGCGGATATCGCTTCCGGGAGGAAAGGCCGGCGGAAGGATAGGAATAAAGGCCTTTGCCGCAATAGTCGGATCATTTCTGCTGTTCATTCTTTTACGGACCGGGACAGGGCTGCTTTTTACATCTTTGTTTTCGACCTTTGGATCGTATCTTCCCGAAGGTTTGCTGAGCTTTCTGTATAGGGGAAATGAGAATAATTTCTCATCAGCCTTTTATCAGGGAAATATAGGAACTGTCATAGGGGGACTGGAATATCTGATAGCCGCCGTTCCCATGGTCTTTGTGGCCATAAAGCTTATCCGCAGGACAGACAGGGATACCAGGCATGCAAATATGGTGAGAAAGCCTGTATATCTCTACATCTTGGGAGTTGTCTTTGTTGCAGCCTTTACCTTGGCCACCCAGACGGCAGCGATCAAGGTACAGGCCGCAGCCGCCTCGGAGAGTTACAGGCAGGTGGCGCAGAGCCAGTATAGCTGCCATATTGCGATAGGTATCGTGGTTTACTGCCTCATCGGACCGGTGGCGGAGGAGCTCCTTTTCAGAGGGATAATTTATACTACCCTTCGCAGGTACACTTATGTTCTCGTGGCAGTCATTGCATCTGCGGTGGTGTTCGGGATATATCACGGGAATATCGTGCAGGGTATATATGCATTTATTTTCGGATGTATTGCAGCTTTGGCCTACGAGTATTACGGGTCGTTTCTTGCTCCGCTTGCGGTGCATGTGGTCCAGAATCTCATCGCATATGTGGGTTCCTACACGCTGCTAAAGAATGAAATGATAGTAAGCTGGCCGTTTATTATAATTATGACTGTCGTCTTCTCAGGAAGCATTTTCGCACTGATCATATTTAAGGATAAATAAAGGCCGGAAACAGATTTATAATACAGACTTGGATAAGAGGATCATGATCATGAAAAAAAAGATCGTAAGCATTATACTGGCGGGACTGATGATCTCGCTGTCGGCATGCACCGGGAACGGGGGGGATACCCGGCCTGCATCAGATAATACAGAGGTGACCGACACTTCGGACAAGAATGGGACAAAAGAGGATAATACCGAAGAAGTGAACACGGAGGATACTACGGAGCAGGAGCCCTATATTCCCGTACCCGGCGATGTGGTTGACGGGATCGTTCTTGTAGATACGGGCGTAAAGCTTGATATACCGGATAATGAGGCACTGAACTTCATACGGGACATGAAAATGGGATGGAATCTGGGAAATGCCTTTGATGCCGCAGACTGCAACTGGCTGACCAATGAACTTGATTACGAATCAGCATGGTGCGGAGCAAAGACATCCAAAGAACTGATCCATGCGTTAAAAGAAGCCGGCTTTGAAACGATCAGGATTCCTGCTTCATGGCATAATCACGTTGATGCCGATGACAGGATCAGTACAGAGTGGCTTGACAGATATGAGGAAGTTGTATCGTGGGCTCTGGATGAGGGCATGTATGTAATAATCAACATCCATCACGATGATGATGTCAATTATATGTATCCTTCGTATGACTGTATCGAAAGGTCCGAAGAGTATATCGGTCATATATGGGAACAGCTTGCTGACAGGTTTGCGGAATATGATGAGCATCTTATTTTTGAGATCATGAACGAGCCCCGCCTAAAGGGAACAGATATGGAGTGGTGGATAGAGGATATCGATTCGCCTCAGGCGCAGGAAGCGCTGGATTGCATTAACAGAATGAATCAGAAGGGTGTGGACACGATCCGCGCAAACGGTCAGGGCTTCAACCTTTCAAGATACATTCTTGTTCCCGGCTATGCGGCTTCACCTGAATTTGAGCTGAATGATTATTTTGTCATTCCCGACGATCCGGCAGCAACCGCCGAGAACCGGATAATAGTGAATGCTCATGCATATACTCCTTATGATTTTGCACTCAACAGGCAGGGAACGAAGGTCTTTGATATCGCTACAAAAAAAGGCACTGATGATATCGATTACTTTATGAAAAGGCTTTATGAGAAATATGTATGTAAAGGAATTCCTGTGCTCATAGATGAATTTGGGGCTCTTGACAAGGATAATCTTGATTCGAGAATGCAGTTTACGGCGTATTATGTTGCAACTGCCAGAAAGTACGGGATGACATGCTGCTACTGGGATAATAATGCATATAAATCGGATGGCGAGAATTTCAGGCTGATCGACCGTACAAGCCTTGAGTGGGTCTTCCCCGAGATTGTTGACCAGATGATGTACTATTGCACCGAAAGAGAATAAATGATATACTAAACATATGTTTGGGACAACGGTCAAAAAAGTGAATAAAAGCAAGCAGATCAGGCGCGCACTGGAGATGGTGGCGATCCTGATCCTTGCTCTTTATCCGCTGAGGCATATACATGTAGGTCTTGATCTCTGGGATACAGGCTACAATTACGCCAACTTCGAATATATGGGGCTTAAATCCATGGATTCGATGTGGCTTTTTTCTACGTATCTTTCTAACACTGTTGGGCATTTGCTCACGCTTCTTCCCTTTGGAAAGACGCTTCTTGGTCTGAATTTTTATACTTCTCTTACGGTGAGTCTGATCGCCGTGATTTCCTATGTTTTCTGTACCGGACATCTGAAGTATTCCAAACCGGCTGTATTTGTTGCAGAATTCACCGCAATCAGCCTTTGCTGGTGTCCGACGGCTCTATTATACAATTATCTGACCTATTTTCTTATGCTGCTTGCGGTGATAGGCCTCTATGTCGGCCTGAGCAGGAGCAAGAGAAGGTTTCTTTTTGCGTCGGGGGCTTGTCTGGGTCTTAATGTCTTTGTCAGGTTCTCAAATCTTCCAGAGGTATTGTTTATTTTTGTAGTATGGGGGTATTGCATCCTTGAGGCTATATCCGAAAGCAGGGAAGAAAAGTCGGATGCTCTCAGGAAAAGGGATCGCGCGGACATACTTAAGCGCTCGGGGATAAGGACTATATGGTGCATCCTGGGGTATATTGCCGCGGTGGCGGCGGTTTTGGGATTTATCAGCCTGCGCTATGGTTTTCTTGAGTACGTGAGCGGGATCAGACGGCTTTTCGGGATGCAGGAAGTGGCTACGGGTTATTCGGCAAAGTCTATGATAATGTCGGTATTAAGTACATATATCGTCAATTCTTATTGGCTTCTCAGGGTATCTTTTTTTGCCGTATGCGGAGTGCTTGCGGTTGCAGTGGGAAAGTTCATGGATGCCAGGCTTGATATAGCAATAGTTCCAAGGGGAGTATTCGGTAAGAAATTCAGCTTTACGGGGCTGGGTTATTTCGCTGCGGCGATTGCTGCGGGAGGTTGTGTTTACTGGCTTCTTATCGCAAATTTCAGCGACGGTGATCATGCAAGCTACAATGCTATTATCCGGCCGGCAGTGTTCCTTTTATCGGTCATGGTCATATGGGCAGCGGTGGTTATCTTTCTTCCCGGGGAGAATATCAACAATAAGCTTATGGCGGGGATTGTTATAATTGTGATCATGGTTACGCCCATAGGCAGCAATAATGGGCTGTTCCCTGCGTTCAATAATCTTTTTATCGCTTTGCCCTGGTTTGCTCACAGAGTGTATAAACTGCTCAGAAAATCCGAGAAACCCGGCTATACATTTAAGAGGCTTCCGGAAAAATATAAAGATAAGAGAAGGATAGTCAGGATATTAACCGTGATCAAGAGCTATTTTTCTTTCTTTCCCATCAAGATGGTTGCGATTGCGGTACTGCTTCTTAACCTTGTGGTATTTACGCTTTTTGGATACGGATTTACCTTCGCGGAGGCCAAAAATGCCGAGAATCCGCATTTTAAGATAACTGCGGGAAAGACTCTTGAGGGTATAAGAATGTCGGAGGAAAAGGCTGTGCAGATGCTGGGCCTTACCCATTTTGTCGAAGCCAATGGTTTTAAAGATCTGGATCTTCTCACCTATGGTTATATTCCTTCACTTTCCTTCTACCTGCAGATGCCCTCTGCCTTCAATCCATGGGTGGATCTTCCTTCATACAGGTTTGATGTTATGAAGGGCAAAATTGAGGAAATAATAAACAGGGGGGACGAGGCAGACCTTCCGCTTATCATCACGGATGTATCATACGCCAAGTATGCAGACGGTGAGAATGACGAAGAGGATTATAAAGAGATCACGGACGATAAATGGCTTCTTATCATGAAGCTTATCGAGGCGCGGGATTATGAAATTGTTTACAGAAATGAAAAATTCGCGGTATTTTACGCACATAATTAATGCGCTTTTTATAGCTGTTCTGGCGCTGTATCCCCTGAGACATGTGAATATAGGTCTTGATCTCTGGGACACGGGATATAATTATTCCAATTTTGAGTACATGGGACCGGAATCTATGGATTCCATGTGGCTTTTTTCTACATATCTGTCAACTGCCCTGGGGCATCTTTTTACAATTCTTCCCTTTGGAAAGACCCTTATAGGAATGAATGTGTATACAGCGCTGCTCCCCGCCGGAACAGCGATCATTTCCTTCCTTTTCTGCACACGCAAGCTGGAGATGGATCCGCTTCCGGTTTTTCTGGGAGAGATGGTATCACTCAGTCTCTGCTGGTGCCCTACTTCTCTGATCTATAATTTCCTTACTTATCTTTTTATGCACATTGCGCTGATCTTTATGTATATCGGAATGAGTGAGGACAGACTGCTTTTTATGGCTGTGCCGGGAGCGCTTATCGGGCTCAATGTCTTCGTGAGGTTTTCAAATCTTCCTGAGATAGTTTTTGTTATTGCTATATGGGCATACGGAGTGGTATGCGTGCTGCGGAAAAGAAAAGAGATCAGGCCCGCTGTATCTGCCGAGCTTAAAAAAGCAGCTGTAAGGACGCTTGTATTTTTGGGCGGATACATCGCCGCGACAGCTCTTGTTCTGGGATTCATCGGCATAAGATACGGAATTGGTGAATACATCTCAGGGATTAAGAGACTTTTTGATATTCCAAGGCTTTCATATCATTATTCCTCCAAGGAGATGCTTGCAAGTGTTATCTTTGGATATCTGAGAAACACCAAATGGGTGCTGGCCCTTCTGGCTTTTGCTGCCGTATCGGGACTGTTTGCATTCCTGGCGGGAAAAGCGGGAGAAAGAGGGAAGAAACCAGCTGCAGGCATTTTGTGGGTGCTTTGTCTTATGACGGCAGTTTTTTCAATAGCTTTTCTGTTTCTGACAGGTTTCTTTTCTGTAAGAGCCACCGATGGAGCATCGCTGGAAATCCCGGGTACGGTGCTTACCTATCTTATGATGCTGCTTGCGGCTTATGTCATTTTTTCCGGATTTAAGGATTTTTCCGAAGCGGATAAACTGCTGGCCGGGCTCGTGATATTGCTTATTCTTGTTACACCTATCGGAAGCAATAACGGAATAGTACTTACTTTCAACAATCTGTTTATTGCGATGCCTTGGTTTATATGTACATGCTTTAAGGCTTTCGGGAAGCCTGTGATGGCCGCGGCGGGCAGCGTGATAGCAGCTTTTTGTGCGGTATGTTTTGTTAGGTTTGCAATATTTGGAGCTAATTATGTATTTGTTGATGCTCAGCCGGCTGTAAACACCGATCACACGGTAGATGCCCCGGCAACCTTAAAAGGTGTCAGAATGTCGGAAGAAAGAGCGGCAGCTATCGGTGGATTGTATGAATATGTGTCCGGGAAGGATCTCTACGGGAAAAGCGAGATCATCACATACGGATTTATCCCTTCTCTTTCCTTCTATCTGCAGATGCCGCCGGCATTTAATTCGTGGCCGGATCTGGAGTCCTACAGCGAAGATGTGATGCGGAAAGATGTAGGAGAGTATATCAAAATGGCCAATGACGGAAACGGGGAATTACCGTTGATAGTTATATCGGCAGGTTATTCGGAGTACATGGCACAGGCGGAAATGACCGGAAACGGCAAGCTGGACGCCATCAAGGAACTGCTTTGGGCAGGAGAATACACTTCGGAATACAAAAACGAAATGTTTGAAGCTTTTTACCCAGGGATAAAAGGGAAATGAGGGTTTTATGGGAGAAAACGAAAAAAAGGATCTTTTTCTGATCAATATATCGGTAAGATCGTTTGTTGAATTTCTGTTAAGAAGCGGGGACATCGATAACCGCTTCGGAGGCAGTACGCTTTCGGCTATGCAGGAAGGAAGCAGGATCCATCGCAAGATACAGGGGAAAATGGGGCCGGATTACGCTCCGGAAGTTCCCCTGTATTTTTCATATGAAAAGAAGGAGTACGCCATTTGCATTGAAGGAAGGGCTGACGGGATCATCGAAAATGCGGAGGGCGTGACAATAGATGAGATAAAAGGAACATACAGGAAACTTGAACATATGAAGGAACCCGTTCCTGTCCATATGGCTCAGGCTAAATGCTATGCCTACATGTACGGGGCCGACAGGGGTCTGGAGGAAGTAAGGGTCAGGATAACATACTGTAATCTCGAGACGGAAGAGATCAGGTATTTCTATCAGGACTACACCTTCAAGGAGTTGGAGAAGTGGTTTAAAGGGCTGCTTAAAGAATACGATAAGTGGGCTGTTTTGCAGTGCAGACAGTACAGGCAAAGGAAAGAGAGCGCATCAAAGCTGGAGTTTCCCTTCGATTACAGGAAAGGACAAAAGGAACTTGCCACACAGGTGTATCAGACTATATCGGAAAAGAAAAAACTCTTTCTGGAGGCGCCTACCGGAGTCGGAAAAACGGTTACAACGATTTTTCCGGCCGTAAAAGCTGTCGGGGCAGGTAAAGCGGAGCGAATATTTTATCTGACGGCAAAAACCATCACAAGAACCGTGGCAGAGGAGACCTTTGAGACCCTCAGAAAAGGTGGCCTGAGATTCAGAAGTGTCACTGTCACGGCTAAGGAGAAGATATGCTTTGCGGAAAAAACGGAGTGTAATCCCGACGCATGTCCATACGCCAAGGGACATTATGACAGGGTAAACGAAGCCCTTTACGAGATGCTTATGGGGGAGGAAGTGCTCACAAGGGCTGTTATAGAGGAGTATGCAAAAAGATATGAGGTATGCCCTTTTGAGCTCACGCTTGATGCAACTCTGTTTTCTGACGCGATTGTCTGTGATTATAACTATGTATTTGATCCGGACGTAAAGCTGGAGCGGTTTTTCGGCGATTCCGCAGGCGGAGAATACCTGTTTCTTATAGATGAAGCACACAATCTTCTCGAAAGGGGAAGAGAAATGTTTAGTGCGGTGCTTTTTAAGGAGTCATTCCTGTCACTTAAGCATTCTTTAAAAGAGACAATCGTGTCGGAAACCACACATGTCAGTAGGCATAATGATATAGAGGGACAGATGTTATTTAATGTAATAACACCGGGTATCACCGAAAAATCCGATATTTCAGAAATAATGACGATGGAGTCGGATAATTCGGATTCTGAAGCGATGACAAATGAGTTGACGGACGAAATGACAGCAGATTCTACACCAGATTCGACGCTTGATTCTCTGTATTACACCTCCGGAAAGGGAAAACGACACGGAGGTAAGAGTATTCTGGTCAAAAGGGGGTATGCCGACAGGATAATCTCCGGATTGGATAAATGTAACAGGAAGCTTTTGGAGATGAAGAGAGGGTGTAACGGAAGCCGGGTGTTGGAGAGCATAGATGGTTTTGTAACACCTCTTACAAGATTGCACTCTACAATAAGTGACTATCTGGAAGAAAGGGAGCAGAATGCTCCGGAAGCCGCCCGTGAACTGCTGGATTTTTACTTTGATATCTCTCATTTCCTCGAAATATATGAGCAGCTCGATGAAAACTACGTCAAATATGCAAGTCTCTGTGACGACGGGAGCTTTATGATCAAGCTTTTTTGCGTTGATCCGAGCAAAAATCTTAGACAGTGCATGGATAATGCAGTAAGTACGATCCTGTTTTCCGCCACATTTTTGCCGATCCAATATTACAAAAAGCTTTTGGGCGGCTCGCCGGAAGATTATGAGGTGTATGCGAAATCTGTTTTCGACCCGGATAAAAGAGGGATATTTATTGCTGACGATGTAACCAGCAGGTACACCAGAAGGTCAGATGAGGAGTATATGCGGATAGCTGAGCATATAAAGAGCATCGTTGGCACTCATGCGGGCAATTATATAGTCTTTTGCCCGTCTCATTCCTTTATGCACAGTGTATATGATAAGTACCTTGAGCTTGGTGCTTTGGACGAGAATATGCCTGAAGGGACGGAGGACCGGCAGATAGGGGCATCCCGGGAGGCAGAGTATATTGTAATGCAGAAGGAGAGCATGTCTGAGGACGACAGGGAGATGTTTCTCGAGCTTTTCGAGAAAGAGTCGCGGATCACTGCTTTTTGCGTGCTCGGGGGTATATTCAGTGAAGGTATAGACCTTAAAGAAGAAAAACTCGTCGGAGCCGTCATAGTGGGGACAGGACTGCCGCAGGTTTGTTTTGAGAGAGAGCTTTTAAAAAACCATTTTGAAGCTGCGGGGGAGGACGGATTCGATTATGCATACAGATATCCGGGAATGAACAAGGTTTTGCAGGCTGCGGGAAGAGTCATCAGAACAGAGAGCGACAGGGGGATCATAGCACTCCTTGATGACCGTTTTCTTCAAAACTCTTATAAAAATCTATACCCCAGAGAATGGGACAAGCTGACAAGGATAAGCTCCGCAGATGCCGGTGACAAGCTAAAGAAATTCTGGGAATCAGAGGGAACTTTTGCCGGGCCTTCGGAGAGCAGTTCACATAAATTATGTCAAAAATAAAAGAAACAGGTGCAATTATTTATTATTTTTTTAGATAAAATGGCCGAGTTATGTTAACTATCAATCTTTATATTTGACGTCATAATTTCACGAAAACCGCATATGACATGCATTTTCTGCAATTTATGACAAAAATGACAATTGTGGATAACTTTGTGGATTAAGTGGATAGATTCCCTGAAATCAATACCCTTCGCTGTGGATTACCGACAAATGATTATGACAAAAGTAACAGTGTCAGTCTTGCAACAGAAAAATTTGCAAGTGTCAAGTCAGGTGTTATGGGTGAATCATTATGTAAGCCTGATCCGAGCGGGTTTAAATAGGGAGAAAAAGTTGACATAAATCTATCATTTGGACTACTATGTTATCAGACAGTCAGAAAGGAGAGATGAAAAAAATATGTGGGCTTATGAAAGTGTTTTTTATCAGATTTATCCTCTGGGATTCTGTGGTGCGCCTTTCGAAAATGACGGGGTACCCGAGAGCAGGATCCTGAAAGTGATCGACTGGATACCTCATATCAAAAAACTTGGGGCAAATGCAATCTATTTTTCTCCGGTCTTTGAGTCCGATACCCATGGATATAACACCCGTGATTATAAAGTCATTGATACCAGACTCGGCACAAATGCTGACTTTAAGAAGGTATGCGATGAACTTCATAAAAATGGAATAAAGGTTGTTATTGATGGAGTGTTCAACCATGTAGGCCGTGGTTTCTGGGCGTTTCAGGATGTGCTTAAAAACCGGGAGAACTCACCATATGTAAGCTGGTTTTCAAGAATTGCCTTTGACGGTAACTCCAATTACAATGACGGATTATGGTATGAGGGATGGGAAGGAAATTACGACCTGGTCAAGCTGAATCTCGGTAATGAAGATGTGGTCAGATACCTTCTGGACTGCGTGAGCGGATGGATCAGCGAATTTGATATAGACGGATTGAGACTGGATGTGGCATACTGCCTCAGCGACGAATTCTGCCGAAGATTAAGAGCACACTGCGACGGCATAAAGGAGGACTTCTTCTTGGTGGGTGAGGTGCTGCACGGGGAATACGGACGTATGCTGGCGGCCAAGAATCTTCACTCTCTGACCAATTATCAGTGCTATAAGGGGCTGTATTCCGCTTTTAACAGCTATAATATGTTTGAGATCATACATTCTCTTGCCAGATTATTCGGACCTGAGGATTGGACCGTGGCCAGAGGCTCACATCTGTTAAGCTTCTGTGACAATCACGATGTGACAAGAGTTGCTTCCATACTTCAGAATGAAGCACATTTGCCTCTTATATACGGGATGTGCTTCGGTATGCCAGGAATACCCATAGTATATTACGGAAGCGAGTGGGGCGCTAAGGCGAGAAAGGAAGAGGGAGATCCCGCCCTTAGGGCATGTTTTGACAAGCCGGAGTGGAATGAATTAAGCGAATTCATCTCGAAACTCGCGGAAGCCAAGAAGAATTCCAAAGCACTCAATTACGGAGATTTCGGGCAGGTGCTTCTCACCAACAAGCAATGTATATTCCGGCGCTCCTGCGACGGAGAGAGAGTGCTTGTGGCCATCAATATGGATGGAGAGGCTTTTACCGCTCATTTTGATGCGGGATGCGGAAAAGCCGTGGATCTTATTACCGGCAAGGAGCATGACTTTGGCGGCGGAAGCCTTTTGGAGCCTTACAGCGTCCATTTTTGGAAGTGTGAAAGGTGATCATTCGAAGTTCCGGCGGCAAACAGTTGTTTAAACAATCACGGTTATGGTATGATTAGGACGTATTAAGGCAATACCTCTATAGCAAAGGAGATGATAATATGTCAAAACAGGAATGGAAAGAAAGCGGAACAGAACTTGGTCATGCATTTAAGAACTTCGGAAAGACTTTTGTCAGATCCGCACAGACCACTACGGATAAGGTGGTAGATTGGGCTGATGGGGCCACCAAGGATGAAAACGGTGAAAAGATCGAAAAGGAGCCTAACAGCACTGTATACAGTGATGGAAGCTGGAAGGAAGTCGGAAAAGGGCTGGGCAGCGGATTTGCCGGAATCGGAAAGACTATGCTGCACACTGTCGGGATCGGTAAAGATGAAGCCGGGAAGCCTGAAAACAATGCTTCCGGAGAAACGGCGGAAAAAGCGAGCCCTGAGCAGGGATCCGAAGAGTAATATAATTCCACGGGATATCAGCTCTGAAGCTGCAGGATATTATAGATAAAAAACACCCGCTACGTAATGGAAAACGTAACGGGTGTTTTGATTACAGATCACTTTATTTTCGCGGCATAAAGCCCTTTCGTAATCAATTGATCGAGAGAGGATCGATGCCCTGCTCCTGCTGCTTCATTGCACGAACTTTTGTTGAAAGACCGAAGAGATTGATGAATCCTTCGGCATCATGGTGATCATAGAGGTCTCCGGTGGTGAAGGAAGCAATGCTTGCGTTGTAGAGTGAGTAGGGTGATGTGGTGCCTGCCTTAATGATATTGCCCTTGTAAAGCTTGAACTTGACTTCGCCGGTCACATACTTCTGAGTGGAATCGATAAATGCCTGCTCGGCTTCACGAAGCGGGGTAAACCACTTTCCTTCGTAAACAAGGCTTGCAAACTTTCCGCCAACCTCTTTCTTGAATGCATAGGTGTCACGGTCGAGGATAAGTTCCTCGAGCTGGTTGTGCGCTTCCATAAGGATGGTTCCGCCGGGAGTTTCGTACACGCCGCGGCTCTTCATTCCGACTACACGGTTCTCAACTATATCGATTATTCCGATTCCGTGCTTTCCGCCGAGAGCGTTGAGCTTTCTGATGATATCGGAAACCTTCATCTTTTCGCCGTTAATACTTGTGGGAACGCCCGCCTCGAATGTCATGGTCACATATTCACCTTCATCGGGTGCCTTCTCGGGAGTGACACCGAGAACGAGGAGATGATCGTAATTGGGCTCGTTTGCGGGATCCTCAAGCTCAAGTCCCTCATGGCTTATATGCCAGATATTGCGGTCGCGGCTGTAGGAACTGTCTGCCGAGAAGGGAAGATTGATCCCGTGCTGGCGGCAGTATTCAATCTCGGACTCGCGGGAATCGAGGGTCCACTTTTCGTTTCTCCATGCAGCGATGATCTTAAGATCGGGAGCGAGGGCCTTGATACCGAGTTCAAAACGGATCTGGTCGTTTCCTTTACCTGTTGCACCGTGGCATATAGCTGAAGCGCCTTCTTTTCTTGCTATCTCGACAAGCCTTTTTGCTATAAGAGGTCTTGCCATTGATGTGCCCAGAAGGTACTTATTCTCATAAACGGCGCCTGCCTTTACGCAGGGCATGATGTAATCGTCACAGAATTCATCTGTTACATCTTCGATGTAAAGCTTTGAGGCACCGCAGTCCTTCGCACGCTTCTCAAGTCCGTTGAGCTCCTCCTCCTGACCGCAATCCACACATACGCAGATTACTTCGTAATCAAAATTCTCCTTCAGCCACGGAATGATAGCTGTGGTGTCAAGGCCGCCGGAATAGGCAAGAATTACTTTTTCTTTCATGATTTCTCCTTTCGGTTATGTTTATATAAAAAACATATTGTTTTTTTATCTATCTGCTACTATACAACCTGTATTAAAGAAACGCAAGAAAAAAATTTAAAATTTTGGTATAAATATTCGCCAACGGTACAATTTATTCAAGAAAATATGCATAAATATACAGGAATTATAAAAAAATCTGCATAAAAATAAAAAAACAGTAGACAAATCCGGTAAAAGTGTTATCCTATTAAAAGTGAAACGAAAATCAGATAAAGAGGGAATATATGGATTATACCGTTAGAAGCATGAAAATCGAAGATTACGAAGGCGTAAGGGCTTTGTGGATGACCATCCACGGATTTGCCATCCGGAGCATTGACGACTCCGAGGAAGGAGTGAGGCGGTTCCTTGACAGAAACCCCGGAACTTCGGTGGTGGCCGAATCCGCAGACGGTGAGATCGTTGGAGCTATCCTGTGCGGGCATGACGGACGAAGAGGCTGCCTGTATCATGTCTGCGTGAGAGAGGATTTTCGCAGAAACGGAATAGGAAAGGAAATGGTCGTTTTTTGCATGAATGCGCTCAAGGCAGAGAAAATCAATAAGGTAAGCCTTATCGCGTTTACCAAGAACGATGTGGGAAATGCCTTTTGGAACTGCATAGGCTGGACCAGAAGACTGGATCTCAATTACTACGACTTTACGCTTAATGAAGAAAATATAACCGCATTTAATAAATAGAGGAGCAAAGTATGAAAATGACCGAGATAAAGGGCGGAGTGACATCCGCAAAGGGATTCAAAGCAGCTGTGGCTGCGGCGGGTATCAAGTATAAAGGCCGTACCGATATGGCTATGGTGATTAGCGAAAGGCCTTGCGAGTGCGCCGGGACATTTACGAGCAATATAGTCAAAGCAGCCTGTGTGCAATGGGATCAGAAGATAGTAAAGGACGGAGGCCCTATGCAGGCTGTGGTCGTGAATTCCGGAATAGCCAATGCATGTACCGGGAAGGAAGGCTTTGATGCCTGTGAGGCAACCGCAAAAGCTGTGGAAGATGCCCTGGGTATTCCTTTTGGAACCGTAGGGGTGGCATCCACGGGGGTGATAGGTATGCAGCTCCCGGTGGAAAAGCTGAAAGCCGGTGTTAAGATGATGTCCGGATCGCTTTCGGACTCCGGGGAAGCCGGAACCGAGGCATCCAAGGCAATCATGACTACAGATACAGTAAATAAGGAGATCGCGGTTACCTTTGAGGCCGGCGAAAAGACGGTTACGCTTGGCGGGATGAGCAAGGGATCCGGAATGATACACCCCAATATGTGTACAATGCTGGGATTCCTTACTACCGATATCTCGATAGATAAAAGCCTTATGCAGGAGGCCCTCAGCGAAGTTGTAAAGGACACTTTCAACATGATCACGGTTGACGGCGACACTTCCACAAACGATACCCTGCTCCTTATGGCTAACGGCCTTGCGGGAAATGAAAAGATCACTTCCAAAAACGCAGATTACGAGACGTTTAAGGAAGCCCTGTTTTATGTGTGCAGATTCCTGGCAAGACGTATGGCGTCAGACGGAGAAGGGGCCACAAAGCTTTTTGAGGCAAAGGTCATTAATGCAAAGACCAAGGAAGATGCGCGCACTCTTTCAAGAGCTATAGTCGGCTCAAACCTTTCCAAAGCGGCAATTTTCGGATGTGATGCCAATTTTGGAAGATTTCTCTGCGCAATGGGTTATTCCGGTGCTATATTCGACCAGAACGACGTGGAGCTTTATTTTAAAAGTTCGGAGGGAAAGCTCAAGGTATTTGATAAGGGAGTACCTCTCACCTTCGACGAGGATGAGGCTGTCAGGATAATGAAAGCACCGGAGGTAACAGTCATCGCGGATATGAATGAAGGCGGCGAGGAAGCAACGGCCTGGGGATGCGATCTTACATACGATTATGTTAAGATCAACGCGGATTACAGATCCTGAAATGCTTTCGTCCCATAATCTTAAGAAGATTTAAGCTTATAAAGTGTTTAATATATTTTGAAAATCTGATATACTAAATTATTGCTGTTGTAAGACAGAAACAGGAGACAAAACAGTGGCACAGGATATGCAGGAAATAATGAAAAAGGCGGAAGTCCTCATTGAGGCTCTTCCCTATATACAGCGCTTTAACCGCAAGATCATAGTTGTCAAGTATGGCGGAAGCGCAATGGTGGATCCCGAGCTTCAAAAGAATGTGATCAAGGATGTAACACTTCTTAAACTCGTAGGGTTCAAGCCCATAATCGTTCACGGTGGCGGAAAAGAGATAAGCCGATGGGTGAGCAAGGTGGGGAAAGAAGCCAGATTTGTAAACGGGCTTCGCGTTACCGATGAGGAGACCATGGAAATAGCCGAGATGGTGCTGGGAAGAGTTAACAAGAGCCTTGTCACCATGGTTCAGGAGCTGGGCGTAAAGGCTGTGGGCATCAGCGGCAAGGACGGAGGACTTCTCAAGGTCAACAAAAAGTATTCCGACGGACAGGACATAGGCTTTGTGGGTGAGATAAAGGATGTCGACAGTAAGGTGCTCTATGACCTGCTCGACAACGATTTTCTTCCCATTGTTGCACCCGTAGGGCTTGATGATGATTTCAACACCTATAACATAAATGCGGATGATGCGGCTTGTGCCATTGCTAAGGCAGTTGGGGCGGATAAGCTTGTATTCCTCACCGATATCGAGGGGCTTTACAGAGACATCAACGACAAGAGCACGTTTATTTCAAGACTTACCGCATCGGAAGCGGATGAACTGATAAGCAGCGGCATTATCGGAGGCGGAATGCTTCCCAAGCTGGGGAACTGCACCAGTGCCATAAGAGGCGGAGTAAGCCGTGTTCATATTCTTGACGGAAGAGTTCTTCACTGCCTGCTTCTTGAAATATTTACCAAAGACGGAATAGGAACCGCCATTTTGTCGGATGACGATAACCTGATAAGCGGAGAGGAAAAATAAGGGCTGATCATGGGAAATATAATGTCGGATTATATAAAAGAGGCTGAGGAGTCGCTTTTACACACATACAACAGGTATCAGATCGTCCTGGACAAAGGCGAGGGTGTATATCTGTACGACCTCGAGGGCAAAAAGTATCTGGACTTTGTGGCAGGAATAGCTGTATTTGCCCTTGGTTATTCCAATGATGAGTACAAGGAAACCATTAAAGCACAGGCGGATAAACTTCTTCACACTTCAAATTATTACTATAATGTGCCTGCGATAGAGGCTGCAAAGAGAATAAAGAAGATGTCCGGGATGGACAGAGTGTTCTTTACCAACTCGGGTGCGGAGGCTGTCGAGGGCGCTATAAAGACAGCCAGAAAGTACGCTTTCCTGAAAGACGGAAAAACCGATCATGAGATAATCGCCATGAATCATTCCTTCCATGGCCGTACTATGGGAGCTCTTTCCGTTACGGGAAATCCCCATTATCGTGAAGCGTTTGAGCCGGGAATAGGAAATATCAGGTTTGCCGATTATAATGATCTGGAATCCGTAAAGGCAAATATCAATAACAAAACATGCGCTATTTTAATGGAAACAGTGCAGGGAGAAGGCGGCCTGACTCCGGCCACGGAGGAATTTCTGCGCGGCGTGAGGGAAATCTGCGACGAGAGAGATATCCTTCTTATCCTTGATGAAATACAGTGCGGTATGGGGCGTACGGGTTATGACTTCGCATGGCAGAAATACGGGGTCAAGCCGGATGTCATGACATCGGCCAAGGCTCTCGGATGCGGCGTGCCTGTTGGGGCATTTATGATGACCGAGAAGGTCGGAGCCCATTCCCTTGTCGCAGGGGATCACGGCACCACATACGGAGGCAATCCTTTTGCCTGTGCTGCCGTTAATAAAGTATTGGAGATATTCGAGCGGGATAATATATCAGGTCATGTAAGGGAAACGGCACCTTACCTGTGGGATAAGCTCGATGAGATAATGAAAAAGCACCCTTCGATAGTGGAGCACAGGGGCGCGGGATTCATGCAGGGACTTGTGTTTGACAGACCGGTAGCACCTGTTATTAATAAGGCGCTTGAACAGGGACTGATACTAATAAATGCCGGGGCAAATATTCTCAGATTTGTTCCGCCTCTTGTCATAGAGAAAGAAAATATAGACGAAATGGCAGACATCCTTGATGGATGTATTGAAGATAATTAAGTATTATGATGGAATTACAGCATAAAATAATCAGCGTTATTATTACTATACTCCTTACAGCCGGGGTGTTCTTTGCAGGCTCAAAGGGGCTTTCTGTAGTGGAGGAAGTGGCAGAGGAAAAGGCCTGGTACAGCAGAAGCGATACCATTTATTTCTGGTATTCTGATGAAAGCATGACGGATTATATCAATAAAGCGGCTGTGGATTTCGGTGAGAAGAACAATGTCCATGTGCTTCCGATGCTTGTCACGATGGACAACTACCTTGAGGCGGTTAACAATGCCTCGGTGGAAAACAACCAGCTTCCCGATGCATATCTGCTGGGACATGAGTCGCTGGAGATGGCATACCTTACCGGCCTTGCATGTGAGATCGATGACCCGTGGAATTTCTGCAGTCAGGATTATTTTTCCGAAGCGGCACTTAACGCGATCACCTATCAGGGAAAGCACATAGCTTATCCTCTGAGCTACAACACCTGCGCACTTATCTACAATGTGGACTACCTTTACGATTGGGCCGAGCAGAAAGCTCTCGCCATTCTTAAAGGCGAAGGCGAGGATTACGGCGGGGGTGATTATTTCGAAGAGATAAACGAAAAAACCGCTGACGGCGGGACAGAAGGGGGAAACAGCGAAGAATCAACCGATTCATCCGAGAAGGAGACAGATCCGAGCCTTGAAGTTGACCCCGATCTTGTGCCCTATGACGAGCTTTCCGAGGAGGAACAGGTAAAGGCCCTCCAGGGAAAAACCGAGGAAGTTTTTGAGAATGCCGCTCCCGAGACATTAAACGAGCTGCTTACCATTGCGGACAGCTACAGTGCTCCATACGGCGTAGACGGCGTTATGAGCTGGGATGTAACGGATATTATGTTTAATTACTGGATAGTCGGTGATGTAATGAATCTCGGCGGCCCCAGCGGTGATGACAAGAAACAGCTTATGCTCAGCAATGAGAAGGTGACTAATTGCCTGTTAAAATACCAGCATCTTCACAACTTCTTTAACATCGAATCGAGCCTTGTGGCTTACGATAAGGTTATTCAGGACTTTATAGACGGTAAAATGATGTTTACCATAGCGTCAACGGATTCTGTAGCGAAGCTTGCAGAGGCCCAAAAGGATGGTTCACTGGAATTTACATACAAATATACCCTGATCCCTGCGGTTGATGAAGAAACTGACAGTATACCCATGTCTATGACAGAAGTAGTGGTGATCAACGGATATTCCGAGAAAAAGGACATTGCAAATGCTTTTGCCAGATATCTTACGGGAGAATTTGCATCTGAACTCTATCTTCGTACAGGAAAGGCGGCGTGCAATATCCGGGCTAACAGCGATTACGCCAATCTTGATGTGTTTGATGCCGAATATGCAAAGAGTGTTCCGCTTCCCAAGATAATAGAGCTTGAAAACTTCTGGATGGAGATTGAAGCGTTGTTCCAGCGCGTATGGGATGGCGAGGATGTGGAAACAGAGCTTTCGGAGCTCGATAATACCGTAAGGCTGTTCTTTATGGAATAGTATCGGACAGCAGCACCTTCCGGGACAGAAACAGATCGGAGGGTGTATGCATAAATATATTTTCAACATAGTATTTCAGGTAATGGCGGTTTTCATGACCGCTTTGTCACTGTGCGGCTGCGCAAAGGATGCGGTTATCGGCTTTGAAGGCGGAGAGATGGCCGGAGAAGCTGTTGATGCCGCAATTCCGGATACAGAAGAAAAAATAGATAATAATGATGCGGCGGAAGAAGATCCCGCGAATATCTGCGTGTTTGTGTGCGGAGCTGTGATGGATCCGGGGGTTGTGGAACTCCCGGCAGGCAGCAGAGTGGCTGATGCGCTGGAAAAAGCAGGTGGGTTTACAGAGTTTGCTGATAAAAGTTATGTAAACCTGGCTTCGGTTTTAACCGACGGACAGAAGGTGTATTTCCCGGAGGAAGGGGAAGCCGTTTATGAGTGCAGTGGGGAGGAGCAGTCCGGACAAAGCGGTGACGGTAGAATAAACATCAACACCGCAGACAAAGATCTGCTTTGCTCACTTCCCGGGATCGGTGACGCCAAAGCCGAAGCGATAATCGTATACAGAGAGGAGAACGGTTCCTTTTCCGACCCTGAAGATATTATGAATGTAAGCGGGATCGGAGAGTCGCTGTATGAAAAGATCAGAGACCTTATCTGCGCAGATTAGGGAATGATCAGACTGAAAGGAAAAGAGATGCCTAGAAAAGTACTGGTAGTAGATGATGAAAAGCTGATAGTCAAGGGGATCAAATTCAGCCTCGAGCAGGACGAGATGGAGGTTGACTGTGCCTATGACGGCGAGGAAGCCCTGTCGATGCTCAGAGAAAAGGAATACGATATAGTGCTTCTTGATCTTATGCTCCCAAAGATAGGCGGATATGAAGTGTGCCAACAGCTGCGTGAGTTTTCGCAGGTTCCTGTGATAATGCTCACGGCAAAGGGCGATGATATGGATAAGATCCTGGGACTGGAGTACGGAGCAGATGATTATATCACCAAACCGTTTAATATTCTGGAGGTTAAGGCGCGGATCAAAGCAATCCTGCGCCGCACAGAGAGGGCAAAAGACGTGCCGGATGACTCCTCAAGGATCGTCAGCGGCAGGATAAGTCTTGATACCGCCGGCAGAAGGACATTTATTGGGGACAGGGAAATCCCTCTCACCAGCAAGGAATTTGAAGTGCTTGAGATCCTGATGAGAAATCCGGACAGAGTCTATACCAGAGAAAACCTCATGAACATCGTATGGGGAACGGATTATCCCGGAGATGTCAGAACCGTTGATGTTCATATCAGGAGATTACGCGAAAAGATAGAGGCCGATTCGGGCAACCCGCTGTACGTTCATACAAAGTGGGGTGTGGGTTACTATTTTTTGAATAAGGAAAAGTAAAGTGAAAGCCGAATTCAGCAAAATCTGGGATGTGGTCCGCATGCGAAGTCTGCGGGCCAGAATTTTTCTAATACTGGTGCTCATCGGTACGGTACCGAGCGTGTTTATGGAATCGGTCATCGTTTCGGCGTATCAAAAGAGGGCCGTGGAGCAGAGGAGTGCAGTGGTCCAGAATCAGCTTAAGATACTGGCAAACCACCTTATCACCAATGAGTTCCTGACGGATTACAACCCCAACAGCCCTAAAAAGCAAAGGTCGCATGAGATAATAGAAGCCGAACTTGAGATGCTTGCAAACCTCTATGAAGGCCGTGTAATGATCATAGGGGGCAATTATAAAGTTCTGCTGGATACCTACAACATAAGCGAAGGCAAAACCATGATCTCCGAGGAAGTGGTCAAATGCTTCAAGGGAGAGAATCTATCGAATTATGACTCGGAACACGGGTATATTGAGATGACTACCCCTATCGTTAACACGGCAGATGACGGAGACAGTCTGATCAGAGGTGTCATGCTCACCAGTATCTCGGACTCGGTCATCATCTCCATGATGAAAGTGCTTAACAGGAACGCTCTTTCCCTGGAAATAGTTACAATAATACTTGTTATTGTTTTCTCATACATTATTTCCGGCATTCTGACCGGTCCTTTTGAAAGGATAACAAAAGCTATCGGAGCGATCAGAGCGGGTTACACAAACGAACCCGTATCCGTTTACTCCTATACCGAGACGAAGCATATCTCGGATGCTTTTAACCAGTTGCTTTCCAAGATGAAGGTGGTGGATGACTCTCGAAAGGAATTCGTTTCGAATGTCTCACATGAGCTTAAAACGCCCCTTACTTCGATGAAGGTACTGTCGGATTCGCTTCTTGCAGACCCGGATGCACCTGCCGAGCTGTACAGGGAATTCATGCAGGATATCGGATCCGAGATAGACAGGGAGAACCGCATCATTACCGACCTGCTGGCTCTGACGAAGATGGATATGAACAGCAGTGATATCAATATTTCTTCGGTCGATATCGGTGAGCTTGCAGAGACCATTCTTAAACGGCTCAGACCCATAGCCCGTAAAAAGGACGTGGAGCTTGTCCTGGAAGAAAACAGAGAAATAACAGCTGATGTCGATGAAGTAAAGATGTCTCTTATAATGACAAATCTTGTCGAGAATGCCATTAAATACAATAAGGAGCACGGGACAGTCCGTGTGCTTATCGATGGAGATATTCAGAACTTTATATTCCGGGTTGAAGATACGGGGTGCGGTATACCCGAGGAAAGTCTCCCTTTCATCTACGACAGATTTTATCGCGTTGATAAATCGCATTCAAGGGAGATCGGCGGAACCGGACTCGGGCTAGCCATAACCAGGAGTGCGGTATTGCTTCACAGAGGTACTATAGAAGCTGAGAGCACCGAGGGATCCGGAAGCATTTTTACCGTGACAATACCTCTCAGTTATGTGGGTGATTAATTGGAAAGATCAGGTATAGTAAATAGAATAAAGCATATTATTTTATCCGGATCATCCGCGATAACATGCGTAATTTTAACAACAGCAATGCTCAGCCTTGCGGCATGCGGAGAAAAGAAAGAAAACCGCGGCACCGGTGCGGAGGTTTTTTATCTTTCCGCATCAGAGACAAAGCTTGAATCTGTAGGGGCCGGCTATGAACTCACCGGAGAAAAGGACAAGGATATCGAGAGTTTGCTGGAATCTCTTTCGTCTGTTCCGGACGACATAAAGTACAGGGCACCTCTTGCAAAGGGTTTTTCTTTGCTTGGATACACCGTCAGTGACTCGAGCCTCGTTCTTGATTTTGATTCCGGATACGAGAAAATGGATGTTTCTACGGAAGTCCTGGTGAGAGCAGCCATAGTAAAGACTCTTCTGGGGGTAAAGGGCATCAGGTACATCTATTTTACGGTGGAGGGAGAACCGCTTAACGATAATATGGGCAAAAGTGTGGGCGGAATGAATGCCAAGACTTTTATATATAACGACGGCAATGCCATCAACACTTATGACGAAGTGGTGGTGAAGCTGTATTTTGCGAATAAGGATGCCACCGGACTGATAGGGGCATACAGGGATAAATTCTATTCAACCAATGTTCCGCTTGAACTGTTTGTGGTAGAAGAGACCATAGCCGGTCCCAGCGGGCAGATCGAGGGTCTGTATCCGACCATCAACCCCGATACAAACATTATCGGAGTCAGCACCAGTGATGGTGTGTGCTATGTGAATCTGGATGCAGGGTTCACGGTTACGGTGGGAAATGTTCCGACGGAGATGGCGGCATATTCAATAGTTAACGCTCTTACGGAACTGCCGGGAATAGACAGGGTCCAGATTCTTGTAAACGGTGAGGTCCCAGCGGTTCTGTCGGCGGTTTCATTTGAAAAGAATGAAGATATAGTGACTACCCTGGAGACCGAATCCGGTGAAGACAATCAGGCGGAGAGCAGCGAATGAAGACTAAAGACGCGCAGGCATCATTTGAAAACCTGAAAAAAGCCATACGGTCAAAAGAACTTCCCTCCATGATCCTGCTCTATGGCGAGGAGAGATACTTAAGAAAACAGTATTTCGATATCATCCTCAAGCAGTATGGCGCCAAAAGGGGCGACATGAACAGTGATTTTTACGAGGGTAAAGGCCTTAACATAGGTGCACTGATCGATCAGGCGGAAACCCTTCCTATGTTTGCCGATAGGCGCGTTACGGTTCTTGAAGATACGGGGCTCTTTAAATCCGGGGGCGATCAGCTGGCAGATTACCTTGAAAACCCCTGCGAAACTACCGTTTTTGTTTTTTACGAAAGCGAAGTTGACGAGAGAACAAAGCTTTATAAGACTGTAAAAAACAAAGGAATAGCGGCGCAGATCGATGAGCAGAGCAGGGAAGTGCTAAGGGGGATCATAGGCTCTTTCCTCAAAAAAGAGGGAAAGAAAGCCACTCTCGAGACCGCGGACCTGATTCTTGACAAGACCGGAAACAATATGGGAATGCTTCGGTGTGAGCTCGAAAAACTTGTCACTTATAAGATGGACTCGGATATCATTACCAATGAAGATGTTGAAGCAGTGTGCTCGAGGAACGTCGAAGACAGGATATTTGAACTGATCGATGCCATCGCCGACAGAGATGCAAAAAAAGCGATGGATCTGTATTACGATCTGATGGCCTTAAAGGAACCTCCGATCAAACTGCTGGCACTCATGGAAAAACAGTATAATCAGCTTCTGCAGATAAGGCTTCTCAGGGACGATGGAGGACAGCCGGCGGAGATAGCGGATAAATGCGGTATTAATCGCTATTTTATCGGAAAGTATATGACCCGGGCTTCACGTTACAGTTCTAAAGCCCTCAGAGCGATATTTGAAAGAACTGTCCAGACCGACGAGGACATAAAAATGGGACGTATATCAGACAGGCTGGGGGTTGAAACCCTTATTCTGTCACTTATGGGACCAAATTCCGACTGATATAATAACAGTCATTATTTCTTTGACTGCTCAGAGTATGCATGTTACAATTTATAAGATATTTCAGAGAAAGTGAGTTGGCAAAATGGCAAACAAGATAATCCTTACAGGCGACAGACCTACAGGCAGATTACATATCGGACATTATGTGGGATCACTTCGCAGACGTGTCGAGCTTCAGAACAGCGGGGAGTTCGACAAGATATTTATCATGATAGCGGATGCGCAGGCTCTTACGGATAATTTTGACAATCCCGATAAAGTACGTGCGAATATCATAGAGGTGGCGCTTGATTATATTTCTGCGGGAATAGATCCCGAAAAGTCCACCATCCTGGTACAGTCCCAGATCCCGGAGCTTACCGAGCTCACATTTTTCTATTCTAATCTTGTGACCGTATCGAGACTTCAGCGTAATCCTACCGTTAAAAACGAGATTCAGCTCAGAAATTTCGAGACCAGCATACCCGTGGGATTCTTTACTTACCCTATCAGCCAGGCAGCGGATATTACCGCATTTAAGGCAACGACCGTGCCTGTCGGAGTGGACCAGCTTCCCATGATAGAGCAGACCAAGGAGATCGTGCAGAGATTCAACTTCATCTACTCGCCCGATAAGCCTGTTCTGGTGGACTGCGAGGCTCTTATACCCGAGAACGAGAGCTGCAAGAGGCTGCCCGGAGTGGACGGAAACGCCAAGATGAGCAAATCCCTCGGGAACTGCATCTATCTGTCCGACACGGCAGATGACGTAAAAGAAAAGATCATGAAGAAGATGTTCACCGATCCTCAGCATTTACAGGTATCGGATCCCGGACATCTTGAAGGAAACGTGGTATTTACTTATCTTGATGCCTTCTGCCGCGATGAGCACTTTGAGAGATATCTTCCCGATTATGCCAATCTTGAAGAGATGAAGGCGCATTATACAAGAGGCGGCTTGGGTGATGTTAAGTGCAAAAAGTTCCTTAATGAGATCATGCAGGAGACCTTAGAGCCGATCCGCGTGCGCAGACATGAACTGGAAAAGGATATTCCCGCGATCTATGATATCCTTAAAAAGGGAAGCGAAAAAGCCCGCGAGACTGCCACGCAGACTCTTGCGGAAGTAAAGGCTGCAATGAGGATCAATTATTTCGACGACGCGGAGCTGATCCGTGCTCAGAGTGAAAAATACAGCGGAAGCAAGGATTGATATGAGAAGTATCACTTTTAAAATGGAACGCCCGGGAAAACTAAAGGAAGGGCAGCGGGTGATAGTTACGGAGGGTTCTCTTCCGAGCAATTATTTTTATTCTATCGGGATAGAAGAAGACCCGTTCCTTGCTATGTCGCCTAATATACCTTTCACGGAAAGGCTGCTCGCAAAGGAAGGCGTTATTAAAGAGATAATCCATAATGATCGTGGATTTTATGTAGAAGCTGAATTTGAAGACTAAGGAGGAACCGCTTAATGAAGACAATCAGTACTGATAAGGCGCCGGCAGCTATCGGACCTTATTCACAGGCAAAAATTACAGGTGATCTTTTATATGCTTCCGGTCAGATCCCGGTGGATCCCGCCACAGGAGAGATACCTTCCGGTATTGAGGCTCAGACCGAGCAGGTATGTAAAAATATAGGCGAGCTGCTTAAGGCTGCCGGCAGCAGCTTTGATAATGTTGTCAAGACTACATGCTTTTTGGCCGATATAGGGGATTTTGCCGCTTTTAATGCGGTGTATGCGAAATACTTCACTAGTGCTCCCGCCAGAAGCTGCGTTGCAGTAAAGGATATTCCCAAAGGAGTGCTCTGTGAGATAGAGATAATTGCGGAAGTCTAAAGAAGATCAAGATCGATCCCTTTTGCGGAGAAGTATTTTCTGATATTACTGTCCCATAAACGGTCGGTGTCATGACCCGGAACAAAGGTATCGTAAGAGGTGCCTGTTGTGAGGGTTATGGCACCGTTTTCATATTTCATGCTTACAAGCAGCCCCTTAAGGGAGGAAAAATCCTCCTTCGGTGACTCTTTTGACAGCATTTCCAAAGCTTTGTCGGGTTTGAGCATAAACATAAACTTTACGAGTATGGGTGAATTCCTGCCTTTTATTAGTTCCAGGGCAGTCTTCCTGAACTCGCTCCAGGGTTGGAATTCGTAGGTTTTAGCATTGTCCCGTTCTTCTTCGGGATAGAAGTCGTAATTGATGTGCCCGTCGAAAGAGTATGTTACGGAGACAACAAGCATTCCCTCTATCATAAGGAAGGGATCAAACAGGTTCCCTGCCAGCATTCCGTTCATAAAGCCTTTTACGTCTTTTACTCCTAAAGCGATCAATTTGTGTGCCCCCTTTTAATTTTTGTGATCATATTTATATCAGTTTAGCACAATTATTAAAAAACTATAACCTTTTTACGCCTTATATTGTCTTTTATTTTATTACTGTGATAGAATGTTTTATTGATAAGCAGTAATCATTTGCACGGAGAGGATCATTATGGATTATATTTCAGTTCTCAAAGAATTATCCGGATCGGGAATGAAGATGGACAGCCCCGATAATTATAAAAACAGGAATTACAAGATCGTAGCGGACAGCTGTTGCGAATTTCCGGTATCTTTCAGAGGAGATGAAAGGTTTCAGAATGTTCCCATGATACTCTATGTCGAGGATCAGACCATAATAGATGATGAAACCTTTGACCAGAAAGAGTTCTTAAGAAAAGTTGCGGAGTCCAGCGAATGCGCCAAATCTGCATGCCCTTCGCCGGAAACCTACAGAGAGACATATAAGACGGGGGCTGACCATGTTTACTGCCTCACCATCTCGTCCAAGCTTTCAGGCAGCTATAACAGCGCCAGTCTTGCCGTGAATCTTTATCATGAAAAGTACGGGGATAAGAAAATACATGTTTTCGATTCCCTCTCCACCAGCGTGGGTGAAACTCAGCTGTTCTCGCTTATAGTGATGATGGAAGAAAAGGGCTATTCCTTTGAAGATATCGTCGAGACTGTAGAGGAATTCCGCGACAATATGCACACTCTTTTCGTTCTGGATAATCTTGAGACACTCAGAAAGAACGGCAGATTGACAGGAATCAAGGCATTTGTGGCGTCCACTCTGAATATCAAACCGCTCATGGCGGGAGATAAAGGATCTATAGTTCAGAAATCCCAGGGTATCGGACTTAAGAAAACATTTGGAAAGCTGGCAGATGCGGTACATAATGAAGTTCAGGATAAAGAATGCAGAGCACTTATGATTTCTCACTGTAATGCTCCGGATAAGGCCGAGATGGTCAAGGAACTGATCCTTGCGAGAGACAGCTTCAGAGAGGTCATAATTCTGGATACAAGAGGACTTAACTCACTCTATGCGAATGACGGAGGGGTAATAGTCACAGTTTAATCCGACAGATAGGCTTTTACATATTTGAGTATCTGACCGCCGATCTTAAAACACCTGTTATCTTTCATTTGCGCGGTGTGAAAGCGAAGCGAGGCTATGTGGTCGATATTGATAAGATAATTAACGGAGGGCATCACGAAAGAGAGATGCTCTTCTTTTATTTCATCAAAAAGGGTGGATACATCGCTGCTGGTTTCGAAGGTCTTGCCCGTTGAAAGGGTTACAAGAGTGTGAAGCCCCGATCTTTCGGCGTAGAGGATATCCCCCGGGGATACATATAATGTGTCGAACTCGCCGCGAAGCTCTATCTGAGACTCTTTGCTCTCACATATCTGTTCGACACGGGAAATAAGAGATGAAAGCTCTTCAGGACGCACAGGCTTGGCAAGAAATAACAGACCCGGATCATCGGCACACCTGTTTTCATCCGACAGGTGATCCGGAATACAGGGGATACCCTCATCACGCATATACATAATGCAAATGGGCGATCCGACGCCTTTATCCCGCAGTTTTTCGGCGGTTTCAAAAGAGTTTGTACCGGGAGTGTTTCTTACATCTATAATAAACAGATCGTATTGCATAGGGGTGAAAAGCAGCGATTCGCAATTTCCAAACGATTCGAAATAAAGTGTGCCGCCCCGGGAGATCACTTTGTCGGCTTCACGTTTTATCAGACGCTCAGTCTGTTTACGGTCGGCTATATTGTCGTCACAGATAGCAATGTGCATGCCGGTAATACCTGTCCTTTCGGCTTTCAGCCGGAAAACAATCTATTTTCATACCAATGTAATGAGTATACCACAAAAAAAGCTTCATGGTAATTTGTGCACAGTGGTAATTTGCTTATTGTATTTTAGGAACCCTTGTGATATCATAACCCTAAACAGGCGGCGTGGCCGCGTGTTTGCCAATCAGGTGATATGATTCTTTGATATTCAATCAGAACCGGTATTTCCCTTTTTTATGCAGGAATCAACAGTTTTAGTTTTATTGAAAGGTCAGTAATTATTTATGAGAGAAAAACTATTATCGCTTCCGCTTACCGAATTGAAGGCACTTGCCAAGGCGGGCGGGGTAAAAGGCGTTTCAGGGCTCAAGAAAGAGGCTCTTGTCGATGCGCTCATCGCTGAGGATGCCAGGCGTAAAGAGGCAGAAGCGGCGGCTGTGGCAGCGGAAAAGAGCAAGGTGATAGTTTACAGAGGTGACAAACCCTCCAAAGACGCTGTTATCGAAGAAGTGGATACATCTGCTTCGGAGCGTAAGAAGGCTTCTAAAGTGGAGGCAAAGAATGCCGAGGAGACGTATGCCCAGAATGCCGAAGCACAGGCGGGCACTCAGCGCCAGAATACCACAAACGAAGGATATGTTCCCCAGGAGGGCGATCAGGCAGCCACAGGTATACTTGAAGTTATGCCTGACGGATTCGGCTTCATCAGAAGCGACAATTATCTGCCCGGGGAGAACGATATCTACGTATCGCCCCAGCAGATCAGGGCTTTCAGGCTCCGTACCGGAGATGTACTCACCGGTGTAAAGCGCGCAAAAGGAGAAAAGGAAAAATTCAGTCCTCTTTCATATCTTGAAATGGTCAACAACAGACCTGCTAAAGACGCCGTAAAGAGGGTGAATTTCGAGAATATGACACCGATCTTCCCCGATAAGAGGATCAAACTCGAGACTCCGGGATGTAAAGTCGCCATGAGAGCAATGGATCTGGTTAGCCCTGTGGGATACGGTCAGAGAGGAATGATAGTGTCGCCGCCGAAAGCCGGCAAGACAACTCTCCTCAAAGAGATTGCCCATTCTATGCTTGCCAACGATCCCGAGACACATATGATAATCCTTCTTATCGATGAGCGCCCCGAGGAAGTTACGGACATAAAAGAAGCTATAATCGGCAAGAACGTTGAAGTTATATATTCAACTTTTGATGAGCAGCCCGAGCATCACATTCGCGTTGCAGAGATGGTAATAGAGAGAGCAAGGCGTCTTGTTGAACAGAATGAAGATGTTGTGATCCTTCTGGATTCCATCACAAGGCTCACCAGAGCATATAACCAGGTTATTCCTCCCAGCGGAAGGACGCTTTCGGGTGGTCTTGATCCCGCTGCGCTTCATATGCCCAAGAGGTTTTTCGGTGCAGCAAGAAATATGCGTGAGGGCGGAAGCCTCACCGTGCTTGCCACGGCTCTTGTGGAGACCGGAAGCAAGATGGATGATGTGGTATACGAGGAGTTTAAAGGTACCGGTAATATGGAAATAGTGCTTGACCGTAAGCTTTCCGAGAGAAGGATTTTCCCTGCGATCGATCTTGCAAAATCCGGCACGAGAAGAGAAGATCTTCTTATGGATAAGGATGAGCTTGAGGCAATCACCATAATGCGTAAGGCACTGAACGGATTAAAGCCCGATGAGGCCACTGACCGCATCCTGGATATGTTCTCCAAGACAAGGAATAATCAGGATTTCGTCAGACTTGTAAAGTCCAACAAATTCCTGTAGGCTGCGGATTATACGAAAAAATAAAAAACCGCTTGCATGAGAGGGTTTCTTATGGTATAGTTGTATAGCTGTCTGTGGTTGCATAGGCAGTGCGGGTTAAAAACGCATAATATTCTTTTTTATAGAGAGGTGAAAATAATGAAAGAAGGAATTCATCCCGAGTACTACCAGGCGACCGTTACCTGCAACTGCGGCAACACCTTCGTGACCGGCTCAACCAAGCCCGAGATTCACGTCGAGGTTTGCTCCAAGTGCCACTCGTTCTACACCGGTCAGCAGAAGAACGTCAGAGCAGACGGACGTATCGATAAGTTCAACAAGAAGTACGGACTTAAATAAATCGATCATCTACGGGTTGAGGGTAAACCTCAACCCTTTTTTTGAGGTTAGTTATGGAAGAAGCAGCAAAAAAAGGATACTCCGGAATTGGCGGACAGGCTGTTCTTGAGGGCGTCATGATGAAAAACGGCGAAAAGTATGCTGTTGCCGTCAGAAAACCCGATGGAAACCTCACCGTCGAAGTAGAACACTATTCCGGCCTGACCAAAGGAAAGACCGACCGCATCCCCTTTGTACGTGGAGTGGTAAACTTTCTTGACAGCGTTATCCTCGGAATGAGAACAATGAATTACGCTGTCTCGTTTTACGATTCCGAAGCGGAAAAAGAAGCCCGCAGGGATTCCAAAAGAGTTCACAACGATACAAAGAAAAGCGCCGGCGGTGTGATAGTCGGAATACTGTCCGTTATTCTTGCGGTGGGAATCTTTGTTATTCTGCCCACTTATATAGCCACATATTTTGAAAAGTTTGTCAGAAATGATTCACTTAACGCGATCATAGAGGGCGTGATACGTATACTTATACTTCTTTTGTATCTTATTCTGATAAGCTCGCTTAAAGACATACGAAGGATATTTGCCTACCATGGGGCAGAGCATAAATGTATTAACTGCCTTGAGAGGGGAAGGATCCTGAGTGTCAGAAATGTGGCAAGGAGTTCACGCTATCACAAGCGCTGCGGTACAAGCTTCATATTCATCGTAGCTATGGTAAGCGTTATCCTTTTCATCTTTTTAAGATTTGATGCCCTGTGGCTGCGCATGGTCGTCAGAGTGGCTATAATGCCTGTAATAGCCGGTATATCTTATGAGATACTCCGTTTGGCAGGAAGATATGACAGCATCTTCCTGTCGATAATATCCGCTCCCGGGTTATGGGTTCAGCGTATCACTACCCGTGAACCGGATAAGCATATGATCCAGGCTGCAATAGCTTCGGTTGAGGCAGTTTTTGACTGGAAAGCGTATCTGAAGGAAGCATATGATTATGAAGTAACAGATGCTATGATACGTGAGGATGAGGAAGAGGAGGATCATATCAAGATAAACTATAAGGAAGACCGTGAGGAGTTTTCTTCGATAAATCTGGATGCTGCTGTTCTGGATGATGACGATCTGGAAGAGGGACCCGAGCTGGAAATGGAATTTGAGCCGGATGAGGACGACTGGGAGGACTAAATGACAGTCGCGGAAATATACAAAAACACGGTAGATGAGCTGCATACAGCGGATGTTCCGGAGGCGGAGGAGAATGCGAGACTGCTTTTGGAGGCTTATTTCGGTATAAAGAGGATTGATATTCTGACCGAGCCCGGAAAGAATATCGATGAGTCCCATTCCGAGGATTTCCGTGCCGCACTGGAAAGAAGAAAGAAGAGAGAACCCATACAGCACATTCTTGGAAAAACCTGTTTTATGGGGATTGACTTTAAAATAACACCCGATGCTTTAATCCCCCGCCCGGATACCGAGATACTCGTAGAGGAGGTTCTTCGAAACCTGAGGGATGGAAGCCGTATCCTTGATCTGTGCACGGGAAGCGGATGCATCCTTACAAGTCTCCTAAAGTTTTCCAATTACTGCGAAGGTGTTGGGATCGATATCTCGGAAAAAGCCCTTGCTCTTGCACGGGAGAATGCCGAAAGCATCCTCGGAAGCCTAAATGTATCGGAGAGCGATACCGATGGGCCGACAGGAGAGAAAGCGGCGATAGAGTTTATACAGGGTGATCTTTTTGACCCCCTGAGAGAGAGAAACAGAGAAGATGACAGATTCGATATAATAGTGTCGAATCCGCCCTATATCAAGAGCGATGTCATCGCAACTCTTGAGCCGGAAGTCAAGGACCATGAACCCCTGATCGCTCTGGATGGATTAAATAACGGATTATATTTTTATGAAAAGATCATACCGCAAGCCGCTGCATTTCTTGCGCCCGGAGGTATGCTCTTTTTTGAGATAGGATTTGACCAGGGCGAAGATGTATCTTCGCTTATGAAAAAACAGGGATATATTGATGTAAATATAGTAAAGGATTATTCCGGCCTGGACCGGGTTGTATACGGAACGAAATCGGTTCTTATGTAAATGGAGAACAACTGTTATGTTTGATAAACTAGATGATCTTATAGCCAAATATGAAGAGATAATGAGAGAGCTTCATTCGCCGGATGTCGCAAACGACAACGCACGTTTTAAGAGGCTTATGAAGGAACAGTCCGATCTTGCGCCTCTTGTGGAAGCTTATACCGAATACAAAAAGTGCAAGGCTGATGTGCAGGATTCCCTGGATATGCTTGAGTCGGAAAACGATGAAGAGATGCGCGAGATGCTAAAGGAGACACTGAACGATTCAAAGGCCCGGATTGAGGAGCTGGAACAGAAGATGAAAATAATGCTTCTTCCCAAGGATCCGAATGATGACAAGAATGTTATTGTGGAGATCAGAGCAGGAGCGGGCGGGGATGAGGCAGCGCTCTTTGCCGCTGAGGTCTACAGGATGTACGTGCACTTTGCCGAGAGTCAGGGGTGGAGATCCCAGCTTATCAGTATGGATGAGATAGGCATCGGCGGTGTGAAGGAAGTTACATTCCAGATAAACGGTCAGGGCGCATACTCCAAGCTTAAGTATGAATCCGGGGTGCACCGCGTACAGAGAGTACCGGTTACGGAGAGCGGCGGAAGGATCCACACATCCACCTGCACTGTTGCGGTTATGCCCGAGGCGGATGAGGATATTGATATAGTGATAGACGAAAAGGATATAAGGATAGACGTTATGCGTGCATCCGGAAACGGCGGTCAGTGTGTAAACACTACCGACTCGGCAGTGCGTCTCACCCATTATCCTACCGGAATTGTGGTTTATTCACAGACCGAAAAATCACAGCTCCAGAATAAGGCAAAAGCTTTTGCTCTCCTTAAGTCAAAGCTGTACGACATCCAGCAGCAGGAAAAGCATGATGCCGAGGCGGAAATGCGCCGAAGCCAGATAGGCACCGGCGACAGGTCGGAGAAGATAAGGACCTATAATTTCCCTCAGGGCAGAGTTACCGATCACCGAATAGGGCTTACGGTATATAAGCTAGACAAAGTCATGAACGGAGATATAGGAGAAATCCTTGATGCCTGTATTTCCGCCGATCAGGCCGCCAAGCTGAGCCGTATGAACGAAAGTGCGTGACAGCCAGCCAGCCGGGCGCATTTGATAAAACTATAATAACAACCGCAATTTAATAATTTCCCGCTTACATTTTAATATGGAATCTGTTATAATCGAAATATAGTTATGTAAACACAATTCGCATTTGCGGAAGGTTTTTCTGATCGGATTCGGGGTTTAAATATGTTCAAAGTCGGAGATTATGTTGCCTGCGGGAATAAAGGAGTCTGCAGGGTTAGTGAAGTTACGACCCTTGATATTTCAGGAGTTGACAGGAATGAAGAGTATTACATCTTGAAGCCTGTATATAACACGGCAAGTACCGTGTATATTCCTGTTGCGCTTGCGGATGAGTCGATCCGTTCAATACTCAGTGCCAGTGAAGCTAAGGATTTTCTTAAAGATATTCCGGGAATAGCATGTCTGGATATTCAGAGTGAAAAGACTGTGGAAGCGGAGTATAAGGGCTGCATCCGTAGCAATGATATCCGTAAGCTGGTAAGCCTGGTAAAGACGATTTATGTTCGTCGCAGAAAGAGACAGGAAGCAGGGAGAAAGGAAACGGCGGTTGATGCCAAGTATTTCAGGATAGCCGCGGAATTTCTTTTCGGTGAGCTTGCGATATCACTCGATATGCCAAAAAATGAAGTTGAGGGCTATATCACAAAGAGCGGATGGGATTGAGCTGATCGGTATATGTATTAGTAGGATATTAGCAAGGACAGGATTAAGAATCCTGTCCTTTTCTTTTTGTGTACGATATTGTAGAATATATAAGGTTAGGTAAATATATTTACACTTCTGCCGGCAAAAACAGGCAGATGATCTGAAAGGATTTTTTATGGCATTAAGTTTATCGCAGCTTACAGGCTTTAATAATATCGTGATACAGTGTCACGACAACCCGGATGCAGACGCCCTTGCCAGCGGATATGCGTTAAAGTGGTATCTTGAAAAGAAGGGAATAGATGCCAGATTTATTTACGGGGGCAAATTTCCGGTACAGAAGAGTAATCTTGTGCTCATGAAGGATATGTTGGAGATTCCCGCCGAGTATGTCACCGAGCTTGATAAGCCGGAGCTTCTGGTCACTGTTGACTGTCAGTACGGCGAGAGTAATGTGACGCATTTCGATGCCGATAATATAGCTGTTATAGATCACCATCAGGTTTCGGGCCAGCTTCCCGAGCTATCCGAGGTCAGAAGTACATACGGGTCTTGCGCGACAGTTCTCTATGAACTGATAAAGAATGAAGGTATCGATGTAAACGAGGACGAAAAGATCGCTACGGCGCTTTATTACGGACTTATGACCGACACTAACGGCTTTGCGGAAATATCGCACCCTGCTGACAGGGACCTTCGCGATTTCGCCAAATTCAGGAGCACGGATATTGTCCTTTTCAAAAACTCAAATCTTTCCAAAGAAGAGCTTGTGATAGCCGGAGATGCACTTAAACATGCGAAATATAACGAAGAGCATTCCTACAGCATAGTGGAGGCAAAGCCCTGCGATCCTAATATCCTGGGAATAATAAGTGATATGCTGCTGGAGGTGGATTCCATAAGTACCTGCCTTGTCTACAGCATTCTTCCCTTTGGTGTCAAGATTTCCGTCAGAAGCTGCGTGAAGGAAGTAAAAGCCAGCGAGCTGGCAGGCTTTCTGGCCGAAGGCTTTGGCGGCGGAGGGGGGCACCTTGTCAAAGCCGGGGGATTTCTCAAAAAGGATCTGATCGAAAAAAGCGGCATAGCTTACGAGTCCGACAAGCTAAAAGAGCTTATGGATTCAAGGATGAAAGAGTATTTCGAGACTTCCGAGATAATATATGCAGGAAAGCATGAGGAACCCATCGAGAAGCTTACCAAGTATCTCAAGAATGAGGTCAAGGTTGGCTTCGTAGAGGCCACAAAGCTTGCAAAACCCGGAACAGTGATCACCATCCGAACTCTTGAGGGAGATGTAGATATCGACATAGAAGAAGACATTTACATTATTCTGGGAGTGGAAGGGGAGCTGTACCCGACACGTAAAAGCAAATTCGAGGCTTCCTACAGGTTTATTGATGAGGAATATATTTATCCCGGGGAGTATGTACCGGCTGTTATCAATACCGGAACGGGAGAGAGGATTGAAGTGCTTCCGTATGCCCGTGCCTGCATAGCCGCGGGTGGAAGCGGAATATATGCAAGACAGCTGGATCACAGGGTCAAAGTCTTCACCTCATGGGATCCCGAAAAATATTATCTCGGCGTAAAGGGAGACTACCTGGCGGTAAGGGTAGACGATCTGTCGGATGTATACATTGTCGAAAAGAAAATTTTCAATAAAACATACAGGCCCGCGTAGGAGACAACGTAGAATTAAGAGCTAAGAAAGAGTAGCACACGATAAAGTCAGGAAGATTAAGCTATGAAATATGATGCGTTTATAAGTTACAGGCATTCGCCTCTTGATATGGAAATAGCCAAAAAGGTTCACACCGGACTGGAGACGTATCATGTTCCGAAAGCCGTACGAAAGAAGACCGGTAAAAAGAAGATAAAGAGAGTGTTCAGGGATCAGGAGGAACTGCCTATAGGAAGTGACCTCAATGATAATATATCCTCTGCACTTGCCCAGTCGGAATATCTTATCGTGATCTGTTCTCCCCGCACACCCGAATCATACTGGGTTTGTAAAGAGATAGAATCATTCATAGAGATGCACGACAGGGATCATGTTCTTGCCGTGCTTATTGAAGGTGAGCCCGACGAGAGCTTTCCTCCCCAGCTTCTTACCGATGAAAAGGGAAATCCCGTGGAGCCGCTGGCAGCGGATGTAAGGGGAGAAACAGCCTCCGACAGGAATAAGAAGTTTAAGACCGAGATACTTCGGCTTGCTGCGCCCGTTCTGGGCTGCTCCTATGATGACCTCAAGCAGCGCCACCGTGAAAGGATAATCAGAAGGACTATATCGATCGTGTCATCAGCGGCGGCAATTGTGGCAATCGCGGGAACCGCTTTCGGTATCTATAACGCAAATGTTGCGGCCAAAATGAAACAGCTTGCCGATGAGAAAGCTCAGCTTGCCGACGAAAAGTCCAAGCTTGCAGATGAAAAAACACGGCTTGCGGAAGAGATATTGGAAGAATATACAGACAAGCAGAGGAACCAGTCGCGTTTCTATGCCGAAAAATCCCTGTCGCTTTTTAATGAGGGAAACCGTGAGGATGCTGTGTTGGTTGCAATGGCCGGCCTGCCTTCGGAAGGTAACGACAGACCCTACGAAGGGGAGACTGAGTACGCCCTTTCAAAGGCCCTCTACGCGTATGATACTTCCGGTGATTACTACTTTGACAGAGTTTTACCACACGATATGAAAGTCAAGGATATCCGGGTAAGCGCCGACAGAAAGTACCTGATCGTTACCGACACAGGAGAGAATGCATATGTATGGGATACCGAAAACTGGTCTCTCCTATGCGAAATAGGTGCAAAGATCGACAAAGACAACCGTGTGGTAAATATCAAAGCAGCAGATGCAGATGAAACCGGAATCTATGTGATCACCGGGAAAGGGATTACCAAGTATTCCTTTGACGGAGACGTGATATTTGAGTATGCCGGGAAGGGAGAACTGGAAGATCACCAGATAATCGATACATGCAGTATCTTTACCGAGAATAAAATAGCAGCTGTTGTCTCGCCGAAAGTCAAGGAAACAGAAAACATCACCGACACCATAGTTGTATTGAATGATGAAAAGACATATGTGGTAGATATCATAGATCTGAATAACGGTGACATTATTCAGAGCTTTGAGAATCCTCTGGATATTGAATTTGGTCTGAAGATGGAGTTTTCTGAAGACGGGAGTCATCTGGCGGTTTCGCACGGAGGGGCATACAGCGACTCCACCAAGGCTTATATAACAGTATTTGATCTGACAGCAGGAACATGTTCCTCTACAGCTCTGGCTGAAAAGAATATTGTAGAGATATGCCCCCTTGAGTCGGGCAATTTTGCCGCTATTACCTCTATTCCCCTTTCACAGCCCGGAGATTCTCCGAATGCCAACGTAGATCTTATTGCCGTAGATGGCAGCAAAGTATTGTGGAACGCGCCTCTGGATGTGGATTCCGTTGCTTTCTGGAATACTTCCACTATTATCAAAAACCATACATATACCACAGATGACAGAAAATGCTCCGATATTGTTATCGCGGAAGGAAGGGTGGTGTTCTGCTTTGACGAAGAAAACGGAAAGCAGAAATCAAGAGTAGTTCTTCCGGATAACGTCTTTTCGATCATTGTGTTCCTGAACAGCCCTCGAGGTATGGCAGCTCTTGGAAACGGACAGATCCAGACCATTGATTTTTCCACAGGCGAGTTTCTGGATGGTCTCATCGAAACGGGGAAAATGATATCTAACATTGTTGGTTTTGGACAGACTCTGGTATTGAAGGAATATCTGGGATCGAGTATTTATATCCTGACTCCGCATTATGCTCCGGATCTTAACACGATACATGAGGGTGATGAAAAGCTGACTGTCGTGGGCGTTTCACGGAATTCTGAATATATCATCACAAAGGCCTGGGATTCCGACGAATACGTTTACTTCTCAAATACCGGTGAAGAGTTGTTCAGGTTCGGTGATATGGATTACCTTCTCACAGATGATGACGGAGAACGGGACGGATTTCACCTTATACTGGATGATGATGTTATCCGTCAGATAAATCCTATTACAAAAGAGGTCAGATCCTATGACTTCTCGGATATAAAACAATACATTCAACCTACGGGAGGAAGCTTTACACGCAACGGAAAATATTGCGTCGCATGGGGTAGCGGGTTTATTGCCGTTTTGGATACGGAGAAAGAAGAATGCGTGTATTTAAACGATTCAGAGGAGCTTGCCGGCCAAAAGATAGGAAATGTCGCACTTTCGGAAGACGGAAAGAAACTATACGTATCTGCTACGGATACCAATCTTTACCGAATTGACATCGCCACAGGGGACATTCATTACTACCAGAACGACTCTCTCCGGGAGGTGGCCAATGCCTACCAGTGGAAGTACTTAACGATAAGCCCTGACGGTAGCACTCTTGCCATGTGCTGCAGTGACGGAAAGGTCAGGATAATAGATGAGGCTTCCGGAGAAGTGAAGGATGATTTTACGCTTCTGACTCTGACCAACCTTTTTATAGATTTTACCGGTGACGGAAAATACCTTATATCCCAGGGGGATGACTACACCGTAAAGATACGTGATATAGAAAGGTCCGAGCATATAAGCTCATATGATATGGACGGACTGATCGATTATATCGTGGAAGATGAAGAAAACGGACTGCTTGCGCTGGATTCGGGAAAACTGGTGGTTATGCTTGAGACTTCAAAGTATGCTGTTGTGGCAGACTGTGTCAGCAGCTTTGGTGTAACTTATTGCAAAGGTAAAAAGTCATTTATCCTGTCCGGGTATTCTAACCTTTATTCTATTGAGTATAAGGGTTATAAAAAACTGTTCGAGGAAGCCCGCAGGCAGTTTGGAGATGCTGAATTGTCCGACGAGAAGAAGATCCTTTATAATGTTGACTGATCGGGCCGGATCATGAGTAGTTTAAAGAATAAAAAGACAAATATCCTGTCCGGAGTGATAATCGCGGGCACGATCATAGTGATCCTTTCGCTGGCTGTTTTTTTGATATGGTATATAAAAGGCGGAAACGATGAGGGCCAGTTAGGGGCAAAAGAGAACGCTAAGCAGGAAGAAACGGTTGCAGATACCTCATCGGACGCGGAAGAAAACGTATCCGGTGAAGCAGATAATAAGCAGACAGAAGAGAAATCTGAAACAGCACCTGCGGGTTCCGAGGATGAACCGGAGTCTGAATCGGAAGTAGAGCCTGTACCCGAGTCCGAGCCGGAGAAACCTTCACAGGTCGATCTGATAATTGCTGATATGACTGTTCATGAAAAGGTCTGCCAGCTCTTTATGGTATATCCGTCCGCAATAGTCGGGACAAATCCCGTCACTTCTGCGGGGGAGATGACCAAAGCGGCACTGGAGCAGAATCCGGTCGGCGGTCTTGTCTACAATATGACAAATATGCAGTCGCAGGAGCAGGTCAGGCAGATGGCAGACAATTCCCAGTCCTTTGTGGAGATTCCGCTCTTTATTGCCTGCGACGAAGAAGGCGGAAGAGTCGGACGTCTGATGTTCACCGTCGGTACCACCAGGATAGCTGCAATGCTGGATTATAAGGATCAGGGGACCGAAAAGGCATACGAGAATGCTTTTACCATAGCAAGCGATATGTCAAGATGTGGGCTTAACCTTAACCTTGCTCCCGTGGCAGATGTATGGTCAAACCCCGCCAATACGGTCATAGGCGACAGAGCATACAGCGATAACTATGAGGAAGCCGCAGAATTGGTGGCAGCAGCAGTGGAGGGCTTCCATGAAGGCGGAGTGGGATGTACGCTCAAGCATTTCCCCGGACATGGTGACACTCTTGAGGATACACATAACGGATTGGCCCATGTGTACAAGACCCTTGAAGAACTCCGCGAAGGCGAATTTCTTCCCTTTAAGGCCGGAATAGAAGCCGGAGCCGATGCCATAATGCTGGGGCACATGATCGTATCGGATGTATCCGATATGCCGGTCATCTTTTCACACACCATAGTTACGGATATCCTGAGGGATGAGCTGGGATTTGACGGCGTTGTAATGACAGATGCCCTGGAGATGAAGGCCATAAGAGACAATTATACCAGCGGCGAGGCATCACTTTTGTGCCTTGAAGCGGGAGTGGACATTATCCTGTGCCCCATCGACTTTAATGATGCCGTAACCACCGTGGAAAAAGCGGTGGAGAGCGGCCGAATAAGCGAGGATAGGATCGACGAGAGCGTAAGAAGGATACTGCAGGCTAAGATAAACATGGGACTGATAGAGGATCTGTCAGATTAGATATTTCGCATGGGGGTATACATATGAAAGAGAATAAAAAATGGGTTGCTCCTGTCAGTGCTATCATAATCGCTCTGTTTTGTCGAATGCCTTTTTTGCGTGATGTAGAAGGAGCGGATGTTTCCGCACTGGGAAAGCTGGAAGCCCTGTTTTCTTCGTATTCGATCATTAATCTTTTGATCTTTATATTGTCACTGATCCTGATCATTTACACATATCATCTCGAAATTAAGCCGTCCGGGAGAAATACGATATTGGCTATAAAGCTGGCATGTTTCTGGACTGTGGGCGAGATGTATTGTTCCGAATATGAGCTGAGCGGCGGCTTTACCAACGTGCTGTATGCAACGCTGAATATCTTTGCTGTTACACTTCTTTTGAGATATCTTATTGCTTTACTTGATCATTTCTTGTCCTTTAAGTTTTCATCTGCTGAACAGACAGATGGTATCATTTTGGGAAAGCGGTCGATGCTTTATTCTGCCGGAGTGCTGTTCCTTTCATGGATTCCCTTTATGATCCTGTCTTATCCGGGAAGCCTTGCATCTGATACAATATTTCAGATATGGCAGATAAACGGAGATATTCAGTACTGGGCACATACTCCGCTGTTTCACACACTTTGTCTAAAAGTATTTATCAGGGTCGGTGAAGTATTGTTTCACAGTCAAACGGCAGGTTTTTTCCTTTGCACGATTTCGCAGGGGATTTTCATGGCGCTAGTATTGGGGTATTCTCTGCAGAGATTGTATGAGAGAAACTGTCCGTTATTGATCCGCCGCGTTGTTTTTGTAATATATCTGCTTACTCCCGCATATTCCAATATGGTGACAACTCCCGGGAAAGATCTTGCTTATATGGGCTGCTTTCTCTGGTATATATTATTGCTCGAGGAACTTATACATGCCTGCATAAACGGCAGGGAGAAAGAGCTGGGTATACGGTATTGGATAGCGCTGGTAGTCGTGCAGATATGTACGGCACTGGTTAGAAAGAACGGGATATATGTTATTGTTCCGTCAGGCATTATACTTGCCCTGTACGCCCTAATAAAAAGAAGTAAAAAAACAGCTCTCATCATATTCCTGGCATGCTGCATTTTACCTTTAGCAGGTCAAAGCACAGCTCAGCACTGCATGGAAAAGATAACCGATGCAAGACCTGCCAGCGTAAGTGAGGCCTTGTCGATTCCTTTTCAACAGACCGCAAGATATCTGAAATATTACGGTGATGAGATATCCGCTTATGAAAAAGAGGCGATAGACGCGGTATTGGGAGATTCTTCGATCATAGGCGAGGTCTATTCACCGAATATATCCGATCCGGTAAAAATGAACTACAATAATGATGCATCGGGTGCTGATCTCGTCAGATATTTTAAAGCCTGGACGGTGGGGCTGAGAAAGCATCCCAGGGTTTATATGGATGCCTTTTTACAGCATGTGTACGGATGGTTTTATCCGGGAGCGGATAATGTGATCAGATATGAGGTTGAACCATGGTATCTGGCGATTTTCAGTATTCCTCCTTTCATGCTCAGGTCAAGGGAAATCCTGAAACGTTTATATGAGATGAACGGGAGAATACCTTTTCTTTCACTGTTGGAAAACATGGGATTATTCACGTGGATGTTATTCTATCTGATCTTTAGAAAAAACGTTGACCGGAGAGAAAAGCTACTGTTGGTCCCCTTGGTGTTATCCTTACTGATCTGCATGGCCTCACCGGCTTTTTACGGGCATCCCAGGTACGGTTATCCGGTCCTGGTTTCATTGCCGTTTATATCCGCTGTATTTATTACGGATCAAACCGGTGAAGACAAAGAAAGGGAAAAAGGGGCTAAGCCTTTACAATCAGCCGAATAAGTAATAAAATGAAATTTATTATTTCACATTATATTTGCCGTTATCCGGTAATCGGAGATCGGCGGGAGGAAAGATCATGAAAGCTATTTACAATGACGGAAAAGTAGGTGAGTGCGAAGCTTCCGAGGAACTTCACATCCTTCGCCACAGCGCGGCGCACATTCTCGCACAGGCAGTTAAGAGATTATATCCCGAGGCACATTTTGCCTACGGTCCTGCGACCGAAAAGGGATTTTATTACGATATAGATACCGGAGATACTGTTATCTCCGAGGAGGATTTTCCCAAGATCGAAGCCGAGATGCAGAAGATCGTCAAGGAGAACCTTCCCTTCAAATCTTTCATCCTTTCCCGTGAAGAGTCAATAAAGCTCATGCAGGAGAGAGGCGAGCTCTACAAGGTTGAGCATATCGGCGATCTCGATCCCGATGCGATAATCAGCTTTTACCAGCAGGGTGAGTATATCGATATGTGCGTAGGACCGCACATCTGCTACACCAAGGCTCTGAAGGCATTCAAGCTTACAGGTATTTCGGGAGCTTATTGGAAGAATAATTCCGAGAACAAAATGCTTACCCGTATCAACGGCGTTGCATTTGCATCCAAGGAAGAGCTTGAAGCGTATGAAAAAGAGATGGAAGAGGCCAAAGCGCGCGATCACCGTAAGATCGGCAAGGAGATGGGTCTTTTCATGACGGACAACCTTGTAGGACGCGGACTTCCCATGTTCCTTCCCAAAGGATATACCGTCTGGCAGGAGCTTGAGAATTATATCAAGGAAAAAGAGCGCAAGCTCGGTTACCAGCATGTAATGACTCCGTGTGTGGGAAGCGTGGAGCTTTACAAGACTTCAGGCCACTGGGATCATTATAAGGACAATATGTTCCCCGCTATGGAAGTTGAGGGAGAGTCATTCGTATTAAGACCCATGAACTGCCCTCATCACATGATGATCTATGCCAACAAACCCCGTTCATACCGTCAGCTTCCTTTGAGAATAGGCGAGATAGCTCACGACTTCAGATTTGAAGCAAGCGGTACCCTTAAGGGAATCGAGCGCGGAAGGCATTTCTGCCAGAACGATGCACACCTTTTTGTCACCCCCGATCAGATCGAGGCTGAAGTAAAAAGCGTTGTGGACCTCATCTTTGATGTTTACAAGGATTTTAATATCACAGATTATCGCTGTGTGCTTTCACTCCGTGATCCCGCGGACAAGAAGAAGTATCACGATGATGACGAAATGTGGAATAAAGCAGAAGATGCTCTTCGCCAGGTGCTTAACGATCTCAAGATCGATTACACTGAGGAGATCGGTGAAGCTGCATTCTACGGTCCCAAGCTTGATGTAAATGTTAAGCCCGCTGTAGGTGCGGAATACACGCTTTCAACCTGCCAGCTTGACTTCTGTCTCCCTGCCAAGTTTGATCTGAAGTACATCGACAGCAGCAGCAATGAACAGACTCCCGTCGTGCTTCACAGAGCGATCCTCGGATCACTTGACAGATTTATGGCATATCTCATCGAGGAAACAAAGGGTAAATTCCCCTTCTGGGTGGCTCCCGTTCAGGTAAAGGTCATCCCCGTATCCGAGAAGCATCTCGATTACGCAAACAAAGTATACGAGGCACTTGACGCTGCAGGCATCCGTACAGAAATCGACGCTTCCAACGAGAAAGTGGGGTACAAGATCCGCGCTGCACGTCAGGAGGACAGAGTACCTTATATGCTCATTCTCGGAGAGAAAGAAACAGAAGCCGGAACGGTATCCGCACGTGACCGCGATACCGATGAAACGGCTGAGATGAGCTTAAGCGAATTCATTGAAATGTGCAAGGAAAAAACAGCTAATCACAAGTAACAGATGATACGGCTTCCTTTATAAGGGAAGCTGTCAGTCCCCGGACTGACTGATGAGGTGTCTATGTATTATTCTGCGATCGGTCTGCTTGCGGCAGTTATCCTTCTTATCGAAAATCAGGATATTCTGCTTAACAGAAACAAAGCGTTTGAAAAACCGGCATGGAAGGTGTACAGGACTTTCCTGTACACCGTGCTGGTTTACTATGTCACGGATATCCTGTGGGGGATCATTGAGGCAAATAAGATCCCGATCCTTCTTTTTGCAGACACCTCAGTCTATTTTATTGCTATGGCCGCCGGCGTTTTCTGCTGGTCATGGTATGTTGTCCTGTATCTTGATGAGAATAACGGTTTCGGGAAATTTCTCGTCTACGCAGGGCGTGCCCTTGCTGTCTGTGTTGCAGCGCTTACTCTGGTCAACATCTTTGTTCCCGTTCTTTTCACAGTCGACAGTGATTGTGTGTATAAAGCTTATGCACCGAGATACGCGGTGCTTCTCGCTCAGATTCTGATTCTTCTCTTTATTTCGATATATGCTTTTTCTTCTATGGGAAAGCGTAAAAACATTGGCGATAAGATCAAACGATACCGTACAACGGCGTTGTTCGGTCTTATAATGCTGACTCTTCTCATCGCTCAGGTTCTGTTTACTTATTTACCTTTTTACTCTATGGCTTATATGCTCGGAACGTGCCTGCTCAGGGCTTTTGTAGTCGGAGATGAGAAGGAAGAGTACAGAAGAGAACTGATCGAAGCTGAGAAGATCAAAACACTCAAGGCCTCGATCACAGCACTTCTTGACAATATGCCTGCCCTAAGCTTTTCCAAGGATGCGGACACAGGTGTCTATCTTGCGTGCAATCAGTCTTTTGCCGAATATGCACATAAGGAGAATCCCGAAGGCGTAGTCGGGCTTACCGATGCCGAGATTTTCGATGTTGAGACAGCAAAGCACTTCGTTGAGGACGACCGGATGGCCATGTCGATGGATGAGCCATATATATTCTTTGAGGATGTCCCCGATGCTGCGGGCAATCAGAGACAGTTCCAGACTACCAAGCTTAAATATATAGATTCGACGGGAAGGCTCTGCCTGCTGGGAATGTGCCAGGATGTAACCGATATGGTGCGCGTTGAACGTGAGAACGCTAAGACCAAGGAAGCCTACGAAAAGGCCAGAAAAAACGGGATCATCCACACGCATATCGCCCAGACCCTTGCGAGCGGATACAGGGATATATTCTATGTAAATGTGGAGACAGGGGAATTCATCGAATACCAGTCCGACGAAAACACCGGAGTCCTTAAGGAAAAGCGCAGTGGCGAGGATTTCTTCGGATCCTGTGAAAAAGAGGCAAAGCTGTTTGTTCATGTAGATGACAGAGAGACATTTATCGAATCCCTGAAGAGGGAAAACCTTCTGGATGCTCTTGACAGAAACAAGACCTTTATGATGACATACCGACTGATAGAGGGGGAATCATCCTCCTATCTGAATATGAAAGTATCCAGGATGCAGGATGATGAGAGATTCATAGTAATAGGCGTCATGGATGTGGATGACGAGATGAGGCAGAGACGAGCCGCAGAGAGGGCCAAAGAGGAGCATATAGCATACTCGAGGCTTAACGCTCTGGCGGGAGACTTTCTTTGCGTGTATGTGGTAAACCCCGAGACCGGGAGGTATCGCGAATTCAGTTCCACAGAAGGTTTTGAGACTCTGGGTATACCCAAGGAGGGAATGGACTTCTTTGAAGCTTCGCGCCAGAATGCAATAAGAGTGGTACATCCGGATGATATCGACCGTTTCCTTTCAGCTTACACTGAAGAGAGTGTACTTGCGGAAGTGGAAAGAAGCGGAGTATTCTCTCTCAGCTACAGACTTGTTTCAAACGGAAAGCCCACATACGTCCAGGTCAAAGCAGCGATGGTAGAGGAGAGTGCCGGAAAACGCCTTATAGTCGGAGTAAACGATATTGACCTCTTTGTGCGTCAGGAGGAGGATTACGCGAGACGTCTGGAACAGGCTCAGAATATTGCTCATGTGGATGCTCTCACAGGTGTCAAGAACAGGCATGCTTATCTGGATAAAGAAGCTGAAATGAACCAGAGGATAAAGAGTGGGGAGAAACCGGAATTTGCACTGGTTATCTTTGATGTGAATGACCTTAAGAAGATCAACGACAGCGAAGGGCATCGGGCAGGAGACAAGTATCTTAAGGACGCCTGCAAGATAATCTGCGACACATTCAAGAAGAGCCCTGTATTCAGGATAGGTGGCGACGAATTTGCTGTTATCGCTCAGGGAGAAGATTATTTATGTGTTGATGAGCTTGTTGAAAAGATGGCAATGCATAATGCCAGAGCAAAAAAAGAAGGAGGCATCGTTATCGCATGCGGAATGTCCAGGTACAACGGAGAAGGCCGCATGACGCGTGTATTTGAAACAGCGGATGAAAAGATGTACCATAATAAGAACGAATTGAAGACTGAGCATTAACGTAAAGCAGGCGGAAATGAGATTTTTCCGCCTATCTTTTTTTTGCTTTATAGTCTGTTTCGGCAGTTGACATAATTCAAAGTTCTGCATTGGAATTATATAATGTTATAATTTCGAATTAAGGTTATGTTAAGGTTTATGTGGATTATCGGAAAGGTAAGTATAGTATCATCGACAAAGATGATGCGCGCAAAGCGTTGAGAGTCATTCCTTGTTTGGTCAGAAACAGGGATCAATCAGAAAAAGAGGAATAGGAATAATGCCGGCTCTTATAGAGATAGAAGACATTTGTAAAGTATATAATCCCGGTGAAAACGAAGTGAGAGCTTTGAATCATGTCTCTCTTTCCATCGGAGAAAAGGAATTCGTCGCCATAATCGGACAGTCCGGTTCAGGTAAATCCACTCTGATGAACATGCTGGGCTGCCTTGATGTTCCGACTTCGGGCTCATATCATCTGCACGGCAAGGATGTGGCAGAGATGCTTGATGACGAGCTTTCGGATATAAGGAACAGAGAGATAGGATTTATCTTTCAGGGATTCAACCTGATACCTGCTCTGACCGCGCAGGAAAATGTGGAGCTTCCGCTGATATACCGGGGAGTGCCCAAAGCAAAACGTGCGGAACTGGCAGTTACCGCTCTCAAAAAGGTTGGGCTTGAAAAACGGATGAAGCATAAGCCATCCGAGATGTCCGGCGGACAGCAGCAGCGAGTCGCTATAGCCAGGGCAATAGCCCAGGCTCCGCCGATAATACTGGCGGACGAACCTACGGGAAACCTCGATTCCCACTCGAGCGTTGAGATACTGGAGATACTTAAAGGGCTTCATGAAGAAGGACACACAGTGATAATAATAACTCACGATCCGTCAATAGCATCCAAAGCGGAGCGGATCATACATATCATGGATGGAGAAATATACAAAGATGAAAAAAACGAAGACGGTAAACGCGGAGAAAACAGTATCAGAGATGAACTCGACAGAGCAAGAGCAGAAGCAGCAGGAAACACCTGAGGAAACACCTGCAGAAACAACCGCAGAAGTCATTGAAGGACCACTTGAAGAAACCAACACCGGGCTTCCCGACAAACAAACAAAGGAAAAGAAGGAAAAAGCGGGAAAGATGAGGAAGGCAGCAAGGAAGGAACCTGCTGAGCTTACTGCGCAGGAAAAGCTTGCCATCAAGAAAAAGAAAAAGAAGAAAAAGACCACTCTTATAGTCGTATTCAGCGTGATAGGAGCAGTGTTCCTCTCGATAGTGGGACTGGTGGTATACGCAAATCATAAAATGAAAAGTATGCTCAGCGGTACCGTAACACTTGGAACTGCCACAAGGGGCACTCTTACGAGCGAGCTTACCATCAGCGGGATCATCGAAAGTGAAAAAACCATCCACTATTTTGCCCCCGGAAACCTTCTTATCAGTGAAAGTGTGCCGATCGGAAGCTTCGTGAAAAAAGGAGATATCGTTCTTTCATTCGATGCGGACTCCTATCAGAGGGAATTGCGGACAGCGGAGATCAATAAACAGATTGCAGAGAATAGTTATCAGAGCTCCGAGGCCAAGATAGAGGACGCCGATACACGTTTGGCAACCGCCAGATCAAAGGTTTATAAATACACCCAGCTTGTTGCGGCACAGCAGCAGATAGTTGATCAGCTTACCGCCGAGGTAAGCGACAATAAAGCATATCAGACCGCCGAGATTCAGGGCTCTATCAATTATTATCAGCAGGTACTGTCGGATTATCAGTATAATAATAAGGCTAAGCTTGAGGAACTGTCAGCACTGGGATATGTGCAGACAGATGATGACAAGAAGTGGATAAAAGAATATAACGATACCATATATCAGCTGCAGAGTACTATCACGGGTCTCACAAATCAGTTAAACATGCTCAGTATGTCTGCTGAAGCATACAATAATCAGAAGGCGCTTAATGATGCAAGCAGCCTGCTTGCTGAGTATAAGGCGGAGAAGCAGAGTGCCGAGGCGGAGGTCAGATCCCTTGAGGGTACTGTTACCAACTCCTACGACAGAGAAAATCTTGATCTTAACGATGAACTCACCGAGATGCAGAACGATAAGACCTATGAAAGCCTGCTCGAGTTCGAAAACGGGCTGGTTGCTCCTTTTGACGGTGTAGTGACAGTGCTTAATTATACGAAGGATGACACCACCACAGCTGCCACCCCGTTGGCCACCCTCTCGAGTCTTGATGATCTGCATGTCAACATAGGTGTGAACAAATCGGATCTTGAGAGCATTGCTCTGGGACAGCCCGCTGTCATAAAGATGCTCGGCAGGGAATACAAGGGAAAAGTGGAGATGATAAACCGTGTTGTAACCACCAATTCCAACGGAAGTTCGCAGGTGGCAGTAACGGTCGGTATCGACGATCCGGATGATGATATGTTCCTCGGACTTGAGGTAAAATGCACCATTACTACCGCTTGCATAGAGGATTGCCTGCAGGTTCCCGTGGAAGCCGTAAATGTTGACAATATCGGAGAATTTGTGTTTACCATCGATCCGACTACGTTCATCATAGGGAAAAAATATGTTGAAACCGGAGCCAGCTCCGATCTTTTCATCGAGATAAAGAGCGGTATCGATGAGAGTGATATCATAGTTACCACATACTCGGGAACCATCACCGAGGGAAGTCCGGCCATGGTATCTCCCGAATCGATGGATTATATAACCGCTGCAACTGCTAAATTACAGGAAGAACAGTTGCCGGAAGAGCAGCAACCCGAAGAGCAGCAGGTAGAGCAGCCTGACAAAAAGCAGGAAGAGCAGCCTGAAACCGGAAATTAATAAATGGGACAGTTTCTTGAGTATCTGAAAATTTCAATAAAGAGCATACTCGACAACAAGATGCGTTCGATCCTGACCATGTTCGGCATCATTATCGGAATCGGTTCGGTAATAATGATAGTATCTGTCGGAAACGGAGTAAAAGGTTCCATATCGGGGCAGCTGGACTCCGCTTTCGGAGGTCAGACATATATCACTGCCGGTAAGATACAGGGGATGGCTATTACCGAGGTCTACCCGGAGGCAGCCATCACTCCGGAGGAGATTGATGCCATAAGGGAAAGCTTCCCGCATATCAAGACTTTATCTATGGAGGAAGCGGGATATGGCAAGGCATATTCTCTTAAAGGCGAAAAGACGGCATATTACTATGCGGTCAACGAGACCTATGAATCTCAGAAGCCCCAGGGGTATGTGGCAGGAAGATATTTTACCGATGAAGAATATGAATCGGCATCTCCAGTATGTGTGCTGAATTATAATTCTGCAAGAAATCTTTTCGGTCACACGGATGTGGTGGGTCAGACCTTTAACTTCGAGCTTGACGGAGTATCGCGTGAGCTCCGCGTGGTAGGAGTCAGGGACAGATCGGATTCGGAACTTTACAATCTGACATATATGGAGGATGAAGTGGAATTCGAGATGCCTTATACTCTGTACAGACAGATCAGCGGAGATGATGATGCTTCGTTTCTTCAGGTTCTTTTCATGTCCGATTCAGTAAAGGACGCGGAGGACACTGTCAGGAAGATCATCGTTTACCTTGAAGCGAAGAAGAATCTGCGCGGTCAGGAAAAGATCAATTATATCTCTTTCACCTCATATCTCGACAGTATAATGAAGATCGTAAACTACATAACCATCTTTATCGCTTTTGTCGCTGCCATATCACTTGGTGTAGGCGGTGTGGGAGTTATGAATATCATGCTGGTGTCAGTGACGGAGAGAACGCGGGAGATAGGTATAAGAAAGGCACTGGGAGCCCGCACTTCATCCATTATCATTCAGTTTCTTGCTGAAGCGGCACTTCTCACATTTCTGGGAGGAATATTTGGCCTTTTGTTCGGATATCTGGGAGGGGAGCTCATCTGCTTTATCATTTCTAAGGTGGCAGGCATGGAGATCGTGGCTCAGATAAATGCACTCACAGTATTTTTGATCACTGCCTTTTCTACCGCGATAGGTATATTCTTCGGAATATATCCGGCAAGGAAGGCTGCAAAGCTGAGCCCTATAGAAGCCCTCAGACAGGAATAACACGGGAGTTATTATCAGAATGGGAAAGTTTTTTGAATATTGGAAAATGGCATTTTTTAATATTCGCTCGAACAAAGTCCGGGCTTTCCTTACCATGCTCGGAATCATTATAGGGATATCTTCCGTGGTGGCCGTAATGTCCATAGGTAACGGTGTCAAAAACTGGATCTCGGGATCGCTTAACGGTATCATAGGCTCCAACTTTGAAGTATATACGGTGGGAACCAAACGTATTCCTGTCTCTACCATTGAGACGCTCTGCGAAAAGTATGATCATATTACGGGATTCACCGAGATATATGCCTTTAACGGCAGTGTTGTGCGGGGGAGGAAGGAAGAGAAGGTCATGGTCCGCTCAGGCAGGACCGACCTTGAAAAGAATAATTCCGCCGAGATACTTTACGGAACATATTTCAGTGGGGAGCAGTGGAATGAGGGAGATATGGTCTGCGTTATTGATACCGCGGGAGCGAAGGCATTTTTCGGAAAAGAGGATGCAGTCGGCGAGAGGCTTGAGATAACCGCTTACGGAAGGGATTTTGCCCTGAGGGTGGTCGGAGTGAGAAAAGCCTCTTCCACCATAGGAAATCTGCTTACCGGTGCTTCGGGTTATTCTGTAGAGATCCCGTCAACAGTGACAAGGGATATGTTCGGAGTGGATCTTGACCTTGTTTCCGATGCAGTCATATTTGTCGATTCGCCGGATAATGTGGCAGAAATGTCCGCCAAAGGAAGGCGCTTTATAGAAGCATCCATGAATGAGAGAGGCAGTGATACTGTCAAAACATACGAGCTCAGCTCCAGTATTTCAAGCTTTTCGACGATCCTTACCGCCATCACGGCATTCGTGATGCTTGTCGCAGGGATATCGCTTTTTGTCGGCGGAGTCGGGGTAATGAACATCATGCTTGTATCCGTTACGGAGAGAACCCGCGAGATCGGGATCAGAAAGTCCCTCGGAGCCAGAACATCATCAATCCTGTGGCAGTTCCTTATCGAATCCGGAATGATATCGCTCATGGGCGGAGTGATAGGTATCCTGCTCGGATATGGCTTCTCATTGCTTGCAAGCCTTATCGTTAAGACAGCAGCAGGAATGGAGATCGCACCTTCCTTCAATATCTTTTTCATGCTGGGAGTTGCGGCGTTTTCCATGGGTATCGGCGTGTTCTTCGGCCTCTATCCCGCAAGAAAGGCTGCCCGCATGACTCCCATCGACGCACTCAGGTCGTAGTGGGAGATTAATCATGATGTTTAATACAGTTTGTATAGGATGCTTCCGAGAGGAAGCATCCTTTTTTTGTGTAATTCTTTTCGCACAGCAGACCCTATTGTGATAAAATGTTTATCGTATAACAAAAGCATCAAAGAATAATAAATGCGGATAAACGGTTGAAAGAAAGGAACATCATCTTATGAAAAAACGCAGCTCCAACCCTATAATGAAAAACATCTATACAGCGGATCCTGCGCCCATGGTGGTGGGAGACACGCTCTATCTCTACACTACTCACGACGAGGATGAGCTTGTAAATGATTTCTACACGATGTACGACTGGAGATGCTTTTCTACAAAGGATATGGTTAACTGGACCGATCATGGAAAGATTTTTTCACTTGATGATATCGAGTGGGCGGACGACAGGGCATGGGCTCCTCAGTGCATCGAGAGGAACGGAAAGTATTATCTGTATTGCCCCGTACACAAAAAGGATGACGGAATGGCAATCGCGGTAGGTATCTCCGACAGCCCCACAGGGCCGTTCAAGGATCTTGGCCACCCGCTCATCGCAGAGGGTGACTGGAACGATATCGATCCGACGGTCTATATAGATGATGACGGACAGGCTTATCTCTATTTCGGTAATCCCGAACTCAGATATGTTCTTTTGAACGAGGATATGATCTCCTATGACGAGAAGGTGGGCATTGTGAAGGTGCCTATGAGCGAGGAAGCCTTTAACAAAGGCAGCCACGATACAGGAACATCCTACGGGGAGGGCCCCTGGTTTTATAAGAAAAACGGCCTTTATTACATGGTGTACGCCGCATTTGCCGTAGGAGAGCAGGATGAGCATCTCGCTTATTCCACATCCGAAGGCCCTACCGGCCCATGGAAATACGGAGGAGTGCTCATGACAAGCGAGGGAGGTGTCTTTACAAACCATCCCGGAATCGCGGATTTCAAGGGACATTCCTATCTCTTTTACCACACAGGAGAGCTTCCCGGGGGAAGCCTTTTCCACAGAAGCGTCTGCGTTGCGGAGTTTACCTATAACGAGGATGGGTCCATAGATGTAATCCCCAAATGTGACGGGGTGGATGAAGTTTAACCAAAGAAAACAAAAACGACAGATTGAAACAGATGGGCTCAGTTTATAAGATTGAAAAGGTATAAGTCATGGTCGATAAGAAAACAAAATGGTCATATTGCGTGGGAGCTACGGGGCGAGATGCCGCTTACACTCTTGTGAGCATGTTCCTCCTTACATACATCCAGTACACTATGAAGCTTGAGGTGATACAGTTCACCGTGATATCCGTAACCATGGTTGTGTGCATGATATGGGACGCGGTTAACGATCTGCTTATGAGTTCCATAATCGAGAACAGCCACTTTAAGGCCGGTAAATACAGGCCGTTTATCATTGTTGGAGCCGTGCTAAATGCGATAGTGATCGCACTCATGTTTACGGTGCGCCCCACAGGATGGGCATTTGTTATTTTCTTCTGTATAATGTATCTGCTTTGGGGAATGACTTACACAATTAATGACATCGCATACTGGGGAATGCTCCCCAGCCTTTCCAGCGACCCAAAAGAGAGAGATTCGCTCGTGACTCTCATGGGCATCTTCGTTTGCGTCGGACAGTTCTCCGTTGCAGGAGTGGTACCTATGGTCATAGCAGGCAATGCAGTATCCGCATTCCGGACCGTCGGACTCATTGTGGCGCTGGCATTCCTTTTGTTCCAGACACTCACATTTCTGGGCGTCACCGAAAAAGAACGAAAGGATAACGCCGAGCAGGTAAATATAAGATCGATGTTTAAGATCCTTAAAAGGAACGATCAGCTTGTCATATCCGGCATATCCTATGTTTTATTCTGCGTGGGGCAGCAGCTGCTTCTCCTTCTGGCAGTCAACTTTTTCTATTTTGAATTCGGATATTCCGGGAGCGGGGATCTTGTGACATACTTTACAGTAATGTACGGGCTTGGCACTCTTGCCGCCCAATTTGTGTATCCGGTTCTGTCGGCAAGGGTAAGCAGGAGCAGAATATATACGATCTGTATGATAGTGTTGATAGTAGGATACCTCGTTCTGCTCGGATTCGGTTATGTAATACCCAAAAACATCATACTTCTTATGGCCACGGGACTGATCATTTTCTTCTGTCAGGGCCTTGTAAACCTTGCAATGGTGGTGATGATAAACAATACCATAGAATATGACGAATACCGCTTCGGGGAGCGTCACGACAGTATTATTTCAGCTATCAGATCCTTCGCATCCAAGTTTTCCGGAGCTCTTAATCAGGGTACGGCCTCACTGATACTGATCGTGAGCGGCATTTACGCCGTGAGCCAGAATATCAGCGATCTTGAAGTTAGGATAGGAAGCGGCGAGATCGCAAGCGAGGAAGCGCTGGGGATAGCTGACGGGATCATCGCTACAGTGGAACCCTCACAGACACTGACACTTCGAATTGGTATGGTTGCGATCCCACTTATTGTTATGATAGCTGCCCGGCTTATCATGAAAGCGGGATATAAGATCGATGAGAAAGAGTACAAACGCATGGTCGGCGAGATAGCCGAAAGAAAATAGATCTTCTAAAACAGGCTGCTAAAAAATATGTTTATATTATAGAAAAAAACTGTTGACACGTTACTTTAGATGTGTTATTTTATCAGAGTGCTTAAAACAAGGACATCAAGAAGAGTATCCGCTCTCACCTTACAGCCTTAAGTGAGCTCGTAAGAGTAACCGTCCATTATTATACCGCATGATCTGTGGTCTGTTAATGTGATTTCGAGTGGATAGATTGGTGTCTATCCACTTTTTTTTACTGCAAATGAATCAACACATGCTAAAGGACACCATGTGTTGCGCCGATGCTCCGCACATAAAGTGCGTTGAGGCATCGCACTTTATGCTTCATTGTAAAGGACACAATGAAGTCGGCTTTAGGAGGTAAACAGCCATTAGCGATTTAATGATCAATGAGCAGATACGCGACAAGGAAGTCCGCGTGATCGGTGTTAACGGTGAGCAGCTCGGAATTATGTCTTCGAGAGAGGCACAGGCGCTTGCGGATGAGGCAGAGCTTGACCTTGTAAAGGTTGCGCCCACAGCACAGCCGCCGGTCTGCAGGATCGTCGATTACGGAAAGTTCAAGTACGAACAGCTCCGTAAGGAAAAGGAAAACAAAAAGAAGCAGCATCAGGTTGAGATAAAGGAGATACGTCTTTCACCCAATATCGACACCAACGATCTTAACACAAAGGTCAATGCCGCGAGGAAATTCCTTACCAAAGGAGACAAGGTTAAAGTAACACTTCGTTTCCGCGGTCGTGAGATGGCTCATATGAATACCACCAAGCATGTCTTGGATGATTTTGCGGAAGCTCTTAACGATGTGGCGGTTATCGAAAAGCCCGCCAAGGTTGAAGGCAGAAGCATGAGTTTGTTTTTAACTGCAAAAAAGAATTAATCAACTAATGAATTTTGACAGTTAAGATATATATTTTATTCAGGAGGAAACAGTTATGCCCAAGATGAAGACAAGCAGGTCCGCTGCAAAGCGTTTTAAAGTAACCGGAACAGGAAAGCTTAAGAGAAATAAGGCTTACAAGCGTCATATTCTTACTAAGAAGACCACTAAGAATAAGAGAAATCTCAGAAAGCCCGCTATCACGGACGCAACAAATGTTAAGAACATGAAGAAGATCCTGCCTTACGCATAATCAGGCAGTCGTTTAACCCCGCGATATTAAGCGGACAGGGAATGCATCGTTTTTCGCATTCCGTCTTGAAAGGAGATTAAGAAAATGGCAAGAATAAAAGGTGGCATGAATGCCAGAAGAAAGCATAATCGCGTTCTTAAGCTCGCTAAGGGCTACAGAGGCGCAAGAAGCAATCAGTACAGAGTAGCTAAGCAGTCCGTTATGAGAGCACTTGCTACATCATTTGCAGGACGTAAGGAAAAGAAGCGTGAGTACAGAAGACTCTGGATCGCACGTATCAACGCAGCTGCAAGGATCAACGGCCTTTCATACAGCAAGTTTATGTATGGCCTTAAGCAGGCTGATATCGAGCTTAACCGCAAGGTACTCGCTGACCTCGCTGTAAATGATGCAGAGGGATTTGCAGAGCTTGCAGAGATCGCTAAGAGCAAAGTAAGCTAAGAAAAGCGCAGAGTGTTATCTGCAGTAACGATTCTATATGAGATTATAAAAAAGAGAGCCAAGAGCTCTCTTTTTTTGTCATCTTTATGAAAAACGGGCAATGTACGGAAAATAGAACGTTGCGCAGCGCTTTATCATTAATAAATTAAAATAACACGTATAAAAATTAACGATAAACGTTAAATTATTATTGACAAATGTTATTTCATGGTTTATACTCCATAATATCAGCTGAAAAATAAAAGGAGATACGCGTTAGAATAAAGATTATGAGCAGAAAGAAAAGCATCATCACATTGATCATCGGTTTTGCCGGAATCATGGCAGGTCTGATCGCTGCAAGCTTTGCCAATCAGGGGATCATGTTTCTTCCCATCGGAGTAAGAATGATCCTTCTCATCGTAGCATACTGGCTTACGGCGATCGTACCGGTGATAATAGTTATCGCAGGTAAGGAGAAGCTTTCCGGATTTGGCTTCAGCAGGGAAAAGATCGGCCTGCAGATCCTGATCGGGATAGGGCTCGGGATCGGAATGTCGGCCATACTTACGTTGGTTCCCCATCTTCTCGGATTTGGCAATTATGTTGATAACGGAACCAGGTATAAATATGCATGGCAGTTTTGCTGGGAATTCCTTTACTGCATAGCAGGCGTGGGGCTTGCGGAGGAATTCGCATTCCGGGGCTTCATTTATCAAAGGGTTAAAAGCCTTTTCGGAAAAGATTTCCTTGCAGTGATCATCAGCTCGGTTCTTTTCGGTTTTTTCCACATTCTGAGTGGAAACATTATCCAGATGGTCATTACCGGGTTTATCGGCGCACTGTTTTGCTTCTTCAGGCTGAAAATCAAGAACTGTACCACCCTTTCAGTCATTATCGCTCACGGAGTATATGATGCACTTATCACACTTATGGCTTCACTTTTGCTTTAATAGAGAGGAGAATTATCATGAATCAGGAAAACGTTAAATTAGAGAGAATCAAGAAAAGCTGCAAGGTTGCAGGTATTGTTACACGTATCGCTTTTATGGTGTGCGTAGTAGGATGCGTGATCTCACTCATCAGCGGCATTGTAACAGTGTCAAACAGGAAGAATATGGAGCAGAGCATAACAAAGGCTTTGGAGGAACATGACGAGGTGGCTGTAGGGCAGAAGATAGGAGATGTAAATGTGTATCTTGCCAAAGTGGATCCTGCTGTGATGAAATGGTTCAAAAACCTGAAGTTTGAATCATCTATCCCTGCATGGCAGAAGATCATGGATGAAACACCATATGCTTTTTCACTCGGTCTGACGCTGATAGGAATGAGCTTCGGAATAGCGATCCTTGCATTTGCCCTTTTCCAGATATATTCGGTGTTTGACATCATCAAAAAAGAAGACACACCTTTCAGCGAAAAGGTGTTAAAAAAGCTTCTAATAGCACTCATCATCATAGACGTTATTATAGCCATGACCTCAGGCTTGGGACAGGCAGCTATCGGCGGACTTATCACATGGGCTGTTTACTCGATCATGGATTACGGAAGAGTGCTTCAGATCCAGTCGGATGAGACATTATAAGGAGGTGGCTGTATGGGAAAGATAATATTAAGGCTTGACCGCGTGATGGCGGACAGGAAATCATCCTTAAAGGAACTCTCCGAAAAGATAGGGATCAGCAATGTCAATCTGTCAAAGATGAAGACAGGAAAGATAAGCGCTATAAGGTTTTCAACGCTCGAGGCGATCTGTGAAGCGCTTGACTGTCAGCCTGGGGATATACTGGAATACAGCAAAGATGAATGAAGTATTTTGATGTGAATTAAAATAAATCTTTGATATTGACGAGCAGATACTTTTTTGTAAACTAATATAGTCGTTTAGCAGGATTAGTACATCGGTAGTATGTTAGCTTCCCAAGCTGAAGAGGCGGGTTCGACTCCCGTATCCTGCTCGGCTGTAGAAAACCCTTGAAACATCGCTTTTTGGAATAGAAAGCAGCGGTGATTCAAGGGTATTTTTTTACAACAGATCCTGATGTGAAGGTATTTATCCTGTTACAGTACTGCCGAAAACAGTGATATCAGCAACGTTATGGTCACCCCGGATATAACCGTCGTGACAGCTATTCCGGCTGATAGAGTAGTGGTATCCTCACCTATCTTTTCGGCCTGGATCATGGGAAGATTGCCAACGGGAACCGCACCCATCAGGCACATGGCCAGGATCGCCGTTTTGTCAAAGCCCATGGCTTTCATAATATACACTATAGCCACAGGTATAAAGATAAGCCTTATGGCTATATATATCCAGATACGAAAATCCTTAACAGAGTCTATGAATCTGGATCTTGCGATAAACGTTCCGAGAAGCGCCATGGAGAGGAATATTGTCGCATTTCCCACGTATTCCACAGTGTTTGCAAGGATAGGAGGAAGCCGTAGATTAAACCAGAATACCACGAGACTTAAGACGGCCATTACAGTTCCGATATTAAATACTTTAAGGACAGGGTGCCTTCCGGAAGAATCCTGATCTTTGCCCTTTCCGAGTATCATCAGCCCGTGAGTGTAGAAAAGCAGGCTGTAGAAGATGTTTATAACGATGATATAGATAAGCGCATTCGGCGGCAGAACAGCTTTGGCAACGGGAATCCCGAGGAATCCCGTGTTGGTATATACAGTCATGAGATTATAGAATTTTCTATTATCGGGCTTAGCTTTGAGGAGCAGTGGAATACCAAATCCGAGCGCTACAAGAAAGGCATAGAATGCGGCGCCGAGACCGGCTGCTGTTATCAGATCCTTATGCGTGGCCGTGATGTTTCCGGAAAGGATTGAAGCCAGGATAAGAGCGGGATTACAGACATCGACAACTATTGCGGAGAGTTTTTTTGAGGTAATATTATCAACAATCCCCCTTTTCTGAAGGAGGATTCCTATCGCTACGAGTATAAAGATTACTCCCATCTGTTGTAATATAACCGGTAAACTCATGGAGAATTCCTATTGATCAAAAAATAAGAGCAGGATACGGGAGTCGGACCCGCCTCTTCAGCTTGGGAAGCTGACATACTACCGATGTACTAATCCTGCACGGATGACTTAATCAGTTTACAATCATTTAGATGTATAGTCAATATTTTGAGAAGAAAAAGCCTTAAGAAATTCATGGTTTTTATCCCGCCTGTACGGATAAAGTGGTATAATCAAAATGTAGTATCTATTATCGGAAGGGCCATAATAATTCTGATAATTAATCCGCTTCGGCGGATAAAAATGACCGGGCGCAAACCCGCGCTGCAAAGGAGTATGAAATGAAGAAAAACAAAATTGTCGGAAGAATAATCGGATTGGTAATCGCGATTATTGTCATGTTTGCGGCGGGAATAATCGGAAGCAAAACCGGAGTCATCGACCAGTTTAAAGATATTGCCGGAATGATAAAGATCGACTCAAAAGTTATTCTCAAGATAGTCGTAGTCGTGGCTTTTCTTGTCGGAGTGAATGTTCTTATGCAGATCATCATCGGTTTCATTCCCCAGAAAGGTGGGAGAGTCAGTACTTTTACAACTATAGTATCCAGTCTTGTGAAATATGTAGTTGTTCTGGTGGGATTCTGCTGGATCCTCTCAGCCATCGGGCTTGATCTCAATACCGTATTTGCCGGTGTCGGAATCATAGCATTGATCATAGGTTTCGGAGCAGAGAGTCTGGTTGCGGACCTTGTAACCGGTATGTTCATGCTCTTTGAGAACCAGTTTAATGTCGGTGACATCATAGAACTCGACGGGTACAGGGGAAAGGTTGAGTTTATAGGAATCCGCACAACCGGCGTCAGGGACATAGGCGGAAATCTGAAGATAATCAACAATTCGGATATAAAGAACGTTTTGAACCGTTCCGAGAGAGGTTCAGTCACCGTTACCGAGATAGGAATCTCATACAGGACCGACCTGAAAAAAGTCGACAAACTCATGCCCGGTATTCTCGATAAGATAAAAGCAGACAATCCGGATATGTTTATCAACCAGATCAGATATCTCGGAGTTGAGAATCTTTCCGATTCGGCTGTGGTTCTCAAGTTTGTTGCCGATGTCGAGGAGGAGAATATTTTCTCCGGTCGCAGAGTACTCAATAAGGAACTGAAATGTGCTTTTGACGAAGCAGGTATTGAAATCACTTATCCGAAGCTTGATGTTTATATGAGGCAGTGATCTTATTATGCAGGAGTATTATATTCCAAGGGAAGTACCGCTTCCCGATGAGTATCATTTTTCGGAAAACGAAATAAAGAAGCTCCCGGAAGAATTCCACATGCCTAAGGAACCCCTCGAGGAAGAGAAGAAGAGCGAACCGGCCGGGGAAAAGGAGAGGGGTACTTCCCTGTTTAAAAAGCTTAAGGGTATGCTTTATGTTTCCGCGGCATCGGTTATAACCATTGTCGGGATAAATAACGGTATTACAACTCCGGCTCCCCAGACAGAGGCTGTAACCGAGTGGGTGGAGTGTGAGACCTGCGGCGGGACCGGCATTATATGCCCCGGTAAAGCCGAGTACAATTACGCGGGATGCGGCGGTACGGGATACGCTAAATGCCAGAGACCGTTCTGCACGGGAGAACCGACCTATCCCTGCGACAACTGCGGAGCTACGGGAATAGTTCACGGAACTACGGGTGACCACACGTGCGAACTCTGTAACGGAACGGGACAGCGCGTATGTGATGTGTGTTTCGGAACGGGAATAGTGGAATGCTATACCAAAGATCTGCACTATACCTGCCCGGATTGCAACGGTACGGGTAAAGTCGAAAAGAAATAAAACTATTATTATGCAGCAGATGCAGCGCGGATCAGCCGGATGGCCTCACCGTAGAGGAATATAAAAGAGTTCGGGTCTGCCTGTTGAATACTCCTGCTGTCATTATCTCGGAGAAAAATACGAGGCAGAGGTAAGAGACTGGTATTTCCTCTGCAACGCGGGAGTATATGTGGCCGGAGTCATGCATAACGGCGATATAGGAGCGTGCCTTGACATTCCGAGAAACGATCAGACCATCCAGGGGAATATCAAAAATGACAGCTTCCCCGATGTGTGGGAGAACCGTTTTGAGATATTCAGAAGCAGCCTTTCCGAAAAGAATGAGACCTGCAGGGAGTGTAAACACGCGAAATACTGCAGGGGAGGTTCCTATCACAGCTGGGACTACGATAAGAACGAGCAGAAGGTATGCATGAGAGACATCCTTTTTTGACAGAGGATCATATTCTGAGTTATGATAATAGAAGCAGGTATAAGGAGGTATTTCAGATGGAAAGTGTAGTAAATTTCTTAAAAGAAGCGGGGACTTATTATCTGGCAACGGTTGATGGGGACCAGCCCAGAGTAAGGCCTTTCGGCACAGCAAATGTATTCGAGGGTAAGCTCTATATCCAGACAGGAAAAGTCAAGGATGTATCAAAGCAGCTTCATGCCAATCCTAAGGCTGAGGTGTGTGCATTTAAGGACGGAGAGTGGATAAGGATATCCGGCGAGCTGATAGAGGATGACCGCGTTGAGGCGCGCCGCGCCATGCTCGAAGCCTATCCCTCACTTCAGGGTATGTACAAAGAGGATGACGGAAATACGGAAGTGCTGTATTTCAAGGATGCCACAGCAACGTTTTATTCATTCACATCGGCGCCCAGAACGGTGAAGTTCTGATCCGGCCGCGATGTGTTGATCAAAAAAGGAGAGTTTGTTTTTTATGAAAGTTGATCCTAAAAAGGCAGCAGTGATAGGGCTCGCCGCTACAACAGTATTTGCAACCGCAGGATGCGGAATGCGTCCCGGGAGCAACGAGCCCACAACAGTATACGGTCCGCCGGAGTGGTTCGGAGACGTTGATCCCAGTGAGAATTACAATGAGGACGTATACGGTCCGCCGGAGTGGTTCGGAGAGGTCGAAGAGGATGAAACGGTTGGTGACCTTGAAGAGACCATCATCGGAAGCTGGCAGGGAGAAGTGGGCCCATTCTATTACACATACTACTTCGGATCGGACGGATCCGTAAGATGGGATGCCGACGGAGGAGAAGGCGGAACCGGCAGTTATGAAGTATCAGGAGATACAGTCACACTATATCTTGAGGATAACGTGAAAGTATTCACTTATGCCTTAAAGGCAGATACCGATATCGAGGGAATACTTCTCGATGAGGAGGATAACGAGTTCACAAAGATCGATTCCGACGATCCGGCAGAGAGCCCTCAGGGAGGTTTTGATGAGTAATGAAAAAATGTCGAAAGGCGAGGACACACACGAGATAGATCTGGAATCTCTGGTAGCCCAAAACGGTGAGAGCAAGCCTACTCTGTGTAGGCTATGTGGCGCACTTCTTGACTATTCCGGGCTCGGAGAATACGTCTGTCCCGACTGCGGACATGTGGAGTACGACACTTATGGCGTTGTCAGAGCATATCTTGAGAAATTCCCCGGTTCCAATGTGGTCCAGATTGAAAGAGCCACCGGAGTGCCGCGTCACAAGATCAACAGGATGATAACCGACGGAAGGTTTAATGTCACCGAAGGAATGCTTAAAGCCGAACAGGACAATAGTGAGGAAAAGGTTTCCAGGAAAGGCCTCTATGTTAACAACAATGTGGAAGCTTCCAGGATGTGGAGTAAGGATATGCGCTCCTGAACGGTGATTGTGGCAAAAATATTAACATTTTCTAAAGATGTCAGAAAACAATTGAACAACAGCCTCAATTGTGCTACTATAGTAATGACAAAATTCAATGAGAAAGGTATCCGCCTTCCGGGGCGGATGAGTGGGTGAAGCCTATGAAATTCGTGATTATCGGCAGAAACATCGAAGTTACGCCCGGACTTAAAAGCGCAGTTGAAGACAAGCTTGGAAAACTTGAGAAATACTTCAACGAAGACACAGAGATTCACGTAGCCTTAAGCGTCGAGAAGGAGCGCCAGAAAATAGAGGTTACGATCCCCGTTAAGGGAAGCATTATACGTTCGGAACAGGTTTCAAGCGATATGTACGTATCCATTGATCTTGTCGAAGAAATCATCGAGCGTCAGCTCAAAAAGTATAAGAATAAGATCATAGAGAAGCAGCAGGATGCTGTATCCTTCTCCAAAATGTATGTTGAGAACGATTACGCAGATGATGAAGAGATTAAGATCATTCGTTCCAAGAAATTCGAGATCAAACCTATGTATCCCGAAGATGCATGCGTGCAGATGGAGCTGTTGGGGCATAATTTCTATGTATTTATCAACGCCGAGACAGACCAGGTTAACGTGGTATACAAGAGAAAGGGCGACACCTACGGACTTATAGAACCGGAGATCTGATCAAAACAGAATAATGGTAAAGCATAGGAGTGCGGTAAATGACCGCACTCCTTTTTTTATGTCAACCGCAGGTAAAATATAGCAAAATTTGAGACGTTTGGAAGCTATTTCTCATTGCATTTATAGGGTTTCTATGGTACAATTGTTGCATACTGTGTGAAAAAAATAACAATCACATCAAACAAACTTTTTTTATACGAAACGGAGGACTTCTAAATGGCAAGAAAAGTAGTTTTAGCCGGCGCCTGCCGTACCGCGATCGGTACTATGGGCGGTTCACTTTCCACTACACCCGCTGCTGATCTGGGTGCAATAGTTATCAAGGAGGCATTAAACCGTGCAGGTGTTGCGCCTGATAAGGTTGATCAGGTTTACATGGGCTGTGTTATTCAGGCAGGCCAGGGACAGAACGTAGCACGTCAGGCTTCCATCAAGGCCGGTCTTCCCATCGAAGTTCCCGCCGTTACCATTAACGTTGTGTGCGGATCAGGTCTTAACTGCGTTAACCAGGCTGCACAGATGATCATGGCAGGCGATGCCGACATCGTTGTTGCAGGCGGTATGGAGAACATGTCCATGGCTCCTTTCGCACTTCCTCAGGGACGTTACGGATACAGAATGACATGGCCCAGCCAGAGCCAGGGCGCTCTTGTTGATACCATGGTAAAGGATGCTCTTTGGGATGCATTCAACGATTATCACATGATCACCACCGCAGACAACGTTGCCAAGGAGTGGGGACTTACCAGAGAAGAGCTTGACGAGTTTGCATTAAAGTCACAGCAGAAGGCATGTGCTGCTATCGAGAGCGGCGCTTTCAAGAAAGAGATCGTTCCCGTAGAGATCAAGAAAAAGAAAGAGACAGTAGTATTTGATACAGACGAAGGCCCGAGACCGGGATCCACCATCGAAGGTCTTGCAAAGCTTCGTCCCTTAAATCCCGACGGAGTAGTTACGGCAGGTAATGCTTCAGGAATCAACGACGGTGCGGCTGCAATCGTTGTTATGAGCGAAGAGAAGGCTAAGGAGCTCGGGGTTAAGCCCATGGCTACCTTCGTAGCAGGAGCTCTTGCAGGTGTTCGCCCCGAAGTAATGGGTATCGGCCCTGTTGCAGCAACCAAGAAGGTTATGGCTAAGGCCGGCATGAAGATCGAGGACTTCGATATCATCGAGGCTAACGAGGCATTTGCAGCACAGTCTGTAGCAGTCGGAAAGGATCTTGGAATCGACGTTGACAAGCAGCTCAATCCCAACGGAGGAGCTATCGCTCTCGGACATCCCGTAGGAGCATCCGGAGCACGTATCCTTGTAACACTTCTTCACGAGATGCAGGCTAAAGGAGCCAAGACAGGCCTGGCTACACTTTGCATCGGCGGTGGAATGGGATGCGCTACTATCGTTAAGATCGAAGATTGATTACACTAAGTATTGTAGCTGCGTGTCGGATGTGTGATACGAAATTTCCTGCAACGCTTCCGCTATGGGTCCTCGATGCAAGAGCAGATGCCAGCTGCGTACTTTGCAGCGGCATGAAATTTCGTTATGAATCAAAACGAAATTTCATACGAAGTATCTGCGTAGGACGTTTTGTTCTTTAAAACGTCCGATCGGCCTCGGACACATTGCCGGAAATTTGTATTCACGCATCCTCCCGCAGCAGCAAAGATAGGAGAACAGAATGGAATTCGTTTTATACGAACAGAAAGGTAGTATCGCTACTATCACAATTAACAGGGAGAAGGCTCTCAACGCTCTTAATTCACAGGTTCTTGATGAACTTAATGCCACTCTTGATAATGTAAATCTTGATGAGGTAAGATGTCTTATCCTTACCGGCGCAGGCGAGAAGAGCTTTGTTGCAGGCGCTGATATCGGAGAGATGAGCACTCTTACCAAGGCTGAGGGCGAAGCTTTCGGCAAGAAGGGAAATGATGTGTTCAGAAAGCTCGAGACTTTCCCCATTCCCGTTATTGCCGCCGTTAACGGCTTTGCACTTGGCGGAGGATGCGAGATTGCCATGAGCTGCGATATCCGCATCTGTTCCGAAAATGCTATGTTCGGTCAGCCTGAGGTTGGACTGGGAATCACTCCCGGATTCGGCGGAACTCAGCGTCTTGCAAGACTTGTAGGTGCCGGAATGGCCAAGCAGCTTATCTACACTGCAAGAAACATCAAGGCTCCCGAGGCATACCGCATCGGACTTGTTAATGATGTTATCGCAGCTACCGTTGATGAGGCAGGAAATGTTACCGCATCCGCTAAGGACAATCTCATTGCTGCAGCAGAGAAGATGGCAACCACCATCGCTCAGAACGCACCCATCGCGGTCCGCAATTGTAAGAAGGCTATAAACGAAGGCCTTCAGGTAGATATGGACAAAGCTATCGTTATCGAGGAGAAGCTTTTCGGTGACTGCTTCGAGACAGAAGATCAGAAGGCCGGCATGGGCAACTTCCTTGAGAAGGATAAAGAGAAGAAGCTTAAAGTCGTACCTTTCCAGAATAAGTAAATCAATTTTATTATTTCACATTATGGAGGAATGAACATGAAAGTAGGCGTTATTGGTGCCGGAACAATGGGCCAGGGAATCGCTAAGGCATTCGCACTGGTTGACGGCTATGAAGTTGCACTCTGCGATATCAAGCAGGAGTGGGCTGAAGGCGGAAAAGACAAGATTGCTAAGGGTTATGCAAAGCTTGTAGAAAAAGGAAAAATGACTCAGGAGAACGTTGATGCTGTCCTTGCAAGGATCACTCCCGGTCTCAAGGAGGATCTATGTGCTGACTGTGACCTCATCGTAGAGGCTGCATTTGAGGATATGCAGGTTAAGAAGACCACTTTCTCAGAGCTCGACAAGATCTGCAAAGAGTCTTGTGTATTTGCTTCAAATACATCAAGCCTTTCGATCACCGAGATCGGCAACGGACTTACCCGTCCTATGATCGGAATGCACTTCTTCAACCCTGCTGACAGAATGAAGCTCGTTGAGGTTATCGCAGGCGTTAACACTCCTCAGGCTACCGTTGACAGGATAATCGAGATCTCCAAGGAGATCGGCAAGGAGCCCGTACAGGTTAACGAGGCAGCAGGATTCGTTGTTAACCGTATCCTTATCCCTATGATCAACGAAGCAGCTTTCATCAAGATGGAAGGCGTTTCCGATATCGAGGGAATCGACAGCGCTATGAAGCTCGGTGCAAACCATCCCATGGGACCCCTTGAGCTCGGCGATTTCGTAGGACTTGACATCTGCCTTGCGATCATGGACGTTCTCTACAAGGAGACCGGCGATTCCAAGTATCGCGCATGCCCTCTTCTCCGCAAGATGGTACGCGGCGGAAACCTTGGATGCAAGAGCGGCAAGGGCTTCTATGTTTACAATGCAGACAGAACCAAGACTGCAGTAGACAAACTTTAATAGAAACTATTGAGGATGCAAAGTGGCATTATTTCACTTTGCATCTTCGTGTGTAATTAAATCATATTTTCGGAGGAAAAACATAATGGATTTTACTCTTAGCAAGCAGCATGAAATGGCTCAGACTCTCTTCAAAGAGTTTGCTGAGAAAGAAGCTAAGCCTCTGGCGATCGAGACAGATGAAAACGAGGCATTTCCCAGACCTACCGTTGACAAGATGGCTAAGTACGGCTTTCTTGGAATTCCTGTTCCCAAGGAGTACGGCGGACAGGGTGCAGACATTCTTACATACGTTATGTGCGTAGAGGAACTTTCCAAGGTTTGCGCTACCACAGGCGTTATCGTTTCAGCACACACATCTCTCTGTGTTGATCCTATTCTCACATACGGAACTCCCGAGCAGAAGGCTAAATACCTTCCCGACCTTGCTTCAGGCAAGAAGATCGGTGCATTCGGACTTACCGAGCCCGGTGCAGGTACCGATGCTCAGGGTCAGCAGACAAAGGCTGTACTTGATGGCGATGAGTGGGTACTCAACGGATCCAAGTGCTTCATCACCAACGGTAAGGAAGCTGATATTTACGTTGTTATCGCAGTTACCGGTAAGGTTGAGAAGCGCGGCAAGATGCTCAAAGAGATCTCTGCATTTATCGTAGAGAAGGGCACTCCCGGATTCACTTTCGGTACCAAGGAGAACAAGATGGGTATCCGCGGATCATCCACTTACGAGCTCATCTTCACCGATTGCCGCATCCCCAAGGAGAATCTCCTCGGACAGCAGGGCAAGGGCTTCAATATCGCGATGCACACTCTTGACGGCGGACGTATCGGAATCGCTGCTCAGGCTCTCGGAATCGCAGAAGGCGCTCTTGAGAGAACCATCGAATACACCAAGGAAAGAAAGCAGTTCGGCAAGTCCATCAGCGCATTCCAGAACACTCAGTTCCAGCTCGCTGACATGGCTACAAAGGTAGAAGCTGCCAAGCTCCTTGTTTATAAGGCTGCAATGAAGAAGGCCGAGTATCAGAAGAATCCTAAGGTTTCTTACTCTGTAGAAGCAGCTCAGGCTAAGCTCTATGCCGCTGAGGTAGCAATGGAAGTTACCACCAAGGCTGTACAGCTCCATGGCGGATACGGCTACATCAGAGAGTACGAGATCGAGCGTATGATGCGTGATGCAAAGATCACCGAGATCTACGAGGGAACCAGCGAGGTTCAGAGAATGGTAATCTCCGCGAATCTGCTTAAGTAAGCAAAACAGATCAATGAATGAGTCGACGTCCTGCTTGCAGGTAAGAAGACGAATTCATCGATCTGTGAATGTGCAGCGCAGCTGCGCGAACGAGAGACCGTAGGTCTCGAGTGGTGCTTACGTTATAGAATGTAAAATAATAAAGGAGTAAATATACAATGAAAATAATCGTTTGTATTAAACAGGTTCCTGATACAAAGGGTGGCGTAAAGTTCAATCCCGACGGAACTCTTGACAGAGCAGCGATGCTTGCCATCATGAACCCCGATGACAAAGCAGGTCTTGAGGCAGCACTTCGTTTGAAAGATCAGTACGGTGCAGAAGTTACCGTTATCACCATGGGACTTCCCAAGGCAGCAGATGTTCTCCGCGAGGCACTTGCAATGGGAGCAGACAAGGCAGTTCTCGTAACAGACAGAGTACTCGGCGGAGCAGATACCTGGGCAACCTCAACCACTATCGCAGGTGCCATCAGAAAGCTTCAGCAGACAGATAAATACGATCTTATCATCACCGGACGTCAGGCTATCGACGGCGATACCGCACAGGTTGGACCTCAGATCGCAGAGCATCTCGGATATCCCGTAATCTCTTACGCTCAGGATATCAAGGTTGAAGGCGACAAGGTTATCGTTCAGCGTCAGTATGATGACAGATACCATGTTCTTGAGGCTCAGATGCCTTGCCTCATCACTGCACTTGCAGAGCTCAACGAGCCCCGTTACATGACTCCCGGCGGAATATTCGATGCATGCGAAGCAGAGATCACCACTATGGGAAGAGCAGATCTTGTAGACGTAGAGGACGGAAATATCGGACTTAACGGATCACCTACCAAGATCGCAAAGGCTTCCGATAAGGTTCGTAAAGGTGCAGGAGAAAAGGTTACTCCCGATTCACCCGAAGAAGCAGTTTCATACATTGTAGGCAAACTTGCTGAAAAGCATGTCATCTAATAAAGTGAGGTATATAAATCATGAAAATGACTGAAGAACAGATCGCTCAGTACAAGGGCGTATTCGTATTCGCTCAGCAGGTTGACAATCAGGTAAGCGGAATTGCTTACGAACTGCTGGGAAAAGCTAAGGAGCTTGCACAGCCCCTTAATGCACAGGTTACCGCAGTCCTCATCGGAAGCGGTGTTGCAGACCTTGTTGATTCTCTTGCACAGTATGGTGCAGACAGAGTAATCGTTGTTGATGATCCTGAGCTCAAGGAGTATCGCACAGAGCCCTATGCACATGCACTCAGCTCTGTTATCAATGAGTATAAGCCCGAGATCGTGCTTGTAGGCGCTACAGCAATCGGTCGTGACCTTGGTCCTACCGTTTCCGCAAGAGTAGCTACAGGTCTTACAGCAGACTGTACAGTACTTGAGATCGGTGATTTCCCTCTCGTTGCTATCCCCGGTCAGGAGCAGAAGCACAATCAGCTTCTTATGACCCGTCCTGCATTTGGTGGAAACACCATCGCTACCATCGCATGCCCCGACAACCGTCCACAGATGGCTACCGTTCGTCCAGGCGTTATGCAGAAGATCGAGCCTGTAGCAGGCGCTAAGGCAGAGGTTATCAATTACAATCCCGGATTCACTCCCAACAACAGATACGTGACCATCAAAGAGGTTGTAAAGGCTGTTGGTGATACCGTTGATATCATGGATGCCAAGATCCTCGTATCCGGCGGACGTGGAGTAGGAAGTCCCGAGAACTTCAAGATCCTCGAGGATCTCGCTAAGGTACTCGGCGGTGAGGTATCCTGCTCACGTGCAGTCGTAGATTCAGGCTGGAAGCCTAAGGATCTTCAGGTTGGTCAGACAGGAAAGACCGTTCGTCCTCATGTATACTTCGCAATCGGTATTTCCGGTGCTATCCAGCACGTAGCAGGTATGGAAGAGTCAGACATCATCATTGCCATCAACAAGGATGAAGACGCTCCTATCTTCGATGTAGCCGATTACGGTATCGTGGGCGATCTCAACAAGATCGTTCCCCAGCTTACAGAGGCATTAAAGAAGGCTATCGCTGAGAAGTAATTTCCAACTGAAACTTTTTAAGGGCGGGATTTTGATCCTGCCCTTTTTTGAGGAAAAATATGGCTATACTTAACAAAGAAATGAAACCCGGCATAAAATGCTATGTGGAAGGTTTTGTCACATCCGGAGGAGACAGATTTTACGTTAAAAGTAAAGGGATAATTGTCGAAGAACCGGATATTACCGACAGTGCTGTCGACGTTCTTGTTGAGAAAGGTCAGCACGGAAAAGCGGAAACCGTTACCGCACAGATAGAAAACTGCTACTGGATCAGTCAGAAAACGCGTCTTTCGGTCAAACTTCCGGGAGTAAAATAATTCACAATAAGCGTGTGTCACAAAAGGGTTTTTGTGCAACTTTTCAGAGCCACAAAACCGCGAAAACAGAGAGCTTCAATGCATTTGGTAAAAATGCCGAAGCTCTTTTTATGTGCAAAAATAACGAAAAAAGAAAACTTTATTTTTTTCTATTGACTTCAAAAAACAAATGCTGTAAATTTGCTATCACCGAACAGAAACTGTCCGGTTTCACCCCGAAGGGATTTCTCCCATGGGTTTTCGATAAAAGGATCTGCGTGATCCGTATTAGGCTGTATCAGCCGACACATTCCTCATATTGGAGAGGATAATCGTATATTATCTGCTGCAATACTGCAGTTTTATCAGCTTACTTTGAAAGAAAGGGAGGGTTATTTTTGGTTACGTCAAAACAGAGTGATACCGGAGAAATTGAAGAGGGACTAAAGACTATCGTCGGAGATTACGTCAGTCAAAAGCAGGCCAGGCTATTGGCACTCAAGAAGGGTAATATTACCAGGCAGGAGTTTCTGCGGGAAGCAGGAGAGCATATAAAAAAATACATTCCCCTGTCGGAGGAAATGCAAAAGGAACTTCTTGAGCGTTTTGAGGAATATGTATTCGGCTATTCCCGTCTGTCCGTGCTGATAGATGACCCTGAAGTATCGGACATAAGGGTTGTGAGTCACGACTGCATCCGGATCAAAAAGAAAGGACGAAGGATGCTCTCGGAAGTCGCATTTTCGGATGACAGGGAATACAGACAGTTTGTTGATTATGTGGCAATGAAGAATCAGGCAAACATCTCGAATCTTAACGCCATACAGAGGTTTACAGACAGTGAATCGCATCCTGACTATATTTTGAGATTTACCGTATCAATGCCGCTTGTTAACGCCTACGCCCAGCCTTATCTGTGTATCAGAAAGGTACCAAAAAAGTTTCCGCTTATCAGCGAGCTTGTGGATCAGGGAATGATGAAAAAGGAGGTTGCGGAGTTCCTTGTCGAAAGATTCAGAAATGACTCTATGCTTATCTGCGGAGGAAACTCAAGCGGAAAGACAACCCTCCTTAACGCACTGAAGGAGACACTCCCGAATGATGTTGCCATTCTGGTTGCCCAGCAGGCGGATGAACTTACCACAAGGTTTCATCCCGATATGATGTTCATGCATTCACTGCCGGGAAACAGCGAGAGCCAGGTCACGTATGACCTTAAAAACATAAGTATCGCCGGACTCACAATGGATGTGGATTACTTCATAATCGGCGAAGTTAAAGGAGAGGAGGCGCTGTATCTTTTAAACGCCGCCTGCACCGGTCAGACCTGCGCTGCCACCATACACTCCACAAGTGCCGAAAGAGCAGTGGATAAGCTTGTGGACTATGCGATGTACGAGAGCAGATACGGCAGGAACGAATTGATGCGAATGATGGATTGTTTTAAGACCATAGTTTTTATGAAAGACTACAAGGTAGCCAATATCTATTACTGCAGGGGATGGAACGAGGAAAGAAAGGAACTTGAATATGATAAAGTACTTTGAGCACATAGCGATATTTGTATTACTGTTTGCGGCTTTTGCAGGACTGTTTTTCCATATCGGGCTCGATGAACGTATCGAGAGAGGAATAAAAAAAGCGAAGAAAAACATGGATGAACATGATCGAAAATTCCGCAGCGAAAAAAGAAAGAATCTGGGAGACGGGAGCGGACGGGAATCATTCTTGCTAAAGATTGAAAGACAGCTGGAGTACAGTGGTCTGGGACGAAGATTCCCACATCTTACGATAACAGGATTCATTCTGGCGGAGACTTTGCTGGCGGTTATCACATTTATTCTGGGATCGATGATAGGGGGGATCATAGCCGGAGCGGCAGCTGTGGTCCTGCTGGCAGCAGTTCAGTATGTAATAGTTTCGGTCATGAAAGCACAAAGATTTGGAAGCGTGAACGAAGAACTCCCAAAACTTCTGGATTTTCTCGGTAATTACAGCCTTACATCCGGGGATATAACATCGGTCTTTTCACAGATAAGCAGATATCTTAAAGAACCCCTGAGAAGTGTCATGGAGGAGTGTGAAGCCGAAAGTAAAGTCAGCGGGGATTCACGAACAGCCATAATCTCCATGGCAGAAAAGATTGAACATCCGCAGTTCAAACAGCTGGCAAGGAATCTTGAGGTTGCATCACGGTACAGTGCGGATCTGGGATCGGTGGTAAGTGACAGCAGAAAGAGCCTTCGGGAGTATTTGAGTCAGAACAGGGACCGCAAGAATCTCCTGAGGGAATCGGGAATAAATATGCTGCTTCTGCTGATCATGTCGGTGGTTGTGCTGGCTATAGTGAACATGCTTATAGAGGGTGGGATATTCGGCATTCTTTTTCACAGTCTGCCCGGATATATATCACTTGCCGGGATGGCGATAATAATAATGCTTTATTTTATACAGGCTGCATCCATGAGTAAATAAGGGGGGAATAATGAGAGAACATTTAGTGATGATCTGCAGGCTGGGGGCCACAGTTCTTGCATTTATGACAGTATACGCCGTATGCGGCAGGCATCCTCCCCGGAAGATCGTCGGGGGCATAAGAGAGTTTACAGGCATGCTGGCGGTTAAGAGCGCGGAAGTACCGTTTATCATCAGACTGGAAAGATTTGTTGAAAAGAATGGAGCAAAGTATCACTTCGGGAAAAAGGTTAGTGCTAAGAAACTGATCCTTTTATCACTGATCCTTTTTGCTACAGGTCTTATCGTCGGAAATATGATATCGGTCTGGGTGGCTGCGGCGGCATCCATGGCAGGGCTGCTTCTTATATGGATCCTTATTCCGTTCCTTAATCGCAGAGATAACGAAAGGATGCTGCCGGATCTGCAGGTTATATACAGGGCGCTGGCCATGCAGATCAGAGCAGGGGTATATATAACGGACGCTCTTTCGGAAATCTATTCCGGGGTAAAGGAAAGAAGGCTTAAGGATGGCCTGATGAAGCTTGGAGGTGACATCATAATGAAAACCGATCTGTTCTCTGCCCTTGAAGGTTTTCAGAAAGGGTTTGACAACAGATATATCGATTCGCTCTGTATTACCATACTACAGCTTGTGGAATCGGGTCAGGCATCGGATCTGTTAAATGATATAGGAGACCAGATGAAGGATATGGAGAGATCCGTACTTGAGAAGCGGAAGGGAAGATTGGACAGAAGCCTGACATTTTATCAGCTGGGGATGCTTGCCTGTATTCTGGGAATTGCATTGTATGCCTGTGTCAACTATATGCTAAATGCGGCAGCAGGCCTATGACAAACTGAAATGATCAATTAAGTTTATCGCTCAAAGCGGGAAAGGGAGAAGGAATGAATAAGGTAATGGAAAAGATTAAAAGTATTGTTCTTCACAAAGAGGAAGGGATCGACGGAATCCTTGTAACTATCGGATTGTGCATTATAGCACTTGTGCTTTGCGTGGTCATGAAGGATGCCCTTGCGGCTTTCATTCAGAGTATCACCACGTCCATGACTCAGCGCGCGCAGGAGATACTTTCGGGTAACGGAGCATTTCTTGTCAGAACGTTTTATGTATGAGGGACGGAATGAGGAGATTCAAAAGGTTGTTTCACGAAAAATCTGAAGGAAATGTGGGAGACATACTTACGACCGGGATCATGCTGCTCGCAATGGCTTATCTTATGATAGTCTTTATGGATTGTATCGCACTTCTTCGAACAAGAGAAGATATAAGCCAGACCGTAAGGCGGTATATGCTCATTGCGGAAACGAAGGGGTATCTTGAGGATGCTGACAGGCAGGAACTTACGGACAGCCTGGCGGCGCTGGGAATGAGTGAAACAGATCTTACGGGTACGACGACCGAAAGAGCGGGCTTCGGAAACATAGTAACCATCTGTGTCAGAGGAAAGATAGACGGTAAATATGAGGTAAATGAAGTCAGGGCTTCCACGGCTAAGTACTAGGGAGGCGGAAGATGCAAAGGAAAACAATACGGAATAAAAGGATATTGACACTTTATAATGATAATTCCGGAAGCAGCGAATGGGTGCTGGGACTTTTTGCACTGACATTTATAATGGCGGCCATGGTGTTTGTAATTCAGTTGTGTGCCTTCAGAGCAAATTCCGATGCTATCGAGGATGCGCTTGCGGCCAGCGGCCTGGCGGCGGCTCTTGTCGATGTGGAAAGATATGGGATAGATCACACTTTACTTATATCAGACCCGGACAATTCATACCGGAAATATGTGGAAGCATTGAATGTTAATCTTGCCGCAGAGGGAAGCAGCTTCAGACAGAAGCGCGCAATAGAAGGACCTGTAAGGATAGAACAATTCAGAATATACAATGTTGAGGGTGATAAGGTGAGTGAGATATATATGAATGACAGCGGGAATTGGGAAGTAACTGAGGGCCTGCTCGGATCCATGGAGGCACCCAACGGGCAGATCATACAAAACACCGGAGTATACGGAGAGATTGCATTTGATCTGCGGGGAATAATGGGACTTGTGTTCAGCACAAAAAAATCAAAACTGGTGGATGTTAAGTCATATATAGACTGGGTATGATCCGGAAGGGGTAGGAAATGAAAAGCAAATACAGTATTAAAAAATCCGTACCGGCGCTGATCGGGATGGCATTCCTGGCAGCGGTGGCGGTATACGCGGTGCTTGTTTACTCTGAGAAAAAAGCACTTTCAAAGGAAGAGGAGGTTCCCGTGGTTGTATCCGCAACCATGATAAAAAAAGGATTTACCACAACAAACGAAAATAAAAAGACGGGACTTGGAGTGAAAACCGTTCCAAGGTCATTATTGCCGGAAAGGGCATATCAGAATCCGGAGGATATGGGAGTCTCGATAGCACTTATCAATATCCCGGCAGGGAGCATTCTGACCTATGATATGTTTGAAAGCGCCGAGTCTGTTACCGGAGACATGAAGGAACCGGTGCTGGTCGGATTGAAAGTGGATGATCTCTATCAGTCGGCAGGAGGAAAGCTTCGGAGCGGAGACCGCATACACATTTATCTGCAGGGAGAAGATGAGCAGGTTAAACTGAGGTGGAGCGGGATCTATGTGGCAGATGCATTTGACAGCGGCGGTAATGAGCTTTACGAATCCGACGAGGGAAGGGCTGTAAGGTTCAACATCTATCTTGAAAAATCGGATGTGGAGGAGTTTTACGACGGGCTGGATTCCAAGAAGCTTCGGATCGCATTGGCACTTGAGCGGGAGGGATAATGCGGGGAAGGATTAACGGATTTGCCGGAATAAAAAGGTTTTTATACGGTTTGATCATCTTAGCAGGGATGTTAATAGTGTTTTCCGAAAAAGCTGTGGCGATCACTGTAAATGATACTATCTTTGCAGGGAATCCCTATATATCTCTTTCGCCGGACGGTACTGCTTTTACTGTGGGTTACGGTGATAAGAGCACGGCCTATCACGGTAACGAATATATGGGGCATACCAGGGTGATATTCGGTGATCTCAGTGGCGGTCCCCTTTCAAAAGGTCAGCATTATTTTTCTAAACAGATAGTAGGAAGAACTCCCGTCGGATATTGGAAGGTGGAGCATCCAAATGCCTGCTGTATACATACCGCGGATTTTTATGATCTGACTACATTCGGATTAAATCGAATGGGGGCTACATATATTAACTGTGGGAGGTTCTACAATGCCGGTTGGAATGCGTATTGTGCATATTGCGGAGAGAGGCTTAATCTTGGTTTTATGTATATGACAGAAGCCATGGCGGCGTCTCTTCCATATCTTCCGTCATACACCGGTTACAGTAGTTTCTTTTATCTCTGTCCCTATGACAATTCCCTTGAGGTGACAGGTTATGTGGGTCATACATGCAGACGCAAATCAAACAACCGATACCGTGTGGTCTATAATGCCAACGGAAGCGGGTCTGTCGGAAGCACCCCGGCACAATACTTTTATTACAATAATGCAACGGCTTATAACGGTGCTGCCGTGAGCGCTCCGACCAATCTTACGGGATGCGGTTTTAACAGAGACGGATACCATTTTATAGGCTGGAGTACCAGACCTGACGGACCGGTGGTGTTCAGTGACAGGGACAGCTGGTTAAATGTACAGAACAGGCTTTCGGTGGGTGACTTTGCCGATAATACTTCGATTAACCTGTATGCTGTCTGGAAGCCGGGAGTTATTACTTCCAGACCTCAGATAACGGACGGGGAAAACGTTTATATCAAAGAACCGGCGCTTGTCTATGTCAGAGCTGACGGGATCACTCCTTTTACCATAAAGGAAAGTGCGGGACTAAACGGGAAGACCAACAGCTCCTATATGGTTAACGATATATGGCTCTATGAGAATGATTACGGCGGAGACTATCATATGATAAGCGCCGTTAATTCGGCAGACGGGCCTCTGCCGGAAGGAAGTTTTTCGTATTCTTGCAGTGAGAATGTGATCCTGGAGGAAACCTGCATTCCGGGGGTGGTCAGATCGGATAACGGCAGAGTGTGTACTTCCGAATGGACTTTTACAGCCCGGGCAGATCAAAACGGAGAGGAGATAACACTGATCCCGCGTGCACGTGCCGCAGACAGTCAATCGCCTACGGGGGAGAGATTGTCATCATCGGACAAAGATCTGGCAAATTCCGTTAAAGTAGTGTTTGACGGAGAAAAACCGCTGATAAGCGGACTGGAAGATTACAGGGATATCGGGAAATATATTCTTGATGAATCCGAAACCGGTGGATTTCCAAGCATTATCATAAAAGCGGAAGATCTGCTCTCAGGAGTTGATCCCGATGATTTTTACGTGAGGATAGACAATCAGGACAACGGATCCACCCGTATATGGACCCTTGATGAAAACGGCGAGATCACAGTTTCCTTCGGACCGGAAGAAGCCGAAAAGTATTTCTATTTCGGAGACTTTGAAATAACCGTTCATGTGGCTGACCGGGTCGGAAACGTTACGGAAGAAACGGTATCCGGCTGGGGATTCGATTTAAAGACAGAGGTGGAAAGACTTCTTAAGCCGAAAGACGGAAAAGAAGTGTTTGCCAGGGGTGAGAGCGGTGACCTTATCATAAAAACCTACGGTTATGCCGAGCAGGTGGAAGTCATCTTCCCGGATGAGCTATCGGGATACAGCACAGTATTTGATTACACCGGTAATGAAGAATATGAAAAGGATGAAGTGATACGTTTTATGGTTCCCCTGTACGACCTTCCGGAGGATACTGATGGTTTTACTGTTACGGTAATAGCCAGAAAGGACGGGGAGACGCTTGAAAGCCATCCGAGAATAAATATAGTTGATGTGGAAGGAACTGTTCTGGATGAACTGAGGACGAGCCTGAGATGAGTATGACAGGCGTGCAGGTGGTTATATTCATAACGTTTAATGCTGTCTTTTTTGCCGCAGCGGTGATGGATCTGATGACCAGGGAAGTGTATGACTTTTTATGGATGATCGCTGTCGCGATCTCACTTGGAATGTTTTTCACCGGGCCGGAGGTGGGGATGGGAGAGGCAGCAGGCCTTGTGATATATGTGGCCGTACAGGAATTTGTCATGGCGAGGGTATATGGACGGGCCGACAGCCATGCACTATGCGTATGCGCGATGTTTCTGATCCTTTTTGGCAAGACGGTGGAGGTATGTATTTTTCATTTTGCCATTACTTTTTTACTTCTTACGGTGGTTCAGTCTGTCAGGAAAAACGTGGACAGCCGCGGAATGCTTAAGAAGAAGGTGGCTATGGTTCCGTATATAACGGTGGGTTTGTGGATCACATCAGCAGTTTTCATTTAATGAAGAATCGGTACGTACGAACAGCAAAATACATATTTCCAATTCGCTCTTTTTGAGATATATTTATCAGTGGGAGATTGGTATAGTATTCTCAACACGAAGCGAACGAGTGGTTCGCCGGGAAAAGGAGGACAAAATGTTTAAATATGTATTGATCGGAATTGCAGTGCTCATAGTCCTGATTGTCATGCTTGCAGGCTATGTAAAAGCATCAACGGATGAGGCCTTCATCATCACAGGTCTTCACAAGCAACCCAGGATCCTTATCGGACGAAGCGGAGTGAAAGTACCTTTTCTTGAGAAGAAGGACGTATTAAAACTCCAGCTGATCCCGATAGATGTTAAAACATCAAGTGCGGTACCCACAGCGGACTATATCAACATTAACGTAGATGCAACGGTTAACGTACAGGTTGGTCATACACCGGATCTAATAAAGCTGGCTGCCAAGAACTTCCTGAACAAGAAACCTGAGTATATCGCAGCAGTTGCAAGAGAAGTGCTGGAAGGTAATGTACGTGAGATCGTAGGTAAGATGAAACTCGAGGAAATGGTTTCCGACCGTCAGAAATTTGCACTTCTTGTTAAAGAGAATGCAGATCCCGATCTCGCAGCCATGGGACTTGTGATCACATCCTTCAATGTACAGAACTTCACGGATAACAATCATGTTATCGAAAACCTCGGTGTTGACAACGTAGTTCGTATACAGAAGGCAGCAGCCATCTCGAGAGCAGAATCCGAGAGAGATATCAAGGTTGCACAGGCTAAGGCAGACAAGGATGCCAATGATGCTCAGGTTCTTTCACAGACTGAGATCGCCAAGAAGCAGAATGATCTGGCAATCCAGAAGGCAGAACTCAAACAGGCTTCCGATACCAAGAAGGCAGCAGCTGATGCAGCATACGAGATCCAGCAGGAAGAGCAGAGAAAGACTATCGAAGTAACCCGTACCAATGCCGATATCGCACGTCAGGAGCGCGAAGTAGAGCTCAAGGCAAAGGAAGCACAGGTTGCAGAGCAGGCACTCACCGCAGAGATCAGAAAGAAAGCAGAAGCAGAGAAGTATCGCCGTCAGCAGGAAGCAGAAGCAAATCTTATCGAGAGACAGCGTGAAGCAGATGCTGCTAAGTATGAGCAGGAAAAGAAAGCCGAGGCTGTAAAGGCTCAGGCAGATGCCGCAATATATGCAAAGCAGAAGGAAGCAGAAGGTATAGCAGCCGTTGGACGTGCAGAGGCAGAAGCAATCGAAGCAAAGGGTATTGCTGAAGCTCAGGCTATGGAAAAGAAGGCAGAAGCTTATGCAAAGTACAACAATGCAGCTATCACAGAGATGATCATCAAACAGCTTCCCGAGATCGCGAAGGCTATCGCAGAACCCATTTCCGCTATCGACAAAGTTACTGTTATCGATTCCGGTTCGGGTGAAGGCGGAGTTACTTCGGTAGGCGGATATACCCCTGCAGTGCTTGCTAAGGTTATCGAGTCGGTGAGGGAGACCACAGGTTTTGATCTTACCGAGGTGATGAAAGCTCAGACCTATGACGCTAAGGTTAACCACAATGTTAACGTAAGCGGACTTGGCAAAGACGAAGCAAAGAAAGCCGTAGCAGAGGCCGTAAGCGAGAGCATGGAATAATAAACTGTCAATAAAAGCAATACAATCTGACGCCGGAAGTGATCCGGCAGATTAATAGAAGAGGGCGAGATTAATCGCCCTCTTTCTTAGTAAGATTTTTGTAATCTTTTTTATATTCTTTTTTATACTCTTTAAAGCCTTCTCCGAATACCTCGCTGGTTTCTGTTACCATCACGAAGGCGCCGTTGTCAACCTCGTGGGCAAGGCTTGTAATAGTATATGTCTGCGATTTGGAGCAGGCACAGAGGATAATATCCTTGTTCTCTCTGGTATAGCTCCCGATAGCCTTTATGATCGTGGAGCCCCGGTCGGTCATATCGCTGATCCGCTCGATAAGTTCGTCTGTTTTGGTGGTGATGATGAGCACCATTTTACCGGCACCGATACCGTACAGAATGCGATCGATAACAATGGACGCGGCAAACGAGTTGATTATTCCGTAGAGAACGGAATCCACATCTTTAAATACGGGCCAGCCGAGCATGATGACCAGGAAATCGGTTGCAGCTGTAACTATTCCCAGGGAAATAAAGGGATGACGGACCTTTACGATCATTGATATAAAATCAGATCCGCCCGAACTGCTTCCCCGCATATAGAAGAATGCCATTCCGGCTCCCATGCAAAGCCCCGAATAAACGGCTGCCATAAGTCTGTTTCCGCTGTACATGGGGATGAGAGGGAAGATCACATCCAGGAATATCATGGTAAATACCATGGTCTTGGCTGTTTTAAATATATATTTCTTTCCTACTATCTTCCAGCTTACGATCACCAGAGGAATGTTCATTGCTATGGTCATCACTCCCACAGGCAGATTCCACATATGGTTCATGATGAGGGCGAGGCCCGATACCCCACCGGTTGCGAAGTTTGCCATTTTGGCAAAGCAGTGAATGCCCATGGCGTAGAGGATGCTTCCTATGATATCGCACAGGATATCCAATATGATCTTTTTAATTCTGGTTTTCACGTTCCTTAAATCCCCCGCTTACAGTTTTTTTTAAGGTCTTAAAAAGGCGGATTTCATTATATCACAGCGCGGCGAAGCGCACAATAAAGAGAGTGTGTTTGTTTTTTTATAAAAAAAGTTTTTAAAAACCTGTTGACATCATTTAGAGTATTTGCTATATTGGTTTTACAAAATTATATTGCACACAATGTAAATATGATTATTGCAAACAGCTAAACAAATCAGTTATATTTAAGGAGGACAAAAAATGGCTACAGTTTACGATTTTAAGGTTACAGACAGAACAGGCAATGAGGTTAGTCTCAGCGATTACGCGGGAAAGGTTCTCCTCATAGTCAATACAGCGACGGGATGCGGCTTCACACCGCATTATGAGCCTCTTGAGGCTATGTATAAAGATCTCAGGGACAAGGGATTCGAGATCCTCGATTTCCCCTGCAACCAGTTTGCAAATCAGGCACCCGGCGATGCTGACGAGATCCATGAGTTCTGTACCATGAAGTTCGGAACAGAGTTCCCTCAGTTCGCAAAGATCGATGTTAACGGTGACAATGCCGATCCGCTTTTTGTACATCTTGCTACCCAGAAGAGTTTTGAAGGCTTTGGCAAGGGCCTTAAGAATGCCGCACTTAACAAGTTCACCAATGCCAATAACAAAAAGTTCGGTGACAAGGCGTACATCAAGTGGAATTTCACCAAGTTCCTGATCGACAGAGAAGGCAACGTAGTAGCCAGATTTGAGCCCACAACAGATATGGGAGTGGTCAGAAAGGCTGTAGAAGAGCTTTTGGGATAATAAAATGAAAGTGCGAAGTGATCGTGATAAAACGATAATCAGGACAAGTATCATCGGGATAGTGGCCAATGTCTTTCTCGCGGGATTTAAGGCGGTTATAGGGCTTATGGTCAATTCCATCGCAATCGTGATGGATGCCGTAAACAATATATCCGACGCAGGCAGCTCGGTCATTACTATCGTGGGAACATTTCTTGCGGGAAAGAGGCCTGATAAAAAGCACCCTTTCGGATACGGTAGAATAGAGTATCTGAGTGCGATGCTCATCTCGATGATCGTCCTGTATGCAGGCGCGACGGCTCTGGTTGAATCTATTAAGAAGATCATCCATCCGGAGAAAGCCGATTACTCGGTTGTATCACTGGTCATTGTCGCTGTGGCGGTTGTTGTAAAGATAGTGCTTGGTCTGTTTGTAAAGAGGACCGGAAAGAAAGTCAATTCCGATTCCCTTGTCAATTCCGGAACGGATGCGCTGATGGATTCTATCATATCAGCTTCGACTCTGGCAGCTGCCGCTGTATTTCTTATATTCCACATTTCTCTCGAGGCATGGCTGGGTGCTATTATCGCTATCCTGATCATCAAATCGGGATTTGATATGCTCAGGGAGACTATTTCTAAGATCCTCGGTGAAAGAGTCGATCCACAGCTTGCAAGGGATATAAAGAATACCATCAAGAGTTTTCCCGAGATCAGCGGAGCATACGATCTTGTGCTCCACAATTACGGTCCCGATTCGCACAACGGATCGGTTCATATTGAAATACCCGATACTCTTTCGGCAGACGAGCTTGATAAGCTGATAAGACGGGTACAGGTAAAGGTTTATGAGGAGCACAATGTGGTACTTACTGCAATAGGATTGTATTCTCATAATACCAAGGATGTGGAAGCCATTCAGGCAAGGGAAACGGTATCGCGCCTTGTTACCGAGGATCCAAATGTGCTTCAGATGCACGGATTCAATATAGACACGGAAGAAAAAACCATGCGGTTTGATATCGTGGTAAGTTTTGATCCAAAGGATAGAGAGGCTGTGTACGAGGCCGCAGTCGCAAAGGTTCAGAAAGAATTCCCGGATTATTCAATCCAGGCTGCGATGGATCTGGATCTGAGCGAAGTTGATTAAAAAAATAAAATGCAGAAGTAAATATGCTGAGCCATTTTCCCTTTGGAAGATGGCTTTTTTTTCTTCTCATTACCAAGCTTATATGATATATTTAAAGAACATAAAATATGTGATTTAATCTGCGGAGGAATAGATATGTTCTGTACAAAATGTGGAAAACAGATAAAGGAAGGTGCATCTTTCTGCACTGCCTGCGGAGCGAAGGTTAAACCTATAGCACAGCCACAGGTAGCACAGCCGGAACCTCAGGTTCAGCCGGCTGTCAGCGTAACTGCGCCTGAGACGCAGGCTCAGCCCGCTGCAACTAAGCCCACCAATGAACCCGCTGCGCCTAAAAAAGGCTTGCCCAAGGGCGCAAAGATCGCGATCATCATAGCGGCAGCGGTTGCCGGTTTGTTGCTGGTTATTACAGCTGTAGCTGTTGCAGTATTCTTCCTGGTGGTAAAGCCTAAGATGGAGCAGCCCGCGGATGTTGAGGATGACATCATTACAGTGTATGACGATACAACAGCAAAGCCCGATGTATCCGAGCTTCCGCCTCTTGATAACACTGAGCCTGCCACACAGATAAGTGATGAAGAAGTGGATGAATATGTCAACGGTATTTATGAAAAAGGAATTAAATACCTGTCAAGACCATCTATCCTTAACGACAACATTTCCTCAAAGTACTCCTCGGTGATTCCGGCGTCCCGCCTGTTTTCGTTTTCGACTGATTTCAGCGATATAGATAATGCCGACCTGATCGAGTACTATAACGACAAGGCAAAGGAGATGCTCGCCGAGAATCAGTTCCTTGTAATGGACGGATATTATGATGAGTTCTTTTCGGTTTACGAATCAAACCGTTATGCCATGACGCCCAACTTCGTTACCGTGGATTCGATAATGCATACATATCATCTGTATTTTGCATATCTTATGAAAAATACGGAAAAGAATGAACTGATAGGCGAGGTATCAGGCATTGGAAGCCTTATGAAAGCAAAGTCAGAGGAACAGTATAATGCTCTGAAAGGAACCGAATGGGAAAAAGCAGCGTGGACTAATCTTGCATTCTTTACGGTGGGAGATGTGCTTCTTAATCCCGGTGCAAATATACCTGCCGATGTGGCGGATGCTGTACAGGCAGAGCTTTCGCTTATTGAGGCTGCCGACAGGATAGAGGTATCACCGCTGTTTAACAATCCTGATTATATGGAGGATTATTCCCAGTACAAGCCCAGAGGGTATTACGATACCGACGAGGAACTGAGCAAGTATTTTAAGGCGATGATGTGGTACGGAAGGCGCAATTTTGCAAGTAAGGATGAGGATCAGAACAGGTCTGCACTTCTTATGACGCTTGCCATGGAAGGTGACGTACTTGCGGAGTGGGAGAGAGTTTACACTGTTACTTCATTCTTTGCCGGATCCTCCGATGACTGCGGATATTATGAATTCAGACCGATAATAGATGCCACATATGGTGAAAATGTAACAGTATCAGATCTTCCCGGAGATGAAAAGAACTGGAAGGCATTCCATAAGTTGGTAGGTATGCTGCCTGCACCCCGTATCAATTCTGTGGTTGTAATGGCGAGCGATAGCGAAGATGAAAAAGAAGCCAAGATAAACGGTTTCAGATTTATGGGCCAGAGATTCTCCATAGATGAAGCGATATTCTCCAATCTTTGCTATGACAAAACTGATGCCAATTCGCAGGGACAGTGCAGATATCTGCCCAATGCTCTTGATGTTCCCGCTGCACTGGGTTCAGATACCGCTTTGGATATCCTGGAGGAAAAGGGTGAGACCGATTTCGCAAAATATGATGAGAATATGGAGAGTCTGCGCCGGATGGTAAAGGAGTCTACGGATTCCTTATGGAACAACAGCCTTTATTCGGGGTGGATAAACACTCTTCGACCTGTTCTTGAGGAAAAGGGTGACGGCTATCCTGCTTTTATGCAATCCGAGGAGTGGAACAAGAAGAATCTTACGACATTCCTGGGAAGCTATGCGGAATTAAAGCATGACACAATCCTCTATGCCAAGCAGATGATCGCTGAGATGGGCGACGGAGAGCTACCCGTAAGAGACGACAGAGGATACGTTGAGCCTGAGCCTGAGGTGTATGCCCGCCTGTATAATCTTGTGAATGCCACAAGGGAAGGGCTGGATTACTATGGCGTGCTGAGAGCGGAAGATAAGCAGAACCTTGAGCTTATGTCCGGGATAGTAGAAAAGCTTCAGGTTATAGCGGAAAAGGAGCTCACTGATGAGCTTCCGACCGAAGAGGAGTTTGAGTTTATAAGAACATACGGCGGTCAGCTTGAGCATTTCTGGCAGGAAGTTCACAAGGACGAAGCAGATAATGAATACTTTACCACAAGAGAATTTCCCTGTGCCATAATTGCGGACGTTGCCACCGATCCTAACGGCTCATGCCTGGAACTTGCAACCGGATACGCGAATATGATAGTGGTTGTAGTGGAAGTGGATGGCGTTAAGAAGCTTGCATTCGGAAGTGTATATTCCTTCTATCAGTTTGATCAGCCGCTTAGTGACAGAATGACAGACACGCAGTGGAGACAGCTTCTCGGTATGGAAATGATGGATGACGGCAATTACAATTACATGCGGGAAGGTGTTCCGCCGCAGGAGGATTGGACAAAGTCATACAGATATGGATATGAGGAAGACTGACGGATCTTCAAAGAAAACACATGTGATAATACGGCTACTGTGTATTGCAGTAGCCGTTTTGGTCTGCGCTTTTTTATTCTATTTCCTATGGAAAAGGGGAACATTTCTTCCGGGCTGGGTAAAATGGAATAATAAAGCGGAAAACCATGTATTTACAGATATTCCGGGAGAATTTGAAAACCCTGACAGAGAAGCAGTCGTGGAAACTGCCGGTATAGTTCTGAAAAACAGGCATTTTTCGGTGTATGATGAATCAGGGAGACTGCTGTGGGAGAGCAAGGAGGGATGGAAAGTATCGGATTATTTTATTGATGATATAGATCATGACGGTGAGGACGAGATAGTGATCCTTTTCTGGAGAATCGGGAGCTTTGGGGACTCAAAGCCGTTCTGGATCGGAAAAGACGAAAAAACATGGTCACAGCATATAGGCATATACGATTATGATGCTTTTAGAGAGGATCGTGTAGACCCGATCTGGGTATCATCTAAAATGGGCATAAAGGCAAAAGACGTGTGGCTTGACGAAAAAGAGTTTCTGCACATTACGGAGCCCGGAGGAAAAGAAACTTTATGGTTCTGGAACAAGTGGGGACTGGCATTGTCGCAGCCGCGATAAAATGTACGCCGGAATAATTCAAAAAGGTGTTGACTTTTGACTCTTTGATTGATATTATATTAAACGCCGCTTGTGATGAGTGGCAACTGAATATCGGAAATGGAGAGGTATCGAAGCGGTCATAACGAGGCGGTCTTGAAAACCGTTTG
>DFKZ01000105.1 GCA_002373975.1 Lachnospiraceae bacterium UBA3632 | reverse complement strand
GAATATATCATGAGCCTGCTGTCGGCAACTGCATAAGAAGTCGTATTACTCAGGAATCCCACTTCCGGAACTATCGTATCGGTATAATCGTATCCGCAGACCAGATAATCCTTATAGTTATCTCCTACTGAACCAAAATTATAGAATGCCACAGTAGTTTTTACCGTTCCGGCATCTACATATATATATGACACCTCCAACATTTTTCCGTTTGGAGAAAGAGCAACTGCTGCAGGATATCCGCTTCCTGACATATGTGCCTGTCCGCTGAATATAAGATTGCCGGCACTGTCATAAGTATTAATATATGTGACTGATGTGTCATAAATTATAACCGTGGTCGTGCCGTTTTCCGAAACAGCCAGATTCCGTATAGGCATGGTGGTAGAGATTTTGCATAACTGTTCCTTTTCATTGAGAACATAAATATCTCTGCCGTTGTAATTGCCTATTGCGACAACGCTTCCGCTTATATCCAGCACTACGTCCTGAATCTCGTATGTCTGGTTCCACGGAATGTTGCCCTTTGCGTCGGTAAGATGCGCACCGTCCTTACTGTAGGTCAGGATGGACGTACCCAGCCTCAGATCCCTCGCATCCGATGCCTTTTGCCTCTCAACTTCCGCTACCACCGAGTATCCGGTGTAAACATGATTCTTGTACTGAATACGGATTATCACGGCGATCACAGCAATAACAGCAATGATAAGCAATGCTCTGTATAGATTTGTTACTTTATAGATCCTGATCTTATCCTTGTATCCCCTGGAATTCTCGGAGTTTCTTTCGGGATTTCTCTCGGATCTTTTTCCAAACTTAGACATACTTACTACTCAAATGCGTAAACAGTTACTGTATCGTAAACTCTTGCTTCTCCCTCGGATCCGCCGAAAAGGCATGAAGGGAAATTATCATGGTGGATCGTGTCGGGATAATACTGTGTCTCGAGGCACAGTCCGCCGCGTTTCTCATAATGATATCCATTCTTTCCGTCTTCGGGGGTGATAAAGTTTCCCGCATAGAACTGAACTCCGGGCAGATCTGTATATACCTTCATCACTCTGCCGCTCTTTGCTGCCCACACAGTGGCACACTGTCTGAGAGATCCGTCATATCCGTCAATGCAGAAGTTATGATCGTACCCTCCCGCCATATTGAGCTGTTCGAAATCCGTATCTATATCGTCACCGACGCGCTTTGGGGAAGTAAGGTCCATAGGTGTGCCCGCAACGGGAGCGATCTCTCCTGTGGGGATCGATCCCTTAACCGTAGGCGTGTAATTTGCGCACTCAAGCTTGATCCTGTGGTCCAGGATATTTCCGCTGTCGTGTCCGTCCAGGTTAAAGTAGGTATGGTTGGTCAGATTTATAATGGTCTTCTCATCACTTGTTCCGTGATAGTGAAGTTTAAGCTCGTTCTTATCGGTCACAGAATAAGTAACCGAAATCTCCTTATTTCCGGGGAATCCAAGAGTGGCCGGATCGCTGATACAGAATCTGACACTGTCGTCAAAAATTTCTGCATCCCACACTCTCTTATGATAGCCGAGTTCGTAATGGCTGTGGAGGTTGTTGGGGCCGTCATTAACATCGATGTCATAATTTACTCCGTCAATCTCATATGAAGCTCCGCCGATACGGTTTGCGCTGGGGCCGACCGTCGCTCCGAAGAAGCTGGGATTGGAGTAATATCTGTCCGCCGAGTCATATCCCAGCACGATATCCTGAGCCTTTCCCTCCTTATCGGGAACCCAGAGTTGAACCAGTATGGCTCCGAGGTTTGTAACCTTTGCCTTCATTCCCTTTCCGTTTTCGATCGTGTAAAGAAAAAGATCTCTTCCGTCCCTGCTCTTGCCAAATGCTTCCTGCGTAACCGACATGGTAACCATTCCTCCTGTTGTTTACAATTCTACTCTTCCGTCGAGTGCTCTCGACAGAGTGACTTCATCAATGTATTCGAGGTCACCGCCTACCGGCACCCCGCTGGCTATACGTGTAACCTTTATTCCCATTGGTTTTAAGAGCTTACTGATATACATTGCCGTGGTCTCACCCTCAAGGCTTGAATTGGTCGCCAGTATGACCTCCTCTACATCCTCGGCGCATCTTTCAACAAGCTCCTTGATCTTGATATCTCCGGGGCCTATCCCGATCATGGGTGATATAGCTCCGTGCAGAACATGGTAGACGCCCTCGAATTTACCCGTCTTTTCATAAGCTGCAAGGTCGCGGCTGTTCTCCACCACCATAATCAGCTTTTGATTCCTCCCGGGCTTTGAACATATAGGGCACACCTCACTGTCCGTCAATGTAAAACACTTTTTACAATAACGGACCTTTGCTTTGGCTTCCATCATCACCTTTGCCAGCCTGTCTACGCGTTCCTGCGGCATCCCCACAAGATGAAACGCCAGCCGCTGTGCCGATTTATTCCCTATACCCGGGAGTGATGCCAGTTCATCCACCAATTTGTTTATATATCCGCTGTAGAGCTCCATCAGAAGGAAAGCCCCCCGGTCATCTTGCCCATAAGCGCTGCGCTTGCATCCTCGGCCTGCTTCATGGCCTCATTTATGGCAGCAACGATTGAATCCTGAAGCGTCTCGATGTCTTCGGGATCTACTATCTCGGGATCAAGCTTGATACCTATGATCTCTTTATTTCCGTTTACCTTTGCTTCAACCGCTCCACCGCCCGCGGTGCCGACAAATTCCTTTGTCTCGAGCTCTTTCTGACTCTCTTCCATCTGGCGCTGCATACGCTGAGCCTGCTTCATAAGGTTGGAATAGTTCCCGGGCATTCCTCCGGGGAATCCGCCTCTTTTTGCCATATTAT
>DFKZ01000107.1 GCA_002373975.1 Lachnospiraceae bacterium UBA3632 | reverse complement strand
GATATTTAGAGCGGAGACGGAGGGATTCGAACCCTCGTGCCCCGGAGGGCAAACGCATTTCGAGTGCGCCCCGTTATGACCGCTTCGATACGTCTCCATTGTATGCGCGGGATATCCCGCAGCAACAAAAGATATTTTAAACAATTATTTACGATTTGACAAGGATAATTTGTAATAATTATCCTTGTTTTTGTTTGTTCGATTGTGATGAAGTGGTGATTGTGGTAAAATGTATAGGAATATAGGGTCATGCGTGACTTTAGATAAATATGAATTCATAAAAAGGAGGACCTGATATGAAGAGGATAGGTATGCTTACCAGCGGCGGCGACTGCCAGGCACTTAACGCGGCTATGAGAGGTGTGGTAAAGACATTGACACACAGCGGCGAGGATGTTGAAGTATACGGATTTCAGGACGGATACAAGGGCCTGATATACTGCAACTTCCAGATCCTGACGGGACGCGATTTTTCCGGTATCCTTACAAAGGGCGGAACCATGCTCGGCACATCAAGGACTCCGTTTAAACTTCTCGATGAGCCAACTCCCGAGGGGCTCAATAAGGTTGAGGAGATGAAGAGAAACTATGCCAAGCTTGGGCTTGACTGTCTTGTTATCCTCGGCGGAAACGGCACCCACAAGACAGCCAACAGGCTTCAGGAAGAAGGCCTTAACGTAGTAACCCTTCCCAAGACCATAGACAATGACCTCTGGGGAACCGATATGACATTCGGTTTCCAGAGCGCGGTAGATATCGCGACCAACGCTATCGACTGCATCCATACCACAGCATCGTCACACGGCCGCGTGTTTATTGTTGAGGTAATGGGACACAAGGTGGGATGGCTCACCTTAAATGCCGGCATGGCAGGCGGAGCGGACATCATACTCATTCCCGAGATTCCCTATGATATCAAAAAGGTTATCGATAAGATCGAGGAAAGAGATAAAAACGGAAGCAGATTCACCATCATAGCGGTGGCAGAAGGTGCCATCTCCAAGGAAGATGCAAAGCTTTCGAAGAAGGATTACAAAAAGAAAGTCGAGAAGCGCAAGGTATCGGTTTCATACGAGATAGCTGAAGAGATTTTCAAAAGGACCGGCCGTGAGGTACGTGTAACCGTTCCAGGCCACATGCAGAGAGGCGGAAGCCCCTGCCCTTATGACAGAGTATTTGCCAGCCGTCTCGGCGCAGAGGCCGGAAAGCTGATCCTCGAAGGAAAGTACGGTTTTATGGTGGGCTACAAAAACAGGGAGATCGTGAGAGTCAGCCTTGAGGATGTGGCAGGCAAATTAAAATATGTCGATCCCGATGCAAGGATCATTCAGGAAGCAAAGCTTCTGGGTATCAGCTTCGGAGATTAAAAGTAATACTTAACAGGCAGGTAAGGCGATGGGTTCCTACACAGCCCTTTACAGGAAGTTCCGCCCGAGTAATTTCGGAGATGTCAAGGGACAGGATCATATTACAACTACATTAAAGAATCAGCTGAAGGCTGACCGTATCGGGCACGCGTATCTTTTTACGGGAACTCGCGGAACAGGTAAGACCACCGTCGCAAAAATATTTGCCCGTGCGGTCAATTGTGAGAATCCGGGTGAGAACGGCCCCTGCGGTGAATGCGCGGTTTGCAAGGCAATAGCTGCGGGGACCAGCCTGAATGTCATTGAGATCGATGCCGCATCCAATAACGGTGTGGACAATATAAGAGACATTATCGATCAGGTTTCGTACCGCCCCACAGAGGGAAAGTACAAAGTCTATATCATAGATGAGGTCCATATGCTCTCGACAGGAGCTTTCAACGCCATGCTAAAGACGCTGGAAGAGCCGCCGGAGTATGTAATCTTCATTCTCGCCACCACAGAGGTTCATAAGCTTCCCATCACTGTGCTGTCGAGATGTCAGAGATATGACTTCAGGCGTATTTCAATAGACACTATTTCCGACAGGCTCCGGGAACTAATGGAGACTGAGCATGTAAATATTGAAGACAAAGCGATCCGTTATATCGCAAAGACTGCGGACGGATCTCTTCGTGATGCTCTGAGTCTGCTGGACCAGTGCATTGCTTTCCATTTCGGTGAAACTCTTACCTACGATATGGCGCTTGATGTGCTGGGAGCGGTGGATACGGAAGTATTCAGTAATCTTCTGAGGGACTGCCTGAACTCAAACGTCAGCGGTTGCATTTCCACCCTTGATGAGGTGATCACCCGGGGACGGGAGCTTACGCAGTTCGTGGTAGATTTTACATGGTACTTGAGAAACCTGATGCTGGTGCAGACATCCGACGGCCTTGAGGACGTTGTGGATATGTCGAGCGATAATCTGGCAAGACTAAAAGAGGAAGCTTCTCTCGCAAAAAGAGAGCAGATAATCAGGTATATTCATATTTTTTCGGATCTCTCAAATCAGATCAGATATGCCACTCAGAAGAGGGTCCTTGTTGAGATAGCTCTGATAAGGCTGTGTAAGCCCGCAATGGACCAGGACAATGCAGCTATTCTCGGGCGGATTGATGCCGTGGAAAAGCAGCTTGAAGAAGGTGTGTTTGTGACTGCTCCCGCAGGCGCCGCTCAGTCAGCCACCGCTCCGGAACACGTGCGCAGCGCTGTGCCAAGGCAGGTCCTTCCGCCGAGCCTTCCGGAAGATGTCAGGAAGATAGTGCAAAACTGGAGAAAAGTAATAGATAGTTTTTCAAATGATATACCCATGGCCAATGCCCTTGTAAGGGCAAAGCCCACACTTGATAATGCGGGTAATCTGGTATTAAAATATGACAACGGAGATTTTTCCTATGAACGCCTGACAAGAGAGCAGGGACATGAAAAACTCAGACAGTGTCTGAATGATATAAGCGGCAAGGAGATCACTTTTTCCGTGAGCGAATCCGCAAGCGCAGAGGAATTCAGGGACGGGACCATAGATCTGAGAGATGTTATAAAAATGGAAATAGTCGAGGAGGACGAATAATATGGCAAAAAGAGGCGGATT
>DFKZ01000097.1 GCA_002373975.1 Lachnospiraceae bacterium UBA3632 | reverse complement strand
ACTCTTATTAATATAGATTCAGGCGGTGCGACAAGTATGTATGTAATCCGGCAATGTGTCTGAGGCCGATCGGACGTTTTAAAGAACAAAACGTCCTACGCAGATACTTCGTATGAAATTTCGTTTTGGTTCATAACGAAATTTCATGCCGCTGCAAAGTACGCAGCTGGCATCTGCTCTTGCACGAAGACCCATAGCTGCGAAGCGGTGCCGGATACATACATACTTGCCACACTGCCGTGACTTATAGTTCTTTGTGTTTATATATATCCATATACTCCCCTGACAGAAACCTCCCCGGCGTAAATCGCTTCGAGCTTTCCATCCGTTCTTTCCACCATCAGCTGCCCGTTCTCATCGATCCCCAGCGCCTTCGCCGTGTACTCCCCCTTCGGATCGAGCACCCTCACTTCTTTTCCTTTATTAACAAGCAGCTTCTCGTAGCTGTCCTTTATTCCCGACAGATCCCCTCTTTCCAGGTATTCTTTGTAAAACCCGTCAAAATACCTGATTATATTCGCAACCAGCGCACTTCTGTAAGTGTTGGTGTCCCACTCGTTGTCGATGCTGGAAGCGATCTTTGATATCTCACCCTCAAACTCCTGCTTCTTTACATTTATCCCGACACCTATCACAATATAGTGAATGAAGCTGTCTTCCATGCTCATCTCGGTGAGTATACCACATATCTTCTTTCCGTTTATCACCACGTCATTGGGCCATTTGATCCCCACGTCCGGCAACTCTTCACTCTCTTTTTTCGGCATAAGGCCTTTCACTCCAAGCGCAACGGAAAGCGCCATCAGCAAAGTGACCATCGGTCCCTTGGCCGGAGAGATGTCAGGCTTTAACATAAGAGAAAAATAAGCATTTTTTCCGGGAGGGCTGACCCAGCTCCGGCCGCGCCTGCCGCGCCCGGAATTCTGTGAATCCGCTACCACCAGCAGACCATCCTGCTCTCCCTCTTCCGCCATAAGCTTTGCATCGCTGTTGGTTGAACCTGTCTCGGAGTAAAACACCACCTTGTGAGATGATTCACTGCCGAGAAGCAGAGCCTCTATCTCTCTTTTGATAAAGATGTCCTTATTGCAGGCAACCAGCCTGTATCCGCGGTTTCTGACAGCTTCTATCTCATACCCGTCCTTTTTTAGCGACTCGATTGCCTTCCATACGGCATTTCTGGACACACCGAAACGCTCGCACAGTTCCTGTCCGGATACATATTCATTTGTTTTTCTGAGAAGATTCAGAATATCTGATTTCATAATCTATACTGTTGCATCTATAATGGCTTTTATAGTATGCATCCTGTTCTCGGCTTCTTCAAATACGCGGCTCTGAGACGATTCGAATACCTCATCGGTCACTTCCATCTCGGTGATCCCGAATTTCTTACCCACTTCCGCACCTATCTTGGTCTTAAGATCGTGGAATGCGGGCAGGCAGTGCATAAAGATGGCTTTATCCGAAGCGTTCTTCATGATAGCGGAATTTACCTGATAATCCTTAAGATCCGCAATCCTCTCGGCCCAGATCTCGTCCGGTTCGCCCATTGATACCCACACATCGGTGCAGACCACGTCGGCGTCCTTTGTTCCCTCCATTGCATCCTCGGTGAGGGTGATGCTTCCACCGGTCTGCTCCGCGATCTTCTTTGCGGTATCTATAAGTTCCTGCACAGGCCAGTACTTCTTTGGAGCACAGCCGTTAAAGTGCATTCCCATCTTTGCACAGGCTATCATAAGCGAATTTCCCGTATTATAGCGGGCATCCCCCATATAAGCCAGCTTTATTCCCTTAAGATGACCGAATTCTTCCTTTATGGTCAGCATATCTGCCAGCATCTGAGTGGGATGAAACTCATTGGTAAGACCGTTCCATACGGGAACTTTTGAGTATTTGGCAAGCTCTTCCACGATCTCCTGACCATATCCGCGATATTCGATACCGTCAAACATACTCGAAAGAACGCGGGCTGTATCAGCGATCGATTCTTTCTTTCCGATCTGTGATCCCGAAGGGTCAAGATAAGTCGCACCCATTCCCAGATCATGAGCTGCCACCTCAAAAGAACACCTTGTCCTGGTGCTGGTCTTTTCAAAGATCAGGGCGATATTCTTGCCTCTGTGATGATCAACGGGTATACCCTTTTTCTTTTTGTCCTTAAGATCAGCCGCAAGCTCAAGCAGATACTCTATCTCCTCCGGCGTATAGTCAAGCAGTTTTAAAAAGTCACGTCCTTTTAGATTCATTTTTTTCTCCTTTTCCGGATCATATGATCAGAATTTCTCGGGGTCCAGCCTTGCCTCGGAATCTCTGACATCCATGTTTACTATCGAGTCGTCCGGTCTTACGATCACCATATCTTCTATCACTTCGATGATCCTTACCACAGTTCCCTCAGGCAGAACGATCCCATTCTCATTACATCTGGCGTTCCATTCCCGCCCTCTTATTCTCACCAGGCCTATCCTTTTGAGATTGTCGACCTCGCTTATGACAAGACCTCTTTCCCCCACAAGACTCTGTTCACGGTTTCGTCGTCTCTTTAGGTCATAGCTGCGCTTTACCCGGGGACGTACAAAGGCGAACAAGATGAAGCTCACCCCCGCAAACACCACAAACTGAAGCCATACAGGTGCGTTCATCGCAGCGCATACCGCCGCCACTCCGGATGCCACAGCCATCCAGACCGAGGTGATCCCCGTCGTGATAATCTCGATCACAACAAATATTATGAGCATTATCAGCCATATAACCAGCCAGGATGTGTTCATTCTTTCCCCTGATCCTTACTTTTCGCGGCGATGCCGCTTTTATCACATTTTCTTGATTCTGTCTACAGCTTCAACGGTGGCTTCCTTTGTTCCGAATGCCGTAAGTCTGAAATAAGTCTCTCCGGAAGGGCCGAATCCCGATCCCGGTGTTCCTACCACGTTCACCTTCTCCAGCAGATGATCGAAGAATTCCCAGCTCGTCATGTTATTCGGAGCCTTCAGCCAGATATAAGGTGCATTCACGCCGCCGGATACAGTATATCCCGCTTCCTTTAATCCGTTGTAGATATATCTCGCATTATCCATATAATATGCGACCTGAGCCTTTAGCTGCTTTCTTCCCTCTTCGGAATAAACCGCCTCGCCCGCGCGTTGTATGATATAGGGAGCGCCGTTGTATTTGGTACCGTGCCTCCTTGCCCAAAGGGGATGAAGCTGTACATCTCCGGCTTTAAGCTCCTTGGGAATAACGGTAAATCCGAGTCTCACCCCGGTAAAGCCGGCATTTTTGGAAAAGGATCTGAACTCTATCGCACAGGTCCTTGCCCCTTCGCATTCAAATATGCTGTGCGGAATATTCTCTTCCGAAATATACGCCTCATAGGCGGCATCATAAAGGATGATGGCTCCGACTTTATTGGCATAATCCACCCACTCCTGCAGCTGAGGCTTGGTTATTGCCGATCCCGTAGGGTTGTTGGGAAAGCACAGATAGATAAGATCCGGCGTCTCCCCCGGAAACTCGGGAGCAAATCCGTTTTCCGCGGTACACGGCATGTAGATCACATTGCTCCAGACTCCGCTGGCAGCATCATAATCTCCGCATCTTCCTGCCATAACGTTTGAGTCCACGTATACAGGGTAAACCGGGTCGCACACTGCGATCTTGTTATCGAGGCTGAATATTTCCTGGATGTTGGCACAGTCGCTCTTTGCTCCGTCCGATACAAAGATCTCGTCCGCACTGATATCGCATCCCCTCGATCTGTAATCATTTTCCGCTATGGTGTTTCTTAAGAATTCATATCCCAGATCGGGTGCATACCCCTTAAAGGTCTCTCGCACTCCCATCTCGTCCACGGCTTTGTGAAGCGCATCTATGATGGCCGGTGCCAGAGGCTGGGTGACATCCCCTATTCCAAGCCTTATTATCTTTGCTTCGGGATGAGCTTCGCTGTATTCGCGTACCTTTTTTCCTATGGTGGAAAAAAGATAGCTTCCGGGAAGTTTCAAGTAATTGTCATTTGCCTTAACCATGATGTCTGTAATCTCCTGTTGGTTTACATAATTTAAAATGTTATTTTTTGCTTTGGTTTACATAATATGGTTTACATAATTCAAATTTCCATGTTCCGGTTTCCATAAATCAGTTTACACCCCGGTTATTTCGCCCTCAAACACGGT
>DFKZ01000126.1 GCA_002373975.1 Lachnospiraceae bacterium UBA3632 | reverse complement strand
AATACGAATATCTTTACATCGACAAAGAGCTTGTGGTAGACAAGATATACAATCAGTCCCGCAGGAAAAGGATCGCCACATACGAGTTTGACAAAGTGCAGGTGATAGCACCGGTAAAATCCTATCATCTCGATAATTTCGGAAAGCTCAGCACCAACCCCAAGGATTTTTCCGCGCCGGTTACGGACGGAGCAGATGCAACTTACGTACTTTTTTACGAAGGAAAAGAACAGGTACTTTTCACACCCAGTGAGGAGCTTGTCAAGATTATGAAAAACGCTGCACCCAGAAAGGTTTACAGCGACTAGATAACATTCAAGGAGGTCGAAAATGGCACAGATTATTGGCGATGGCATCACATTTGATGACGTGCTTCTTGTTCCGGCGTATTCACAGGTAATTCCCAATCAGGTGGATGTGTCGACATGGCTTACCAGGAAGATCCGTCTTAATATTCCGCTCATGAGCGCGGGAATGGATACCGTTACCGAGCACCGAATGGCTATAGCGATGGCAAGGCAGGGCGGTATCGGTATCATCCACAAGAATATGTCGATCGAAGCTCAGGCAGATGAGGTAGACAAGGTCAAAAGGTCGGAGAACGGAGTTATAACAGATCCGTTTTCGCTTTCACCCGAGCATACACTCGCCGATGCCGAGGAGCTTATGGCGAAGTACAAGATATCCGGCGTACCTATCACTCAGGGTAAAAAGCTGGTAGGAATAATCACAAACCGTGATCTCAAGTTTGAGACCGACTTCACCAAAAAGATAAGTGAGAGTATGACCAGCGAGAATCTGGTTACAGCTAAGGAGGGCATCACCCTCGAGGAAGCCAAGAAGATACTTGCCGCAGCACGCAAGGAAAAGCTTCCCATCGTGGATGACGATTTCAACCTTAAGGGACTTATCACTATCAAGGATATTGAAAAAGCCATCAAGTACCCTCTTGCAGCAAAGGATTCCCAGGGAAGGCTTCTGTGCGGAGCAGGCGTTGGGATCACAGCGAACGTACTTGATAGAGTTGCCGAGCTTGTGGCTTCCCATGTTGATGTTATAGTTCTTGATTCGGCACACGGTCACTCACAGAACGTGCTTAACTGTGTGAAGATGATAAAGGAAAAGTATCCGGATCTGCAGGTTATTGCCGGAAACGTTGCCACATACGAGGGCACAAAGGCACTTATCGAAGCAGGCGCAGATGCGGTTAAGGTGGGTATCGGCCCCGGTTCCATCTGCACGACCCGTGTTGTTGCCGGGATCGGTGTACCTCAGATTTCCGCTATAATGGATGCTTACAGGGCATCCAAGGAATTCGGGGTTCCCATTATCGCCGACGGAGGTATCAAGTACTCCGGTGATATTACAAAGGCTCTGGCAGCAGGCGGAAGCACCTGCATGATGGGTTCAATGTTTGCGGGATGCGAGGAAAGCCCCGGAGACTTCGAGCTTTATCAGGGAAGAAAATACAAGGTATACCGTGGAATGGGTTCCATCGCAGCCATGGAAAACGGCTCAAAAGACAGATATTTCCAGGAGAATGCAAAGAAGCTTGTTCCTGAAGGAGTTGAGGGACGAGTTGCTTACAAGGGCAGCGTGGAAGACACCATATTCCAGCTTCTCGGCGGACTCCGTTCCGGAATGGGCTACTGCGGAGCCGCTTCCATACCCGAGCTTACCGAGAATGCAAAGTTTGTCAAGATCTCCGCGGCTTCACTGAAGGAGAGCCATCCTCATGATATCCATATCACCAAGGAAGCTCCCAACTACAGTATAGAAACAAATTAAGTCAGGTCAGGTTTTTGGTTTAATGAGTAAGACGATTTTACCGGATGTAATCGATTTAAAAATACCGGGAAAGCTTATGGATGAGCTTTCCCGTATCAGTGGTGCGGTCTTTTTGGCTGTGGACGAAGACGGAAGCATTGTTGCTTCATCGGGAAGTCTCGCCGGGATCACCGACGAGGAAGGTTGGGAAAAGCAGCTTCTTTCGCTTGATATCGTGAAGGAGTTGCTTGATAATGTCTCGGACGGATCCATGGAAGATGTCAGCACCGTGTCGGTTCCGGGAGAAGAGGGTGCCGCCGGGTACAGGCTTGCGGCGGTATCCGTCAGGCTAAAAGATAAAATTGTATCCAGATGGCTGGTTGTCTGTTCGGATGAACTCCCCGAGAAGGAGTTTTTTGACCGGACAGACTTTTTGCGTCATTTTTGTAAGGAAATTTATGAAGAAAGATTCTCGGGCATAGATGCGGAAGTAGAGAGGATCAGAGACAAGGATGAAAAAAACAGCCGTCTCAGAAGTGCTTATGAAGCTGATTCCAGGCTCCTCAACCTGCTGGGAAACACCGATTCCGCAGAAGGCATAATGCACGACTGGATCGAGATCGTCGGAGGCTTCTTCGGGATAGACAGCGCCCAGCTCTACAGATTTCAGGATGATGGCGGAGAATGCAATATCCTTGCGGAGATAATCAAAGAAGATGTGATGATCCCCGTTTTCCCCGACGAGATCATGGTTGCAGAAAGAAAGAAGTTCAACGTCGGCAAGGTTCAGATCTTTTCGGAGGAAGAGATACACAGCCCTGAAAATAAGGAGCTTTTAGACGCCGGTATCAAGTGCGCGCTCAGTATGCCGATCCTCCTCAAGCAGAGCGGAAACGGCAATATCATAGCAGTATTCAAGTATTATGAAGAAGGCCACGAGTGGTCACAGAATGATGTAAAGTTTATCACTGATGCAGGAAGGCTTCTTCAGAACCTGCTCATGTCCAGAATAAACAAGAATTCCATCGCGGGTTCCTTCAGAGCGATAGAGGACATTCTCAACAATATAGGCGTTTCCTTCTACATGACAAGCAGGGATACCGATAAGGTCATCTTTGTAAACCGTATGCTCATCGAGACTTTCGATGTGGAGTGGAAAGAGGGAAAACTCCAGAATATGATCGCGGAGGGTATCCGCATCAAGGATAACGAGAACGGTTTTGAGCTGTACAATTCAAGGCTTGACAGATGGTATGAGCTCAGCCGTAAGGAGATAGAATGGGTTGACGGGTCGGAAGCGATCCTCTATTCCCTCTATGATGTGACCGACAGAAAGCTTCACCAGAGCAGGATAGAGCAGCAGGCCTTCACCGATTTCCTTACAGGACTATACAATCGTATGTGCTGCGAAAGGGATCTTGCAAGGCTTATCGATGAGGTGGAAAAAGAGGGTACCAAGGGTGCACTCATATATCTTGATCTGGATGATTTCAAGCATATTAATGACGGACTCGGACATCAGTACGGAGATGTACTCTTAAAGCTTATATCCGATGCCATGAGATCTGTACACGGAATAGAGAATAACTGCTACCGTATGGGCGGTGATGAGTTTGTCATCCTTGTTCCCCCCGCAAGCTTTTCCAGATTCGAAGATATACTTGCCGAGATAAAAGATGTGTTCAGCAGGCCGTTTTTCCTCAAGGACGGAGAATACTACTGCACTTCGAGCATCGGTGTGGTTACCTTCCCCGATAACGGAGATACCGTTCAGGGGCTGATGCGCAAGGCCGATATCGCCATGTATGAGGCCAAAAAGGACGGAAAGAACCGCATGTCAAGGTACAATTCCGATCAGGATAAGATCGCCGGAAGGCGTCTTGATATGGAAAAGAACATGCGTGATGCGGAAGATACCGGATACGAGGAGTTCCAGGTTTATTTCCAGCCCATCATCGATGTGGAAGACGGGCTTGAGGAATGCGTGGGCGCCGAAGCGCTTGTGCGCTGGGACAATAAGCAGCTGGGCTTTGTATCCCCGGTAGATTTTATTCCCCTTGCGGAGTATCTGGGGCTCATCAATCCCATAGGCGATCACGTGCTACTCGAAGCATGCAGAAGCGTGAAATCGTGGAATGACAGAGGCTATGAATACATGAAGGTCAATGTCAATCTCTCGGTTGTCCAGCTCCTTCAGAACAATATCGTTGAGATAGTGGAAAATGCCATCAAAGAGACAGGTCTTAACCCTAAGAACCTTACGCTGGAGGTTACGGAGAGCCTTGCCATCAACGACATGCAGCGCATGATAGGTATCCTTTCAAGGATAAAGAGCCTCGGAGTATCCATAGCCCTTGATGATTTCGGAACGGGATATTCATCTCTCAACCACATAAGAGAAATACCTTTTGATATAATCAAGGTCGATCAGAGCTTTGTAAAAGATCTGGCGGGTGATGCATATTCCCAGGCATTCGTTAAGATGGTGGCCGAGCTTGCCGAGACCAGAGGCCTTAAGGTCTGCGTCGAAGGAATCGAGACCCCCGACCAGTACAATGTGGTAAAGAATCTTAAGGTTAAATATATTCAGGGATTCTATTTTGACAAGCCTCTTCCCAGACAGGTGTTTGAGGAAAAATATCTGATTTAATACAGGAGAGTATCGCGATGACTACAATGCAGAAGGAACTTAGCGAAAACGCATATCCCGGCCGCGGAATAGTGGTGGGAGTAACACCCGACGGAAAGCATGCGGTGACAGCATATTTCATTATGGGGCGCAGCTCAAACAGCCGTAACAGAGTGTTTGTGGAGGAAGGAGAAGGGATCAGGACAGAGGCCTTCGATCCTTCAAAGCTGGAGGATCCCAGCCTGATAATCTACGCTCCGGTAAGAGTGCTCGGCAGCAAAACCATAGTAACAAACGGAGATCAGACTGATACGATATATGACGGAATGTCAAAGGGAGAGACCTTTGAACAGTCTTTAAGATGCAGGGAGTTTGAGCCGGACGGCCCCAACTACACTCCCAGGATATCTGCGGTAATGCATCTCGAAAACGGAAAGTTTGCCTATGAGATGTCCATATTAAAGAGTAATAACGGAGATCCTTCATCCTGTCA
>DFKZ01000032.1 GCA_002373975.1 Lachnospiraceae bacterium UBA3632 | reverse complement strand
GCTTTTCCACGAACACGGCCTTTATAATCATGATAGGGCTGATAGCCGTCGGTGTCGTCCTCGCCCTCACTTCCTTCATCGGTTATATGAGCGCCCAGACAGAGCTCCTCGAGGCCGAGGCGGAGCTCGCCTCCCTTGAGCCCGCGAAGGTGGCGCATGATGAGTTCTTGGTGTATGAAGCGAATGCGGGGAATCTGAAGGTTGTCGTTGACAGCGCCCTCAATCAGAACCAGAATATGAGGGACTTTTTGAACGAGCTTGAAAAGAAGCTTCCCGCGTCTGTTCTTACAATGTCTCTTACCGCTGCTACAGACGGGGTATCTCTTGACTTTACAGTCAACACTCTGCCTGAGGTCGCCGATGTGATAAATACATTCAGGACATTTGAGTCCTTTGACATTATCTCTGTTTCAGGCGTTTCCGAGGAGGTCGATTCGGTAACCGGACAGGCGAGACAGCATTTCTCTCTGACAGCTACTTATCCGCTGATCACTGAAGAAACGAATTCCGCAGAGCAGAGTACTGATACTTCCCAAGCGGAAGCTCAGCCGCAGTAAGGGAGGGGAGAGAAAATGCAGAAGGGTTTATCGGATAATTTAAAAAAGCTAATAATCGTCCTGATAGGTGTAGCGGTCCTACTTATATGCTATTTGTTTTTGTATCAGAGATTCACAGAGCAAAAGGAAGCCGCTGAGGCTGCAACGGCCGCGCTTCAGCCTACTCTGACTGAATACAGGGGCTACGCCGAGCATATGGAGGAATACCGGACCAAGACGGCGACCGACAAAAAGATGATCGCCGACACCATGAAGAGGCTTCCTTCCGAGGTGAGATATGAGGATATGGTCCTCTACGCTGACTCGATGGCGCTCGAGAGCAATGTGGGGCTTGATGAGAGCAGCATAGGGTTTTCAGATCCCATGCTCCTCCTTGAATTCAACGGCGTGACTCCCGAGAATGTGGACAAGGCTGCCGCGGCAGTTCCAATGAAGGCCTATCGTACAAGCCTTTCAATCGAGGGACAGATGAATTATGAGGCGCTGAAGAAGCTGATCACTTATGTCTATACTACAAACTACTACACGAGCCTTCCTTCCTTCTCGGCCACCTACAATGCCGGGGAAGGACCGGAACTTAATGTCAGTGCCATGATAGATATGTATTCACTTAATTACAAGGATGCGCCTGCAAGGAACCGCAATATCGGTGGTATCACCCGCGGAACGCCTGATATCTTCGCAGGTACCACCGGAAATACCACTTCGGCAGCTGAGGCGGCGGCGCTCGCGGCTGCACAGGCTGCAGCTGCAGCGGCAAATCAGGCAGCCCAGCCTGGCAGATAATTTTCAAGAATTATAGTATGAGAGAGGGTTTTTCACAGGATGTTTCTTAAAAAAATCCATGAAAAACGAAAGAGCGGAAAAGTAGCGTCAAGGCAGCTGAACAACGGCGGCTTTACGCTTCTTGAGCTTATTATTTCAATAGCGATCCTCGCTGTGATCATCATGCCCATAATGAATATGTTCGCGACTTCCTACAAGCTGAACTCAAACGCCCGGACTGTTCAGAATACGAATGATGCGGCATCGTCGATTGCGGAGACCATCAGAGGGGCGGTTCTTTCAGATGATTTCAAGATCACGGGGGTAAAGAAGACGAATGCAGCCAGTCAGACTTTCAGTGATGAAGATCTCGAAAAGCTTGCTAATATGTTTTCTCTCCACGCATCCGATATAATCCCGATCACGAAAAACGGCGACAGACTTGCTGTGATTAGTTCAGGCCGCCTTGCATTCCAGATCAACAACTACTCCTCCGGCGGGAAGAAATATGATGCGGTAATATCAATAGATCCGAACAAGGTTGCGGATGATACTGACTCATACAATGATTTCCTTTCAGAAAGAAACAAGGAAAATGTTACTATATCCCAGGCCACGGATTACAACTATTCAGAACCCAGAGGCGGGGCTGGATCGCCGCTATCTGAGGCATTGAGCAAGATTGAAATTGAAGGAGGCTATCCGGCCGGATCGGTTTCTGAAATATCTCACGAAAGGTCAATAGATGTATATATCTATAAGAATACAGTCTCTACCAGTGGAGGTCCCGATGTTGACTATCTTTCAGTAAGGACGGTCTACTCGTATGTTATCAATTATTCTTATTCCTATGAATCGGGGGGCACTACAATTTCGGGAAATTCCGCCGGACCTGCAATTGTGACTGTAAAGGATACAAATATAGGACTGTATTCTGAATTTACGGATCCTACGAAGAACAGGTTCAATTATTATCTCTTCTTCAATCCTGATTACGCAGGAAAGGGATTGATAAAAGATGAGATAACTATTCACAATACGCTTAATATACCCGGAAATTTCTATGTGATAGGCCAGACCCTTCCCCAAGACGAGATAGACGAGATCGGCTATTCAGGCAGCGTCGAGGTGATAGAGAGTCATCCTGCTACTTCACAGATGTATCTGAATGTGAAGACGAACATCAACCGGTCTCATATTTCAGGACAGGAAGGAAGGAAGATTTCCGGAAACTTCAGGCTTATTAACACATATAGTGCGAACGGCACGGATCATTTCTATGTTCCGGTGGATCTCAATGACAAGAATTATAATTACGTTGCCACTTCTGATGCTTACAGGATTTACGGCTACAGTGTTTCAGTATTTTTGCCCACGGGCACTCTTCATGATGTTTCGGCTGAAAAGCCTGTGTATGAGATAAGCGGGGTGAGATTGAGATGACCTTTTTCACTAAGCTGAAAAAACTCAGGAAGAACAATAAAGGAGCCAGCTTTTTCATAGTCATTGTGGCTATGCTCTTTCTTACTGTGCTTTCCACAGCCATCGTTTATTCTTCTTTTACGGCTTACAATGTAAAGACCACTTCAAAGAGGGCAAACACTGCCTTTTATACCGTTGACAATGCGATGGAAGAGATCAAGACCGGTTTCCAAAATGTGGTCTCGAAATGCGCAAAGGACGGATATGAGAAGGCTCTTTTGGTATTTAATGATCCTTCTTCTGATATTACCCAGATTTTTGCCGATACTTACAGGAATTCCTTCTACAATTACCAATACGAATCCGCCAAGAATCTTTTTGTCCTGGAAAGTTCGGGGATAGTTTCCGGAAAAGCCACAGGAAAGATCAAAAAAGAGGGTATTTTGAGTTTCGTCGACGATGCCTTGAAGAGCAAAGTCACGATTATGAATGACTCGGATCCTTCTTTCGAACTCGTTCAGAATTCGGAGGGTCTTATTGATGTCACGATAAAGGGGCTCAAGGTCGAGTTCACCGATCAGGGCTATACCTCCCATGTCTCTACCGACATCAAGCTCATGATGCCCCAGGTTGTGATCTATGGAGACAACAGCGCAAATCCCCTTGAAAGGTTTGTCATGATAGCGGACAAGGGGATTGATACAGCGGCGAACGCAAGAGATAAAAGTAATGCTCTTGTGATCGACGGTGATGCTTTCTTTGGCGATATCAATGTTTCACAAAACAAATCTTTGGTCCTTAAGGATGGAAGCAAGATTTATGTTGGTGCTGTGAAGAGGGATGATTTTACAACAGAAGGAAAAATAACTGTTTCTGACACTGCCAAATTGTATACAGGAAATGGAACCGAGATCTGGGCGAAGGATATTGAAGTCAAGGAAAAAGGCAGGTTTATAGGAACAGATGAAGAGACTTGCAAAACGTATACAGGAAAAGACGAGGCTGATCTTTCAGGTGTAAGGACCGATGTGCAGAAAACTGCATTGAATAATGTGGTAAGCGGTAAGAGAAATACTTTCTATATCGCTGACGATCTTTCTCTTTCGGAGGAGGGGCAGGCTCTCATTACTGGAACTTACTATGGATTCGGCAACAGCACGAAGCCTTTAGGAAGGGAGCTTGATGATTTTTCTGAATATTCGAGTGCGATCATCTTCCCGCAAAAGACTACAAAGGGAACGGACGGGAGAGCGATCCTTGATCTTAATGGCTGCAGGCAGCTGAGCCTCAGCGGAACAGCCTATGTTGTAGGTGATGAACTGGTCGGAGAGGGGCTTTCCATGGGTTCCTCCATAGCCTCCACAAAGGAGCAGCTCATATATCTCGCACCGGCCAATTTTTTTGAAAAAGGATCAAACCCCATGCTTCTGACTGCGGGTTCCCGTGACGAGCTTAATACGAAAATTACCGAGTTGGAGAACAGGATAATAGACAACAATTACCTCTCCACCCGACCGCTTTTCAAGGTAAACGGGCAGGATAGATATGCCAGCAGCTACAATCTCAATAATGCAGGAAACCTAAGCTTTTTCGTCAAAAATCTTAATCCTCCAAGCAATAATTATGCGGTTTACTGCTTCTTTAAATTTGATAACAGAACTGATGCCAACAACTATTTCAAGGAATATCTTTCTTCAAACCTTGGTCAGGATATCACGAAATATCTGAATGACTATGCCGAGATCAGATATAATAGCGCGAACATCTTTGCACTGGATGGAACCGAATTCATTCCAAATGAAAGCGGGAGCATTGCTTCCGTAGGAGGAAAGGGACCGGTTGACAGCAGCTTTCTTGATAGCTACATGAAGATCTCCCAGACCATGATGCCTACTGTTTCACAGGACAATATGTCTCCTTTCTATTACAATATTGACGTGGAAAAGCTCAGGGAATTTATTAACAATGGGGATCTCGATTATCTTAAGAGTATTACCGGATATACGGATATTGAGATAACAGATGGCGGACCTGGTGATACATACCGGTTGGTAACTGTAAAAAAGACTGATCCTAAACTGGCAGGGGTGGATACTGCCGGAGTGGAATTCATTATTTCTTCCGCGGATCTCTATGTGAATGACAAATCTGAGGTTTTTCGTACGACCAATGATGTACAGGTGGATACAGCAACTGACCATAACACATGTACTAAGGCCGATGATACCCTGCAGCTCGTTATATGCGACGGCGATGTTGTATTGAACGGGGGGAACGGGGGTATCATGATCATGTGCAGTGGAGCGATCTATCCCGGAGCGGCACATACCACCCTTGGTGGCGGAAATACCGGGACCAGCGATAATCAAAAGCCCTCCACCATCCTGAAAAACTCCGGCTTTTACAGGAATTCTGTTCCTACCGGTGACGATGACTGGAACATAGACCAACAGGTTATCTTTGAAAATTGGAAAAAGAATGAAGGTTAAGAAGAACAGCAAAAACAAAGGCTTTACCCTTATAGAGCTGATCGTCGTCATTGCCATAATAGCGATTCTCGGTACCGGTATTGCTGTATCCTACAACAGGGTATCAAGGGCTGGTGTGAAGTCGACGGCTCTTGAGGTCAGGTCGCTTGTGGCTGAGAGCCGTATCAATGAGATGTCCCGGGCCGGAGACTATACGGCTGATATCTTCATCAAAAACGGTGTGATATACGGGAGGATGCTGAAGGACGGGGCAGTTGACAAGACTGTTCAATCCTCCAGCGAGAAACAGTTTGCACGTCCCGGTATCTCAATCGACTGCAAAAAGATGTCAAAAACCGGAGAGACAGTAATAGGGACGCTTGACAGTACGACCGAAGACAGGCATCTTTATATCAGGTTCAGGATGG
>DFKZ01000049.1 GCA_002373975.1 Lachnospiraceae bacterium UBA3632 | reverse complement strand
GAGATATCACACTCGGATCTGTTGCCGAGATAACCGTTATCGATAATACCGATGTTACTTTTGCAAGGCTCAATACCGACAGCGCTGTTATTCTGTCGATATTTAAGGCCAGCACCACAGGAACCAATGAGCTGAGCCGTACCCTTAAGTCAGAAATCAAAGAACTCGAAGATAAATATGACGGCCTGGATATCCTGGTGATGGTGGACCAGGGCGATTACATCGAGCTTATAATAAACAGCGTTCTTCAGAGCATATTGATCGGATCTGCCCTTGCAATAGTCGTGCTGGCCATATTCCTTCGCGACGTGATGCCGACGATAGTTGTTGCCATAAGTATCCCTCTCAGCGTGCTCACATCCCTCGTGCTGATGTATTTTTCCAAGATATCACTCAACATGATGTCGCTGTCGGGCATGGCTCTGGGAATAGGAATGCTGGTGGATAACTCCATAGTTATCATAGAAAACATTTACAGATTGCGAGGCCGAGGCATCAGTGCGCCCAGAGCCGCCGTGCAGGGAACCAAGCAGGTGGCCGGAGCGGTTGTTGCATCCACTCTTACCAGCGTATGTGTATTCTTCCCCATGGTTTATACCACCGGTATGGTAAGATCACTGATGCTTCCCATGGCACTCACCATTATCTATTGTCTGATGGCATCCCTTGCGGTGGCTATGACCGTGGTGCCTGCTGCAAGCTCCACGCTCCTTAGGAAGGTTAAACCCAAGAGCCATAAGTGGTTTGAAAAGATACAGGAAGCCTATGGCAAAGCTCTTGAATTCTGTCTGAGGGTTAAAGCGGTTCCGCTTGGAATTGCGGTAGGACTGCTCGGACTTGCTATATGGCAGGTGCTCAGAATGGGTATCGTTATGATCCCCGAAATGACCAGCAACCAGATACAGGGATCGGTTTACTTTGACGAGGACAGTATCACCCGCGAGGAAACCTATCAGCTTGTTGATGAGCTGATCTACCGGGCTGTTGATGTAAAGGGTGTTGACTCTATCGGCGCAATGGCCGGAGGTACCGAGTCGATTGTGGGATTCGGAGGTCAGGAGGGAGCATACGGAAGCTTCTCATTTATGATCACCACCGAAAATCCCAAGGCAGGAGCTAAGGAAGTAAAGGAAATCTGTCGGAATATCGAAAAGATAGGTGACGATCTGGGCATAAACATCTCTCTTACAAGCGGACTTGAAGAGATGAGCACCATCCTCGGAAGCGGCCTTACCATCACGATCTACGGACAGGATCTGGATACTCTTGTTAAAGTAAGTAATGATATTACCGATATAGTAAAAACTGTCGACGGATACACCAACGTATCAAACGGCCAGGAAGATGCCGGGCAGGTTCTTCACCTCACGGTGGACAAGGATCTGGCCATCAGAAACGGTGTGACCGTGGCACAGATCTACCAGGCTATCGCAGAGGAAATGGCCACATCCAAGAGTGCGATCACCGTGAATATCGACGGCGTCGAGATGGACGTTAAGATAGTGGACGAGCTCGATCCCGTGATGGTAGAGAATTTGATGGATATCAGGATACCCGTCACATCAACGGAAGAGAGCAGCTCAGGATCGGGCGAAAGTACAGGCGGATTCGGTGATTCATCCGGATTCGGTGATTCATCCGGATTCGGCGACAGCTCGTTAGGTGGAAGCTCCTTTGGTGGAAGTTCCTTTGGTGGAAGTTCCTTTGGCGGAAGCTCATCAGGCTTCGGAGGCGGGGGATCGTCTTCACTTGCGGGGACTGCATCGGAGACTAAGCCTCTAAGCGATTTTGCAAAACTTGTGACCGAGGACGGTTACAGCACCATAATGCGTGAAAACCAGACAAGATATATTACGGTTACTGCCGGAATAGAGGAAGGCGAAAACGGAACCCTTCTTGCCAGAAAGCTTCAACCCCTCATCGATGCCTATGAGGCACCCGAGGGTTACATAGTCGACCTGGGAGGAGAGTCCGAATCGGCCATGAAGATGGTAAAGGATATGATGCCCATTTTCCTGATGGGAATCGCATTTATCTACTTCGTAATGGTGGCCCAGTTCCAGAGCCTGCTTTCACCCTTCATAGTGCTCTTTACCATGCCGCTTGCATACACCGGCGGTCTGCTGGCACTGTGGTTTACCGGTGAGAATATCTCGATGATGGCACTTATGGGATTTATAGTGCTGACGGGAACTGTTGTTAACAACGGTATCGTGTACGTTGATTACACCAATCAGCTGCGAATGGGCGGAATGGAGCGCAGGGATGCTCTGATCGCAACAGGAAAGACGCGTATGCGCCCGATACTTATGACCGCCCTCACCACCATTCTGGCAGAGGCAAGCCTTATCTTCGGCGACAACATGGGAAGCCAGATGGGACGTGCGATGGCGCTGGTTATCGCGGGAGGTCTGCTCTACGCCACCCTGATGACACTCTTTATCATCCCGGTTATGTATGATGTGCTCTTCAAGAAGCCGCCTCTTAATATTGATGTCGGCGGGGACAATATCGACGATATTCCCGATGATGCTGCAGAATTCATGCTGCAGATGAAGAAGGAAAAGGAAGAGGACCGCAAGGAAGAATCCGAAAAGGAAACGAAAAATGCCAATACTTATCAAAAACGGAAAAGTCATAGATCCGGCCACCGGCCTTGAGGATGTCAGGGATATTCTGATATCCGGAGATAAAATAGAAAAGATAGCTTTAAAAATTGATGAGGGAGATGATTCCGTTAATAGCGGGAACAGTGCGATCGGATCAACGGGATCAGGTCGTTATCACGAAGAACTCGCGGTGATAGATGCAAAGGGATGCGTAGTTGCACCGGGATTCGTTGATGTGCATGTTCATTTCCGCGATCCCGGCTTTACAGATAAAGAGGACATTTACACCGGCGCAAAATCAGCTGCAAAGGGTGGATATACAAGCGTCGTGATGATGGCAAACACCAGGCCCTGTATCGATAATATCGATACACTTAAATATGTTCTCGATAAGGGAAAAGAAACAGATATAAATATTTACGCCTGCGCCAATGTGACCATGGGAATGAAGGGGGAAGAGCTGACCGATATGGAAGCTCTTGCGAAGGCCGGGGCTGTAGGATTCACGGATGACGGAATTCCTCTGGTTAAAGAAGAAGTGGTGCTTGATGCCATGAAAAAAAGCAAAGAGCTGGATCTGCCCTTAAGCTTCCACGAAGAAGACCCATCTGTGATAGAAAATAACGGTATAAACAGAGGAAAAGCAAGTGAGCATTTCGGAATAGGCGGATCGCCCAGGGATGCGGAGATAAGGATGATATCCCGGGATATAGAGCTTGCGAAAAAGACAGACGCATGCATCGATATCCAGCACATCTCCACCAAAGAGGGAGTGGAACTGGTAAGAAAGGCAAAGGCAGCAGGCGTTAATATCCATGCCGAGGCTACGCCCCATCATTTTTCACTCACTGAGGAGGCGGCCATAAAGTATGGGACTCTGGCAAAGATGAATCCGCCTCTCAGGGAGGAAGCAGACAGGCAGGCCATCGTAGAGGGAATTGCCGACGGTACGATAGATATGATAGCGACCGATCATGCACCCCATACAGAAGAGGAAAAAAGCCGGGAGATCACCAAGGCGCCCAGTGGAATCATAGGACTGGAGACGGCACTTCCGCTGGCTCTCATGAATCTTGTTAATTCAGATGATCCCAATATGCAGGCTGCTGTCAAACCTGACATAGGGACTGACATCAAGACAGTTTTAGCAGCGCTCAGCACTAATCCTGCCAAGCTTTATAAGCTTGATGCAGGATATATCAAAGAGGGCGGGCCGGCGGATATTGTCATCTTTGATCCTTATGAGACATGGGAATTCAAAAAAGAAGACATCGCATCAAAAGCATGTAATTCACCCTTTATAGGAGAAAAGCTCACAGGAAGGGTTAAATACACGATCTGCAAGGGAAAGATCGCGTGGAGGGATGAATGAATCCCGGCATAATATAATGACCCTAAGGATAGGGTAAAAGGAACAGGACACGAAATAATGAAGCAAAAAACATCAGCTGTGATAATCAGTCAGAAAGAGATCGCACCGGGCATATTTGATATGCTCCTTAAAACGGACCTTGCAAAGGAAGCTCATGCTGGGCAATTCGTGGGAGTGTATCCGCACGATAAAAGCACTCTTCTTCCCAGACCTATCAGCATCTGCGAAGCGGATTCTGAGAATGCCTCGCTCCGCCTTGTCTACAGGGTGGCGGGTAAGGGAACCGCTGAGTTTTCGAAATGCAGCGCCGGAGACAGCCTGGATATTATCGGCATTCTCGGAAACGGTTATGACATAAGGCCTTTGCTTGAGAAAAAGATTGTCCTTATGGGCGGCGGTATCGGAATTCCACCGATGCTCGAGCTTGCAAAGGAATTAAAAGCACACGGGACCGAAGCTGTTTCCGTTCTTGGATATCGCGACTCACAGACATTCCTCAAAGAGGATTTTGAAGAAAGCTCAAAGCTTTATATTGCTTCGGAGGACGGAAGTGTCGGAACAAAAGGAAATGTGATGAATGCCATGGAAGCCGAAGGCCTTGTGGCGGATATCATATGTGCCTGCGGCCCCATGCCCATGCTCCGTGCAATAAAGAAATACGCGGCGGAAAAGGGAATTCCGGCGTATATTTCTCTGGAGGAACACATGGCCTGCGGAGTGGGAGCATGCCTCGGATGTGTGGTTAAGACAAAGGAGATCGATCACCACTCCCATGTGAATAATGCGAGGATATGTACCGACGGACCGGTATTTCTTGCGGAGGATGTTGAGATATGAAAACAGAAATTGAAATAGCAGGCGTAAAATGGAAAAATCCGGTGACAGTTGGCTCCGGAACCTTCGGATCGGGAATGGAATATGGGGAATTTGTTGACTTAAGCAGACTCGGAGCCGTAACCACGAAGGGTGTGGCCAACATTCCCTGGCCGGGAAATCCCACACCCAGAGTGACGGAAGTCTATGGCGGAATGCTGAATGCCATCGGGCTTCAGAACCCTGGGATAGATGTGTTCTGTGAAAGGGATCTGAAATTTCTCGAGGATTACGATACCCGTGTCATAGTGAACGTCTGCGGAAAATCCATTCAGGATTATGTGGATGTAGTGGAGAGACTCTCAGATGAGAAGAGAGTTGATATGCTGGAGATCAATGTTTCCTGCCCCAACGTAAAAGAGGGTGCCATAGCTTTCGGACAGAAAACCGAGGCGCTTACGGAGATCACAAAAGAGATCAAAAAGCATGCGAAGCAGCCGGTGATCATGAAGCTTTCGCCCAATGTGACCGATATAGCGGAAATGGCTCGTGCCGCAGAGGCAGCAGGTGCTGACGCCATATCGCTGATAAACACCATCACCGGAATGAAGATCGATATAAGCAAGCGCACGTTTGCCCTGGCAAATAAGACCGGAGGAATGAGCGGGCCTGCCATCAAGCCCGTGGCAGTGCGCATGGTCTATCAGGCAGCGCAGGCGGTCAAGATCCCCATTATCGGAATGGGAGGCATCTCCACCGCAGAGGATGCGCTTGAGTTTATCCTTGCTGGAGCAACCGCAGTGGCTGTCGGGGCAGCCAATTTCGTCAATCCCTATGCAACTATAGAAGTGATCGAGGGCATTGAGGATTACATGCGCCGCAATAAAGTGGAGGACATAAAAGAACTTATCGGCGCAGTGAAGTAGGAGGTGAAGAGATGAGAGATTTGAGAAGAAATAACCTGACAAGATTATTGGGAGGCATGATCCTTCCCACAGTACTGCTCCTTAGCGGATGTAATTTCGGAAATAACAACATGGGTCCCATCAACCCCAAGCATGATGACGAGGACACTCCCGTGGTGGAGACCGAAAAGCCCGATGATCCTGCTGATCCCTCACCTATTGATCTGCCCAAGCTGGATCCATCCGATCCCGGAATAGATCCAAATAAGCCGGGGGAAGATCCGAACGCTCCCGCAATTCCTGTTCCCAACGGAATTCTCCCCGGCCTGCCGGGTGCGGATGATCCGGAATACGGAAGCGAAGTTCTTGTAGGCGGAAACACCATGCAAGAACTTATCGATTCAATAAAACCAAACTGTGAGCTTGTTTTCGAGGACGGAAAAACCTGCGTTTCGGATTATGTTGAAGAACTGATCGAGAATGACGAATACAACCATGTATATGTTTACGATATGGAGGGATTAATTGATGCCATCGCTCCCAATACCACGATAACGATCGAAGCCGGCGAGCACAATCTCAGCGATTATCTCAATGAGATCTGGAATGAGTATGGCGAATCATGGAACGATACTCATGAGTATGTAAAGCTGGAGGAAGTTTTCGACGGAGTCCAGATGTCTATCGAGAAGGTCAGCAACCTTACGATAAAAGGCGTTGATCCCCGTAAAGTTGAGCATAACGGAGAAGCCGACAGCGAAATACCGGGAAGTAATGTTGAAACATCGATAGTTATCGACCCGAGGTATGCGGCTATATTCACATTTAATTACTGCTCAAACATAACGATCGCCGATCTTAAGATCGGACACACCGAGAGAGGCGAGTGCGTGGGAAATGTCTGTGATTTTTATATGACCAGAGGCATTGTGTTTGCCAACACTGATATCTACGGATGCGGCGTTTACGGAATCGGAATGGAATATAACAGCGGAGATCTGTGCGTATTCGATAGCAACATCCATGACTGCTCTTACGGACCGATCTTAACTTACGACGCGATCGGAAGAAATATGCTGATAAGCAGTTATTTGGTAGATTCTAACGGCTTCGGCGCTTTCTGGCTTGGCGATGAGGATTCATCACTCTATCTTTACAAGTGCAAGCTCGGAAAGTATGAGTCGGATGAGTATGAGACCAACGAGGCTGTCACATACGAATGCGAGTGGAGCGAAGAGAGACCGCAGTACGAGTATTAAGGTACAGAATTATATGAAGAAATGGCAAAAGGAACTCATGGATTAATTCCGTGAGTTCCTTTTTTTATGTCCTTTTTGGGAATGCAAAAAAAATTTAAAAAAATTTTATTTTCTTAAAACCTTTGGTGGTTCTAATCCGTATTGATAGTAACAGGACCGAAAAGGACTGCAAAAAAGAAAAATCCAAAGGAGAGGAATTATCGTTATGAGTATAGTAAAGAAAAGAATCATAATTATATGCTCTGCCTGCCTGCTGGCCATTATAGGAATCCAGGCATATCTGCTTCCCAAGAATTATATCGGGAAAATGAACCCTGACGGATCGGTGGCCGGAGAGGTCGACGAAATGACCGGAGAAGCAGCCGACATTGCCGGGGAAGACGATGGGCTGATCCCTGAAGAGCAGCTCTGCGAGGCGGATATCACAGAACCTGACGAGATGACACTGCTTTCCAATTCGTCAGTCGGTGAAAGGATATTCATCGGAAGCTACGGATCCGAGGAGCTTGGCTGGATCGTATATGACGAAGATGAAAACTATCTTTATCTTATATCCGAAAAGGTGATCGATGCCAGACCGATGATAGACAATACCGATGTAGAGAAGCTTTATGAAAACACCGACGGGGCTGGATCCGAACCCGCTTCGCTCACAAGCCTGTATGAAATGGTAGAGTCATCCACTGAATATAACAGTCCATTTACCGATACCGACCTGTGTAAATGGCTCAATGATGAATTCATAAACAGCGTTTTTTCGGAAGATGTAATTGAAAAGATGCAGCAGTGGAGCGATGGGATCAAGGTCACGCTTCCGGATGATGAATTTGTGACAGAGTTTGGTGATTATCTTTGGGCCGGACCAACACAGACCGCAATCGAAAACGGAGCTGAAGTTTTCGACCCGGAGCCCTATATAGAGGCCGCCGGTGAGGTCAAGGACCCGATGACGGGGGAGCTGATCCCTGAGGATGAGATCGTAAATCACCCCGGGCTTGTATACCCGGCTGAAGCTGATGGAAGCGCATCATATGCCCTTGACAGCGATATTACGGATGGCAATGTAAGCATCAGGTCATTCGGCTTTACAAGAAGAAACGCGGGCATATATGAAAAAGTAGGCGTAAGACCGATGATAAAGGTTTTGAAGTGAAAACGATTAAAACAGAGAGATTTGTCACTATTTAAATAATTACCGGGAGGAAAAGAATATGAAGCTTAACAGAGGAAAAAGGAAATTGGCATTGCGCATAGCGTGTTTTCTTATATCGATATTGATGATGTGCGGGCTGTATCAGCCCGGATCAAGAGTCTATGCGAAGGATTGGGATGAGTTGTATACTAGATGTCTAGGATGCGGGAGCTCGGACACTTCAGCCACCAGTGAGATTACTACTACATTAACTCCCGGGGACTCAGCATACCACATAATATATACGCATGTTGATATTAGATGCAACGCCTGCGGAGAATATTGGGGTAGTGATGATGTAGATTTTGAATACCATACCTACGTCGACCCGTCAATTTGGTGGGCATTTGATGAAGAACACTGGATTCCCAGTTATACAGAAAACGGCGTGACATACTATATATGCGACCAGTGCGGGCACGTGGAAACAAGACAGGCGGATATGCCGGAAGAAACCCATCAGGAGGATGTGCACTCGCACACATGGGATCAGGGCACTATCACAAGATCGGCAACCTGTACTTCGGACGGAGTGATGACCTATACCTGTACCGGATGTGGCGAAACCAGAACAGAAGCTATCCCTAAGCTTGTCTGTGCTTCACATACCTGGGATAACGGAAAGGTAACAACCGAGGCAACATACAAAAATGATGGTGTCAGAACCTATACCTGCACGAACTGTGGGGCAACCAGAACAGAAAGCATCCCGATGCTTGTCTGCACTTCACATACCTGGGATGAAGGAAAGGTAACAACTCAGGCTACATACAAAACAGAAGGAGTAAAAA
>DFKZ01000025.1 GCA_002373975.1 Lachnospiraceae bacterium UBA3632 | reverse complement strand
GGGGTATCTTTTCCTGCCGACAAGGATTTCGTCGGATGTCTCTATGTTTGCCGTGTTGCCTGTCGTCATCTTGCTGTCGTTGTTCGCAGTTGAAGGCTTATCCGTCTTACCCTTGTTGTCCGTTGTCGCCTTATCCACTTTACTTGCGCTGCCCGTCGTAGTCTTATCCGTCGTTCCCTTATCCGCTTTACCCGTCGTACCCTTGTTGTCTGCCGCTTCTTTCTCTCCCCCCACGACCTTGAAGTAAAGATAGCCATTGATCTTTATCTTCTCGGGAAGGGTGACACCCGACGCATCCCCGTCAACGGTTGCGGTCATGGTCTTTCGGTCAAGTACAAACTGGACCTTCGTACCGCTCACCTTTACGCTCACGATCTCTGCGGCATCAGCCCTCAAAGTCAAAGCAGAAAAACCTGAAACGAAAATCAATGTTGCCATTAAAGTAGCTATAACGCGTTTCCTCATAACAGACACCTCCTCGATTTACAAGATTTACTCGGTTTACTCGATTTATACCCTCCTCAAAGAGGAGCTTTATCTTTTCGCCATAGATACCTATGGCACCAGCTACCCCATCTTGTCTTTTTGCCTTTGGGAGTTCTTCTGCATGTCGATATACTCTTCAATGTCTGCCCTAGAAGGATTCCCTACCGCGGAAATGAAATAGCTGTCCGTCCAGAGGGTAGGCACCTTCGTCATAAGATCCGGATACTCCTTCCGAAGGACTCTCGCCGTATGAGCCTTTATCCGCTTCACCGCCTTGTTCACTCCGGACTGCGGATCCACGTCTATAAGCATCTCAACATGATCGGGATAGACATTGAGCTCTACGATATCCGTATCCTCAGCGCTCTCATTGATAAGCTCGCTTAATCTCTCTGCGACATCCTCCGTCAGGAGCTTTCGCTTATACTTCACGCAAAAGGCTACGAGATATCTGCATGCGTACACTATGCTGTTCTTGTTTGTCGTGTATTTCTTCTTCATAGTTGTATTATATCAGCGCCTATCATATAATACAATATTTACTTTTCATTCTTCAATTTTTTCATCAGCCAGTTCCCATCAAGATCGCTCAGGATCTCAAATACTTCACCGGTAAAGAACCTCTCGCAGTCGGATATAGTCTTCTCATAGTTCCAGTATCTTTTACTCTGTCTTCCCTTATCCCCTCTATAGTTCCTCATCCCACGAAGCGCTGCCCTGTAATCCCTTGCCGCCTGGATGATTATCGCATTAGCAAGATCCTGATCAGGATCCCCGGTCCTTTCTTCAAGCTTTACCATGATGCCTCCTTACCTTTCCCGCTCCTCACATCCCCTTGCCGCCCATTATGGGCTTCAAACAAACTTCCCTATCGGATTCCACCCAAGATATCCATAAGCCGTGGGATCATTTATGAAGACCACCGGGATACGCTCTCTTATTGCCTCCCTTATCTCGCCCCGCATCCCGTCAGTGATGTCCTTGCCAAATACCCAGACCTCTGAGCAATCGATAAGGAGACCTTTTCCAAAGGAGAGTGCCATCTCCCTCTCCTCGGGATCAAGATCATTAAGGATCCTCGGATACATGAGATGGCTTGCGACAGGCTGCCTGTTCTTTGATATCGCATACTTGCAATACCTTATCGCCTCCTTCTCATTTCGCTCTACATCCCCGGAATACGGAGAGCAGATATAAACCTTCTGCCAGCCTTCCCCAATTGCCGTTCTGTTCTTGATACCGTCTCTTCTCATTCTTCCCCACCTCTTGATAATGTATTCTTCAACCGGATTATGGAATATTCCCGGAGAAACCCTTTGTACTCCTGCAGCCATTTCATCCCCCTTTCTGCCGCATTTTTTCTATGGGTCTTTTTACTTCTTTTGGTCTTCTTGGTTCTCGTCGGGTGATTGTTATTCACCCCTCTATATATAAACTGAAAAAAAATGCTCCGATTTACCGACGAAAATCGAAAATAAACTAAAAATTTTCAAATAGTTTCCTTTTTTTTATATTTTCTCCCTTACGAAATAATCTCTGCCTTCACCGCATTTAGTAAGTCATTCTGTGTCCTGTCTTTCTTCTTCAGCACCTCCCTTATCCGCTCGTCTATCGTGTCCTTTGCCATGAGATGAACTACCGACACGGGATGCTTTTGCCCCTGACGCCAGAGCCGCCCCACAGTCTGCTGATATTCCTCCAGCGACCAGGTCAAGCCATACCAGATGAGAATATGCCCTCCTGCCTGCAGATTGACCCCGTAGCCTACGGACGCCGGATGAAGAAGCCCTATCGAAATCTCCCCCTTATTCCAATCTGAAATGTCTCTGTCCTTATCGATCATCCTTGCAACGGGAAACCTCTCTCTTATCTCCATCATCTCATGCCGGAAGGAATAGGCTATAAGCACAGAATTCCCATTTGCGCTCTCTATAAGGTCCTCCAATGCATCCAGCTTCCTCGTGTGGATATGCCTTACCTCCCCGTCATCAAGATAAACCACACCATCAGCCATCTGCCGAAGTTTGTTTGAAAGCACCGCAGCATTCGCAGCAGTAAGGGGCTCATTATTTAAGACGACCGCAAGTTCTCTCTTAAGCTGGTCATATAGAGCCCTTTCCTCCAAAAGAAAAACCGGATAGTCGCTGTAAACGACTTCCGGCATATCAAGATTTTCTACGGCTGACATTGAAACTGTTATGTCCGAGATCTTTTGAAAGATCATATCCTTTGCTCCCGGTCGTGGGGCTCTTTTATAAACAACCCCCGTGGCGGGATTAAACTCCTCCGGGACAAAATATCTATCCCGGTACTGTGTTATGAACCTCCCGAGCCTCTGTCCGAAATCAAGTATCTTTATCTGCGCCCAGAGGTCTTCAAGGCCGTTTGAAGCAGGTGTTCCCGTAAGACCGATTATCCTCTTGATAAAAGGCCGGACAGACATGATCGCCTTATACCTTTTGCTCTTATGGTTCTTAAAGGAACTCAATTCATCAACTACCACGCAGTCATACGGCCATTTCCGGGTCCCGAAATACCCCGTCAGCCAATCGACGTTCTCACGGTTTATGATCGTAACATCACTTCCCATCTCAATAGCCTTTATTCGCTCCTTCTCTTTTCCCACAGCAACGGAGTAGGAGAGTGGTCTTGTATGATCCCATTTCAGGATCTCCATCGGCCAGGTCGATCTCGCCACCCGAAGCGGCGCGATTATAAGGACCTTCTTTATCTCCCCTCTCTCAAAAAGCTTCGTCAGGGCAGTGAGTGTTATAACGCTCTTTCCAAGCCCAAGATCAAGAAAGAGGGCGCAAGCCTTATGATTGAGGACATAATCTGTCGCAAACACCTGATATTTATGCGGCTCATACTTCATCCGTGCCACCTCCTCTGTTTCTCACTATCGCCCTTGCGTCCTCCTTACTATCAACAACGTACACCGGAAATCCCATGCTTCTCAGCTCAGCATGCCTTATCTTTTGAATAAGCCTCGGCTTCTTCCCCGGCGCCTTCGTCTCGACGAAGATAATGCGGTCCCCAGTGGGGCCTTTCGGATATAATAAAAGGCGATCTGGCATACCAGCCAAACCGCCCGAAAGCTTTAACGCTATTCCTCCGATATCACGCATCCCCTTTACGAGGATGCGCTCTATATCTTTTTCTCTCATGTCTTTGCTCCTTTGCCACTATTTCTCTATGCTCCTTTGCTCCTTCTCTATGCCTATGCCCCTACTCCATTTTCTTTCTTGAGTTCTTCCCCGTCAGTGGGTATAATGATTTTCACCAATTCATGCAGAATCATACATTACCCGAGTGAAATCCTATAGATGATAGAAAAGGTGACAGTTTACCCTAAAATTCTTTATATATATATTCTTTATTCTATATTTTTAAGATATATATAATTATAATATGCTGTCACCCTAACCCGTAAAACCCTTATGGCTACTGCATTTCGGTAGGGTGACAGTTGGGTAATCATAGTAATCTTTTCCGTCACCAAACTGTCACCTTTTGTCAAACTATCACCTATGAAGGGCATAATCTCCCCCTGACAGGTAACTGTAATCAGTTATTCTCCGACATGATCTCATCCTCATAGGCAAAGAACCCCGGATAATTGATCCTCGTCTCCTGATTTATGGTATATCCATCGAAGATGCTTCCACGCTTTGTGTGTTTTATGAGGTCATTTACTTTTATTCCGAGGTACTCAGCTATCCCATTTCTAAACTCTTTTGCAGTACGATAGTAACGGTTATTATTGTCCTCACACCAGGCCTTGTAGACCTTGAATACATTGCCAGTTGTAGAGCATTTCGTAGGGTTTCCACACGGTTCCATACATTCCTTAAAAAAGGATATGATCGATGAATTATCTTGTCTGTACTGTTCCCTATCGATGCTTGTACTGACGGGTTCCGTAAAGTTATAACCGTGTTCTATGACATCCTTTAGGGCATAGAGCGCCTTATAAACAATGCCTTCCCTTTCTTCGTACATTTTATTGATAAGCTCCTTATCCTGCTTCTCCGAGGGGATTACATTCGGACAGTGAACTACCATGATACGGTCATAGACCCATATCCCGTCGTCTCCCCCGAACTTTGGCAGCTGGTTCATACAGAACCACAAAAGCCCGTTGTAAGTGTAATCAAAGCCTTGCTGTCCTTTATATTCTGCAAAGATGGAATCCCCACCCGTGATCTTTTTGAATGTTTTAAGCTCATCTATGGTAAGGAAGCTCATGTCAGCCGTCCCCGCAAGACGGGTGCCATATATAACACTTGTTCCGAAACGAGCCTCTATTGCACGGAGATCGAGGCAGGCATAGTTCCCTTTGCCGAGGAGCCTCTCAACCAGAGACCTGATCTGGCTCTTTCCGGTATTTCCTTCACCAACCATAAACAAAGCCTTCTTCATCCTATATCCTTTGATATTGGACAGAGTCGCCCCGATAAATTCGAGCAAAAGCCGTTCCATACCCTGATCACCGTCAGTCAGGGTATTGAAATAAGAATCGAACACCGGCGTAGGTATATCAGGCCGCCAGTTGCAGGGCAGCTGTATCGT
>DFKZ01000030.1 GCA_002373975.1 Lachnospiraceae bacterium UBA3632 | reverse complement strand
AGCATCTTGCCGAGGTTACCGTGTCCGAGACCAACCTTACGTGTATCTGCAACGGAACCGGGAATACAGAAAGCCTGAAGTCCCTCTCCGATAGCTGCTGCTGCATCAGCTGCCTTGCGGCAGTTCTTCTTAATGGCAATGGCTGCACCTACGGTGTATGCCCACTTTGCATTCTCAAAGCAGATGGGCTGGATGCCCTCGATGAGCTTGTATACATCGATGCCTGCTGCCATCGTGATATCTTTACATTCTTCGATAGATGAGATGCCGTACTCCTTAAGCTTAGCAAGAATCTGAGGCTCTCTTCTTTCATATGATTCAAATAATGCCATGATTTATAATACCTCCTTCTTACTCTTTTCTGGGATCGATGAGACGTGCGGCATCAGCAACTCTTCCATACTGTCCGCATGCCTTCTCGAAAGCGGTGTTTGCATCGTCACCCTTCTTGATGAAGTCCATCATCTTACCGAAGTTGACATACTTGTAACCGATGATCTCGTCATTCTCATCGAGCGCGATATTGGTGATGTATCCATCTGTAAGCTCGAGGTAACGAGGTCCCTTTGCAAGAGTTCCGTATGTGGTACCAACCATGGAACGGGTTCCCTTTCCGAGATCCTCAAGACCTGCACCGATCTGAAGACCGTCCTCAGAGAATGCGCTCTGGGTTCTGCCGTATACGATCTGAAGGAAAAGCTCTCTCATAGCGGTATTGATCGCATCGCAAACGAGGTCTGTGTTAAGAGCCTCGAGTACGGTAAGTCCGGGAAGAATTTCTGCTGCCATAGCTGCAGAGTGGGTCATTCCCGAGCATCCGATAGTCTCAACGAGAGCCTCCTGAATAATTCCTTCCTTTACATTGAGGGAAAGCTTGCAGCATCCCTGCTGAGGTGCACACCAGCCGATACCGTGAGTATAGCCGGAAATATCCTCAACCTTTTTTGCCTTAACCCATTTTGCCTCTTCGGGAATGGGAGCGGCGCCGTGATGTACCCCCTGGGTTACAGGGCACATTTCTTTAACTTCTGTCGAGTAAATCATATGGTCCTCCTTATAATATTATCTGAAAAGATTGCCTTAAGCGGCACCTTTTGTAAGCCGATCAAGGTAAATTTTATCATAAACACGCTTTACAGGCAATGAATAGGGAAACTTTTGTCGAAAAAAATTACGGGTTATATGCGCCGAAGGCATTCCTGATAAGAGTCCTGAAAAGATCCCAGTTTCCCTTGAAAAAGCTTATCTTTGTGGGTGTTTTTCCCTTTGCGGGATATGCTCTGGTTACGGGGATCTCACAGGCATTCATACCTATCTGAGTTGCTCTCACGGAAAGATAGGCCAGAAGCTCATAGTTCATAAACACATCCCTGAGGGGACGCACTCTTTTGTCTTTGAGATATCTTGCGGAATATCCCCTGTAAGCGCTCGTAGTATCGGTGAAGTGATGACGGGCCGTAAGCGATATAATGGGGGCGTGTATCAGCCTTAAGGAAACCAGCCTTATAAACGGCGTATTTACTGCTCTTCCGCCCTTTACAAACCTCGATCCCTGAATGAGATCATAGCCCTCTTCGAGTTTTTCTATAAAGTGCGGAACATCCTCTATGCTGTCCTTGTTGTTTCCGTCAATGGTAATGATACCCCGGTAGCCCCTTTTAAGAGCCCACCACATTCCCATACGCAGCTGAGCCCCCTGCTTTCCGCTATCCTTTTTAACAAGCAGGGTATTAACATTCAGACTTTTGAGTCTTTCCTCTTCAGTGCATCCGTCTGTAGATCCGCCATCGCAGATCACGATGTCAGCATATTCATGTACGCAGTGTTTAGCAGCCCGTTTCAGTTCCTTAATTATCCTGTCGCCCTCGTTTATTATAGGGATCAGAACAACATAATCTCTGCTTTTCGGAGCATACACCGTTTCTTCAAACCGGGGTACACCCTTTTTCTTTTCATGTATCATCCGATAATGCTCCTCAGATATCTCATCCTGTCCGCAACTATACCTGTATCTTCCGTCTTTCCCATCTCTATCGATACAAACCTGTTATAGCCTTCGTTCCGTAGCACCTTTATCAGCTCCCGGTGAAGCGGCCTATCTTCTATCGGCTTAAGCCCCGGTTCGCTTATATGTACGTGGCTGACAAGGTTCACTCTTCCCTCAAGCAGCTCAGCACTCTCGTTATTGTGTATCATCGTTCCGACATCGACATTAAGCCTGCATCCGGGCGAATCCACATTTTTAATAAGCTCTATAGCTTCCTCTGTTCCGGTGATGTAATTGGTTCCGTATATAACGGGGTTTGCCTCTATTCCGATAAAGGTTCCTTTTTCTGCGGCGTAATCGCAGATCTCACGGAAGAATCCGATTCCCCCTTCGCTGCTTTTTCCCTCGGGCACGTTACGGTTTTTCGGACATCCGAAAACAAGGTTTCCGCACCCTGTCACCGCAGCAAAGTCGATCGCCTTTTTTGTGTAATCGATAAGAACTTTTCTTTCCTCTTCCGAACCGAATATAAGCTCTTTTCTTCCGTACCAGATAGACTGCATGGAGGGAATCTCAAAGCCATAATCCTTCCGGATATGCTCTCTCCACTTCGATGCTTCATCAAGTCTGTCATAGGGAGTATTCGGGAAGATCCTGGTCGGCGCTATCTCAAGGCCTGTAAAAGACAATTCCTTCATCAGAGAGTAAATACTCTCATCATCCTCTGTCACCCAGGCTATATTTGAAATTGAAAGCTTCATACAGCCTCCGTTTATCCACTCGGCTATTTAGCCGGATTTTCTATTCTTAAGGCTTTTACCGTCCCGATGATCCTGCTTACGATAATATAAAAACATATCTGGACAAAACCAAAATACCATATCACAAAGTTTATGTGCGTATGCACGTATGAATGTGATTTACCGAATACAAACCACGAAAGTGACACAATAAACGAAACTGCATAAAGTATCATCTCTTCGGGTCTGACCGCTTTCTTTTTGAGATCATAAGCAAAAAAGCACAGCGGGATAATACACAGTATGGGGAAAAGGTTCCCGTTTATCCCGGGAATGATCTGGGTCGAGAAAGCAAAATACTTTGCTATAGTATCCCAGACCGACGCATTTATAGATTCCCACAGTACCGGATGTTCCGTGTTCAGATCTGCACCGGCGGTTCTTCTAAGGCCTACATCATTTATAATGCTCTTGATATCTGAGATTAAACCTGCATTTACTCCAAGTCTGGAGTGAATTACCATTGCGGCTATAAACCCGGCCAGCGCTGCCGCTCCCATGATCAGCGTAATCCTGAGTATAAGCAGAGCTTTTTCCTTTTTCTTCCCGGCAAGTGCGATGAAAAAATCGGTCATCGGGAAAAAAACCAGTCCCAGCATTACCGCTGTTATATACTCATATCCGCACAGGCTCTTTACAAGTATTGTGAAAAATGATAAAGCATAGCCGATGATCCGGCACTTTCTGTTATCGGCTTTCCATGAGGTGAATATACCTGCTGCCATTGGAAGAAACCAGGTAAACTCTACCCAGTAAAGATTTCTGGCAAAATTAACCACCCATGGCGATAATGCAAATGTTACAAGAAAGCACCCTGCCATAATTCCATTGTACTTTTTTGACACAAGAAATGTTATCAGCACAACCGTAACAGCCATTGCAAGGGAAGTCAGAAGGTTTAAGGGCGGGAGGATATCATCCCCTTTTATAAACCCGGCCAGCACTTTAAAGATTTTTCCCTGCAGACCGAACTGGCTCCGATAGGCGATTATTCTTCCGCTTTCCAGTTTCTCCCCTGAAGGACTGAAAAACTCCGCATCATCAAGGCTTCCGTTCGTCCGCGGTGTCAAATGCTTATCACCCTGCAGAGTGACAACAATATTGCTTCCGTCATCCTCTGCGTTTTCTATCACAAAAGAATCACCGTTAGAAAACCTGATCACATTCCCGGGTTTTGTTACATCTATGCTGTAGTCATTTGATGATACCTTTATACTGCATGAGTTTTTTGAATACCCATTGTCCCACTCAGTATCAGAAGGATATCCTCCCTCGCGATAATTAAACAGTCTCCCTCCGATATTACGGTAATATCCGAGTCCGTATCCTCTCTCTTCCGGATTTGCAAAATAAGTGCCTTCCCTGTCGGCATACAGCATGCCTGTCACCAGAATCTCACTGTCATCCTGGAAATTCGTGAATTTCTCGTTATTTACATCCAGCACATTATACATATAGTTCCATGATAAGGCTGTCGTTACCAGTATGATCCCTGATGCAATTCCCAGCGGCTTACGGAACTTTTCGCCAAGCAGACAGCTTCCGGCCAGAGACCAAAGGGAAATGATGAACAGAATGAGAAGAACCTTTTTCTCAGGCGAAAAAGTGGGTTCAGCGTAGGCATAATTTAAAAGAATATCCCCTTCCAGGGTTTCTGCAGGGAGATAATCCTGCGTCATACAGATCATAAGCGGAGCATCTTCCCCGCTGTCGGATGACAGAGTTAATCTATATCTGCTGCCCTTTTTATACTTTGCACCGGTTTTAACCTTATACCAGCCCGACTCGGTAATCTTACCCGTCTGAAGGGTGATACTATCAAGCGTTTTCCCCCTTTCATCCGTCACTGTGATTAAAAGGTTTCCGCTGTTTCCCGACTCAGAATTATTATAGACAATCTCGAATCCGGCCAGGTGATCCTTAACGGGTGAAAAAACTATTTCTCCGTTTTGTTCCGCAAGGGACAGCGATCCTGTAATGTTCTGCCACGGAAGTTCCCAAAGTCTGATCTCTTCCGAATAATACCCATGGGTAAATTTATCGGCAGGCCCGATCATGATCGTTAATGCTATTGCGATCAGCGTTACCGCAATAAAACCGATAAGTTTTTTATTCTTATACATTTGCTCTCTCCACAAACACCTTTATAGCTTCAAGTATCTCTTTCTTTCCGGAAATATAGCCGTCGCTCCTTCCGAAAAGCCCGGAGTGGATCGTTTTGTAGTCGTAATCTGCCGGAACGGCTGCAAACTCATTTTTGAATTCTTTCCCGTATACGTATTCATATACTTCCGCCGCCGACACCGGTTCGGTTGCGGGATGCCAGAGCCTTATCCCGTTTTCATCCGTCAGCTTGATATCTTCCCAGAGTCTTCTGAGATCGTAAAACTGAAATCTGCTTCTGCTGTCGGTGAAATTAAGAGCAGAGAAACCGACTTTTCCGAATTTCTCTCTTAATAGAAATCTCTCTTCCTCTGCTGCTTCCACTTTGTAAAATCCGTTTTCCTGCTTACGATAATACTTCCCTATCTCAGGATCCTTCTTAACGATCTCTTCAAGTTTTTCCTCCTTGAGCATGGAAGGAATGATGTTGATCATATCATAAATAAAATTCTTTTTTATGTTTTTTCCAAAGAGTCCCGGAAGGCGCACTATCAGGCACTCCGGGTATTCCTCCCTGATCCTTTCTTCAAGGATGTACCTGTTATATCCGTACGGATGAAGTCCCTCTTTATCGATCTCTGAATTCTCGTCTACATCTTTTGGTTTTTTGAACACATCGATGGTAGATATAAGTATCAGCTTACGGGGAGCTATCTTCCGTATGTTCTCCTCAGCCTGCATGACCTGTTCCAGATCCTTTTGCGGATCGTTGTTGGCAAGGAATTTCTCCGCGCGGAGCCCGGCATAAACCAGGAGCTCCGGCCTGCTTCCATAAGCTTCTTCTATATTTTTTGAATTGAATGCCGCGTCAAATTCACCGGAGGCATAAATGTTGCTTCCGACAAATCCCGTGTAACCTACGATAGCCTTCATATTCTTCCCTATTTCGTGATCTTTTCAACACTTTCGAAGCTGTAAGCCTTACGCTTGAATATCATGTCTATGATAAGCTGCAGATATTTGATGATGATCGTAAGTATTCCGAACAATCCAAAGAATGCGAACGACAGGAATATAATGGTCGTAAACCAGCCTTCAACGGGATGTACCACGATATATGTTATGACAGCATAAGCCACCATAAGTATGGAAACCGCCATCATCACAAAAGTCATTACCATCGAGAACCGATAGCCCACCTTTGTGAACAGAATAAGCGAATCCATAGCCAGCCCTGTTCTGTATCTCTTTTCGTTTTTATCCGATACTCTGCTCCGCTTTCTGTCCGCTTTGTACTTCAGATTGTCGGTCTTTAATCCGCTTCCGGCGTATATCGCCTTCCTGTAGGGGACCGACTTGTTCATGGAACTGATCCTGTTGATCACTCTGCGGCTCAGCACTCTGAAGCTCTCGGTCGTCATCTTGTAGGACAGATCCGTGAACCTGTCAAACACGTTGTAGAATAATCTGGATGAGGGCTTTTCCCTTATGTCGGGCGATGCGCTTACTATGTCATAACCCTCCAGAGAACGCCTGTATACATCCATCACAAATCCCGGGGTAAAATCCAGATCCGTATTGTCAAATTCAAACACGAAATCCCCTATGGCGATATCTCTTCCGGCATTCATTGCCAGCTCTAACCCATGAAAATAACTCATGTTGACGATACTGACTATCGTCGTATCGGCAGTCTTTCCGACGGATCTTATCTTCTCTGCGCTCATATCGCTCGAGCCGTCGTTTACGCATATCACTTCGGAATGCTCAAAATTATCCTCCATCACACGGATTATCGCGGTAAGAAACTCCTCTATACGGTTTTCTGCATTGTGAACATATATCACCGAAGAAACAAAAGTTTTTTCTTTATTGTCCATCATTTAATACCTCATCGAGATCGTAAACGGTATTGATCTTCCCCGAAAGCACGCTGACAAAAGTGGGTTTTTCGGAATACTTCCTGATAACCGTCGGCCTTGAATCATCTATCTCCGAGCTTGTGAGAATAGGCTTCATCGAGAAAAGTGACTTCTCATATTTGAAATCATATTTATCCAGCATATATTTTTCTGCCAGATTGGACATATACGGAAACGCAGTATCCGGTCCGGCAGGACATTCGTTACAGTTGCCGAGCTCTCCCGGAGTGCAGTATCCGCCGCACCTGCTCTGGCATTCGAAGGTAGGGAGCTTATCATAACTTGTCATGTGCGGAGTAAAAGACACTGCCGTGAGAGAATGAAGTCCGGTCTTTCCAAACGGCATTATGGAAAAAAATGGGCCATCCATTACCGTAATGCCCACATCTTTAAGGTTATCTCCGGTACTGCACAGTGTTATCTCGCAGAGCTCATATTTTATCCGGAACGCTTCAAATCCTGCGAGAGATAATATCCCGTTTATTCCAGCGTATGAGGAATTCAGCACAAATCCGGTCCGGAAAAGATCACCCTTATCCGTTGCGATCTCGTATTCCTTACCGTCTGCGGTGATCTTTGTGATCCTTGTTCCGTATCGGATGGTGATGAGGCTGCCCAGCCCTTTTGCCTTCTCGGTAAAGTAATCTCTCAGGATCATTGCATCGTATGTGTATTCTCTAGTCCTGAAGGCACCGTCACACATACCTTCTTTAAAATACCTGTCGGGATTCAGCTCCTCACATGGTATTCCTGCTGCCGCGCAAAAGCTCCTAAACTGCTTTCCGTCAGTCCATGAATACCTGCTCGAGGTGGCGTAGATCTGATCGAACTCCCTGTTTATGCAAAAGGCAAAGTCCTTATTAAAACGCTCAAAGTATCCTGCCGATTTTACCGCGGTGGAAAGGGATCTCGGATAGTGATATCCCTGATGAACCCTGGCCTGATTGATATAAGTTGCACGACTAAAAGGCGCTTTGTCACATTCGAGGACAAGCACCTTCTGACCTTTTTCTGCGGCATACACTGCCGAATATAATCCGTACAGACCCGCTCCTATTATTATTTTGTCGAACCGCTCCATAAAGTAGCCCGCCTGTAATAGGATTTCAATATATTATAGTATATCACATAAGGGGATTATTCTATATCGTTTTTTCCATTTTCCGCCATTTGCCCGAGAAATACCTGAGATTACAGATTATCGCCGTTGTAAGCCAGGTGAGGCCGGTAGCGTACCATATTCCCATCATCCCGATAAAAGGTATCATGGTCAGGGCAAAGGAGAACACTACCCTGCAGGCCACTTCCGTCACGCCGTTTATCAGCGAAAACTTAGCATCTCCCACGCCGTTCAGGGTTCCTCTGGGAACATAGATCAGGCCGAGGGCAAGATACATAAAGCATGTGATACGCACCGCCTTTATACCAAGATCGATAACCTCCTGCTCATTTACAAAGAAGCTCACGATATATCTGCTCAGAAGAAATACGACAGGTATGATAATGATATTGTATATCGTGACAAAAAGTATCCCTCTTCTGTACCCGCCCTTCACTCTGTCGTGCTTTCTGGCACCGTAATTCTGCCCCGCATATGTTGTGAGCGCACTGCTTATGGCGTTGTAGAACATCGAAACCACAACATCCACCTTGGATGTGATGGTATACGCCGACATGGCCGTGTGTCCAAATCCGTTTACCACTCCCTGAAGAACAATGAGTGATATGGCTATCATTGAGCTCTGCAGCGCGATGGGAACACCGAGATTAAAAGAGTGGATTATAATATGTCTGTTGGGTGCGAGTTCAGACCTTGAGAGCCTGAAATAAGGCACTTTTGAAAATGCGTAGACAAGGCTTACCACCACCGACAGAGCTTGTGCAATGACAGTTGCGAGCGCCACGCCGAAAACTCCCATATCAAATCTGATGACGAGCAGAAGATCCATCCCGACATTGAAAAAGCTGGATATTATAAGGAAAACCAGTGGTGTCTTGGAATCGCCCAGCGCGCGCAGAACCGAAGATACGCCGTTGTAAAGTGCTATAAATATGATACCGCAGCAGGTGGTGCGAAGGTAAACCACCGCCTGCTCGAGGATCGGTCCTTCCGGTGTCTGAAGGAGCCGCAGGATGGGTCTTGCCAGAGATACACCTATGATCGTCACTACAAGTGCCGAACCGGTGAGTACATAAAACGAACTCGAGATCGCCTCTTTGATCTTAGTCTCGTCTCCCGCTCCGAAATACTGTGCTACGATTATTCCGATACCTATGGCCAGTCCGGAACTCAGTGAAAAGAATAAAAAGCTCAAAGACCCGCAGCTTCCGGTGGCAGCAAGCGCGTCTGCGTTTATATATTTTCCTACTATTACCGAATCGACAAGATTATAAAACTGCTGAAACAGGTTTCCTATAAAAAGAGGCAATGCAAACAGGAGCAAATGCTTAGTCGGATTGCCCTGGGTCATATCTACGGTATTCTTGGTTTTACTGTTCATTACTTTCTCCATTGTGCGCATAGTATACATCCCGCCGGATGGTTTGTAAATGGGTATTCGGGAGTTTATGCTTTGTTTTTTTATCGCCGTATGATATGATTTATGGGAAGTTTTCCATAGGAGAAAGTGATGAAATACGATTACCTTATACTTGGCGCAGGACCCGCAGGACTCACTATTGCCAACCTTATAAAAAAGAATAAACCTCAGGCTTCTTTTATCGTCCTTGAAAAGGAATCCGTTCCCGGCGGTCTTTGCCGTTCCGAAGACGTGGACGGAAGCCCTCTTGACATAGGAGGAGGCCACTTTCTGGATATCAGACGCCCTAAAGTCAACGACTTCCTTTTTGGATTTATGCCTGAAGAAGAATGGAATATCTATGACAGAGATTCAAGGATAGACATGGGAAGCTACTGCATAGGGCATCCCTTCGAGGCAAATATCTGGCAGATGCCTCAGGATGAGCAGGTAAAATACCTTAAATCCATTGCCGTCGCCGGATGTAATCTCGGAACCCCTAAGCCGGAAAAGTTTGTAGAATGGATCACCTGGAAGCTTGGAGAAAAGATTGCTGAGGACTATATGCTTCCCTACAACGGAAAGATGTTCGGAGGAGAGCTGGATAAACTTGGAACATACTGGCTTGAGAAGCTTCCGGACGTTTCTTTTGATGAAACACTCCTGAGCTGCCTTAACCGCAAGCCCTACGGAAAGCAGCCCGGCCATGCCAGATTCTATTATCCCAAAAAGTACGGTTATGGTGAATTATGGCTCCGTATGGGTGCTGCTTTGGGAGAGAATTTAAGATGCAACTGCGCCGTTACCGCCCTGAATGTGGCAGAAAAGACAGTGGCTGTTTCGGACGGTTCAAAATACAGTGCTGATACCATCATCACTACTGTTCCATGGAAAAGCTTTGATACAATAGAGGGATGTGATGAGAGCATCATTTCCCTTATATCAGGCCTTATGCATACCGGAACGGAAATAAGATACATCCCCGAAAACCTTGATACTCAGGCACACTGGGTCTATATTCCCGATGAAAATATCTCTTATCACAGGATACTGGTCAGACACAATTTCTGCGAGGGAAGCAGAGGATACTGGCTCGAGACCAACTTAAACCGCGTCTCAACGGCCGAAAACCGCAAAGAATCCGTCGCATTCCCCAATGAGTTTACATATCCTCTCAACACAATAGATAAACCCGACAGGATGAGTAAGCTCCTTCCGTATATGAGAGATCACGGCGTCATCGGCCTCGGCCGCTGGGGAGAGCATGAGCACTACAATTCCGACCGCACGGTAGAGCGTGCAATGGAGCTGTTTGAAGAATTATGATCGCCATGATCAGGAGATATACTCCGAATAATTTTTTCCTGTGTACTTTTTAAAACACCTTCCGAAATAATTGGGATCGGGGATACCTACTTTTGATGCCGCCTGATACATTTTGTAATTGTTTCCGGCGTATTCGATAGCCTGTTTCATACGTACATCCGTAAGGTATTCGATAAAGTTCTTCCCTGTATCCTGCTTGAATTTCCGGGACAGATAACTGGCGCTGAATCCAAAATTCTCCGCCACGTACGAGAGGTTTAGCTTGGGATCGGTATAATTATCCTGTACGAACTTTTTGATCATTTCGGTATAATTGTTTCCGGACTGTGGAACCTCTTTTTCTTTCTCTCCATCCTCCCACTTATCTTCGCTCCCGGATATCTCTTTACCCATTTTTTCCAGAATCTCGACAATATCGGCTTTAACCGGCGGCTTCAGCATATATTCGGACACAGGCAGGCTCACGCACTTTCTGGCGTATTCAAACTGATCGTGCGCAGTCATGATTATGATCTTCAGCTGCGGATATCTTTTTGTTGCCAGCTCGGTAAACTCTATCCCGTTCATAAACGGCATGGTTATATCAACAAATGCTATATCCGGCTTCACGTCATCGATGATATTGATCGCTTCAATACCGCTTGCGGCTTCCCCTGCCACTTCCATATTCAGTTCTTTCCACGGTATAACTGTTTTTAACAGATTTCTGGCCGATTCTTCATCGTCAATGACCATTACCCTTATTGTTCTTTCCATTGCTTTCCCCTTACTTTACCTTCATATCTTGTTTATGATAAATGTGATCTCGGTGTATTCTCCGATCTCGCTCTTTATCTGCACAACATCTTTTTCGCCTGTATAATACCTTACTCTCTCAATCGTCCCCCAGAGTCCAAAGCTCTCCGATTCATTTTCTCCCCCTTCCTTTCCCTCCGTCAACAGAATCTTTTCTATCTGTTCTTCGGGCATTCCCACACCGGTATCTCTGACGGAGAGTACAAGCTTTCCGTCCGACATTTTGGAGGTCACCTTTATTATCCCCTTTTCTCCTTTGGGCCTGATCCCGTGATAAATACAATTTTCCACTATGGGCTGCAGGATCAGCTTGGGAATGACCAGATCCTTCGTATCATCTGCTATATCATATTCATCTTCAAGAATATCTCCGTATCTCAGCTTCTGAATGGCCAGATAATCCCTCACTATGGTTATTTCTTTAGATAGGGGTATTTCCCTCTCACCTTTACTCAGGAAGTTTCTGTAAAACTCTCCCAGAGTCTCCAGGGCCTCGTGAACCTTCGTAGCGCCGGAATCCAGCGCCATATAGCCTATGGTGGCGATGGAATTATACAAAAAATGAGGTTTGATCTGCTCCTGCAGCACTCTCATCTCCGCTCTCTGGAGGGTCTTTTCTCTCTCCATCAGCTTATCCATAAGCTCATATACATGATCTATCATTCGATTATAATCATTTTCAAGTGTGGAAAGCTCGGCATTGGGAACCGGCACATCTATCTTCTTAAGCATGCCGGATCTCCGGTTTTCATCTATGGCAGACGAAAGCTCGCTGATGGGATCCGTCATCTGCCTGCGCACAAACAGACCGATAAATATCTCCATTACCGTGATGGTGGCAAGAAGGAAGATAAGGACATATATGACTTTGGTAGGCATCCCGTTAAGTCCGTATTCCGAAGCCCTCAGGATTACGATCGGAAGGCCTTCTATACACATACCCGACAATATAAGGTTCTTTCCGTTTAGTCTGATATATTTGTGCCTTATCTCTCTTCCCTTGAATCCCTCTTCGTAAAACTGTATATATTCCTCGTTTCCCGCAAGATATGAACCGTCCGTGCCCATTATGCATATATTCCCGCTGTCCCTCGCGGTTATCATCCTTTCCAGTACCTGTGGCAGGATGTTTATCATCATTATGCCGATCCTCTTCTGGGAATCTATATCATATATCGCACGCCCGATAGTGATCAGCTGCTTGTTGTTTATCTTTGTCGCAACACCGTTGCTGTTAAAGGATACTACCGGTTTGCCCATGCCGGCGTAGATGTCTTTTCGCCACTCTTCCCCCTCCATTTTTTCCGTATCATATTCATAGGTGAACCGGTTTGTTGAGAACATGATCAGGTCTTCACGGAATATCATAACGGTATCTACACCCTCCGTTACATTGAGGATATCCATAACACTGTATCTTGCATCATTAATCATTCCGATATTAACAGAGTCCGCATCTGCTCTGAGGAAATTGAGGAGCTGCTGATCCTTAAGTATCAGTCTGGAAATGGATTTGTACTTCTCATAGTCATATACGATAGTGTTGGAAAGGATTCGTATAATACGCTCGGACTCATTTCGGGCTCCGTTTTTGCGCTCATTATCGGCGATCAGATACGTGGAAAACAAAAAAGAAGCCAGCACAACAAGAATGACCCCGAGGACCACTCTTCTCATACTGGAAACTAATGAAATATTTGTGTTTTTGCGAATATAAAAATTTTTCCCGGACAACAATTTCGCCTCGCCAACTATAATACCTTCACTCTTATTATAGCCGACAAGGCGAAAAATGCTACTCAATATTATCTTATGACTGCTCATTTCATGTTAAATAAAGCAGATTATCCTTTTACTGCACCAGCAATGAAGCTTGCCTGGATTTTTTTGCTCAGGAAAAGATACGCTATGAGCGTGGGGAATGTCGCTATAACGAGGGCTGCACCGATCGGTCCCCAGTTGGTCGTATGTTGTCCTGACAGTTCTTTGATTCCTACAGGCAGTGTCCTGTGGATAGAGTCTGAAATGAAAACATTTGCAAACATAAACTCATTCCAGCACTGAAGGAATGAATAAATACCTACCGTAGAAACCGCAGGTTTCATAAGCGGAAGGATGATCTTGAAAAACGTCCTGAAGAAACCGCATCCATCGATCGTAGCCGCTTCATCGAGATCGAACGGTATCTCAGTCATAAATCCCGTACAGATAAGAATCGCCATCGATAGCGAGAATGCTGCATACGGAATAATCAGCGTCGTATACCTGTTAAGTCCGAATATCATGTTAAGACCCGGCACCTTTGATGCCTTTGAAAGGATTACGTATACAGGAACGATTGATGCCTGAATAGGAATCGTAAGTCCCAACATGAAGAAGGCATTCGTAAGCTTGCTCATTTTCCATTTGATCCTTGTGATCGCGTATGTCGCCATCATTCCGGCCATGATCGAAATCGCTATTGCCGCAACCGTTACAAGGATACTGTTCAGGAAATACAGCCACATCTTTCCGGTATTCATGGCTGTAGAGTAGTTGCTCCAAAGCCATTCTCTGGGTAATCCTATGATGTTTTCTCCGAATATCTCAGCGTTCGATTTCAGTGAAAAGGTGAACATGAAATATATCGGAAACAGATTGAGCAATGTCCAAAAAATAAGAAATATCCAGATAAAAACCTGCGCAACCGGTTTGGGAGCCTTTTCGGTAACGCTTTCCTGTTTTATGACGGCCTTTGTATCAGTTTTTTTCATCACTTATCCCTTTCCCTAAATACGGCTGTGATCACCAATGCAAAAGCGAAACACAGTAAGATCAGCATAACGGAGATGGTGCTTCCCATTCCATACCTGTTTCTCAGGAAAAGCATATCCTCCAGAAGTGTACTGGGAACCTGCGTTTTCTGAAAAGGTCCGCCGTTTGTCAATATACGCACAAGGTCGTATGTCTTAAGTGAACCCGTTACCGCAAATATAACGCTCACGCGGATTATCGGCTTTATAGTCGGAATGACGATATATCTGTCTATCTGTCCTGCGGTGGCACCGTCAAGCATTGCCGCTTCCCTTAAGTCTGTCGAAACACCTTTGACGCCGGCATACATCAGCAGCATATGATACCCGACATATTGCCAGATCGTAGGCACAATGATACTACCAAGGGCAATCGGAATATTTTTGAGGAAAGGAACGTTTTTGAATATTCCGATCGGTTCTACTTCCGCAACCCATACATGTTTCAGATTCTCAAGATGAAGAAGATCCAAAAGCTGGTTAACAAGTCCGTAGTCAGGATTGTAAATCTTAAGCCATAACTGACCGATTACTACTGTGGAAATAAGAACCGGCATGAAGAATACTGATAAGAAAAATTTCTCACCTTTGATCTTTCTTCCAAGAAGAAGGGCAAGCCCCAGTGCTATCGGCAACTGAACAAACACCGAGAAAAATGCAAGAAGAAGTGAATTCTTGAGAGCATTACCGAACATTATTGACTTGCTGGTAAACAGCTCTTTATAGTTTTTAAACCAGATAAAGGTTCCCTCTGTAAAGCCGTCCCAGTCAAAAAGGCTTCTGTATGCAGATACCGCGATCGGTGCGATAAGTATGCCGATGAAGAGCAGCAATCCCGGCAGCAGAAATACAATAATTGCGAACCATTTTTTTACGTTTTTCATTGTCACGACCTTTCAGATGAAATCTTTAAATCTCTTCTAAAAACGGGTCCCTTCCCGCCCTCCTGACGGAAGACGGGAGAAACCCGGTTTTCGGGAAAAAGTTTTATTAATGACTGTAGTCAATCTATAGCCAATCTTTTCTCGTTATATTATCTGATCTCGCTTGAAAGACCTTCAATGAATCCCTTACCGTCAACCTGGCAGCCGTAAACGAGGTCTACATATGAAAGGTAGGTGTTTGCATCGTCTGCGCTCATAGCGGTATCACCAAAGAGAACGTAGGTGTCAGCGTTTGCACAGATCTCAGATACAGCCTGGGTAAGAGGATTGATGGAGCTGGTATCGCCGTAAGGAGTCCAAGCGGGAAGTCCGCAGCCGTCAAGATATCCGTAGTGGCAGATAAGCTTTCCAAGCTCCATAGCATAATCAGCTGCAACTGCTGCATTGGGTGAAGAAGCTGCTACTGCAAGAGTATCTGAAGGTCCTCCGATGAGCTGTCCGAGCTTAGCCTGATCAGCGTTGATTACGGGGAACTCGCTAACCTTAACGTTGAGGCCTTCTTCCTTTGCGAAGTCTGCACAGTTCCAGGTTCCGTTCATGTAGAATGCATACTTTCCGGCGATGAAGTTGTTCTTAACTTCGTCATTGGTAAGTCCTGCACCTGAAGGATCGAAGTAGCCATTGTTTACAAGGCCCTGGAAGGTATCAACTGCATCTGCGATGCCCTGATTGTTCCATGTAGCGCCGTTAACAAATACATCATTGAGTGCATCTGCACCGATGCTCTTCTCAATTACAGACTCAAGATACTCGGTAACACACCATGTCTCTTTTCCTGCACATCCGAAAGGAATGATTCCTGCAGCCTTGAGGGCGTCGCAGCACTCGATGAACTCATCATAAGTTCCGGGGATCTCGTCATAACCAACCTGAGCAAGAAGATCCATATTGGCAAAGAGGCCAACGATGTTCATGGTTAAAGGAACACCATAGTGCTTTCCGTTGTAAGTGGTATTTCCAAGCATAACCTCAGGAAGCTCATCCTTGTAGTTCTCGTATACTTCGTCAAGGCAGTAAACCTTGTCTGCAGCTACGAAGTCACCAAGGAATGCACAAGACCATGTGAAGAAGATGTCAGGAAGCTCGTTAGCCTGAACAGCTGCCTTGATCTTGGTCTTGTAGGACTGGTTCTCAAATGCTTCCCAAGTGAAGTTGATCTCGGGATGATTCTCTTCCATCTCTGCGATAGCCTTCTCGTAAGACGCACGGTTGGAGTCACTCTCGGTAGCGATACACCACATGGAAAGACTGATCTGATCAGATGTGGTCTCAGCGGGCTCTGTGGTCTCCTCTACGGTCTCAGCAGGCTCTGTGGTCTCTGTAGTAGTCTCTACAGTTGCCTCGGGCTTCTTTTCCTCGGTAGTAGCGGGTGTTGTTCCGCCGTTTCCGGTACAGGCTACCATGGAAAGTGCGAGTGCGCCGGCCATTAAGGCACCAAATAAACGCTTCATTTTCATAATACTTTACCTCTCCTGTCCGGGAGTTTGCTTTTTGCATCTCCCTAAAAACATTTTTTGGTTACTTTATCTAAAAGCGCTAGCAGCTTTTAAATCACTTTGATTTCTGAGTTTTTACCAGTGTCCAGGGATAAGCTATGGTCAGCTTGTCGCCGTCAAGGCTGTAATACAGTGTCGCATCAGGGATCGGATCGCTGTACATGAGCTTGATGCTTGAATCGGCTTCGTTCACTCTGTAGTGACCGGTAAAATACCCGTCTTCGTTAAACTCCCCACTCTCATCGAACACATAGAGCCATCCGTTATCCTGAGTCCATTTGCCCACGATCCCCTCTGAGGCATCGCCTTCCTCGCGGTTGTAAGTAGACTCTTCATAAAGGATCATATTGTCCTTGTCCATCTCGTATCTGATGGTTAATTCGCCGTCTTTCCCCGAAAGGGTGATGGTATCATCACTTTTGGTGTACCTTGAGTACTTCTCACCCTTAAAGACGGCCTTTCCGTTTCCACCCAGATTAAGGATCTCCACGGTAGGATCATGGTCGTATGCCCAGCTCTCGCCTTCGCCCCCACATCCTGTTATTGTCAGTATGGAAAGCAGGATCGCGGGTATTAAGTATAGTCTTTTATTCTTTCTCATGTCCCGTCCTTCACTTTCACGCATAATAGACCACTTCCTTCATTTACCACTATAGGATCCTGAGTTGGTTTTTTGAATGTAAATCTTTTACCAGATTAAGCACTATTTTTACTTTTTACACAAAAAAAGCGCTTACATTGCGAATTTATTGTACATTAATACCCAATATTACAACCCCTCTTACATCTTCTCTTTTCAATTTTGATATTTTTGCCTGCAATCTCATGACATTTGTATTAAATATGTTATAATTCTAAAAAGGGGACTCACATGGGCAAACTATTCAAGGTAATACGTAACCTTTTAACCAACGAGGAACTCGAGATCCGTTTACGCATAATAAACGGTATACTTATTGTGGGTTCGGTATTCCTCCCTTTCTGCATTCTGTATGATATCTTTTTTAATTCCGTTTCAGAAACCATTATCCCTTTGGCAATTCTTCTTTCTGTTTTCGGACTCTCTTTCTACATAGCCAATTTCCTTAAAAAGACAAATCTTGCGGGCATAATCCTGACAATTACCGCCACAGATTTCCTTATACCCTTCATGTTCTTTAAGGATGGCGGTCGTCAGTCCGGAATGCCGCTTTGGCTCTCTCTGGCATCGGTTTTTATTTTTCTTCTCGTCAGAGGTTGGCCTTTTATCGCCATATTTGCAAGTAATGTGATTGTCTACGCCTTTCTGTTTTACTATGAATACGCTCATCCCGAGGCAGTTAACCGGCTTCCCGATGCAAAGGCAGAACTGAACGACGCTCTGTGGAGCATTTACCTTATAACCATAATAATCGGCGTTATCTTTAAGCTGCAAAACGGCCTGTACGAAAAGAAGAGAAAGCAGTTAGAGGCAAAAGAAGCAGAGCTTTTACAGATGAATCTCAGGCTCGAAAAAGCCAATGAAGCAAAAAGTATCTTCCTGGCCAGAATGTCTCACGAGATCCGAACTCCCATAAACGCCATAATCGGAATGGATGAGATGCTCCTTCGGGAAAGCAAAGACGAAAATATCACCGATTACGCCGTTTCCATAGAAAACGCTTCAGGTACTCTTCTCTCACTGGTAAATGACATACTCGACTTTTCAAAAATCGAATCCGGCCTGCTGGAGATAATCCCCGAAGAATATGACTTGTTTTCCATTTTGAGTGACTGTTATATTCTGCTTGAAATGCGTGCCGAGAATAAAGGGTTATCCCTAAAGATGAAGAATAACCCCCGCATACCCATCAGATTATACGGTGATGATGTCCGTATACGTCAGGTACTTACAAATCTGCTTACCAATGCCGTAAAGTATACCGATTCCGGCTGTATCACCATAGACGTGGATTACAGAGAGCAGATCCCCGATGATCCCAAGGAACAGGGTTTATATATAGATCTGATAATAAAGGTTTCAGACACAGGCCGGGGAATACCTGCAGAAGGTATTGATACTCTGTTTGATACATTTGCCCGGATAGAAGAAAAAAAGAACCGTCATATAGAAGGTTCCGGACTGGGACTCGCCATCACGAAGCAGCTGGTTGATCTTATGGGAGGGGAGATTTCTGTTGAGAGTGAGGTTGGAAAGGGGTCCACATTTACCGTATCTCTTCCTCAGAAAGTGATCACCTCCAGACCGCTTGGAGATTTTGGCGAAAAATATAAAAAGAAAGGTGCCAATGTCACCGAATACAAAGAAAGCTTTGTGGCTCCCAATGCCAGGCTGCTCGTAACCGATGACGTTCCCATGAATCTCAAAGTCATCACGTCACTTTTGAAAAAAACCGGAATTCAAATAGATACCGCTTCCAGCGGACGCGATTGCCTGAGGCTTTATGAGATTAACCATTACGATCTTCTGCTTTTGGATCATATGATGCCCGAAATGGACGGAATAGAGGTTCTGAATCTCCTCAAACAGACAGAAAAATACAAAAAAGAACAGACTCCGGTCATCGCGCTTACTGCAAACGCAACTCTCGGAGCCGAAAAGCTGTACCTTGATAACGGTTTTAACGGGTATCTTTCCAAGCCTGCCAGAGGTGCGGAGCTGGAGGCCGCAATAATAAAATATCTCCCCGTCAGTCTTTTGGAAAACTGATCCGGGGAGTTACATCTGGTGCCGTACAACCCTGTATTCATCGCCGTTTCGATAATAAGGGCATTCTTTAAATCCCTTTGAAACAAGGCGTGAATAGTCGTCTTCATCCATATCCATATCACAGACATATTCTTCATATTCTTCATCATAGGAAAAATATGCACAGTTGTCACACATTATTGATTCGCTCATATTCCCTCTGCCCGCCACATTGATGAAATATCTGTATCTTCGTTTATATATTGAAAAAACCTCAAGCCCTGATATCAGGGCTTGAGGCAGTGCTGGTGGCCGGACTTGAACCGGCACGGAGTTGCCCCCGAGGGATTTTAAGTCCCTTGCGTCTACCTATTCCGCCACACCAGCAGCTTTTGTCAGAATCCTTTTAGGCCTGACAAGAAGTGATTGTAGCATAGCTGCGGAAAAAATGCAATCCTTGCGGATATATCCCGAATACCCGGTTTATCCTACTGCTCAAAAAGCAGGATCGTGGCACTTGTTTTTGGAAGCTTTATCTTCAGGATTCCCGCACTCAGTATATATTCCGGGCCTGTAAGTGAGTATCCTTCCGCTGTTGTGGCAAATATCGTTCTCATTTTTCCGCTTCTGTGAGTACCTACTTCCCATGTTGAAATATCTTTTTCAAGCTCGGTATTATTGTTGTTAATGAGGACCACTATCTGTTCCTGTCTGTTAAATCTTCCGTATGCAATAAAATTATAATCGCTTCCAAGCTTCTTTAGGGAGCCGGTCCTAAGTACCGGATGCTGTTTTCTGAGGGAAATGATATCCCTGTGAAAGTCAATCAGTTTCGTATCTTCCCTTCCCCATGGGTAGGTCCTTCTGTTATCGGGATCAGTAAATCCGCAGACTCCCGCTTCATCCCCATAGTATATTGTGGGGGCTCCGACCCATGTCATCTGGATCACCACCGCCTCACGAAATACAGCTTTATTGACGCCTTCCTCCGCTGCTCTTGATCCGAGCATTCCCACTCTTCCCACCTTATGATTTGTGCGGGTGAGAAACCTTGAGTGGTCGTGGTTTGACAGCTCATTCATGGCAACCTGCCATGTGGGAGTTGTAAAACTCGCAGTGTGGTGTGTCATCGCTCCCCAAAAGCTTTCTGCATTGCCCAAAAGGTTTTCACGGAAATCGTCACTGTGCTTTTCCATACCTGTAAGGAACCATGTTACGGGTTCCATAAAGGCATCATAGTTCATAACCGTATCCCATTCATTTCCCTGCAGCCAGTCACGTGTGTTGCCGTAATGCTCTGCAAGGATTATGGCGTTGGGATTTGCTTCTTTTACGGCTTTTCTGAAATCCTGCCAGAATCGGTGGTTAAATTCCGGGGAATGGCCGAGGTCCGCTGCCACATCAAGTCTCCAGCCGTCCGCATTAAAGGGCGCGGATACCCATTTCTTAGCTATCCCGAGTATGTAATCATACAGATCCCGGGAACCTTCGTAATTGAGTTTGGGCAGCGTATCATGCCCCCACCATCCGTCATAAGAGCCGTTGTAAGGCCACTTGTGGTCGTCGTGAAAGCTGAAATAGTATCTGTATGGACTATCTGCGGTAATATACGCGCCTTTTTCGTAATCTATGGCATTCTCGTATATCCTCTCCCTGTCCATCCACTTATTGAAAGAGCCGCAGTGATTAAACACCCCGTCAAGGATCACCTTGATCCCTCTCCTGTGCGCCTCCTCAACAACCTTAGCAAAAAGCTTATCGCTTTCGGTAAGATTCTTTAAGCTTGTAACACGCTTGATATATCTGGTGGACAGGCGGTTTTCCTTTGAACCGGGAGGGAGAAGTTCACCTTCATCCTCCACGATCCTGCCGAAATGCGGATCGATATGATCGTAATCCTGGATATCGTATTTATGATTGGATGGAGATACAAACAGTGGATTGAAGTAGATCACTTCCACGCCAAGGCTCTCAATATAGTCCATCTTATCTAATACACCCTGAAGATCACCGCCGTAAAAACACCTGACGTCCATAGCGGCCGGATCCTTGTACCAATCCTCCACACGGATCACCGGCTCCCCAATATAACAATATTCGTTTGAGAGCACATCATTGGATTTATCGCCATTGCAGAAACGGTCCACGTAAATCTGGTACATGACCGCCCCCTTTGCCCAGGCGGGGGTAGAAAATCCCGGAATGATCGCAAAATTGTAGTAATCGTTCTTGTCCCTGGTACAGCCCCTCATATCATAATAGCAAACAAGATTTCCCGATACTATTTCGAAGTAATAAGAGAACTTCTCATCCTTTATATATACTTCGACTTCATAATAATCAAAGTGTACGGCCGTCTCCACCTTGTTCATAAGGTATTTATTGCCATGCCATACAAGAAGAACATAATCAACATTGTTTTTCGCAGTACGAAAGCGGATCTTTACCTTACTGAAAGGTTCCGGCTCCGCAGGTGAAACATACTCGGCGGTAGTGTCCGAAAAAAGTGCGCGCGTGTTGAACACCGGTCTCATACCGTTAATATATCTCTGATAATATATTATTCTGTTTCTTTTTTCCAAATCCATAAAAAAGAACCGCCTCTTTCCTGCCTGAAAACCTTCCGAAGCCAAACGCCATCCTATATTTTAATATATTTTGTGATTGTTAACAAGTGCAAACCACAAGATGTATGATACCAGGGTCTCAAGGTCAACGAAGAAACGAAGCAATCCGTGGTAAAATTTTACCCTGTTTTTCATGTAAGCGAAAAGGACAGCCGGGGAGCTGTCCTTTTCTAGAGAAGGTATTTCTTGGGGGTATAGCAAAAAACTATATGTATTGGGGTACGATCATTATATTATCATATCCCTCCACTATATATAAGACCTACATTTCACAAATTTAACAATAGGTCGTGTAAATTTTTGTGCATTTTGCATAAATGCGGCGGATTCTATTGAGCTCCTGCATTTTTTAGGCTTTCTGTAGATTCAAACAAATAAATATGAACATTATCTTTGGAATATATCTCTTTGTTATTATTTCCCTGTAACAACCCGGATTTTGCGTATTCTTCTCCTACCATACTTGAGTCGATGATCAAAAATACTTCTCCCTCAGGATCTTTTAAAGCATGCTCTTTCTCCTGTAACCACTCATGAATCGTAAATGTATCCGGATTAGTTATATTTCTCATTTCAATTACACCATCACTTAATTCGCGGATTACAGCACAACTCCAAAACATCCCATATCCATTAATAAGGTTGTTTTCCATCAAAAACTCCGTTGCATCTGTATACCCTTTATACGCTACAAGTGGGTTATTTATTTCGTGGTCCATAGTATTCTTTGAAATTGACGTTATCAAAACCGCCCCTATAACAGCAACTATTGAACCCACCAGTTTTAATCTAATTCCTGAATACTTAATTATTCTTTTTATTGCAAACATCAGAGAATAAATAAGAAAAGGAATTACCGGAAGCCAATAGTATTGATGATACAACCAGTGATAATTCTGATACAATCTGACAAAACAGAATATCAACATACAAAGGCATATGGTCGTCCCACAGATCAACACTATCATCTTCTCTTTTATCTCAAGTTTTGATAGATTCCGCAGCATATACAATAATGCGATAACCAGAACAACTCCAAAAATAAGCCCGGCACCCGACAGAATTCCACGAATACTAAGTACCTTATCCCCTTTTTCATAACCAAAAAGTGAAACAAAATCCACAAGTAAGTCATAAAGCCGTTTATCTGGTTCCATAGCCCAGGCGGTTTCTCCAAAATCTGTAAAAGAATATATATTCTTAAATATACGAGAATTAACAAGATATCCTGCAATATTTATCACAGTTAATACCGCTGATATGAAGAATACTTTTATCTCATTACTACAAACCGATATTAAATCCTTCTCACCTGTTATCTTTTCACCCCGTTCAAATATCGAAAAAATAAGTACAAGTGTCACAGATACCATCAATGGGGCAAAAAACAGAATGAACTGCTTTATTCCATTTAGTCCGGAAGCAAATGCGGCAAGCACGCCTAAAACGCAGAACCCTACATCTTTTATCGACAGTTTCTTCTGGCTTTTATACATGCCTATAACAGCAATTAAAGTGATCAGTGAAAACCCTGCATAAACCAGATAATAAGTTCCGTATAAAGAGAATACAAGCCAGAATCTTCCAAACGGGCACAAAAGTATCCCTGCTGCCCAGGGGGTATATTTACCAAGTCCAAGCATGTAACCAACTATAATTACAAGTGCAGCAAAAATAGCGACCATTAACATGGTTGCCGTCACCCTTGCCATATGCCAGTTATTGGGAAATAAAAGCAGTCCCAGACGATAGAACCACTGCGACTCAAAAACTCTTAATTCGGTGGAATAAAACCAGTTTTTACTGAGAATGGAATGTTCCTTGTTTAAAAAATTGGCCAGAACCATCTCGGCTGCAAGGTCTGAATCAAGAATCTCCCTTCCATGCAATATCTGGAATCTCATTTGCCAAATATAGGCAAAGCTCAGCCACAGCCACGGGAATAATCCCATAAATCCTATGCTTTTTATCTTGTCTAATAATTTTCGCATCATTATCCTCAGTTAACAGTTTCTTTAGGTATAAGACAGCCCCGGAGCATATTCCGGAATCGGCTTGATCCCGTCATCTCCATCGGAAGAAGGATCTTCTCCCGTAAAAAGAGCCTCGAACTCCTCGCGGGATATCCTCTCCTTTTCCAGAAGAAGCTCAGCGCACTTATGAAGGATGGGCTCATTCTCTATAATGATAGACTTTGCCTTTGCATAGCAGTCATCGATTATAGACTTTACTTCACGGTCTATCTCGCTGGCCACAACTTCGCTGTGATTCTTGGCATGAGCCAGATCACGGCCGATAAACACCTCATCTCCGTCATCTTCATAGCATATCACGCCAATGTTCTCACTCATTCCGAAACGTGTTACCATCTGTCTGGCAGCACGTGTTGCCTTCTTTATATCACTGGACGCACCCGTTGTAATATCTCCAAAGATTATCTCTTCGGCTATACGCCCGCCCAGAGAGACCATTATATCCTGCAGGATCTTCCCCTTGGTCAGATACATATCATCCTTTTCGGGAAGGGGCATTGTATATCCTCCCGCACCGGGTCCCGTGGGGATTATGGATACGGTATAGACCGGTCCCACATCGGGGAGAACGTGGAATAAAATAGCATGTCCGGCCTCGTGATAAGCCGTTATCTTCTTTTCCTTATCGGAAACAACTCTGCTCTTTTTCTCTGTGCCGATCCCGACTTTTACGAAAGACTTTTTAACATCTTCCATCGAGATAAAAGCCTTGTTTTCCCTGGCGGCCCTGATAGCAGACTCATTGAGCAGGTTCTCCAGATCCGCACCGGTAAATCCCACTGTTGTTCTGGCAAGCTCTCCCAGATCCACATCATCTCCGAGAGGTTTGTTTTTGGCGTGAACCTTAAGAATATCTTCTCTGCCCTTAACGTCCGGTCTTCCCACCACTATCTGTCTGTCAAACCTTCCGGGACGAAGGATCGCGGGATCAAGAATGTCGATCCTGTTGGTAGCCGCCATCACTATGATACCCTGATTATCTTTGAATCCGTCCATTTCAACGAGGATCTGGTTGAGCGTCTGCTCACGTTCATCGTGACCGCCGCCCAGACCCGTGCCTCTCCTTCTTGCCACCGCATCTATCTCATCTATGAATACGATGCAGGGAGAATTCTTTTTGGCCGTCTCGAACAGATCTCTCACTCTCGATGCTCCGACACCGACAAACATCTCGACGAAATCGGATCCCGAAATACTGAAAAACGGTACTTTCGCCTCACCGGCCACCGCTTTTGCAAGTAACGTCTTACCTGTTCCCGGGCTTCCCTCAAGCATGATCCCCCTGGGAATCCTGGCACCGAGTGCCGTATATTTTTCAGGATCTTTAAGGAAATCAACTATCTCCGAGAGTTCTTCCTTTTCCTCTTTAAGTCCGGCTACATTTTCGAAATTGATCTTGCCGTCTTTTATCATCTCGGCATTGATCTTTCCGAAATTCATCATCTTGGAGTTGGCTCCTCCGCTGCCGCCCGTACTTCCGGCAAACAGCATGATGAACATAAACACTATGGCAAATACCACTACAACAAGCGGCACCAGCACATTCAGGCTCCATGTGGTCCAGAACCCGTCTTTTATTATGGGATCGAAACCTTTTTCCCTGATCACCTTCTCGGCTTCTTCCACGGATGTCACGTAAAGCTTTTTATTTGTACCGGACTCTAGGGATACATTAACATATCCCGTATTCCCTTCTCTGTCCGGTGTTATAGTCACTTCCTCTACCTTACCGGCATCCATATCCGAAATAAACCGGTCATAAGAATACGGAACAGAGCTGTTTCGTATGATATTCAGTATGATGACCGCGGCAACAAGGATGAACATAAATATTAAATAGCCGCGAAATCCTCTTCTGTTCTTTTCCAAAACCTTTCCTCCTTAATCAAATCTCACTACGCCGATATACGGAAGGTTTCTGTACCTCTGGTCATAATCGAGTCCGTATCCCACAACAAATTCATCCGGAATCTGAAATCCGGTATAATCAACATTGACATCCATAACTCTTCTGTCGGGTTTGTCAAGCAGGGTGCAGAGCTTCAGGGAAGCGGGCTTTCTGTCCCTCATCATTGCCATAAGGTAGCTGAGGGTACGGCCGCTGTCCACAATGTCCTCGACTATGATCACATCTTTTCCGTTTATAGGTTCATCCAGGTCCTTCACGATCTTAACGACCCCGCTGGACTTGGTGTCTCCGCCGTAGCTGGATACAGACATAAAATCAAGGGATACCGGCACGGTTATCCTTTTTGCCAGTTCACACAAAAAAAAGCTTCCGCCCTTTAATACACAGATCAGGTGAACCTGCTTACCGGCGTAATCACGGCTTATCTGCTCGCCTATCTCCTTTATTCTTTTGTCTACTTCCTCCTCGGAAAGCATTATCTCTATTCTCTCGTTGCGATCAGCCATAGTTTTCTTTACCTCGCCATTATTTTCTTTCACCGACCCATTCAAGCTTCATCACCTTCTTGGTTTTATCGGTTATCATTACATCATCACTCAATCGGTAGCCCACAAGCCATATACATTTTGAGCCGTTTGCGATAACAGGGATGCTGTCGCGCAGCCTTGACGGTATTTTGCGGTCTATCATATATTCCTTAAGGGTTTTTCGCCCGTAAAAACCATCGGCTTTACGGGTCAGAAAATGATCCCCTGTCTTTCGGGTTCTTATTTCAATTTGCCCGTCTATTTTATCATAATCGACCCATTTAGTATACTCATTTGATATGCCTTCCCGATGAAGATTTTCAATAAACTCAGGGTTTTGGGAGATTATCTCCTGAAGTGTAAAACTTTCTGTTTCTAAATGGCCTCGCAGATTGTCGTCATCACTTCCACCAAAATCCGCAGATTCACCCTTTGCACAGATAAAAATGCTGTCATATTCTCTGAAAGCACTCACTCCTCTTGCAAGGTCTATCTTTCTGTTCTCAGGTCTTGCCATAAGTTCAAGGACCTGATCGGTCTGAAGGCTTCCCACATCCTTTCCTCCCCCCGTCACCTCCGAAAGGCAGGCCAGGATCACTCTTTTTTTAATGGCGATATGGTACTTCTCAAGCCGGTCAATCCGTAAACCGATCACTGCCGTCCCGGGTTTATCTTCTATGACCGGATTCTCCATCCGGCACTCTTTAAGGCATTCTTCTTCAAGCCCAAGCAGCAGATCTTCCGTCTCCGTCAGCATAAGCGCAGTCTCATTTATATGCTTCACCGCACCTCGGGATATGTCCTCCGCTTCCGGAATAATATTGTGTCTGATGCGGTTTCTTGAATACACATCCTCATCATTGGTGGCATCGCTGACCCATCTGATACCTTTATCCTCAAGAAACTCCTCTATCTCAGACCTTTGAATCCCCAGCAAAGGGCGTATTATTTCATATCCTCCGCCGGTCTTTCGGGTATACGGAATTCCTGTCAGCCCCTTAAGACCCGTTCCCCTGAACAGCCTGAAAAGAATGGTCTCTGCATTATCGTTCATGTTGTGAGCTATCGCTATTTTTATGTTTCCCCCGGAAATGCCTGCCCATTCATCTGCTTCTTTTTCAAATGCTTCATACCGGACGCGTCGTCCGGCTTCCTCTTCAGACATACCCCACTTAGATGCCATCAGCGGTACGTCTTCATGTACCAGTTTAAACGGTACATTCCATCTTTCGCAGCAGCTGCGCACATATTCGGCATCCTCCGATGCCTCTTTTCTTATACCATGATCAACATGCACCACGCGTATCTCTATTCCTGTTTTTTTACGTATTTCACACAACAAAAATAAGAGGCAGATCGAGTCCGCCCCTCCGGATATTCCGGCGACGACCTTATCGCCTCTGCTGACCATATTCCGCGTCTCAATAAATGAGACAACTTTTTGTGATAGCTCCTGCTTCATAAGCTGTTATCTTTGACGGAAAACAATCTCTCCTTCACTTACAAGACCAAGCTTCTCCTGCGCCTGCTCACCGGCGTAAGCTTTAGTCTGGACATATTTCTCGAGCTCGTCTATATCAAGACTTCTCTCTTCTTCCTCGGCTATCTGAGAATCGAGGGCCTCCTCACGGCTCGTATACGCGCTTAATTTACTCTTAATCTCTATGCTCTTAAGAAAAATAATAAAAGCAATCAGCAACACGACTATTGCCACTAAAGCAAAACTTATGAAATTGGATTGCTTACGGCGTCTCGCCATCGCTGTTTTAGCCATTTTGTCGCTTCCCTTATGATACACCTGCATAATTTGCGAAATAGTAAACAATACTAAAACACAACACGTATTATTTTATACCATTATGTAAAGTTATGTCAACGATTTTCACTGTTTATTTCGGGCTTTATCTCAAAAAATCACCCAATATATCTGAACAGCTCTTTAGCCTCGTCCTTTTTTACCGTTTCCTGTACGTCCAGAACCTCGACTTTTACATCCTTATTGCCAAACGATATTGTAAGAATATCCCCGACCTTGACATTTGTTGACGCCTTTGCCGGCTTGTCGTTGATCATAACCCTGCCCGTATCGCAGGCTTCATTAGCTATGGTCCGCCTCTTTATCAGTCTGGAAACCTTTAAAAACTTATCTAATCTCATATTACTGCCCTATTAATCTGTATTCCCTCTATGAGGCAAAAAGAGCGCGTCCGCGAAGGGCGCGCTCTTTGATAATCTCTAAACCAAACTTAATTAGTTTACAGCGTCCTTAAGAGCCTTACCAGCCTTGAACTTAGGAGCCTTAGAAGCCTTAATCTTCATGGTCTTGCCGGTCTGAGGATTTCTTCCCTCACGAGCTGCTCTCTTAACAACCTCGAAAGTACCGAAACCAACGAGCTGAACCTTATCGTTCTTCTTAAGAGCCTTGGTAACAACAGCGATGAAAGCGTTAACTGCTTCCTGTGCGTCCTTCTTGGAAAGCTTAGCTTCCTGTGCAACAGCTGCAACAAACTCAGTCTTGTTCATTTTGAATTTTCCTCCTAAAATGTGAGATTATTGGTAGCTCTAAACAAGCTACTATTTATATATACTTATTTTCACAGCATTTGTCAAGAAAAACGGCCATAAAAGTCGCAGAAAATCGCATTTTTTGAGTATTTTGATCACATTTAAGGTGTTTTTATCAGCTCCGCAAATGAAAACGATATATCGCGGTCTTCTCCATCCACCTGAATAGTGTAGCTTCTGGTGATATAGCCGTCTCTGCTCAGGGTTAATACATGCAGGCCTTCCGTCTTCTTGAAACTGCAGGGACAGATGCCCACATAAGCTCCGTCCAGATAGATTTCCGTATCTGTTGGTGAATCAATATACACCTTGTAATATGTGGTTGTAACATCCGGAGTACTTCCGTTGTCGGTATTTTCGCCTGTTCCGGATCCTTCTGTTGTATTATTCTGTGTTTCGCCGCTCTCGGTGTTACTTCCCTCCTGAGTGCCGTTTGTTCCCTCGCCGTCCTTGTTTTCCGTGCCTTCCTTGTTGTCCTTATTGTCCTTGTTGTCCTTGTTCTCTCCTGTTCCCTCGCCCTCGGTCTTTTTGTCGGGATCCGTGGTTTCATCCTTTTTGTCGGTGGATTCCTCTTCCTTCTGTTCCTCCCCGTCGGACTTTTCGAGCGTTATATCTATTCCTGCCGCCTGCTGCCCGACATTAAGATACTGGGTAATGGTCTTATAACCGTCAGCCTTGCAGATAAGCTGATGCAAACCGTAGGTGAGCTCCACTCCTTCGGAAACATCCGCCTCTTCTCCGTCGATAAACAACTTTGCTTTGGATGGAGTAATGGAAAACAGCACGGTTCCTGTTTTTGGAGTGGCAAACTCCACATCCGCAAAATCCACTGTCGATTCACTGTTCCTGTTTATTACTACCGTCTTTTCAGCCGTAGTTCCCTCATTACTTATCTTAACCTGATACTTTCCTTCGGGAACCGTTATAAGCATCTCCTCCGTCACCTTGCTGATAACGGAATTTCCTATTTCTATCCAACCACCTTCAAACCCCTGATGTCCGGTAAGCCGCAGGTATCCGTGCCCCTTCTCTACACTCACGCTATAGACTATATTCCCGATTCCCTGGAACGAAAGAGTATCTGTTTCTATTATATCCCTCTCCTCAACTCTTTTTCCCTCGGAAAAATAAACCGCATCTGAGCTTATCTTATATATATCTTCCCCGATGGTTATTTCATGCTTTTTAGGATTCAGGGAATATCTTTCCGTCTCCTTTATACTCCAGCTGCTTTCGGAAAGCTGTACCGACACAAGATGTTTTTTTGATTTGAGGAACTTCACGTCCACTATATCCCCCGTCACGATCTGTGACGGTGTCAGCGATTTTCCGTATTTATCGTAGAAGCAGGTGGTGCCGTCATATTCCAGGGTATACTTCTTCCCCACGTCGATGTTAAAGAATGTCATGGTCTTCTTCTCATCATCTTTTTCAATGATGATCGGCGTGTCGGCCGAATCGTAATTGTCCGGTCCGATAGTAATAGATATCTGCGTGGGGGCAGCTTCCTGCACCGGTTTTTCCACAGCACTCTCTTTTGCACAGGCGCATGCAAAAACCATACATGAGCATAACAGAAGGCTCATTATCTTTCGCATTCCGTATTCCGTTTTCTCTCTTTGTACCGTCTTTTTCACAGATTACTCCGTTCTCTTGATAAACAGCCTCCGCGAGGCGGCCTTACGGGCAGGACCTCAGTTCCTCTGCTCTCTTTAGCAGGTATTCTCTGTTGTTTTTCCCGGGATCATCCAGCACCTCATCAAGAAGCTTGTCCAGAATGTTCCCTATCCCGGGTCCGGCGGGCATCCCCAGTGCAATCAGATCTTTTCCGCTTATCTTCATATTTTTGATGGAATAGCACTGTCCTTCTTCTCTGATCTCTAAGTAGAGGCGCCTCCACTCGGCGATCTTCTCCAGCTTCTCCTTGCGCAGATAATCGCTTTGCGCGTATACATCCGCTTCCTTCACTTTAAGGAAATCATCAAACAGATCGTCACCGATCTTGTTGAGTGCGCGTCTTACTGTCTTTTCCGTGGCAGGTAACGCGTTTCCGTAATCATGATATCTGACCAGGACCGATACCTTTCTGATGGTGTCATTATCCATCTTTAAACGCCTCATGATGGCTACGCCCATCCTCTCGCTGACGGCCGGATGACCATGAAAATGAGTTTTTCCTTCTTCATCTATCGTAAGTGTCTTTGGCTTTCCGATATCATGAAGAAGCATCGCCAGCCTCAGCACCGGATCTGCTTCTATCTCACAGATACTTTTGATTATATGTTTTCCCACACTGTAACAGTGATGCGGGTGATTCTGCTCGGTTTGCATCGCCGTGTCAAACTCCGGTAAAAATACTGCTGTAAGACCGAGTTCGTAAGCCTTCTCGATCTTCTCCGGGTGGTCTGATACAAGCGTTTTGATAAGCTCCGTATGTATTCTCTCTGCACTGATCTTTTTAAGATTTCCGGAAAGCTTGCTTATGGCCTTTTCCGTATCGGTATCTATCTCATACCCGAGCTGGGCGGAAAACCGAATCGCGCGAAGCATCCTGAGGGCATCCTCTCCAAATCTTTCCTCGGGCTCCCCCACGCAGCGGATGATCTTATTATCTATATCATCCATTCCTCCGTAAAGATCCACAAGGCCGTCCCTGTCATTGTAAGCCATGGCATTTATTGTAAAATCACGCCTTCTGAGATCTTCCTTAAGCTCTCTTGTAAAGCTCACATCCCTTGGGTGTCTTCCGTCCTCATATATTCCGTCCACCCGGTAAGTGGTTACTTCAAAGCCTTCGTCACCTATCATTACCGTCACTGTCCCGTGCTTTATCCCGGTATCGACGGTACGCCTGAACAAAGATTTCACCTGCTGCGGAAGTGCGGACGTGGTTATATCCCAGTCCTGGGGTTTTCTTCCCAGTATGATATCTCTTATGCAGCCTCCCACCGCATAAGCTTCATAGCCTGCATCCTCAAGCGTTTTTATTATGGAATTGACCCTTTCCGGTATTGTTATCCTTACTTCCGACAAATCCTGATCCCTTTACTGATACTCTTACTTTTCCCCTCTCATTATAAATCTGTCTATAACTTCAACAAGCCCGTCCTCGTCATTTGAGCCTGTGACAAAATCCGCTTCTTTTCTGACTTCCTCGCGGGCGTTAGCCATCGCAACGCCTACCCCTGCGTACTTTATCATCGAAATATCGTTAAAGCCGTCCCCGCAGCAGACGGTGTTTTCCCTTTTAACACCGATCTTTCCCAGGATCGAATCAAGAGAATACGCTTTGCTCACCTTATACGGCATGGCCTCAAGGAAAAATTCCTCCGATCTGTAGATTGAGAGAGTATCCCCGTACCGGGCGATAAGCTCCTTCTCATAGCCTGCGGCAAGCATGCCGGGGGCTGTGATCAGGCATTTATTGACAGGGTAATTAATAAACTCTTCAAAATCGTATACGGTTATCACCGGGAGTCCGTTGATCCTTGCTTCCAGCAAAATATATTCATCCGGCTCAAAAGCAGAAAGCACGTAAGATCCCTTTGGATCTATCCCCTTTTTTTCAAGGCTTTTCCCGCGTGCTTCGTAGTCTTCTCTGTTTTCTCCCAGATAGTAGGATATGATCCCCGCTTCCTTTTCTCTGGCAAATTCATACACCTCGCAGGGAATATTCTTCGGAAGAGTTCTCTGAAGGATCACATCCTGGCTTTTGCAGTCTATTATCCTTGCGCCGTTGAAAGAAAGAAGATAACCGCCGTATTTTCCAAGCTCAAGTTCTCTTTCGTACCGTCTCATTCCCGGTGTGGGACGTCCGGAAGCCAGGATCAGCGCGTGTCCTGCCTTCATAATGCCTCTGATGGCTTCTGCTGTTTTGGGGGTTATCTCCTTTTTTGAATTGGTAAGTGTCCCGTCTATATCAAGCACAAGTGCCTTGCGTTCAAACATTTAATGCTTCCTCCCGCTTCATTTCGCGTAAGAACCCGAATACAATCGGCAGCGTGACGATAAACGAGCAAAGGTCTGCCCACATCTGCGCCATCTGCACACCTCTCAAACCAATGAATAACGGAAGGATCGTCACTATCGGAATAAGAAACAGTCCCTGTCTGGCAGCCGACAATATTGATGCTCTGAGAGTCTTTCCCGCAGATTGCAGCATCATATTTGAAAGTACTGCCATTGAATTAAGAGGGAAAATAACCATCTGGAACCTTAAAGCCGTTTTCCCTATTTCTATAACATCCTTATCGCCGCTCTTGGAAAAAGCTCCTATTATCGGCTCTGAAAAAACAAAGCATACCACAGCTATCCCCAGCAGTATCACAAATCCTACTCTCACGCAGAACCAGAAAGCTTCACGTACTCTTGCATACTTCTTTCCGCCGTAGTTCATTCCGCAGACCGGCTGAAATCCCTGTCCGAATCCTATAAGAGCCGAGTGACTGAACATGAATATCTTGTTGACTATGGTCATCGCCGCTATCGCGGCGTCAGGATTCTGATCGCCGTAGGTTCCTGCCGAACGGTTGACCAGAAGTGATGCAATGCTCCCGAGAGCCTGCCTTAACAGGGAGGGAAAACCTCCCTTGAAGATCTCTAAGAAATAATACCCTCTGAAGCTGAAGCTCTTTATTCTAACCTTCAGATTACCGCCTCGCCTGGTCATTGAAAAAAGAATCGTAAAGCTGATGAACTGCCCGATAACCGTTGCCAAAGCCGCGCCGCCCACTCCCAGCTTAAACACAAAGATAAGCAGCGGATCCAGGCACATATTAAGAAGGCCACCGGAACAAATGCCGATCATGGCATATGTCGCACTTCCCTGAAATCTGAGCTGGTTGTTGAGAACAAAGCTGCACATAGTAAAAGGAGCGCCAAAAAGGATTATCCTGAGGTAATCAACCGTGTACGACAGGGTGGTCTCGGTTGCTCCCAGTATCCCCGCAAGGGGATTCACAAATAATACTCCCGCCAGGGCAGCGATCAATCCTATAAAAAAAGCATAAAAGAATCCTGTAGAGGCCATTTTCTCCGCCTCTTCGGATTCTCCTGCTCCAAGCTTTCTTGAGATAAACGTTCCCGATCCCTGTCCGAAATAAAACCCGATTGCCTGAATAACTGCCATAACAGGAAGAACCAGACCCACCGCAGCAGTGGCCTGAGTGTTTATCCTTCCGACGAAAAAGGTGTCTGCCATATTATAGACTGCCGTGATGATCATACTGATTATCGTAGGAAGAGAAAGCTTACCGATGAGGACCGGAATCCTCTCGGTAAGCATATAATTCACTTTTTCCTGCTGGTCCATTTTTCCGATTCGGATCATTTATTCAGCTGTACCCTCTGTCTGGTCGGTTTCAGCGGAAGAAGCCTCAACCTTCAAGTAATTCAGGTCTCCTTCAACCTTGATACTCTCCGTGATGGAATCGATAAAATCGGTCATTTTTGTGTTCATCATGGCATCGATAACATTTGCCTTCCAAAGAGGTTTTCCTTCACCCACATAATAAACAATATATGAATACACATCCGCTATTGTAAAAGCCTTTACGTCTCCCTGCTTGCGGTCAGATGAAAGAAGCCAGTCCTGTATTTCCTGATCGTACGAGGAAATATCCTGATCTTCATATAATCCTCCCCGGGATAAAGCACTTGTGTCAATGGTATACTTCTTTACCAGATCCTCAAATGCCTGCTCCGTTTTGCCGGAAGACTCGTACTCCGCCATTATCTCTTCGCCCTTTTCAGTCTCGGCAACTATCGCACGGAGACTTACAGTGGGATCATCCTTGAGGTAACGCGCAGAAAAGCTGAGTACATAATACATACTTGATGCTTCATTCTCCAGTACTGTGGTGTCCCCTTCTACCCTTTCACTGTCAAACAGCCAATCGCGTACATAGTAGGGTACCGCTGTCCTGAGCTCACCGGTGTGGAGCTCTCCATCTGTCAGAATATTAACTTCCGCTTCATCGGCTTTAACTCTTGCGGCAGTCATAGCAGCCTCTTTTTCGGCATCCGAAGGGGTATATGTACCATCCTCCGCTACGGTTGCTCCCTCATCCGCAAGCTCCGTGGGCTCAGTGGGAAGATCTGCATATACAGTAGTCATATAGTAATCGACCGAATCATAGCTTTCGGAATTCTCGTTGTAATAATCCTGTATTTCCGAATCCGAAGGAATCATGGAATCATATTTTTCGGAGTAATATGCCGATACTCTCGCATTGTCCTCGATCAACGGCTTAAGTGCGGCCTTGCTTGCATACTGTCCAAATACGGATCTGAGATAATCTTTAAGAGAAAGACCTGCGCTCTTTGCACTTTCCTGCGCATTCTTTATAAAAAGCTCATAGTCGGAAGAGGCGTCGTACTTAAAACCATCCGCATCGGCGAGCTTTTCCAGCGCTCTGTTCTGCTTGATCTGATCAACTGCCAGCTGTTCGAAATAATCCTTGAAGGTAAGTGTATCCGAATACATTGCAGATGCGGGATCCATTCCCTCCGAAAGTCCCATGTATGAAAGATAACTGCTGTACTGTGTCATATAATTATCTTTCACGGTATTGTACATATAATCAAATTCCAGTGGCTTTATTGCTTCCCCATCCACTGTAACTATGGTTTTATTTTTTGCGATATAGTTTCTTACAGGGAACGAAGCGATCCCTCCGACTACCGCTGCAAGAAATACTATTCCCACGATCTTCCAGATCAGAAGTGATTTTGCCTCCTTCTTTTTCTCCTCAGCGCGCCTTTGTAATTTTCTTTCGTATTTTGTAACTTTCTTCTCAGGCGCATTTTCACTTGTAGACATTTTAAAAACGGCTCCTTTCTATTTCCTTACAGGTTTTTCCGATATTGAAGAGGTGTCTGTTTGAACATCTTCTTGAAAAGCCTGTTAAAGTTCTCTACATTTTCATATCCGACTTCCTCCGCTACACTCTCTATGCTCATATTTGTGCCGCGAAGGAGGTTTTTCGCACGTTTCATTCTTTCATTCTTGACCAGATCCTGGAATGTCTCGCCGGCATTCTCACGTATATACTTTGAAAGATACGGCTTGGAGAGATGGAATTTACCGGCCAGATCATCAAGAGTAACTCCCTTGTAATTACTCTGAATATAACTGGTAAGTTCAATGATCCTCTCGTCTCTTACATCGGTGATGTGCTGCTCTCCGGCAAGGCGGTTGACCGCACTTACAAGAGCTCCTATGGATGCCTTGATGATATCTTCATCAACGCCCACACCCCAGTACATCTTTTCGTTCTGCAGGATACCGACATATGCCGCAGCACTGGAGCTTGAACTCTTTGAAATAGCATGCTCCTCGTATACCGAAAGCTCATAATCGATTCCGAAAAGGGTCTTTACTGCATTGCTCACGGCGTCGAGACGTCCGTTTCCGTTTGCGACGATCTTTCTCTTTCCGTTCTTTACCGAAGCGGTCACAGTCGCAGTAATACCCTTCTCCTGCTTGAAGTGGCATTCCGGTATCCCAAATACAGCCTTGGGCGAGATATAACTCTCCTCAAATATCTGGAAGATCTCGGCGGGCTGCAGTTCCTGATGACGCCTGTCGGACACTCCTTTGATGAGATATCCGACTTCCTCCTGCATTGCCTTGGGAAGCGCAAATCCAAACTGATTCTTGAGGACAAATGCAACTCCGCCTTTTCCTGAGGTTGAGTTGATACGGATCACATCTGACTCGTACTCACGGCCAACATCCGAAGGGTCAATGGGAAGATAAGGAATATCCCATCTCTTTCCGGTCTTTCCGGCTTCACGCCACGCCATACCTTTGCTGATGGCATCCTGATGTGATCCCGAAAACGCAGTAAACACCAGATCTCCTGCGTAAGGTGTCCTTTCATGTACGGGAAGGTTTGTAAAGCCCTCATACTTTTGACGTATCTCCATAATGTTGGAGAAATCCAGTCCGCTGTCCACGCCGTGTGTCATCATATTGTTGGCAAGCGTTACGATATCTACATTTCCTGTTCTCTCTCCGTTACCGAAAAGAGTACCCTCCACTCTGTCCGCACCGGCCAGCACTCCCAGCTCCGCGTCTCCCACTCCGGTTCCGCGGTCATTGTGGGGATGTACACTCAGCACAACGTTGTCCCTGTACTTGAGGTTTTTGCTCATGTACTCGATCTGACACGCAAACACATGAGGCATGGCAACCTGCACCGTTGAGGGCAGATTTATTATCACTTTTTTATCCTTTTTCGGCTTCCACACGTCGAGCACCGCGTTGCACACTTCAAGAGCATACTCGGGTTCTGTCTGCGAAAAGCTCTCGGGGCTGTACTCAAACATGAAGTTTCCTTCCGTCTCGTCAGCCAGCTTCTTGAGGAGCTTTGCTCCGTCCACAGCTATCTTTTTGATCGCTTCTTTATCTTTCTTAAATACCTGCTCGCGCTGCTCCACGGAAGTGGAATTGTAAAGATGGACCACCGCCTTGGGCGCGCCTTTTACGGCATCAAAAGTCTTTTTTATGATATGCTCTCTTGCCTGGGTAAGTACCTGTATGGTCACGTCATCAGGTATCATATCCTTCTCGATAAGAGTGCGGATAAATTCGTATTCCGTCTCGGAAGATGCGGGGAAACCTACCTCTATCTCCTTAAAACCGATCTTCACGAGCATCTCAAAGAATTCCAGCTTTTGATCAAGACTCATGGGATCTATCAGCGCCTGATTCCCGTCTCGAAGATCGACGCTGCACCATATGGGTGCCTTTGTGATCGTATCCTTCTTTACCCAGTCATATGTGACCTGCGGGGGCATGTGGTAGGTCTTTTTGTACTTCTCGGTATATTTATTCTTTAAACCGGCCATCCTGATAATCTCCTCTTAAACTTTTTCGGCGCGGAGTTTCTCCACAAAGTGTGCAAACCTCTTCATAGCTTCCTTTAGTCTCTCTAGAGAGTAGGCATAGGATATTCGAAGAAATCCCTCTCCGCTTGCTCCGAATGCAGTGCCCGGAACAGCGGCAACCTTTTCTTCCGCCAGGAATCTTGTGGCAAACTCATCGCTTGTCATTCCGAATTCTTTTATGCACGGGAAGATGTAAAAGGCTCCGTAGGGTTCAAACACTTTTATGTTCATCTCCTTAAACGCATTCATAAGGAAACGTCTGCGCCTGTTATACTCAGCGCGCATTTCCTCAACGTCCTTGTCTCCGTTTTTAAGGGCTTCGATCGCCGCGTACTGACTGGTAGTCGGAGCGCACATTATACAATACTGATGGATCTTGGTCATCTGCCGGATGATCTCTTCCGGTCCGCATGCGTATCCGAGTCGCCATCCTGTCATTGCATATGCCTTTGAAAAACCGTTGATAAGAACCGTTCTTTCCCTCATCCCCTCAAGCGAAGCAATCGAAACATGTTTATCTTTATACGTCAGCTCTGCATAAATCTCGTCTGACATGACGTAAATGTCATTTTCTATTATAACTTCCCTTATGGCTTCAAGATCAGCTCTCTCCATGATCCCGCCCGTCGGGTTGTTGGGGAAGGGAAGTATCAGCACCTTGGTCTTGTCCGTAATGGCCGCTTTCAGTTCCTCGGCCGTTAGCCTAAATTCATTCTCTTCTTTAAGGTCTATTATGACCGGAACCGCTCCTACCAGCAGGGCACAGGGTTCATATGATACATAGCTGGGCTGCGGGATTATCACTTCATCCCCGGGATTGCACATCGCTCTCAGCCCGATATCTATAGCCTCGGAACCACCCACCGTTACGATCACTTCCTTCGAGTAATCATATTGGATCCCCTGAGTGCGTTTAAGGTAGTTGCAGATTTCTTTGCGCAGCTCAACCAGGCCGGTGTTTCCTGTGTAGTGGCTCCTTCCCTTTTCCAGGGAATAGATACCCTCGTCCCTGATATGCCAGGGAGTGTCAAAATCCGGCTCACCCACTCCGAGCGAAATGACATTCTTGTCATTCATCTCGGTAACTATATCAAAAAATTTTCTTATGCCCGAAGGCTTGATCCCTACGATCGTATCTGATACAGGATTTCTCATGGAGTAACGATCTCCCTTTCATCTTCGGATTTTACGCCCAGGATCGTACCGTGATCCTTGTATTTCTTAAGAATAAAGTGTGTTGCAGTGCTTAGAACGGTCTCAAGCGTGGAGAGTTTGTCGGATACAAAGCTCGACACCTCTCTCAGAGTCTTTCCCTCAAGGGTAACAAGAAGATCGTACCCTCCCGAGATCAGATACACGCTCTGTACCTCCGGATATTTGTAGATCCTCTCCGCTATATTGTCAAAGCCCTGTCCTCTCTGAGGAGTCACCCTGACTTCGATAAGTGCGGTTACTTTTTCTATCGATGTCTTCTCCCAGTTGATCATTGTGTGGTATCCGCATACCACGCCTTCCTCTTCCAGCTTCTGAAGAGTATTTACGATATCGATCTCACTGACACCGAGGATGACCGCAAGTTCCTTCAAGTCAATTCGGCTGTTCTTTTCGATTATCGCCAGCAATTCTTCTTCCATTTTCATGATCTCATCCTCGATTCTTGTTATTTTTGTATTTAGGCAATCTCCTTTACCGGAGCCTGCCGGTCAATCCCAATCTTTCAAGTTCATCCGGCTGTGGCCTGTTCAGGTGGCTTTCCGTGCCGTCATTAAAAAGAACATGAGACTTTTTATCGTTTGTGTAACCTATGACAACGGCGTTTATCCCGTCTTTTTCCAGCTCCGAAATAAGAGGTCCCGCGTCTTTCGTCATTAGTATTATGCAGCCGCCGCAGTACAGATGGTAAGGATTCACTTCAAGCAGCTCACATATCTCAATGGTCTCCTGCCTGATCGGTACCTTCCTCAGATCCGTTTCAAACCCAGCTCCGGATGCTTCTGCCATTTGGTACATAGCCGTGAGAAATCCGCCTTCTCCGGCTTTTACACACAGGGTGCCTTCACCTTCGGGTCCATTCACCTGCCCATCCGGGGCAAATGCCTTTATTATTTCAAGGGTGCGCTTCTCCTCTTCGTAAAGTCTGTCTCTGTTCCCCATTTCTATTGCCTCGCGGGAAAGAAACCTTGGGAAACGCTCATCTATCCGGCTCCGGTATTCTCCTGCCAGAACTGCGGTCCCGCCAAGCCCGATATACCCGGTAACTACCAGGGATCTTTTATTCTTCTGCCTTGCGCTGTTTTGCATAACGATTGAATCCGGCTTAAGTATATGCTAAAATCAATGGTACGACCATGGCAACGACCAGCACCGCCACTATAACGGCAGCCATGATCCGCTTATTTTTTTTGCTGTTCAGGTTAAACATATTTTTTCCTTTTGATGTGTGTGTCTGTGTCCGTGTTTCAAAGCGCATATAATATAGGTACTATCTGCTGTTTTTTGCGCCAACCCTAATACGACATTATAACGCAATTATTCATTCCGCGCAACTTGGGCGGATATTTATTTGGAGCCGCCACAGGGCGGATTTGGCAAATGCGATTACATTTTCCCATTCTGTTAAGTGTAATAATGTTTATCGGCGTGCTTCAGTACGCCATAAGAAAGGCCCGCGGAAAGAACGAACGCGCCGACAAAGCCTTCTGGAAACGCGAAGCGGAGGCTAATAACGTCCGTCGCAAGCCCCTTGACGATGTCGAATATCTTTCGGTGGATTTAGACAGACTTCCCGTCGACGTGCTTCCGGATGACGAGACTGTATCTGATTGCATAAAAAACCTCCGCGAGCTAGCGGAGGAAAAAATAATCAATCTGACCGGTATGACCAACACGGATCTCAAGATGAAATACGGTGTGGCTAACCTGACATATCTGTCGGAATGCGACAACAGGTACACGACCCTGATCCAGACACTTCAAAAGTGGGCTGACCATCTCTGGGAGAAGGGTCAGACCGACGCTGCTGTCAGAATAATGGAGTACGAAGTCAGCATTAATTCCGACGCCCCCTCGGTGTATCGCAGACTGGCTTCTTATTACAACAAGCGCGGTGAGACCGACAAGATCCTCTCCCTTATAGATACCGTGGAAAAAATGAATCTGATCACCACCAAAGGCCTGATTTCCGATCTAAAGGAGTATACGCAAAACTGACAGTTTAAAAGCATTTTTGCTGTTTAATTGCTTTGACTCTATGATTGATTTGGCTTTTGATCGCTACTGCCTGATCACCTTATCGGCAGGAAGATGTCTTTCCGTCACATCCATTAGTTCGCTCACCCTCATGGGTTTACTTATATAATCCGAGAATCCCTTCTCCAGATACATCTCCTTTGCACCGAGGATCGCATTCGCCGTGAGTGCTATCACCGGTGTATTTATATTGGCGTTACCTTTTTGTTTCTTTAATTCTTCCAGAGCCTCTATACCGTCCATTACCGGCATCATGTGGTCCAGGAGAATGATATCATACTTCTTTTCCTTTGTGAGTTCGAGCATTTCTGCACCGCTTTTACAGACCGTCACTTTTGCCTGAGTAGCCTTGAGCAGTCCCTTTGCCACTTTAAGGTTCATGTCGTTGTCATCTACAACAAGTATCTCCGCATCGGGGCAAATATACGAATTGCGCTTTTTTTCTGATCCGGATCCCTCTTCGGGTTCGTATTTATTGATATCCCCCATTGGAGAAGCATCTATTACCTTCTGCAGTATTACAGCCGTAAATTCACTTCCGGCCCCATATGTGCTTTTGCAGTCAATGGTACCACCCATCAAAGAAACAAGCTTTGCCGTTATGGCCAGTCCCAGTCCCGTTCCTTCGATATTCCTGTTCTTTTTGCTGTCTAATCTCTCAAACCTGCTAAACAGCCTCTCTCTGTCTTCCTCCTTGATCCCGATCCCGGTATCCTTCACGACTATCACAAGGCGAATGATATCATCTGTCTCCGCTTCGGACCTGACAGTAAATGTAACGGTCCCCTTCTCGGTGTATTTGATGGAATTGTTAAGAAGATTAAGCATGATCTCCCTTATTCTCTTTTCATCTCCCCAAAGAACCTTCGGAAGATCCTTTGAAATATCGGTTTCCAGGGCCAAACCTTTTTCATCCGCCTTAATGCTTATCATGGCGAGAACGCCTGTGATAACCTGTCTGAGCCCGTATTTATCCTCCAGGATATCCATATGCCCCTGCTCTATCTTGGAAAAGTCGAGAATATCATTTACAAGATCAAGCAGATTTCTGCTGGCAATGCTGATATTTTCCGAATAATCCCTTATTACATCATTGGGCTTCTCCCTTAGAATGAGTTCATTCATCCCTATTATCGCATTGATGGGGGTTCTTATCTCGTGGGACATATTCGCAAGAAAAGCTGATTTTGCGGAGTTTGACTCCTGTGCCTCGAGAGTTTTGGCATGGAGATCGCTTATATTTACCACCTCGTAAATAATCGCACAGGCATATAACCCCAGCAGTCCGATCGCAACAAAAATACCGTCATTGGAATGGGAATGCAGGCTCAGGTGGATTGCTTCGGCAACCGAAAATATTATAAATCCGCCGAAACCTATGGCGATTATGGCATAGTCCCTATTATGCTTAATGATTGAATCATATACCAGAAATCCGAATAAAACCAGAGCTACGATTCCTATGCTTGCGTTGATGAAGGTTATCGTATGGTTGAAATTCCTGATGTCACTGAAATGTAAAAAAGTGAACACCAAAAAGTTCAGCACAACTATCGAATTCAGGATATTATAGTATTTCTGATATCTGCGGTGCTGAAGTATATTCAGATACAATGAAAAGGGGAATGGGAGAAGCAGCACTATGAGGAGCTCCACCGTACCGTCGATAAAATAGTTCCCGAAAAGGAACGGATATGCAAAATTATCCAAAAGAAGCCAGGTCGAACTTGCTAAAACCGCAATAGAAAGATACATCAGCGCAAAGCTCTGACGTGTTTTAATCCGGTAACCTATGCTTATACAGGTGCTCATAAAACTGAAGATAAACAGCGAAAAGGCCAGGACCAGAATGAAATTGTTCTGAGCAACTATATTATTCACCAGACCCATGCGATAGCCGATATAAATCTCGCTTAGGGTGTAGGTGTCATACATGTAGTTTTCGCGCACTATCCGGAGTGTCTGACCGGCATCGGAAGGGTATATCGTGATCGGGAGCCACATGGATTTTGTATTTGCTCCAAACCGGGTATGATCAAGGTCGTGTTCACATCTGAGATCATCACCCACATAGGCCGAAAAGCTTCTTCCGGTCTTGATAAACAGAAACCAGTTGCTCTTTATCTCTGACGGAAGTACAGTGCTTGTGGTAAACACTTTTTCACCCGTTACATCAAAATAAGCGGGATATGTGTACTCTTCCGTAACGCCATTCTCATCCGTATGCTTCCACACGGTATCAAGTCTTTCAAAATAAGTATCGTACAGAACAGGGTTTTTGGTAAAAAACTGACCTATGATATATATGACCGCAATACCAATACAAAGCACTGCGACAATGCCCTGTATTATCTTATATATTAGATCCGTTGCGGTCTTTTTCATAATTCATCCTCAAACAGACTCGATAAATCTTATAAAACCCCTCTGTCCTTTGTCATCACGCTTATACACACCCGCATCCTCGAGCACACGCATGAATACAAGACCTATTTCGTCCCTTATTATCTTGTCAATATTACTGTCGTTTATGCTGTCATACTTTGATCTGAACTCATCGACCCAGTCTGCGTGCTTATCAAGAACCTCATCTCGCCTCAGATCCTTCCCTTCGAGTATGGCTTCTCTGAGAGCCGCCATCTCACCCTTAAGTCTGGCCGGAAGCACCGCAAGCCCCATAACCTCTATAAGCCCGATGTTTTCCTTCTTGATGTGATGAAGCTCTGCATGGGGATGAAACACTCCCAGCGGGTGCTCCTCAGTGGTTATATTATTTCTCAGCACCAGATCAAGCTCATACTTTTCTCCCCTCTTCCTGGCAATGGGAGTTATGGTATTATGAGGCTCTCCCTCTGTCTCGGAGAAAATAAACAGCTCCTCATCGGAATAACCGCGCCACTTTTCAAGTATTCTGTCAGCCAGTGCAATGATACGGTCCGTACTGTCCGAAGACAATCTGATAACAGACATCGGCCACTTTACTATACCGGCTGATACATCCTCAAACCCCGGGATAGTAAACTGCTTTTCGACCGGAGCCTTAGCCATGGCAAACTCATAGTGCCCTCCCTGAAAATGATCATGGGAAAGGATCGAGCCTCCCACAATAGGAAGATCCGCATTCGATCCCACGAAATAGTGAGGGAACTGCTTTACAAAATCAAACAGCTTGCAGAATGTGTCGTGCTCTATCTTCATGGGAACATGCTTTGAATTAAACACGATACAATGCTCGTTGTAATATACATAGGGGCTGTACTGAAACCCCCACGCACTCTTATTTATCTCCACCGGAATGATACGGTGATTCTGTCTTGCAGGATGATCCATCCTTCCCGCATACCCTTCATTCTCGCGGCAAAGAAGGCATTTCGGGTAGCCTGACTGCCTGGCATTTTTAGCTGCAGCGATAGCTCTGGGATCCTTCTCCGGCTTTGACAGATTGATCGTGATATCAAGGTCTCCGTACTGGGTCGGAGCCACCCACTTTACATCCTTTGAGATGCGGTATCGTCTGATATAATCCGAATTGCGGCTTAGGTCATAGTAATAATCCGTCGCCGCTTCCGGGCCCTTCTCATCGTAAATCTCGCGGAAGTGCTTTATTACTTCGCTCGGTCTGGGCATAAGAAGACTCATGATCTTCGTATCAAAAAGGTCCTTTTCCGTAACGGATGATCCGTCCACAAATCCCTCAGAAGAAGCATACTCCAGCATTTCCTCAAGGATCTGTTCAAGAGCTTTGCCGCTCCCGATCTCATCATCCGGGAAAAACTCTTCTCCGGCTGCGTATTCCAGCGCCTCTTCGGATATTTCATCCAGTTTAAACAGCTCCAGAAGCCTGTTTACGGTGAAAATTATATCTTCCTTTTCCAAAAGCTCTGTCTGAACACCGTATCTGACGAGCTTTGCAATGGAATCCTGTATCATGATCTAAGCTACCTCTCAAAATTTCTATTACCGCGGCTGTACCGCCGGCCCTGCTTATAATACGCAGGGACCGTCACCTATCTCGACAACATAAAAGTCTGCTTTGTAGCCTATTTCCTTCTCGTAAGTGTCGCCGACTTCTTTTATGAATTCATCAATATTTTCCTGTTTTACGATTGAGACCGTGCATCCGCCGAATCCGGCTCCGGTCATTCTGGAACCTATCACACCGGGCACCTTCCACGCCGCATCTACGAGCGTATCAAGCTCTTTTCCGGTTACCTCATAATCATCCCTGAGAGACTTGTGAGATTCGTTCATAAGCTGGCCGAAGGCCTTGAGGTTCCCTGCTTTAAGTGCACCGACAGCCTGTATGGTACGCTGATTCTCGTATATGGCGTGTCTTGCACGACGGCATTTGGTCCCGTCCTTTATTACCGGAGAAAGCTTCTCATAGGTTGCTTCATCCAGATCACCAAGGCTCTTAATGTCTACCATCGTCTGAAGAGAAGCAAGTGCATCCTCGCACTCCTGCCTGCGCTCATTATACTTGGAGTCTCCGAGTCCCCTCTTTTTGTTTGAGCAGGCGATCACTATCTTGGCTCCGTCAAGCTTCAGGGGTGCATACTCATACTGCAGTGTGGCGGTATCAAGGAATATGGCGTGATCCTTCTTTCCCATTGCAATGGCAAACTGATCCATAATACCACAGTTTACACCGTTAAACTTATTCTCCGAAAACTGACCTATAAGTGCAAGCTCCTGATTTGTCACTTCAAATCCGTAAAGATCCCTCAGGATAAATCCCGTGAGCACCTCGACGGAAGCAGATGATGACAATCCCGATCCGTTGGGGATATTTCCGTTAAGTAAAAGATCAAATCCTGCATCGATCTTCATTCCTTTTTGTTCAAATGCCCACACGATCCCAAGCGGATAGTTGACCCAGTTAAGTTTTTCCGAGGGCTTTATCTCTTCATTCAGGTCGACTGCGATAACACCGAGCTCCTCAAAATTCATTGAGTAGAAGCGGCACATTTTGTCCGTTCTTTTTCTGGCCACGCCGTATGTTCCTATGGTAAGAGCGCAGGGAAATACGTGCCCTCCGTTATAATCCGTATGCTCGCCGATGAGATTTACTCTTCCCGGCGCAAAATAAGCCTTTGCTTCTTTTGCATCACCAAAAATTTCCTCGAACTTATTAAGTACTATCTCTTTCATCTCAGACATGACAAACCTCTCCCGGATCAAATGATCCAAATCTATTTATTCCTCTTATTCTTCCTCTATGTCCATCTCCTCAAATATCAGCTCACCGCTGTCTCTTCCGGAGATTTCGGTATACTTCTTTTTGATGCGGTTCTCGATCACGTTTTCCATCGCGCCCTCCTGAACATCTATCAGCACGAGCAGATACTGCGTAATGCTGTATCTTGTTCCCACATCATTGCGGCGAAGCGACCCTGCTATGGCCTGCTCCACACTCTTCATCTTTATCTCAATGTCCCTCGGATTCTCATCATGTTCGCAGTTCAAGGCAACCATCACCAGCTTAGCCGTCTGATGTGTCCTTTCAAGACATCTCTCGATAAAATTGTAAATACGCTGAAATTCGCGGTAATCTACCTTATAGATACCTCTTCTGTCACGTATTTCCTTTCTGTCCTCTATCAGCTTGCGAAGCTGTCTGATATCCACAACCTCCGCGCGGCTTCTTGCGGTATCGGTATAATCTGCGGTATAAAAGCAATACCCGTTTTTTCCGTCCCTCTTGGCACAGTACAAAGCCTTGTCCGCAGCAGCATAGAGCTCCTCAAAGCTCTTTCCGTCATCAAATGCTATCGCAATACCTATGGAAAGTGATGAGTTAACAAGGAAGTCCTTTTCCACGGCCTGCCGGTTGTATTCCCCGAACAGATCCGTGATAAACTTCTCCACATCGGCCCTTGTTTCATATTTATACAGAAAAATACCGAATTCGTCTCCGCCGAGTCTGAAAGAAAAACCTTTGTCCCTGGACGCCTCTTCCAGAATACCTGCCACCACACAGATAGCGTCATCCCCCGAGCGGTGTCCGTAGGCGTCATTAAGATACTTGAAATTATCAAGATCTATCATGGCAAAGGCACCTTTTCCCGTCTCTTCAAGAAGTCTGTCTATGTTCTTTTCGGCATATTCCCTGTTATAAAGTCCCGTCATTGAATCGTGAAACGACTTGAAAGTGATCTCTTCCATCTTACGATTCATATCTTCCTGCGAGGCTTTTCTGTCCAGGATCATCTGAACTCTCTTGGTGAGAACATCCGGCTTAAAAGGCTTGTTGATAAAGTCCTCCACGCCAAGGTTAAGGGATGTGATCTCCAGCTCAGGCTGCTGCTCTCCCGTTATCATGATAACGGAGAATCTGTCGGGATATCCCTTTGATTTAAGGAGTTCCAGACCCTGAAGACCGTTGCACCCCGGCATCAGATAATCCAGAAGCAAAAGATCCGGTGATTCCCGGTCGACCAGATTCATTAGCTCCTCTACGCTCTGGGCAGTCTCCACGCTGTTTTGTTCCCCAAGTACCCTTGATAGCATGTTCAGAACCATTTTGTCATCGTCACAAATATATATCCTGCTCATACGTCCTTCCCGATCTCGCTTACAGCAAACCCTTTTCAAAATCCATCATTTGTGATATCTTTTGAGCTGTGAGAGTTCATGCCCAAATGGGCATAAAAACTACCATATAATTATTGCTTAAAATCTGTCTAAAATCAAGGAAAATATTAATGCCGATATGACTACCGTAACCATTTCGGACGACTTCGACCTCAAAAAAATCGCAGACAGCGGCCAGAGCTTCAGAATAAAGCCCTTGGAAAACGGTACCTTTCGCTTTATCAGCGGCTCTGAGATACTCTACATCCGAAAGCTCTCGGGGAAGGATTACGAGATCAGCACATTCTCCGCTTCCGGGTCATGTTCCGATATCAAAAAGTGGAATGGTATCTGGGCCGATTATTTTGACCTTTCCCGTGATTACTCTTCGATCAGAAAGCTCGTTCCCGCCTCCGATACCTTTTTGAATGAGGCCTGCAAAAACGGAAAGGGGCTGCGTATACTCCGTCAGGATCCTTGGGAAATGATAATTTCTTTCATTATCTCCCAAAGAAAGAGTATTCCGGCGATCAAAAGATCGATCGAAGAGATCTGCCGCAGATTCGGAACTTGTGTTGACACGGGAAAGGAGACTTTATTCCTTTTCCCTTCCGCAAAAGAACTGTCCAAAGCCACTGAAGCCGAGCTCAAAGACTGTGGTCTGGGCTACCGCGTCCCTTATATTATCGATGCGGTCTCCCGGGTTTCAAGGGATGAAATTAAGCCTTATGGCCTTTATTCCTTTGAATATGATGAACTGTTCCTTCGCCTGAAGGAAATAAAAGGGGTTGGCGACAAGGTCTCAAACTGCATATGCCTTTTTGCATACGGCAAGACAGAGGCGGCGCCTGTGGACACCTGGATCGCTAAAGTTATCGAAAAATACTATTCCGGCGTGAACCCCTTCCCTTCATACGGAGAAAATGCCGGTATCATGCAGCAATACATATTCTATTACGCACTTACTCACAAGGATAACTTTTAAGGAGACTTACAAACATGAAAAAAAAGATAGCGGGAATAGCACTCGCCTTAACCCTTAGCACAGCACAGATCCTTTCCCTCAGCGGATGCGGAATTATCTCGGATATTGCCGGGCAGCAGCAAGGCGGCCCCATAAATTCGGGCAGTCACGTAAAAGATGATGACGAAAAAGAAACCGGCACTCCCACAGCTGATGTGGAAATGCCGGATGATACAGAAAGCGAAGCTACCGCCGGGGAATCTACCACGACCACGTCGGAAACCACGGATGTAGCGGGCCCCGATATAACCATAGGCGGCAGCGAACCCTCGTCGACGGAGTCTGCCGATAATACTCCCGGTGATGCACCTAAGGATTACGAGCTTACCTTCGATCCCTCCGACAGGCCGAATGCCAACACGGGATACGGTAATCCAACCGAACTCTCGGAGGGAAGCATCGCCCCCGACTTTACCGTCAGCCTTACAAACGGCGGCACGTTCACACTTTCGGATTATGACTACGGTGTGGTGATGGTGAATTTCTGGGCCACATGGTGCCCTCCCTGCGTGGGTGAGATGCCCGAGATAGCGGAACTTGCCTCGGAAGGCATCGAAAACTTTACGGTAGTATGCGTAAACCTGGGAGAAGACACCGGCACCGTTGACAATTTTGTAAGCGATAACGGGTACAATTTTAACATCGGATATGATACTGATTATACGGTCAGCGATTATTATCCTACCGATTACGTACCCTACACCGTAATAATCCAACACGGGATAGTTAAATATATATATGTAGGTGCCCCCTCCGATGCTTACGGCACCTACAAAGATGCAGTATTATCTCTTCTGGATTAAACTCATTAAGGGATCATTTCCTTCTCATATAAAGGAACCCGAAGAGTCTGGCGGACTCTGCAAACATCCCGCCTCTTACAGTGATCGGAACTGTCATGACCTCAGTTCCGGTCACATTTCTTTTTTCGATGTTTTTCATAAAGGGTAGTAGCACTCTCTCGGGTTTGATTGTATAATTAAGGTAATATACGACTCTGCCGGCAATCCGGTGAGTCAGGAACCCAAAGGCTGTTTTACTTGTTTAGAAAGATAGGAGGCATTATGCTAGATCTTATTATCATCGGCAGCGGACCGGCGGGATTATCCGCAGCAGTGTACGGTATACGTGCCAATCTTGATCTTATCGTGATCGAAAAAGAATTTGAAGGAACCGGACAGATTGCTCTAAGCAGCAAAGTCGACAATTATCTTGGCCTCCCCGGCCTTGACGGCTACAGTATGGGAGAAACATTCCGCACGCACGCATCGGATTTCGGAGTAAACTTCGTTGAAGCTACAGTCACCGAGATCAAACAGGATACAGCGGACAAACACTGGACAGTCACCACCGCAAAGGGTGAGACTTACGAATCAAAAGCCGTTATCTATGCGGCCGGCGCTGTTCACAGGCATTTGGGAGTCCCCGGAGAAGAAGAATTCTCCGCAAAGGGTGTTTCCTACTGCGCAACCTGTGACGGTGCATTCTACAGAGGAAAGACCACCGCTGTTGTCGGAGGCGGCGATACCGCACTCGATGACGCTCTTTATCTCGCAGGGCTCTGCGAAAAGGTTTATCTGATACACAGAAGAGACGCTTTCAGGGCTGCAGAGATAACTGTTAAAAAAGTAAAAGAAAAGGAAAATATCGAGCTGGTGCTCAATTCACAGGTAGCCGAGATACTTGGCGACGGCAGTGTGAACGCGGTTAAGCTTGTGGACGGCAGAACTCTTGATATTAACGGAATCTTCATCGCAGCAGGCTCGGTTCCGGTTACCAGATACGTCGAAGGTATTGTTGATCTTGACCCGGCGGGTTATATCATCGCAGACGAATCCGGCAGGACGAACGCTCCGGGATTCTTTGCCGCAGGCGATGTCAGGACCAAAACCCTGCGTCAGGTAGTTACAGCCGTTTCGGACGGTGCCAACGCCCTGTCAAACGCTGCTCATTATATCAGCAGCCTGTAATACGCGAAATCTTTCGCACGCTACTCATCAATCGTTACTACACATTCAGAAAAGAGGTAAATTATGGCAGAGATCATTTTAAACAAAGACAATTTTGAAACAGAAGTACTTAATTCAGACAAGCCCGTTATCGTTGATTTCTGGGCCGAATGGTGCGGACCCTGTAAAAAGCTGGGACCCATTATCGCTCAGATCGCAGATGAAAAGGCCGATTCCGTGAAGGTATGTAAGCTCAATGTGGATGCCGAAATGGAAATTGCGGCTAAATATAATATCCAGAGCATCCCTACCGTTATCCTTTTCAAGAACGGAGAGATCGCAAATACTTCCGTCGGATTAAAATCAAAGGATGATCTGATCGCATTTTTCGGGATTTAATCAGGGTATGAGAGATTCTGTGGGAAAAGACAAAAAACTAAAGATGGCGGTTTTTGCAAACGGCTGGAGTGCCGAGTACCTTGGCCTTGTTATTGACAGTCTCAAAAAAAGAGCCGCCCGGGACAATACCGATATATTCATTTACACCTCCTTTATCCTTCCTCATGAAGAGGATGTCGTTAAGGAGAACCAGCTAAAAGTATTTGATCTTGCCGATCTGTCGCAGTTCGATGCCGCGATAGTTCTGGCCAACACATTTAATTCCGAGAACGAAATAAAGAAGATCAAATCCCTTGTTAAAAATGCACACATTCCCTTTATCTCATCCGAGGTAAAGCTTCCCGGAATGGCTCTTGTCGGTACCAGCAACTATCAGGGGATCTATGACCTGGCCAGACACCTTATCGAGGAACATAACGTAAAAAAAGTTATCTATGTGCGCGGTAATGCCGGAAATGTGGAGTGCGCGGAGAGACGTAAAGCCCTTGAGCATGCTTTGGCCGAATCCGGCCTTGAGTTGTATGATGTTTTGGCGGGAGATTTCGGTTTTTACAATGCCGGGAAGGCGATCAACGCTTGGCTGGAGGAGAAAAAGCCCCTTCCGGATGCCTTTGTGTGCGCCAACGACCTGATGGCTCTCGGTGTCATAAGCCATCTTCATCAACATGGTATAGATGTTCCCGGAGATGTGATAGTTACAGGATTTGACAATGTCCATGAGGCTCAGACTTCATATCCCCTTGTAGCCACGGTATCCAGACAGTGGGATCATATGGGTGAATACCTGTATGAGGAGGCTCTCCGTCAGATCGAAAAGCATGACAGCAGCTCCAAAACCATATATCCCTCCAAGTTCATCCCTTCGGAAAGCTGCGGATGCACTCCCAATCCGGAGGCGGTGGAGGTGCGCCTTGAAAGAGTCCGAAATATTTATTCCGATTCCACCAATACGGACATGATCGGCTTCTTCTTCCAGAGAGTCCATATCGAAATGTCCCTCGTGGAAGACAAAGAAGGATTCTTCCAATATGCCAAGGACCGCTGGGGACATGAGGATTTCTTCGGCAAAGATTACTGCATCTGCACCAGTCCTCTTCTCTTCGAAGCCGAGGATGAGGAATACATTTCAAAAGTCAGAGATTTTAAAGGTGAAATGGATATTATGTACGAGCGCAGGAACAGTGAATCCATTCCTCAGCGTACATATGACTCCAACGAGTTCTATCCGGGATACGAACCGGATCCGGACAGATCGGATATCTTTGTATTCGCCGCCCTTGTTAACAGGGCTCACCTTATCGGTTATCTGGCTGTAAAGAACACCCCCGAGATCCTTTCCACCCTGCAGTTTAAGCGGTGGATCAATAACCTTGACACGCTTTTCATCAATATCAGGCATAACATATTCTTAAAGCGCACCAATGCCAAGCTTAATCAGATCTATATGACTGATTTCCTTACTGATATGTACAACCGTATGGGATGTGACAATGTCCTGTACGCCTTCATTCAGACGGAGAAAGAAGCCGGCAGACGCACTATGCTCCTTTTCTTTGACATAAACTGCATGAAGCTGATAAATGATGAATACGGTCACTTAAACGGAGATCTTGCCATAAAGGCTACCGCCAGCGCCATGAGAGAGTCCCTTTCGGATAAGTGGATGTTTGGCAGATACGGCGGAGATGAATTTATTGCCGTCGGCTCCTATGAGGAAGGAAAGACCATCGAGGATTACAGAAAAGCATTCAACACTTCTCTCAAGAAGATAACCACCAAGCTTAAAGCGGTCTTTAATCTTTCGGCAAGCGTGGGATATTGCGTTATCAATCCCGATGACAACAGTGATATCGACACCTATATACGTATAGCGGATGAATCGATGTATAAAGAAAAAGAACGCGCTCACCGGGAAATGGGACTGATATCCTGATAATATCCGGAGGATTCTGTAATGGACAACTATACGCCCGCACCTATCAAAAATGACAGCTTCCGTTTTGATTTATTCAAAAACGGAAGCGTTCTCTATAATAAGAAAAAAAACCACCTTCCCGCAATGGGATGGAACAGCTGGAATGCCTTCGGCAGTGAGAACACCGAGGCTCTGACCAGGACAATGGCAGATAAGATCATCGAGCTCGGACTGGATAAGCTGGGATATAAATATGTTGTACTCGATGACGGTTGCTATAAGCCGGAACGCGAAGGAGGCTTTCTTTCCAACGAACCGGTCAAATTCCCCTCCGGATTCAGAGCACTTGCGGATTACATCCATGCAAAAGGGCTGAAGTTCGGAATGTACAATGACATCGGAACAAACCTCTGTGCAGGTGCTGCCGTGGGAACATACGGTCATGAAACAGACGATGCCCGTACTTACCTTGACTGGAGTGTGGATTTTATCAAGGTGGATAACTGCTATTACATGTTTGACAACGCCACCTTTTCAAATCCGGAAAATGCAAGATTTGTTTACGCACCCAACATAAAGTCTGTCAGGATTTCCGTTGCGGGAAAAGAATTCACCATTCGGGCTGAGGAGGGAAGGCTTACAGGCTGCGGTGCACGGTTTGCGGAATCGGAAGACGGTACATTCAAATACGCCACAGACATAGGAACCTTTGACGGAACCGGACCGGACAACTCTCCGGTGGGAGATATGAGCGGAGAGCTGGTATTTACCTTTGATCCCGGCGATCTTGTAAAAGAAAAAGAGGACGCTTTACTTGTGGTCGAATATGCCGCCGGCAGGGAGCCCGGAACCGGGTCATGGCTGCAGGTAGTGGCCTTTGAGGGCGAAAACTCAATTCTTTTCTTTGATGAAGAGCTTCCGGAAACACCGGATAAAGAAAGCTTTGTTTTTTCTTCTCCCATTAAGATCTCACTCTTTCCGGGAGAAAACACCATCCGCCTGATGAACCATCGCCGTCAGGAAAACACCCTCATCTCGTATGCAGAGCTTCTTAGAGGCTTTAATGAAGCGGATTCCTCTCATGATGTGATCCTTTCGATATGTGAATGGGGAAAGACTCAGCCTCAGAATTGGGGATACAAGGTGGGCGATTCCTGGAGGATCCTTAACGACATCACCTTCCAGGTCGGTTCCGACGGTAATCCCGGTCACGGCGCGTGGGAGAGCGATTATACCACCGGTGTATGCGCTCAGTACAACAAGGCAGTGATAATGGACGAATATTCGGGACTTGATAAAGGCTGGAACGATCCCGATATGCTGATGATCGGTATGGATGGCCTTGACATGACCATGTGTGAGACGCATTTTACCATGTGGTGCATGATGAATTCTCCTCTTATGCTTGGGCTTGACCTCAGAAGAGTTCAGAAGGGTGACGAGATATACAGGATCATCGCAAATGAAGATATTATCGCTCTGAGCCAGGATCCCTTGGGCGTACAGGCCAAGAGAGTATGGACCAGCACCGGATCAGCCGAGCCCGACAAAGAGTACATCAGAAACGATAACAGGCTTGATATCCTGGCAAAGCCCCTTGCAGACGGAAGTCTGGCCGTCTCTTTTATAAATCTGAGCGGACAGATCCGGACAGAGAAGGCGGAAATACCTTTTGACAGGATCGTGTCGATGATAGGCGGGAAAATGAAAGACCGCGATGCCTTTATCGGAGCCGGAAGTTATGCGGTTAAAGATCTTCTCTCAGGGAACAAGTGGAACCAGACCGAAAAAAAGCTGTCCGCCCCCGAAATCCGCGAACATGGCAGCTTTACCTGCAGGATTACACCCTGTCTATGATGTTATGCTCTGCCTAAAGCATGGCAGAAATGCAAAAAGCATGAGGAATGATTCATTACAATAATATGCATGACCCAAATAATACAGAATACATTTCTGTATCTGAATTTGTGACAACGCTATACGGAATAACCGATAAAAACAGAGCCCCGGGCGACATCCCAAGCATCGCATACAGCGAAGGATGGCTCGAGGCTCAGGATATTTCGGGAGCGGACAATAATATAAAACGCTCCGATGCAGCGCGGATATTACATCTCTATATCCGTGAAAAGCTGCAGCTTAAAGACCTGCCGGATATCTCCGGAGCTGAGGTTCTGAAGGACCTCTACGACTGTCGCATTTGCGCAAACCATATCGCTCAGGTATACCTGCGCGGCATAATGAAACCGATAACGATTCAAAGTTCTCCCGATCGGGATTTTCTTATTTTTGATTCAAAAGCATACCTTACAAAGAATGATTCCGAAAGGATCCTGTCGGCACTGGAAAGATTCTTTGATTTTTAACAATATCTTTTCATTTTATCTCTCACACCGGATATTTCCCGTCGAAGCAGGCGGCGCAGAAGTGATCGGGATCTGATCCCGCCAGCTTTCTCGCATCCTCGACAGATAAAAATCCAAGCGAATCCGCTCCGATCATTTTGCAGATCTCATCATTTGAATGATGAACCGCTATGAGATTCTCGCGGGAATCAACATCGGTTCCGTAATAACAGGGATTGAGAAACGGCGGCGAAGATATACGCATATGGACTTCTTTCGCACCCGCATCTCTGATCATCCTTACAATTCTCTCCGATGTTGTTCCTCTCACAATGGAATCATCCACCAGTACAACCCTCTTACCCTTAATCGTGGATGGCACTGCTCCCATTTTCAGACGGACCAGATTTTCCCGCAGATTTTGATCCGGGGCAATAAAAGTGCGTCCTATGTATTTGTTCTTTATGAGTCCTATTCCATAAGGGATTCCGGACTCTTCCGCATATCCGAGCGCAGCATCGAGCCCCGAATCCGGTACTCCGATCACAATATCGGCATCTGCGGGATGATTCTTTGCCAGGAAGTGCCCTGCCCGTGTACGCGCATCATGCACACACACTCCTTCTATCACCGAATCCGGCCTCGAAAAATAAATATACTCAAACACGCAGAGTTTCGGCTTAGTTTTATCACAATAGGTCTCTATACTCCTTACTCCGCCGGTGTCGCACACCACTATCTCTCCGGGCTTTAAGTCCCTTTCCGGCACCGCTCCCACAGCGTCAAGCGCACAGCTCTCCGAGGCAAAAACTACGCATCCGTCAGGCGTCCTTCCCATTACAAGCGGCCTCATACCCAGAGGATCCCTGCATGCCATGAGCTTCGTAGGTGAGGTCAAAACAAGGGAATAGGCTCCCTTTATCTCTTTCATCGCCGCCTCAAGAGCAGTTTCTATTGAAGGATTAAGGAGCCTTTTTTGTGTAATGATATAAGATATGACTTCCGTGTCACTTGTTGTCTGGAAAATGCATCCCTTAAGCTCAAGCTCTCTTCTGAGCTCAACACTGTTGGTCAGATTGCCGTTGTGGCAGAGCGCAAGCTGACCCTTCACATGGCGGACCACCATGGGCTGGGCGTTCAGTGCACTGCCGCCACCCGTGGTTGCATACCTGACATGCCCCACTGCTATCTGTCCACACCCCAGAGCCTCCAGCTGCGGTGAAGGGAATACTTCACTGACAAGTCCCGGTGCTTTGTGATACCTGATATTCCGGTCTTCGTTTATAGCCATTCCCGCAGCTTCCTGACCTCTGTGCTGCAGAGCGGTAAGACCCACCGCCACTGTGTAAGGAAGCGCTCTTTTGTCAGGGGACCATATTCCGAAAACGCCGCATTCTTCTTTTATTTCTTCCATCAAACACCTCAATGTTAATACCCGATAAGATACTTATCCACTTCCCTGGCGCAGGCCCGTCCCTCCGCTATCGCCCACACAACAAGTGACTGCCCTCTGTGCATATCTCCTGCGGTAAATACTCCGGGAACACTTGTGGCATAAGCTCCTTCGGAGGTTTCTACCACGCCCCTGTTAGTGAGTTTAACTCCAAAACTCTCTGCTGTATAACTTTCGCATCCGACAAATCCTGCCGCGATAAGAAGCATTTCGCAGGGAAGCTCCTTCTCCGAGCCGGGTACCTCCTCAGGCTTTCCGTTAGCCCAGGAAAGCCTGACAGTTTCGATAGCCTTAAGTGTACCCTTCTTGTCGGTTATCACTCTTTTTACTGTAGTCTCAAATACTCTGGGATCTTCTCCGAATTTAGTGATCGCTTCCTCATGTCCGTAATCGGTCTTCAGCACCTTTGGCCACTCCGGCCAGGGGTTGCTTTCCGCTCTTGTTATGGGAGGTTTGGGCATCATTTCCAACGCGGTCACCGTTTTACAGCCTTGCCGGATCACCGTTCCGATGCAGTCATTGCCGGTATCCCCGCCGCCTACCACGACCACGTTCTTCCCTTTTGCACAGGGAGTTTTGGGCAAGTCGGGGAAAACTACAGGTTCGTTAAGGTGACCCGCATCCTTAATACCGCTCTCCAAAACCTGTTTCGTAATTCGGGTGAGATAATCCACAGCATAATAAGCGCCTGTAACCAGACCTGAGGATGTTTCTTCTTTTGTTTCTGCTTTGGCAACTGCCAGCTCTCTTGCTTTCTTAGCGCCGCAGCACAGCACGACTGCGTCATATTCTTTCAGAATATCCTTTACGGGAAATTCCTTTGACCCCACATCGCATCCTGTCCGAAACTCTACTCCTTCCACCTCCATGATTTTTTGGCGCCTTGATATGACAGATTTGTCAAGTTTCATATTGGGGATGCCGTACATGAGAAGACCGCCTATCCGATCCTCCCGTTCAAATACGGTAACACTGTGTCCTCTGTGGTTTAACTGATCGGCGGTTGCCAGTCCGGAAGGTCCGCTTCCGATTACGGCAACTCTTTTTCCACTTCTTTTCCTGGGCGGATTCGGCTTCATGAATCCCTTCTCATATGCGTTTTCTATAATATACTTTTCGTTGTCATGAACCGTTACCGCTTCGCCCCACTGGCCGCACATGCAGGCTTTTTCACACAGGGCCGGGCACACTCTTCCTGTAAATTCCGGGAAATTGTTTGTCTTAAGAAGCCTCTCGAAAGCATGCTTCTCGTGCCCCTTGTAGAGTTCGTCATTCCACTCCGGGATAAGGTTGTGAAGCGGGCACCCCACCACCATGCCCGACAGCTTCATCGCCGACTGGCAAAAAGGGACTCCGCAGTTCATGCACTTCGAGGCCTGGCGTCGCCTCTCCTCCGGGGACAGGGAGGTATAAAACTCCTCAAAGCTCTCTATCCTCTTTTCCGGAGTGACCTTTGGACATTCCTTTCTGTCTACTTCTATAAATCCGGTTAACTTACCCATTTTTGCTCATCTCCTCAAAAGCCTCGAGAACAGCCTTCTCATGCGGTATTCCCTGTTCTTCAAACCGTCCTATGAGCGTCTGCATCTTTTGATAATCATTGGGGACCACTTTCTTGAAATCCGGCAGATACTCTTCAAAGTGTCCTAGTATCTCTTTACCCAGTTCCGATGCAGTCTCTTTTACATAGTCCTTAAGGATATCTTCCAGCTCCAGGATATCGTACTTTTCCGACACCTCAGTAAGCGAAACCATATCCTTGTTTGTCCGCAAGTAAAGTGTGTGCTCTCTGTCGAGTACGTAAGCAATCCCTCCGCTCATTCCTGCAGCGAAGTTCTTGCCGGTCATACCCAGGATCACCGCTCTTCCTCCCGTCATATACTCAAGACCGTGATCACCGCATCCTTCAGCCACTGCTACGGCTCCTGAATTCCTTACACAGAATCTTTCTCCCGCTACTCCACTGAAATAAGCTTTTCCCGATGTAGCTCCATACAGGGCCACATTTCCGACGATCACACTGTCCGATGCAACAAATGTGGACGCTGCGGGCGGGGTTACAATCAGTTTTCCGCCTGACAGGCCTTTTCCAAAGCCATCGTTGGCATCCCCCGAAAGCCTTATGGTCACACCTTTTGGAAGAAAAGCGCCGAATGACTGTCCTCCGCCTCCTTCAGCGTTGATCGTGACAGTATCTTCGGGAAGGGCGTTCCCGAACTTTTTAGTCACTTCACTTCCAAGAATAGTACCGAATGCTCTGTCTGTACTCGTGACTTTTACCGACACCGATGTCTTTTTTATGTCCTGTATCTTTTTATCCTTTACCTTCCCTTCAAACAACTCCTTCAGGGCCGGAAGAAGTACAGTAACATCCTTTGACTTTTCAAGTCCCAGAGGATCCTTCTTTGAACCCATATAATGAACAGGTTTTGATTCACCTGATATCCTCTTGTTTCCCTGAAGGATATAAGATATATCAATCACACCCGCTCTCTCGGATGCGTGAGCTTCTTTCTTTCTGAGAAGGTCGCTCCTTCCTATCATCTCATCCAGGCTTCTGAAGCCGAGCTGTGCCATTATCTCCCGGAGCTGTCTGGCGATAAAAAGCATGAAATTCATAACATGCTCAGGTTTTCCGGCAAAGCGCTTTCGGAGCTCTTCACTCTGGGTTGCGATCCCGGCAGGACATGTATCCTTTGAACATACACGCATCATCATGCACCCCATACATACAAGAGGTGCTGTTGCAAATCCGAATTCCTCTGCTCCCAGAAGTGCTGCCATTGCCACGTCCTTACCGCTCATAAGCTTTCCGTCCGTCTCCAGCACCACATTTTCCCTAAGTCCGTTCTCTACAAGACTTGCATGTGCCTCGGCAAGTCCTACTTCCCATGGCAATCCCGCATGGTGTATGGATGAAATTGGAGCCGCTCCGGTTCCTCCATCATATCCGGAGATCAAAATGACATCTGCCCCGGCTTTTGCTACGCCCGATGCGATTGTTCCAACACCGGCTTCAGACACCAGTTTTACTGATATTCGAGCCCCTCTGTTCGCATTTTTAAGATCATATATAAGTTGTGCCAGATCTTCTATCGAATAAATGTCATGGTGTGGCGGAGGTGAGATCAGAGATACTCCCGGAGTTGAAAAACGGGTCTCCGCTACCCATGGGTAAACCTTTCTTCCGGGGAGATGGCCTCCCTCTCCGGGCTTTGCACCCTGCGCCATCTTGATCTGGATCTCTTTAGCGCTTCCGAGATACTCGCTTGTCACGCCGAACCGGCCTGATGCCACCTGCTTAACCGCGCTGTTCTTCTCCGTTCCGAATCGGTCACGCATCTCTCCACCCTCTCCGGTGTTTGACCTTCCGCCCAGCCGGTTCATAGCGGTTGCAAGGGTTTCATGTGCTTCCTGTGAAAGAGAACCATAGGACATGGCTCCTGTCTGAAAGCGCTTTACGATAGATTCAACCGGCTCAACCTCCTCGATCGGAACAGGTTCTCCTGCGGGAATAATATCAAACAGACTTCTGAGAGTATGGGGATGCTTTTCGTCATCTACCATGTCTGTATAGCTTCGGAACTTCTCATAATCTCCCGTCCTTACAGACTGCTGAAGAGTAACGATTATCTCCGGACTGTACAGATGATCCTCTTTATCTCCGCCGCTTCTCAAGCCGTGAAATCCCACACTGTCAAGCCTTTCATCAACCGGAAGTCCCAGCGGATCGAAGGCTTTGTCATGTCTGTATGCCACATCTTCCTGCAGCTCCTTCAGCCCTATTCCTCCGACATGACAGACCGTTCCCGTGAAGTATTTATCTATCAGTTCTTTTGAAAGACCTACCGCCTCAAAGATCCTGGCCGACTGGTACGACTGAAGAGTCGAGATTCCCATTTTGGCCGCGATCTTGACCACTCCGCCAAGGAGTGCGCGGTTGTAATCATCCACTGCCGTTGTGTAATCCTTGTCCAAAAGTCCGCTGTCTATCAGCTCTCCGATACACTCGTGTGCCAGATAGGGATGAAGCGCTCTCACACCGTAGCCCATCAGTGCCGCTGTCTGATGAACATCCCTCACCTCGCCGCTCTCCAGAATAATTGACACAGCTGTCCTTTTTCTGGTACGGACAAGATGCTGTTCCAGCGATGATACTGCCAGAAGTGAGGGGATCGGAACATGATTCTCATCCACTCCTCTGTCCGACAGGATTATTATGTTCTTCCCGAGAAGCACAGCCCTGTCAACCGCCACATTTAGCTGGTCCAGTGCTTTTTCCAGGGAAGTGTTCTTGTAGTATAAAAGTGATACGACCTCCGACCCAAATCCCGGTCTGTCAAGCGACTTTATCTTCATCAGATCAACACCGGTAAGAATCGGGTGTTCTATTTCAAGCACACGGCAGTTACCGCTTTTCTCCACCAGCAGATCTCCGTCCGACCCAATATAGACAGTCGTGTCAGTTACGACTTTTTCCCTGAGAGAATCAATTGGAGGATTTGTAACCTGAGCAAACTGCTGCTTAAAGTAGTGGAAAAGCGGCGGATGCATATTTGAGAGGACTGCAAGGGGAACATCATGTCCCATTGATGCTGTCGGTTCGATGCCGTTTTCCGCCATCGGAAGGATCTGTTCCTTTACATCCTCATAGGTATAACCAAACACCTTATAAAGCCTGTCCCTCAGCTCCTGAAAATGCTGCGGTACTTTATGATTAGGTATTCCAAGATTCTTAAGATGCAGAAGGCTCTGATCGAGCCACTCTCCGTAAGGCTTGGCTGTGGCATACTTTTCCTTACACTCCTCATCCGAAATGATCCTCTTCTGATTTGTGTCCACCAGCAGGATCCTTCCGGGTGACAGGCGCGATTTTTTTACGATATGCTCTGCAGGGATATCAAGCACTCCCACTTCCGAGCTCAGGATCAGTCTGCCATCGTCCGTTACATAATATCTGGATGGCCTTAGGCCATTTCTGTCGAGAGTGGCCCCCACCACTTCACCGTCTGTGAAAAGTATGGCAGCCGGTCCGTCCCACGGCTCCATCATAGTGGCATAATAATGATAAAAATCCTTCTTCTCCTGTTTCATAAAATAATTATGCTTCCAGGGTTCCGGAATGGTGATCATCATGGCAAGGGGAAGATCGATTCCGTTCATATAAAGAAATTCCAAGGTGTTATCCAGCATGGCCGAATCCGATCCCGAGTTGGATATAACAGGAAATATCTTATCGGCGTCCTTTTCGTCGAAGGAAGGTGTCATAGTCTCCTGACGTGCCAGCATACGGTCTGCATTTCCTCTTATTGTGTTGATCTCTCCGTTGTGGGCGATCATCCTGTAGGGATGGGCGCGATTCCATGAGGGAGTAGTGTTGGTCGAAAACCTTGAATGTACCAGCGCGATAGCTGTTTTGTATTCCTTGCTGCGCAGATCGTCGTAGAATGCCCTGAGCTGTCCCACAAGAAACATACCTTTGTATACGATGGTCCTTGAAGAAAACGAGCAGATATATGTATCTTCCGAGCTTTGTTCAAACTCGCGTCTTATCACATAAAGACGCCTGTCAAATTCATAACCCCTCTCAAGATCATCCGGCCTCTCCACAAAACACTGTGCAATATACGGCATGCAGTCAATGGCCGCTTTACCGAGAATATCTTTCTTTACGGGAACCTCTCTCCATCCAAGAAAATTCAATCCCTCCTTTTCAACTATGACTTCCAGCATGCGCATTTCAAAGGTTCTTTTGATCTTGTCCTGCGGAAGAAAGAACATTCCCACTCCGTAGTCACCCTGATCATGCAACTCAATCCCGCACTCTTTACAGCTCTTTTTGAAAAACTCATGGGAGATCTGTAGAAGGATGCCCACGCCGTCTCCTACCTGACCGGTTGCGTCTTTTCCCGCGCGGTGCTCAAGCTTTTCAACTATCGTTAATGCATCGTCCAACACACGGTAATCCTTTGATCCGTCAATATTTACGATAAGACCTATGCCGCAGGCATCATGCTCAAGATCATAATTAAAACTTTGACCCTTTACTTTTTTGTTTTGATTTTTTGAATTCGTGGCGTTCATTTTTGTGATATCCTCAATCACCTGCTCCGATAAGGGGGCAGGTGAACTCAAACAGATTTACAATCGTCGACAAAACCTATTTGTCGTTTGATTTTCTTATCTTAATGCGAAAAGCATTTCTCCGTATGTCGGGTATGGAAGATAGCTCTCAGGGATCATGCTTTCAGCCATATCGACATAAGAACGGAGCGCTTCCATATCTCCGAGCACAGTTTCCTGATAGAACTGTGCGCACTCAAGTGCATCCGTCTTCTTCTCGGCAGATTCCGTATCCTCGGCCAGCCTGTCCAGAGACTTTAATATCTTGGATGAGAGACAGTCCAGCTTTTGCGTGATGTGTGTCTCAAGAGCACATACACAATCGGGTAAGAGACCCTTCTTCTTTCCCGCCTCCTCGGCAACAGCGCTCTGATAGCTGATAAGCCCTTCCATAAAGTCTTTTCTCACCATCTCCTGAAGTGTGAGAGATTCTATATGGATCGTCTTGGAATAATTCTCCAAAAGGATCTCGTACCGGGAGAAGATCTCTTCTTTAGTAAATATTTTGTGCTTCGTGAAAAGATCAATACTCTTTTCCGAGATCCATCTTGGCATTGCGGCAGGAAGGCTTTTCAGGTTATCAAGACCTCTCCTTTCAGCCTCTTCAATCCACTCGTCGGTGTAACCGTTTCCGTTAAAGATAACCCTCTTATGCTCGTCAAGAAGTTTCTTAAGGAGTGCGTGTATCTCGTCATCAAGCCTTTCGGATGGTACATCCTTAAGCTGTTCGTAAATCTTTTCGAGCGCTTCCGCAACAGCGGTGTTGAGCACGATATTTGCGTTTGCAACGGATATGGCCGAGCCGGGCATACGGAATTCAAACTTGTTTCCGGTGAATGCAAAGGGTGATGTGCGGTTTCTGTCGGTGGTATCTCTCATGATATGGGGAAGAACTTCCGCACCCATCTCCATCTGTGTTTTTCCGACGCCGTTAAACTCTTTGCCTTCTTCTATTGATTTGAGAACCCCCGCAAGCTCATCTCCTACGAATACGGATATGATAGCCGGCGGCGCTTCGTTAGCTCCGAGACGGTGATCGTTTCCTGCAGAAGCAACGGAAACTCTGAGTATGTCAGCGTATTCATCAACAGCTGAGATAACCGCCATAAGGAATACGAGGAATCTGATGTTCTCTGCCGGATGCTTTCCGGGATCGAGAAGGTTTATTCCGGTGTTAGTCTGGATTGACCAGTTGTTATGCTTACCCGATCCGTTAACACCTGCAAAAGGCTTCTCATGAAGAAGACAGGCAAATCCCCGTTTGTCGGCAACCTTCTTCATCACTTCCATAGTGAGCTGGTTATGATCGACCGCCACATTCGCAGTCTCAAAAACCGGTGCCAGCTCGTGCTGTGAAGGTGCAACCTCATTATGTTTTGTCTTTGCCGGAACTCCCAGCTTCCAAAGCTCTTCATCAAGGTCGTGCATGAATTCCGAAACCTTCGGCTTGAGTACACCGAAGTAGTGATCTTCCATCTCCTGTCCTTTCGGAGCGGGGGCTCCCATCAGAGTTCTTCCGCAGAGCAGAAGATCCTTCCTCTGCATGTACATTTCCTTGTCGATAAGGAAGTATTCCTGCTCGGAACCGATAGTGGTGGCTACACCGGTAACATCAGTATTTCCGAGAAGATGAAGGACTTTAACAGCCTCTTTTGACAGAGCTTCCATCGAGCGCAGAAGCGGCGTCTTTTTGTCGAGTGCTTCACCGCCGTACGAGCAGAACGCAGTGGGGATATATAACGATCCGTCTTTTATAAATGCAGGAGAAGACGGATCCCATGCTGTATATCCTCTCGCCTCAAAAGTAGCCCTTAGCCCGCCGGACGGGAAACTCGACGCATCCGGCTCACCCTTTACAAGCTCTTTTCCCGAAAACTCCATTATGACACTTCCGTCGGGTTCTGGAGACAGGAAGCTGTCATGCTTTTCTGCGGTTAACCCGGTCATCGGTTGAAACCAGTGTGTAAAGTGGGTTGCTCCATGTTCCAGTGCCCACTCCTTCATAGCTGCCGCTACTGCATTTGCTACATCAAGCTCAAGATGTGTGCCGTTTTCTATTGTCTTATGAACTGCCTTATAGACATCCTTGGGCAGACGTTCGCGCATAATCTTATCGTTAAAAACCAGCTGTCCGTAAATGTCCGTTACCTGTTTTCCGTTTTCCATAACCCTGTTCCTCCTTATTTATCCCAAACAGATTGTTTTCATTATTCCAGGATATTCTGTTATTATCTTTGTTCTTTTATAGTTATTCTCCCGATGCTCCGTAGTTGCTGAGTACCCTCGCTGAAGGATCGTTCACATTGCACCCTTCCCACTCTTTATTCGGCATCCAGAAATCTACAACCATCTCCGACTGTCCTTTATAATACTTTTCAAATATCTCCCGATATAATAATGATTCCTTTGTGAAAGGCCGGGCGTGCTTATACTGCATACGGGCTGTTTCATATTCTCTGTCCGTATACATGCTTTCCGCCAGCTCTATCAGATCGTCCCTGAGTGAATGTCCCACTGCATCCGAAAAGGCTGCTTTCTCTCTCATGAGTATCTCTCTCGGAATGAATTCATCCTTCTCAAAAGCATGTCTTAACAGGTATTTCCCTATTCCATACGTGTTTACTTTTCTCTCCGGGTCTATGTTCATGACGTAGCTCACGAAATCAAGATCCCCAAACGGTACCCTCGCCTCAAGGGAGTTTGCGCTGATGCATCTGTCCGCCCGGAGCACATCATACATGTGAAGTTCCCTTACCCTTTTTGCCGCTTCATCCTGAAAGGCTTGCGCATTGGGTGCGAAATCCGTGTATTTATATCCGAACAGCTCATCCGAGATCTCGCCGGTAAGCACAACCCTCACCTTAGTGTTTTCTCTTATCCACTTGCAGAGAAGATACATTCCGATGGAAGCTCTGATCGTAGTGATGTCAAAAGTCCCCAAAGCCTCGATAACCGGGTCCAGCGCATCAAGCACATCCTGCTTTGATATGATGACCTCGTGATGATTGCTTCCGATATAGTCCGCCACCTTTCTTGCATATTTAAGATCAATGGCATCGATATCCATTCCTATCGCAAATGTCTCAATCGGCTTCTTAAGCCCGGCGGCTGCGATCCCGCATACAAGGGAAGAGTCAAGTCCGCCTGAAAGAAGAAACCCTACAGGAACGTCTGCTGATAATCTTTTTTCAACTCCACGGATCAGCTTGTCATGTATTTTGTCCGTAATCTCTTCAAGAGAGTCCTCACAGGCTCCGTCTCTGTTTTCGAGATCCCTGTTCGCAGCTCCGCGTGACACCTCTGTCATATCCTTATAACATACAAACTCACCTTCAGCGTAATAATGCCCGGGAGGGAAGGGCCTTATCTCTTTGCATACCCCTGTCAGTGCCTTGGGCTCGGAGGCAAAGATTATCTGCTTTTTATCGTCATATCCGTAATATAAAGGGCGGATACCTATAGGATCCCTCGCCGCTACAAAGTCGTCTTTTCCGGCATCGTATATCACACATGCAAATTCCGCATCAAGGAACCCGAATACCGCTGTTCCCAGTCTCTCATAGAGGGGAAGCAAGATCTCGCAATCGCTGCCGCTTTCAAATCTTTCTCCCAATGATTCCAGGTATTTTTTCAGATCTTCAAATCCGTATAATTCTCCGTTACATACCACCATATTCCGGTTGTGAATAAAGGGCTGCATACCGGAGGGGCTGGGTCCCATTATCGAAAGACGGTTAAATCCCATTATGCCTCTCCCGTTATCTATCTTTACAATACGGTCCATATCCGGACCTCTGTCCTTCATTCTTCCGAGCATCTGAGCTACAAGCTGCTCATCGGCATCACCTGTATAAGTTAATATGGCGCACATTGTTTTTCTCCGTTTCTTCCTTTTCTTCCTTTTACGCTTTCCATGAGGGCTGCAAAGTACGCAGCCCTCATCGCTTCAGCACTTTTCTCATCTACCATCCGAATGCGCTTTAGTACACCGCATTCGGCGCTTATTACTCAACATCTTGTAAAGCGCGATAATCTTCTTCTCCGGTCCTAATCTTTACAACTTTATCTACGCTGTATACAAATATTTTTCCGTCTCCGATATGGCCGGTGTAGAGTGTCTTCTTTGCTGCTTCGATCACCGACTCTACGGGAATCTTACTTACAACAACTTCAACCTTTACCTTGGGAAGAAGTGTTGCGTCAGTCTCTACTCCTCTGTAGTATTCGCCGGCACCCTTCTGTACACCGCATCCCATTACCTGTGTAACAGTCATTCCGGTCACTCCCAGATCGTTCATTGCCTTGCGCAAAGCGTCATACCTTGCAAGCTTTGCTATGATAACCACTTTGTGGATTCCGGTATCAAGCTTCTCCACAGTGTTAAGCACCGGAACTGCAGCTTCCCTCTGAGCTTTGGTGGCTTCGGCATAATCCGATGTTCCGAGATCTGTGTTCTCGTTTACGCTCATTTCAAGTGTGTTGGATACATCCATGATCGCGAATCCCGAATATGCGGAAGCAAGACCGTGCTCTGTTGCATCGAGACCGGTGATCTCTTCCTCTTCCTTTACCCTTAGGCCAAAGATCAGCTTGATGATCACAAATGTAAGAGTAATGGTCACTGCCGTCCACAGTGCTGTTGAACACATGCCTACAAGCTGAATTCCCAGAAGCTTTAAACCACCGCCGTAGAAAAGACCTACAAGTTCATTGCCGGCACTGTCTGCTATGGAGTATCCTGGGGCAGTGTTTGTGGCAAAAAGACCTACCGCTATGGTTCCCCATATACCATTGAGACAATGCACCGCTACGGCACCTACGGGATCATCTATGTGAAGCTTGTAGTCAAGCAGCCATACACCGAAGCATACCAGAAGCCCCGCTACCACTCCGATCACAACCGCACCCAGAGCATCCGTCACGTCACAGGGAGCGGTTATTGCTACAAGTCCCGCAAGAGATGCGTTAAGACACATTGAAACATCCGGCTTACCGTATCTGAGCCAGGTAAAGATCATACAGGTGACAGTAGCAAGCGCGGGAGCGATCGTTGTGGTAACAAAAACCGAACCCAGCTGCTGAATCGAAGTACAGGCAGCGCCGTTGAATCCGTACCAGCCGAGCCAGAGAATAAATACTCCCAGCGCTGCTGCCGTGAGGTTATGCCCCGGGATGGCATTTACTTTTGTGACCTTTCCGTTCTTATCCTTAACAAATTTGCCGATACGGGGTCCCAGCATTGCAGCTCCGATTAGAGCGGAAATTCCTCCTACCATATGGATGCAGTTCGATCCTGCAAAATCGTGAAAGCCCAACTGTGAAAGCCAGCCGCCGCCCCAGGTCCAGTGTGCCTCGACGGGATAGATTATTGCTGAAATAACCGCGGAGTATACACAGTATGAAAGGAACTTTGTTCTCTCAGCCATTGATCCCGAAACGATAGTCGCTGTGGTAGCACAGAACACCAGGTTGAACACAAAATTGGACCAGTCAAATTCCGCATAATTTGTAAAAATATCAAATCCCGGCTTACCGATTATTCCCACCAGATCCTCGCCAAGGAATAACCCGAAGCCTATAAGGATAAAAACTACAGTACCGATACAGAAATCCATCAGGTTCTTCATGATGATATTTCCCGTATTCTTGGCTCTTGTAAAACCGGCCTCGCACATGGCAAAGCCCGCCTGCATCCAGAAAACAAGTGCGGCGCCTATCAAAAACCAGACGCCAAAAACCTTTTCATCGATCATACTTAATACTTCCATAATCTTCACTCCTCTCTCGGCGCATTGTGTTTAGTCTTTCTTTTAAGCCGGCCGAATAATAAATCATATCGCTCTGTGATAAGAAAAATGACGATGGGCAGGGTCACCAGTGCACTTGATGCCCCTTTGCATCGTCATTTTGTTATTCAGTCTTATAATATGCGCCTAATACCCAAAGAAAAAGCGCCCTAACCCTTTGGTTAAGACGCCTTTGCCTTGAATTGTATACGAGTATACACGGCTGTCCCGCATTTGTCAACAGGAAATTATAAAAAAATCTCACTGCAACATTTAAACTATATTTTGTGGGTTTTATTGCCATCTGACGCGGTTTGCAAAGTCACGTACAGACAATTATACTAACCGGGAAGCCCGATAACTGACAGCAAAAACCTTAAATCGCTACAGGAGAATAGCATCGCTCTGAAAAAAAGTTGACAAACAAAAAATACGGGAATATACTTGTAACGTCAAAAGGCAAAGGCGTCTTAACTATGGTTAAGGCGCCCCTTTTTTGTGTTTACTTTGAGAATTTGGGTTTTACCGATCGGTTTATTTGTTGGCTTGCATATTGGAATACTGGAGGAAATGTTATGTCGGTTAAATACGTGTTTGTCACAGGCGGAGTGGTATCCGGTCTCGGAAAAGGGATCACTGCCGCGTCCCTCGGCCGTCTTCTTAAGGCAAGAGGCTTAAAAGTCGCAGCTCAAAAGCTTGATCCGTATATTAATGTGGATCCCGGCACAATGAGTCCCTACCAGCACGGTGAGGTATTTGTTACGGATGATGGTGCGGAAACCGATCTCGATCTTGGTCATTATGAACGTTTTATCGACGAAAATCTCAATAAATACTCAAACCTCACCAGCGGAAAAGTGTACTGGAACGTGCTCAACAAAGAAAGGCGCGGAGAGTATCTCGGTTCCACCGTACAGGTCATTCCGCATATTACTAACGAGATCAAAGAATTTGTATATAAGGTTGGAAAGAAAACAGATGCAGATGTGGTGATCACCGAAATAGGCGGAACTATCGGAGATATCGAATCCCAGCCCTTCATCGAAGCCGCAAGGCAGATCTCTCTCGAGGTCGGGAGAGAAAACAGCCTTTTTATTCATGTTACGCTGGTACCCTATCTGCACGGATCGGATGAGCATAAATCAAAACCTACACAGCATTCGGTCAAAGAGCTTCAGGGAATGGGTATCCATCCCAATGTGATAGTGCTCAGGTGTGATGAGCCGCTTGAGGAATCCATTTTCAAGAAGATATCCATGTTCTGCAATGTTAAGGAAGACTGTGTTATTGAAAACAGGACTCTTCCCAGCCTCTATGAGGCACCCCTGATGCTGGAAAAAGCTCATTTTTCCGAAGTGGTCTGTCGGGAACTCGGGCTTGAGACAAAAGAACCCGACCTGTCCGAATGGGAAAAGATGGTGTCGCTGATAGAGTCAGCAAAAAAAGAAGTCTGCATTGGTATCGTCGGCAAATATGTGCAGCTTCATGATGCGTATCTGTCTGTTGCCGAAGCCCTGTTACATGCCGGATTTCACCTCGGCGCCAAGGTAAAGATCGAGTGGATCGATTCCGAACAGCTCACCGCCGAGAACCGGGGCTCTGTTCTGGGTAAACTTGACGGCATTCTGGTTCCGGGCGGTTTTGGCGATCGCGGTATTGAGGGGATGATCACCGCGGCAAGATACGCTCGCGAATCCGGTGTCCCCTACTTCGGGATATGTCTGGGAATGCAGATAGCCGTCATCGAGTATTCCAGAAATGTCGCAGGCATCACGGATGCCAACTCCGGAGAATTTGATGAATTATGTAAGCATAAAGTTATAGATTTCATGCCGGGTCAATCGGAAGATATCGCTAAAGGCGGCACTCTCCGCCTCGGAAGCTATCCCTGCGATATCGCCGGAGGAACGCTTATGGAAAAATGCTATGGCAGCAGATTCACCGACGAGCGCCACCGCCACCGCTATGAATTCAACAACGATTACAGAAAGATCCTTACCGAGAACGGTCTGATCCTTTGCGGAAAATCACCCGACGATACTCTCATCGAAGCGGTTGAGGTTCCGGATCATCCGTTTATGATCGGGGTACAGTTCCACCCCGAATTCAAGTCCCGCCCCAACAAGCCCCATCCCCTGTTTACCGGGTTTGTGGATGCTGCACTTAAAAGAGTATAAATCGTCATCAGTTATACCACGGATCTGATACCCCATTTTACATTCTTAGGGTGGCTTTTATTGAATATACTTTCAGATTAAGGTATATTAGTATCAATGGGGTGATCTGATCATGAAAATGACCGTTGAACTGTTTGACAACATTATAAATACCTCCCAGGACTGCGTGTTCTGGAAGGACAAGGAGCGCCGTTTTCTTGGCGTAAATCAGGCTTTTCTGGATTTTTACGGATTTGAATCTGCCGAGATCCTTCTGGGAAAAACCGACGAGGATATGGGATGGCATAACGATCCGGAACCGTACAAGCAGGACGAGCTGCGCGTACTTTCCGGTGAATCAACATATAAGGTTCGCGGAAAATGCATGGTCCGCGGGGAAGAGCGGGATATCATCGCTTCAAAAAGACCTCTCTACGAAGGAGACGAGATCGTGGGGCTGGTTGGGAGCTTTGTGGATATAACCGATGTTCTCCGCCGTCATAGCAAGATGGAGGGCCTGCAGGTCTTATATGATATAGATTCTCTCCGTCACATACCTTACTTTGACAGCCTGCTTGATGAAACCGGACTGGATGAGGTGCTTGATCCTCTTACCGGTGTTATCTGTCGTGCCTATGCGCTTGATTTCGTTCATTCACTAATATCAAAAGGCACGCCTTTTACCTTTACCATAATCGACCTTGATAATTTCAAATTCATTAACGACACTTTCGGCCACAGCTCGGGCGATACCGTTCTTAAAAATGTATCCGGATCTCTGGTTGATTACCTTGGAGACCGTGGCATTGTGGGCCGCTTCGGCGGAGATGAGCTTCTTATAGTAGACCTTTACAATCTGAGCTATTCGGATAAACACCGTTTCTTTGCGGATATGTATGACGGAACGATCCTTCGCAAAAGTATAGCCCTCGAAGGTGGAAGCGCTGTAGTCACAGGCACTATCGGATGTGCTTCCTTCCCTGCTGATGCAGATAATTATACGGATCTTTTTAATCTGATGGATAAAACCCTTTATCTCGGAAAGAGCAAAGGGAGAAACTGCTTTATCATTTATGTCGAGGAAAAGCATAAGGATATAGAGATAAAGAAGCTTGTGAAGCACAACATCTACACAGATATGGTCAATCTCCGCAAGCTCTTTGACGAAGGAAACACGCTTCACGAAAAGCTTAATTCCGCGCTTTCGTTTCTGTCAGACAGTATGCTCATAAAAAACCTTGTCTACGTGGATAAGGACGATCACATGATCTCTGCTTCCGATGAAAGCATGAATATCGATGTCAGCGGAATCTCCGATCTGATAAAAGAGGACCTGTACACGCTGAGTTCAATTGATGAAATAAAAGACTCTTGCCCACTGCTTTTCAGGGCACTCGACAAGCAGCATGTAGAGGCTGTTATGATCACCCGGGTCGGAAACGATATCATCACCGAAGGATACCTTATCTGCGGTGTGCAGAGGCGTTTCCGCATATGGCAGGAAAATGAATGCGCAATAATGTATTATCTGGCAAATCTTATTTTCTCTCAATTTCATTCATAGCTTCCCTGCCTGATCCAGTCAGCTTTGAAGTAGTAGATCAAAAATGCTATAACACTGACTGTCCATGTAAGAGGATACGCCCAGAAAATCACATTTACAACCGGAATGACCCTGACGATGATCGATATATACGTTATTCTGAGAAGGCACCAGCTTGAGAGCATGACTATCATCGGGATCCTTGTCTTTCCGGCGCCTCTTAAGATTCCGGCTATGCAGTGATTGAGTGAGAGCAGGCAATAAAACAGACTTTCCGTTCTTGCCTGGGTGGTACCCACCGCAAGCACTTCCGGCTCCTGCGAGAACATCCGAAGGAGGATCGGCGCAGAGGCAAACACTATCACACCTATCAGTTCCGCACATCCCACGCTGATAGCACTTCCTATCTTGGTTCCCTTCTTTACACGTTCATAATTACCGGCTCCCAGATTCTGACTGACAAATGTTGTCAGTGCCATTGTCATACACGTAATAGGTAAAAACACGAATCCTTCCAGCTTGAAATAACTTCCGCATCCGGCCATTGCTACCGATCCGAAGGAATTGATATTCGACTGGACTACAACATTTCCTATCGCTATCACGCTGTTTTGAATTCCCGTAGGGAATCCCAGTGACAATTCTTTCTTTAAAGTAGGCGGATCTATGGAAAGCTTCTTTATATATATGCGATGAGGTCCTTCGACCCGTGTCAGCTTAACAAATGCCAGCGTTGCGCTTACAAACTGCGCTATGACAGTAGCTGCTGCCGCTCCCCCTATTCCGAAACCGCAGAACTTCACAAAGGCAATATCAAGCACAGTATTTACTGCGGTGCTCACTATCAGATAATAAAGCGGATGTCTGGAATCACCCACAGCCTGGAACACTCCGCAGCATGCACTGTACATGATGTTACCGAGTCCGCCGAGGAAATAAATCTTGAAGTACAAGGTCGAATTTGGCATGACATCATCGGGAGTCCCCATCCACCCGAGTATCACGGGAGTGAGGAAATAACCCACCACAGTGAGCGCTATACCCATAAATAGCGCAAAAGTAATACCGGTGTGGACGGCGATCGCTACTCCGGCATCATTTTTTGCACCGTATCTTTTTCCGATTATAACGCCCGTGCCCATGAAAAGGCCGTTTATAAATCCCACCAACAGAAATATCAGGCTTCCGGTGGTACTTACAGCGGCAAGTGCATCTTTTCCGAGAACATTTCCGACAACGACCGAATCTACAACATTATATAACTGTTGCAGCAGCTGTCCCGCAAAAAGAGGTAGTGCAAACAGTATTAATTTTTTTGGTATTGATCCTTCAGTCATGATTACTATATGAAATTATCATGATAATCAACAAAAGTAAACCAATATTTACTCCAAATATAGCTTTTATATACAAAAGATGATAAAATTTTTCTGAATATACCAATGAACACATTGGTAACAAACAAAAAGGAGAGTATGTATTATGGGTACATCAGTCATTGAGTCACCTTCAACCGGGGAAAACAGTAACAAAAACGCTATTCCTTTTTTCGCAAGAATGGGCACCAAGATTACATTGCTGATCAGTGCGATCGTTCTTGTAACCGTAGCCGTTCTTGTTCTTCTGGCTACAAATCGAGCAACAAAGACTCTCGAAGAAACCTATCTCAACTATGCTCAGAACCTCGCCGAAGAGGCTGCCATCGGAGTAGACTTTGCGACAGAGTTCGGAGAACAGGCCTACGGCGGATACGCTAAAAATCTCGCCGAGGAAGCGGCTATCTCCATGAATTTCTCCAGAGAATTCGGGGAGACAGTTTACAAAGCTTACGCTCTTAATCTCGCAGAAGAGGTCGCAAAAGCCGTAGATATCGCCTCCGCAGGCGGAGAGCTTGGAACCGCGGAGCTTAACAGGATTCTAGGAGATGTCACCATTAAAGGCGTTGCAGGTTCATACGCATATATGGTTTCACCTACGGGAACAATGCTTTGGCACACCAATCCCGACAAGATCGGACAGCCCGTTGAGAACGCTGCTGTTAAGGGTATAGTAGCAGACCTCGCTGCAGGAAAAACCGTTGAAAACGGTTCCGTGCTTTATGAATACAAAGAAGCTTTGAAGCTTGCAGGATATGCATTTACCAACACCGGTGATATCGTTATCGTCACAGCAGATTATAACGAATTCATGAAGATCGACTACGATTCACTTCTCGGAAATATCGAGATTGACGGTGTCGAAGGCTCCTACGCATACATGGTATCTGCCGACGGAACAATGCTCTGGCACACCAATCCCGACAAGATCGGGCAGCCCGTTGAGAACGCTGCTGTTAAAGGAATTGTGGCAGATCTGGCAGCAGGAAAGACTGTCGAAGACGGATATGTAATATATGAGTACAAAGGAGCTTTAAAGCTCGCCGGTTATTCTTTCACTAACACCGGAGATATCGTTCTTGTAACTGCCGACTATGACAAGCTGATCAAGATCGATTACGATAAGCTTATCGGTCAGATCGAGATGTCGGGCGTTGCAGGCTCATACGCATATATGGTTTCACCCGACGGAACAATGCTCTACCACACAAATCCCGAAAAGATCGGGCAGCCCGTTGAGAACGCAGCGGTTAAAGGCATAGTAGCCGACCTTGCTGCGGGAAAGACCGTCGAAAACGGTTCCACTTCTTACCTTTACAAGGGAGCTTATAAAGTTGCCGGATACGCATTTACCACTGCCGGAAACATCGTTATCGTTACAGCAGACAGAGATGTTATGATGGCCGGTGTTGACCATATGAGACTGGTTCTTATCATCTCGGGCGTTATCAGCATTATCATATCTATCATACTTGTAACACTGTTTACTATCATGATGATGAGAGGACTGGTACAACTGGTTCCCGTTATCGAAAAGACTTCCAACTACGACTTCTCATCCGATCATACTTCCGACAGACTTGAAAAGAGGAAAGATGAGGTCGGCATGATCGCCAGGGCGATCGGCAGAACGAGAAACAATCTGCGTGAAGTTGTCGGCATGATCTCATCCGCCGGGGACAGCATCGATAGTAACGTTGACCAGCTCAGTACCACAATCGGTAAGGTCGGTGCTCTCTGTGAAAACAACTCCGCCACTACTCAGGAGCTTGCTGCCGGAATGGAAGAGACTGCTGCTTCCACAACACTTATCACCAAGAATGTTTCCAACGTTCAGGAAAGTGCTCAGGGCATAGATGCTCTTGCAGACGACGGAACAAAGCTTTCAAAAGAAGTTATCAGCCGTGCTACGGATCTTGCTGCTTCCACCGAGACAGCAAGCAAGAAGACCATGAATATGTACGAGTCGGTTAAGACCAAGTCCGAGGAAGCGATCAACGCTTCTCATGCGGTTGATAAGATCAACGAACTGGCAGATGCTATCATGGCTATATCATCTCAGACAGGTCTCCTCGCACTCAACGCTTCCATCGAGGCAGCAAGAGCCGGAGAAGCAGGCCGCGGATTTGCCGTAGTTGCTACCGAGATCGGTAACCTTGCCACTCAGACTTCCGAAGCGGTAAAGAACATCGGATCCATCGTAGCCGAGGTTAATGATGCTGTCGTTCAGATGTCAGAATGTCTCACTCAGACCACTTCTTTCCTGGAAGAGAACGTTCTCTCGGATTATCAGGAATTCGGCAAAGTCAGCGAGCAGTACAGAGAGGATGCCGACACATTCGGCCAGAGCATGGGCGAGATCAGAACAAGCATTGCTTCTCTCAATGCCGATATCGAGAAGATCGCAAGTGCTATCAGCGGCATCGATTCCACGGTTAATGACACTTCACAGGGTGTTATGGACATAGCGGAAAGAACCACCGATATGGTTGAAGAAACATCCGAGAGTTCCGATAAGGTTACCGAATGTAAGAACGCTGTATCCGAGCTCAACGATATAATCGGAAAGTTCAGTCTTTAATTTGATCTGTCAATATAGTTCTTTAATAGAAAGAGCCTCCCGCCGGGAGACTCTTTTTTAATAGCTCAACTTTTTAACCTTTCCCGCCAGGGAAAGAAAACTATCTGCTTTTACTATGGCAAGGCCTTGGCCTTCGTCTCCGAGCACCAGCAGCCTGTCCCCCTGGGAAATATCGAATATCTTTCTTGCTTTGGCAGGGATAACAATCTGTCCTTTTTCTCCCACCGTAACAAGACCGAATAAATGCTTTCCTTTAGGTGGCACCCCCAGGCCAAAGTTTTCGTCAGACTCATAGTTTGCCAGATCGTCCAAAGATACCCCAAAGGTATCCGCCAAAAGCTTACATTTATCAAGATCGGGAACCGTCTCTCCCGACTCCCACTTGGCAACAGATTGCCTTGTAACACCAAGCTTTTCCGCAATATCTTCCTGAGTCATTTGAAGTGCTTTACGCATTTGTACAAGGTTGTCTTTAAACATTTACTTCTCCTTTTTCTTTTTTATTCCAAGTATTGCCCACCTAAAGAACGGAATTCTTGAAATGATCGCATATAAGCCGTAGCCAAACAGGAAACCTGCAAGCAGGCTTAAAACGTAGCAGGCCGGGGGAGGCAATAACCCTGCCTTTGCAATAAAGTATCCAACCGACGATATTCCGAGATAATGGAACATATATAATCCCCAACTATGCTTTGCCATCCAGCTGGTAAAGCCTGTGTTATGATCACCAAACCTTGCCATTCCAAGAAGCATTGCCAGTGAGCCAAAGTAAGCACATGCGGCAAACCACGGTCCTCTGTTAACGGGAACATCAGCGTAATTTAAGCCTCCCTTTATTATAAAGAAATATACGGAAAAGCTTACACAAAGAAGTACACCCAAAACTATTGCGGGAACAGTATATTTTTTAAGCTTTTCAATTACTTCGTCATGTGAAAAGACAAAGTATCCAAGTATAAAGAAAACAAAGTAAAAACCGAATCTGTAAACAGAGATTATGGGAGTGTTAAGTATCTGTCCCGCTCCCCAGATAGGGAAAAAGAAAAGAGGAATCATCCATAAGGGAGTCTTTTTACCAATCTCTAAAAGCTTTCCTTTCTCTATCTTTTTAATAAGCACCAGAATTACACTGAATATCCAAAGCACATGAACAAACCAAAGGATACCGATTCCCGAAGCCACCATAATAAGATAGATAATGGGCTTTGGTATATTCATTCCGGATAAATCAGAGAACGCCTCCCCTATATGCATGTTTATATATCCTTGAATGAACCAGAAAACGAACAGACCTATGGTGGATGGCACCAATAGTTTTGTGGTTCTTGTCCTTACAAATTCCTTATCAGTGTGACTGTCCAGATAAATCTTTGAGCTTATTCCGGCAATAAGAAAAAGAATCGGCATAAACCATGGATAAACCAGGTACTGGAATATATCATAATACTGTACCTCCAAATCCGTGATCCTTCCAACACCTCCGAGCACGCCTTCAACATTGTACATGTAAAAAACATGATAAATAACTACGATTACCACCGTAATCCATCTTATGTTGTCTATATAGTGTTTTCTCATACTTATCCCACCTTTGCAATTAATTTTAACATTATTTTACTGCCGAATGAATAAAGAGTCCATCAACCATAATTAACATTTGAAGATGAATTTTGTTTAAATCCGTTGCTTTTTCTTCTGCTTCCTCCGAGAAGCTCAGTCTCCCATTACCATCGTTTCACCCATATCTTTTCCTTTCGAAGTATTATAATATCCTGTATCAAACTATATCAGCTATAGTGCATCCCACCGTCTTTATCAGGTCATCGGGTAAAAGCTCGATCTGCATCCCGACCTTTCCTGCACTGACAAATATCTTTTCATAATTCGGGGCAGTCTCGTGTATAAAGGTTTTAAACTGCTTTTTCATTCCGATGGGAGAACAGCCGCCATGAACATACCCGGTAAGGGGCAGCAGCTCTTTCTGCTTAATCATGGAAACATCTTTTTCGCCGGCTGCTTTTGCTGCTTTCTTAAGGTCAAGCTCTTCTTTGACCGGAACAACAAAAACGTAATATGAGTGGGATTTTCCCTGGGTTACCAGTGTTTTAAACACTTTGTCCGGGTCTTCGCCGAGAATGCCGGCAATCTCCTCGCCGGTCAGAGTGGCATCGGGTTCATATGAATGGCTTGTATAAGGTATCTTTTTGCCATCGAGAACTCTCATTACATTTGTTTTTTCTTCTTTAGCCAATTTAGTGTACCTGATCCTTTGCTATTTATTCTTTATCTCTATCCTGTCCAGGATTCCCTGAACGCCGACGTTTGTATGAGTAAGATACATTCTGGTCACAGTTTCGACAAATTCGAAGTCAGCTCCGGTTTTACGCACAATCCGGTCCAGAGTCCATCCCTTGTCAATGTACTTCATAATAGCTGATACAAGATTGTACCATTTTGAATAATCTGAGTTACTATCAGATTTTGTACCCATATCCTTCCGGTAAGCGTAATCCGAACTATATTGATCGTCGGGCTGTCCTAAAACTGCGGTTTTTGCATGCCCGTAATATACTGTCCTCGGATTAAGTGCCATCAGCTTGTTCCAGCTTTGTTCTATTTCTGTTCCCCTGTGAAGTTCCAGTTCATACAAAGGGTTCAGATCACCGACAACCAGATCCCCCTTATCAAGCCACAACGAGATGCTGTCATCGGAATGCCCGGGAGTGTATAACAATTCTCCGGAGATACCGATTTCTGACAGTACCTTTCGGCTTTCCTCAAGTGGTATTATCCTGACCTTATCGTCCCGGATTGGATAAAACTTAATCTTTTTATCCTTTTCAAAAACAGGATCCGACGCGTGCAAATAATCCTTTTGAACATCGGCTGCAAGGATGACCGGCCCTTTATCGGCGATCTCCTGCGCAATACCGTAGTGGTCAGGATGGAAATGTGATATCAGTATGTACTCGATGTTCTTTAATTTCTTCCCGTTACGCCCCAGTTCAGAGCAGAAATTCTGAAAAGTCCCGGCCCATCCCGTGTCAAACAGTACGGATCCCGTATCTCCTTCCACGAGATAAGTATTGGTATTTGAATATTTTAAAAGGGTGATTCTTTCCACTTTTTGTTTAATCCTCGTGTTTAGTTTCTTTCCAGCACTTCCGAGCGATCATTATCATCTTATTTACATTTTCGGGCAGATTCCGGGATATTTCAAGAGAAAAAAGCGAATCGATCAAGGAAAGTACGATTGCTCAAAAAACGATCATTAACCGGTCAAAAAATAAGAAGAAAACGGAATAACAAAAAGGTACAATCAAGCTAACCTGCAAACACAGATTTATAAACGGAATGGAGGATAATATGGTAGATGTAAAAGGACGCTGGGCACTGATCACAGGTGCATCCAGAGGAATCGGCAAAGGGGTTGCTCTTTTCATGGCAAAGAGGGGATGCAATCTTATATTACAGGGCAGAAAAGCTGAAAACTGTGAGGCTACATTAAAAGAGGTAACCGCTCTCGGAGTCGAAGCATACGCGGTAGGCGCGGAACTGTCAAAACCTGACGAAGTAAAGCAGATGCTGGACGAGATCGACAAGAAAGGGACTCCGGTTGATATCGTGTTTAACAATGCCGGAGTGCAGGTTGCGTACAGAACAGATTACTTAAAGACTCCTGTGTCGGATTATGAGCAGAGCTTTTTGATAAACACTATCGCACCAATGATGATATGCTATCACTTTCTACCCAAGATGGCTGAAAAGGGATTTGGCAGGATCATCAATACTACGAGCGGAATAAGACGGGAGCCGGAACAGGCCGGATATTCGGCAAGTAAAGCAGCTCTTGACAAAGTCACCATGGATCTTGCAAACGTTTATGACGGGACTGATGTTATGATCAATATCACTGATCCCGGCTGGTGCAGGACCGATCTTGGCGGACCGAATGCTCCCAATGCTCCCGAGAGTTCATTGCCCGGAGTGGTGGTAGGAGCGTTTGTGGACGATAAAAAATCGGGCCGTGATTTTGCGGCAGGCCTTTTCCATGGCATGAGTCTGGAGGAAGCGGTAAAATATGCGGAGTCTGATGTTCCAAAATATCTCGGATCATTGGACTGATAATAAAAGGGACAGGTATCAGGCCTGTCCCTTCATTTCTTTTTTGATCTGATACATATTCATGTCTGCGCGCATTACCACTTCGCGGATCGATTCATCCGGATTAACCCAGGCAGATCCGACAGCAACGGAAAGCGGATTGTGAAGCCTGCGGTCGTTGTATGATCTAAGACATTCTTGAAGTGCCGAAGCATCGGATTCAAAATTCTCTTTTTTGCAATCTTTATATAGTAGGATAAATTCGTCTCCGCCAAACCGGTAAATTCCCTTAGCGTGAGTAGCCAACCGCCGGATTTCTTTGCTTGTGAGCCATATCAGAATATCCCCCTCCAGATGACCATAATTATCGTTAGTCTCTTTTAAATTGTTGATATCACAAATGATTGCCGAAATCTCGCCGGCATTATGCTTTTCGGAATACTTTTCAAGATCCCTCTCGTAACAGTTTCTGTTCTTCACTCCCGTGCTGAAATCGATCATTGCTCTGTTTTCGAACTTTACGACAGGATTTTCGATCGCGAAAAATACACCAAGGCTGCCGATGGTTAAAACGCTTCCCGTTATCAAGAATTCCGGCACCAGAATCTGAACGATCAGAAGAATAATGCATATTATCGACAAAGGAAGAAGTGTCACCAGAACATTAGCATCAAGCTTCTTTCGGTTGATGATGATCACTATATCCGAAATTAAAAACATAATGAGTCCCGTGGCAAAGCAGATCGTAGGGCCTGTGCCGGCGCTGTATTTCGTACCGTTACCCTGCAGGTAAGAAATGTGAAAGATGAACATCGATACTACACAAAGTACGAATAGGACTCCCGATATTATAAGGATCGGCCGCGCTTTTCTCCTGGGCAGGATGTTTAGCATAATATATCTGAAAAATGTGTAGGTAAAACCGACCGAGAAAACGAAAAATATGATGTGACAGGCGTCGTTGACTATCGGGTTGACAGTTTCGGAATTGACGGTATATTCGGTAATAATGGCAAAAAGATTGTGGCCGATAGAGCAAAATGCGAAAGTGTTAAAAGTAAGGCTTCTTTTTCCCTGCTTCCGTTGACAGTAGGATGAATAGATTATGAGGAATACCAGGATTATAATATTGCTTACTTCGGGCCGTATAACAATAGATAAATTCGGCATAGTCATCCTCCTTTCTGAGGTAGGAATATTATAGCTTAAAACACAGATAAAGAAAAGAAAAACAAGTATAAAAAAGGATACGGCAGTAAATCGTCAGAAAATTCTATAAGATTATCTGTGCCTGTTCTTTTGTCAAAAATAACTATATAAATATGGATAATTATATAGACAATTTACCCTCCACTAAAGTATAATACATAATACAACTCGTGGTTATTGTTTAATAGGAGGGCACATATTTGAGAAGCATAAAGACAAAAATGTTGGTTACACTTTTGCCTCTGTTTGCGCTGGTTTTAATGTTTATGGCTCTATTCAGCCTACAGCAAAGCAGAAAGATCATTACGGAACAGGCTAAGGACGTTGCTGACGGGAAGCTCGAATCGGTTATTAACGAAATGGACGGAGCTCTTGATGTCGTCCGCTATACTGCGCTTGATATTGCCAGTGCCGTATCGTCAACTTATACTGCGGCCGATCAGAGTACTTACGAACTGATGCTTACACGCATCATTGAGAGTAATGATATGATATCCGGGTCAGGACTATGGTTTGAACCATACAAGTATGATCCGTCCCTAAAGTATTTTGGTCCTTATTACTACAGGGACGGCAACGAGATCGTTCTTACCATGGATTACAGTAATGAAGATTATGACTATTTTGGGGAGGAGTACTATATTAATGCGACAAAGCTTGGATTTGGTGAGGCTCAGATCACCGATCCTTATTACGATCCGGTATCCGCTACGGTCATGGCCACATGCTCCGCACCCATTTTTGATGAAAACAAGGTCTATATAGGCTGCGTTACGGTTGATATACAGCTCGGAACTATAGAAGAGACTGTAGGAAATATCACCATGGGAAATACCGGTTCGGCTATGCTCACAACTTCGAGCGGTGTGTATCTCTATCACAAGGACACATCAAAATCGGAAAACGGTGATAACATTCTTGAAGACCCCAATGCATCATTGGCTGCGCTGGGAAATGCAGTGCTTGCAAACAATAACGGTGAGAGTTCATATACGGACGACGGCGTTAAATATGATGTATTTTACTCCACACTCCCGGAGGTAGACTGGAAGCTTATGCTCCAGATCGATGATAAGGAACTCCTGGAAAACGTCAACAAAATGTTCAATATAATGATCATCATCCTTGTTGTGGCACTTATAGTCGGCGCACTGGTTATATTCTTTATCGTCAGCGCTATCACAAAACAGCTTGGCAAGGTATCGGTATTTGCGGGAGAGCTTGCCTCCGGAGATTTCACGATTCCGCAGCTCGATGTCAGATCAAAGGACGAGGTTGGCAGGGTAAGTACAGCACTTAACGATATGTATTCCGCAAACAAAACCATTATACAGGGCATTGCCAAGGAATCATATGATGTAAACGAAGTGTCAACTACTCTCGGTGCTATGTCTGAGGAACTCAACGCAGAGTTTGAAAAGATCCGCTCAAACATGGAAGTCGTTAACGATGCCATGATGATGACAGGTGCAGCTACTGAAGAGGTAAGTGCATCCGTAACGGATGTGAACGAATCCGTCAGAGGTCTTGCGGAAGAAACCGTCACCACTAAGAAGGAAGTCGACCGTATCACAAAACGCGCCAAGGAAATCCAGGAAAAGAGCAGCAAAGCTCATGATGAGGCTATCGCCATAGCTGAACTCAGGAGAGAAGATCTTCAGAGGGCAAATGAGAAAGCAGCGGTTGTTAATGAGATAGATACACTTGCTTCCACAATTTCAGAGATTGCAGAGCAGATAAACCTTCTGTCGCTTAACGCCTCGATAGAAGCCGCAAGAGCAGGCGAAGCAGGAAGAGGATTTGCGGTTGTTGCTACCGAGATCAATAAACTGGCATCAGAGACGGCAAGTGCTGTAGAAAAGATCAAAGGAACGACCAACGAGATCCAGAATGCATTTATGGATATGGCGGAGGGCTCAAATAAGCTGCTCACCTTCGTAACCGAAACGGTTACCCCCGACTATGACAACTTTGTTGATGTCGGCCACCAGTACGGAGAAGATGCAGCGCTCTTTGGCAAGCTTGCCGCCCAGATCGAAGAGATGACTGAGATGATCAGAAACTCCATGAATGAAGTAAACGAAGCGGTTGCAAGCATAGCAGAATCGACACAGGATACTTCAAGTAAATCCGCTGAGATCACTGATTCCGTTAATAATGTTTCAGGTGCGGTGGAAAGTGTTGCAAATATGGCTCAGGAGCAGCAGAAGACTGCCTACAACCTTATCGATATAGTAAACAAGTTTAAACTTGAATGATCATGATCGTGAAAAGCATATCAACTGATCACAAATACGACCCTCCAAGTATGGAGGGTCGTTCAGTTGTAATAGGATAGGAAAGGAGCAAAACTGCAGATATGATCCGTTCGGAAAAAGGTTTCATTCGCACAAAAGAGGCCGGCACTGATGAACTAAGACTGATCTTTGACACTATCCCTGATCAGTTTGACAAATACCGTCCGAGATACAGTGAAGAGCTTTTTGCGTTTTTAAATAGTAAAGCAGAGATAGGGAAAAGTAAAAGAGTATTGGAACTTGGTCCCGGTACCGGGCAGGCAACTGAGCCTGTTCTTAGGACCGGCTGTGAATATCATGCCATAGAACTGGGCGAGCATCTTTACCGGAAGATGAAGGAGAAATATGATAAGTTTCCGAATTTCAACATCGTAAACGATGATTTTATCACCCATGATTTCCGGGATCTCAGATTTGATATGATATATTCGGCGGCCACAATACAATGGATCCCCGAGGAAATCGCATTTAACAAGACCTTCGAGCTTCTTAAGCCCGGCGGAACCCTTGCCATGATGCTCACTCAGTCGGAGTACCGGTCAAATGACGAGCTGCTTTATGATAAGATACAGGCATTGTATGACAAGTATTACAAACCTGCCATCCCCTATCGTCAGGGAGGCTTTCGTTATACCGCCGCTTCCGAGTATGGGTATTCTGATGTGGAAAGATACGAATTTAAGGGCAGGCGAGAGTTTTCCGCAGACGAATATGTAGCTTTCAGCGGAACCCATTGCGATCATATCGTAATTCCCGAAGATATCAGAAAGGTATTTTTTGAAGGCCTCAGAAATGCAGTATTGGATGCGGGCAACAAGATCGTATTTAACGATACTTATGTGTTATATCTCACAAAAAAACCTCAGGCAAAATAATGAGCCTTCCAAATTTGTTACTGCTACAAAAAAGAATACAACCCTCCAAGTATGGAGGGTCGTTCTATTAAACCGGATAATCTTCCTATGCTTCATTTACAAGTTTCCCGGTTATATGCTCTATATCCAGTTCCAGACAGCATACACGTGAAAAGGCATTTCTCATTTCCTTTTCAAGATATGCTTCATCATCGGTAAACTTTCGGCATAGACAAGAGCAGATCTCCTTTTTCTTTTCTACATCTGTAACTTCGCGAATCCGTCCGAACGCTATTACGCTACGGATATTAAGAGCCCACTCGCCTTCTTTTCGATAGCCCCTGTCCATCACACAGTAGCTTACCTTATCACACTTTGATATCGCATCAAGCTTATGGCCTTCCTTCGCACAATGAAAGTAAAGCTTCCTGTCACTCTCCGAATACCAATGATCCAACGGGACACCATATGGATATCCATCATCTCCAAGAACAGATAACACGCCCCTGAGTTCATTCTTCAGTATCTCTATACATTCTTCGTTTGAAATCTGCTGCTTAAAGCGCCTCATTTCTCTGAACATCTATCCCTAATCCTTTCTCTTACATTCATATAAGAAGTTATAACAACTTCCACCGATCATAGTCTACTTTTATATTTTAGCATGAACGGTTTTCTTCAGTAGGGCAAGAGCTGCATAATGAAGGATCTCAAACTTTTCGGGTGCGATCTTATCAAGGAGTTTTCTGTGCTCATCATCCCATTTTGCGAGCTCTTCCCCGGTCAGGGATGCACCGACTCCGCGGCATGCCTTCATTCTCCCGTGCCAGGTTTCTTTAGTGAAGGGTACCCTAAGGTCATATTCTTCATGATCTTCAAGTTCAAAATAATCATACGTCACATCAGGGATATGAATAGGATGCTTTGTTTCTCCGGCTCCCGACCACTTAGGACTATACTTTAGAACCAGATCTTCACTTGCACCCGCAATCTTGTCCTCATACGGAAGCCATGCCATATATAGGATCAGAAGCCTTCCGTTTGGTTTCAATAGTTCTGCCAATTTAGGCATGACCTTTTCATGATCAAAATACCAGAAACACTGACAGGCTGTGATCACATCAAAACTGCCTGCCGGAAAATCGATTGTTTCTGTAGGTACAGCATAAAAAGAAATCTTCATGCCCGCTTCATCCGACAGGTGTTTTGCCTGCTCTATCTGCTCCGGAGAGATATCCGTCCCTGTCCAATTTGCACCATATCGGTACATATTACGCGGCAGCACTCCCGTGCCTGTTCCGAGATCAAGGACATTCTGTCCATCCTTACATAGACCTCGGTCTATAATCTTTTTATAGAATTCTTCCGGATAAATATCCCTGTATTTTGCGTATTCCTCTGAGGTTCTTCCCCAGTCAAATGCCTTGCCGTCATCTATACGGCTATCAATTATCACCATATTTATAACTCTTAAAAGTTGCTTCCATTCCATCCCCAATCCGTGGTTGCAGAGTATTTCACATAGATACGGTTCGCTGCGATTCCCAGCACTTCGCCGAATATCTTGGATATCTCGGCGGTCAGCTTGGAGAACCCATCAGGATCCGGGTTTCCATACACACTGACCTCCACAAATGCAGTGGGCTCGCTGTTATCTCCCTTGAAATACAAATGGTAATTATCCTCAAAGCCCGTCATCAGCCAGCTTTCACTTTTTCCGGGTATGATGGATATTGCCTGCCCCAGTCTGGACTTAAGTTCGGTTTCTTGTTCCTCTGTTATTTTGACACTTACTTTTGAATTAATAAATGGCATATGGTTTTACTCCTCCTTTGTGAAAGATATTCTATTTTATTCAACTCTGTATTCATAATCAACCAGAGTCATTTTGTCATTTACAACATGCTCTTCTCCGACACGGACAAATCCACATTTTTCATATAGATGGCAATTTCTTGCTTCCTGCTTGATCGTATCTAGCTTCCAGATCTTAACTTCCGGAAACATTTCAAAAGCTTTTTGGATCGCCACATATCCGATCCCCTGATTCTGATATTTCGGACGAATAAAAAGAGGACTGATAAAAGAGATCTCTTTTTCGTCGGGATCGTTGTGTCCGAGATTGATGACCCCGACTCTTGCCCCATCCTTGTTTATGAAGTAGTATTTTCTGTTCGGTCTCTCCGCCCTTGCCTTAACGCGGTCAAATGATTCTTTTGCCGGTGACATGTCATCATGATATCTCTCGTAAAGAGGCATAAAACTCTCTATCTGCATTTCATAAAGCAGCGGAAGCTCATAATCCCTCACTTCCTCAAGCTTTACCCGGTTCATTAGTTCCGTTATTCCCGGGCTTTTAAGATTAAACTTTTCTTTGATCATCTGCGCGACAACATCAGGCTCTATATTTGTGTTATCGATCTTTATATAATTCTCAAACGGGATCTCGCCCTCGTTGCTGACCACACGATATCTTGTCTCCTCACGGATCATGCGGTCCTCGGAAGTAATGATATCTCTTTTTGATGCTTTGTTCTTAAGACGGTTTTCGGATTTATTTCTCTCGATCCTCACTTCCCTGTCGGCAACAAGTTCAACATAATAAACTGTACCGCCGGTCTTTTCAAACTTCTCCGCAATCCCTTTGATATAATCCCAGTCGGACTGCATATCAAATGCCCACATGTATGTGAAGATCATTCCTTCATAATCTGTATTCAGGAATTCTTCAATGATATCTTCTCGAAGTTTTGTCACAAGTCCGCCGTTAAATTTCCCGAAAATCTCAAGCACCGGCTCTATCATCATATGGTTGTGAAAGAGACGGTAATCTGTTATTTTCATAAGCTCCTGGCCGACTGTCATTTTTCCTACGGCGCCGCTTCCTATGATCACGATCAGGTTCATATGTGCTTCCTCTTAAGTGTTGTGGTGATCTTTGTTTTATCTGCTAACATATTCTGCAAGCAGGTTATATGTACTCTTTATCGCATCGATATGAGTCCTCTCATATCCGTGGCTTGCACGGGTTCCGGGTCCTATTGCCCCGTGACGTACATCAAAGCCTGCAACAAGTGCGGGATCTGCGTCGGTTCCGTAATGTGGTGTGAATATATCGAGTACATAATCAGCACCTGATTCCTTTGCACAATCTTCAAGCTCTTTCAACATATCAATATTATAGGGGAATCTTGAATCCTTGCAGAATATGGATACTTTTCTTTCATCGCTCGTCTGCTCAGGTCCGATACATGCGATGTCGACTGCAAGAAAATCTTTCACATCTTCCGGAATCATCGATCCGCCATGACCGATCTCTTCATAGAATGAAATATAGAGATACACCTTTCTCTTAAGACCAACTTTTCCTTTTTTAATATCCTTAAGCAATTCTATGAGTAATGCTACCTGAGCTTTGTCGTCTATAAAGTGTGATTTGATGTATCCGTTTGAAACTGTAAATCTGGGATCCATCGCTACATAATCACCGATCTCTATTCCGAGCTTTCTTACATCCTCCGCGGACTTTACATCTTCATCAAGAACTACAAAAGAATTCTTGTCAAAATCTGCTACTTCTTTATCCAGTTCATCTTCCGTTACGTGAACTGATGCATTTTTTCTCTGAACTGTTCCGGTATAGATTTTTCCTTCACGTGTCTTAATGCGAACATTTTCTCTTTCGGTATGGTAAGCATATAATCCGCCAACTTTGCAGACTTTGATCGTACCGTCGGTATTGATATGCCTTACCATCATTCCGATAGTATCGGCATGTGCAGTTACAAGAAGAGGATTTTCCTCACCTCCCGCATCAACGATTATTCCTCCTTTGTAAAGAGTCTTTGTTTTAAATCCAAGCTCTTCTATCAGCTTTACAAGATAGTCCTGCATCTCATGATACTGTCCTGTCACGGAATCGATCGATAATTCTTTTTCAAGTTCTTCATAATAGTTTTTTTCGTTCAACTCAAATTTCATTATATTATTAGTCTCCTTTTTGAATGATTATGGTCTCGGCATTTTATTCTGGTCTATTCTGGCCCACCTTACATACCAAGTTGTGATCACATACGCGATCAGTAAAATAATTGCATTGGTAAAAGGTATAGATACGGAGCTGTAAATAGTGCCAGGAATAATGCTATTTTTTTAGCCTGCTCTTTTGTGAACGCTCCTGTTTTGAAAATGACAGCCCTGTCAAAAATGTAGATAAGTAGTCCCGATATCGCTATTGCCGCAATAGTTATAAGAAGTGCAACCGGGTGCATAAAGCAGTTATAATTCAGCGCATTTGAAAACTTATAATAGCTGTCAGTATCAAACATACCACCCTCTTTTGTGTCAAATATTAACTCTATTATGTTTGGCAGAAGTAGTAAAGATACACCGGCAAAATCCGAACCAAATCCTATAAGATATAATTTCCATGTATGCTTTCTGAAAAACTTTTGATCCAGCTCCGGTTTTTGTTTTTTGGAAGCTATAGTAAACACCAACCTGTCTACTATATAGTTGAGCGGTATGATTACCAGCCATATCCATGAGGGGAACCAGAGTATCAGCCAAAATGGCAATATTATATTATATAGTTTTACCTGTTTCTTTTTCATTCTATTCTATACACCTTTGGATCAAACTGCTGCAGCAATATTACCTATGCAGCTTTATCATTATTAATATCCTATCTCTTTTAGCACGCTGTCAATTAACTCAGCATTTTTGATTGAAAACTCCTGAGAGATAAATGGCTTTTCTCCAAAAAGTATACATTTGCTTAGCTGGTCAAGTTCAAGAGAATAATTCTGTGGAACATCTATCTTTCTTTCAACAGTTCCATCGACAGTAAATATTCTGTAGCTTAGATTACCTGCCTGATTATATTCTACCTCGGAACGGATCGAACCTTTTGTTCCGTGAATATATAATCTGTCAAATCTTGAATTGGAATTATCTCCCAATATCATTCCTACATTGAAAGAAGCTCTTGCTCCATTTTTGAATCTGATCAATCCCGCTGTCGCAAAGTCCACTCCAAGATCAGTAAACTCTGCCGTGGCCTTAACGAATTCCGGATCGGAATTTATAAGTGATAGGATCATTGTGGTACAATAACATCCAAGATCGTACATTGCTCCACCGCCGAATTCTTTATGGAGTCGGAAGTCCTCTTTGTATCCCTGAGTGATAAATGCTGTATCTATATAGTTGACTTCCCCTATTATTCCACTTTCGATATCCTTTTTTAGGCTTGCCACATATGGACTGTGCAGATATGCATATGCCTCCATCAGGTTAACGCCATTTGCTTCTGCAGTTACATACATCTCTATTGCTTCTTCAGCATTCATTGCCAATGGCTTTTCACACAAAACATGTTTCTTTTTTTCGAGTGCCGCTTTTACCCATTTTATATGTATATCATTTGGAAGAGGTACATATACTGCCTGTACATTTTCATCATTTAATAATTCTTCATAGCTACCGTATGCTTTTTCAAATCCATATTCTTTTTTGAAACTTTCCGCTTTTTCCAATGATCTTCCGGCTATAGCATACATTTCACAGTATTCCGAAAGTTTCATTCCCGGTATTGTAGCCCATCTTGCTATATTAGCTGTACCAAGTATTCCCCATTTTACCTTCTGCATTTTTGATCCATCCTTTCTGTCTTTAATATTATGCTTTTAGATCTACTACATCTTGTATTTGTTTCCTGTGAAACGTTTTATATACTATTGTTTGGTTTTTAGACCTATTTTTATGTTTCACATTCCCCGGTTCTATATTTGGTGTTTTCTTAAACAATTCTATTCTTTATCTTGTGTTTAATCGTTATAGGTTATTCTTGATGTTTCACGTGAAACATTTTTATGTTGAATCTAGATTTAGTGTCACATATAATAAGTAATATTTGTACCCTACATGGTACATATATTGCTTAACAGCATGAATGCTTTTTGCATTTTTACATTTTAATGTGATATATAAAAGTTACATGTCTTGGTTGACGTTACGGATATATTCCTCTGCCGAGATCATTGGTGTTTCCAATTTTGCAATAGTGTCCGCTGACAATTCCATGTTCCTGCCATACTCCCTTCCTGCTTCAACAAATTTTTCAAGAAGCGGATCCGCTACAATACTTGCAGCAGGCGAATTCATTAGTGGAGTCTCAGGTACACATATTATTTCAGGATTTCCAAAGCATGTTTTACACATCAATTTCATACTGTCGAAGTTTCCTTCCCAATCCGGAAATCCACACCCACATATGACGAGTGTATGCATATTTGAAAAGTCAGCCAATGGTTCATGTTGAACTGTACCATCAGGCAACTGTATCATTTTCATTTTCACCAGTGGAATTGTGCGATCAAGTACTGCTTTAAGATGTGATGGCATTCCATAACAATATAATGGGAAGCTCCATATAATAAGGTCGGATGTACGATATAAGTCGAGTATCTCATTCTGATCATCGTTAATGACACAATGACCATCCATCCTCTCCCAACATCCGAAACATCCTCTGCAAGGATTTATGTTCTTTTCGATTATGTTATATATATGAACCTCATGTTCATTACCAGAATTCAGCCCTTTTAAAAATGCATCAGTTAATCTGAATGTATCGCTTTTCTTTTTTGGACTTCCATTTAATACAAGTATTCTCATAATGATAACACCTACAAATAAATATTATTATTTGTGATCTGTTCAGATAATATATAAGACCCAATTTATCGATATAGGATTTATTGTTAAATCTGAAAAATCGATATTTTAATTAAATCAAGATAATATATTTTTTTAAATAAACTATAAATAGTTATTTACTATGAATAAAACTATAATAAAATAACAGGATCACTTTATTTATAGTTAAATACTATTCCGAACTGACCGGACAGTATTCTAATTATATAATCCTACATTTTGTGTATAATGTTTCACGTGAAACATTATATAGTATAAACAAGAGCATTATAAATAGAACATAAAAATATTCTGCCTAAACCTATTTCTTTTCAAGATAAATAAGCAGCACAGATACGTCTGCCGGGGATACTCCGGATAATCTGGATGCCTGTCCGATAGATAAAGGTTTAAATTCTTTTAATCTCTGTCTTGCTTCTATTCTTAAAGAAAGAACCTTGTCATAATCTATATCAACAGGTATTTTTCTTGATTCCATTTTTTTAAAATGTTCTACCTGTTTTTTCTGTCTTTCAATATATCCCTCATATCTTATCTCAATTTCTACCTGTTCCTTAACATCATCCGGAAGTAACGGTCGTTCTTTGTCTATTGCGGAAAGATTATCATAATTAATCTCCGGTCTTCCAAGTAGAGATGCAAGGCTCACTCCTGTAGTAAGAGGAGTACTTCCTACCGAATCCAGATAAGATAATACTTCCTTACTTGCACCGACAAAAGTATTTTTGAGACGGGTTACTTCTTCCGAAATAAGTCTTTCTTTTTCACAGACTTTATCGTAAACAGGTTGAGATACAAGACCTACTTTATATCCATATTTTCTCAGACGCAGATCAGCGTTATCCTGCCTAAGTAATAATCTGTATTCTGCTTTTGAAGTCATCATACGATATGGCTCACGGTTATCCTTTGTAACCAGATCATCAATAAGCACACCTATATAACTTTCCGATCTGTCAAGAATAAGTGGCTCCTTATCTTTGACATACATCGCTGCATTTATACCGGCGATCAACCCTTGAGCTGCTGCTTCTTCATATCCACTGCTACCATTAAACTGACCTGCCGCAAATAACCCGTTTACATTTTTAAACTGAAGAGAGTTGTATAATTGCTTAGCATTGATACAATCATATTCTATAGCATATGCGTTTCTAACTATTCTACAATTTTCCAATCCCGGAACAGTTCTGTACATAGCCTGCTGTACATCTTCGGGAAGAGAACTAGACATTCCGTCAACATATACCTCATCTGTATATAAACCTTCCGGTTCTAGAAATACCTGATGTCTGTCCTTGTCCGCGAACTTAACAACCTTGTCCTCTATGGACGGACAGTATCTTGGACCTGTTCCTTCTATGATTCCGGCATAGATCGGTGACCTGTCAAGGTTAGCTCTGATTATCTTATGTGTTTCTTCATTGGTATAAGTAAGCCAACAAGAAACCTGTTCTTTCTGTACAGATTCAGGATTGGTTGAAAATGAAAAAGGTATGACACGTGTGTCACCTTTTTGTTCCGACAATTTGGAATAATCTATGGTTTTTCCATCCATTCTTGCAGGCGTACCTGTTTTAAACCTGCGAAGCTCCACACCCATCTCCTTTAACGAATCCGAAAGATGTGTTGCTGCCTGAAGACCGTTCGGTCCGGTGTATGTAATTGCTTCACCGCACAGACATCTTGCATTTAGGTATGTTCCGGTGCAAATAATTACAGCCTTACAGTTATATGTTGTTCCTGTATAAGATCTTACACCTATTATCTTTTTATCAGGATTCTTATAATATGATAATCCGTTTTCGAGATGGTCCTTTGAATTGTTATTATTGTAATCTGCAGTGAACGAAGTATTATTCTCCTCCCATATTATTTCACAAACTTCTCCCTGCTTTATTGTAAGATGTTCCTGACCCTCAAGTATCTTTCTCATAGAACGGGAATAATCCTGCTTATCTGCCTGGGCTCTCAATGAATGTACTGCAGGACCTTTAGATACATTCAGCATCTTGGATTGGATAAAAGTCTTATCTATATTTTTACCCATTTCTCCGCCAAGTGCATCGATCTCCCTTACAAGATGGCCTTTGGATGATCCTCCTATATTGGGATTGCATGGCATTAGTGCAATACTGTCCACACTAACGGTAAAAATAATTGTTTCAAGGCCAAGTCTTGCACATGCAAGTGCTGCTTCGCATCCTGCATGTCCTGCACCTATGATCACAACATCATAATCTTCTTTTAAAACATTTTTTTCAGGTAACACTTAACACCTCATCCGGCACTTCGTGCCATCTTCCCCTCAAGGAGAAGTCAAATAATAAAATTATATTTCCTCAAGGGAAAGGTAAGTATTAAACAATAGCTTTTCCTCAAGGAAGGCAAATTATTTACCAAGGCAAAATTTAGAAAAGATCTCGGTAGCAAGATCGTCCTCTATTTCTTCTCCTATTATCTTTCCCAAAGAAGAATATGCTGACATAAGATCTATAGAATAAAAATCTTCAGGCAGATCATTTTCGATACTTTCTTTTACTTTCAAAAGACTGTCCCTGCATTCCTCAAGGCACTGTCTGTGTCGGATATTTGTGATCACTACTTCATCCGACCCATTACATATTCCCTTAAAAAACATTTCGGAAATGATATTCTTCAGTTCTTCAAATCCTTCTCCGGTAACTGCGGAAAACTCTATCATCGGATATGATCCTGTATTGATACCTTCAATTAGTTTTCCGGCTTTGATCAGACCGTATTCTTTTATATTTTCCAAGGAATTCTTTTTCAGATCATCTATTTTATTTAAAAGGATTATTCCTTTTTTTCCCGAGAAGCTGTTAAACATATCTTCATATTCCCGGATATCATCCTGTGAAAAATCTTCTGTAATATCAATAACATAAATGATCAGATCTGCCTTATCGGCAGATTTCTTTGCTCTGTCGACACCAATCTGTTCAACTTTATTATCGGTTTCTCTTATCCCTGCTGTGTCCACAAGATTAAGACCTATTTCTCCAAGCTTTATATACTCTTCGAGAGTGTCTCTTGTTGTTCCGGCAATATCCGTAACTATTGCCCTGTCTTCTCCAAGCAGAAGATTCATGACTGAAGATTTTCCCGCATTTGGTTTTCCGAGTAGAACTGTGGCTATCCCTTCTCGCAGAAATCTTCCGCTGTCATTCGATTCAATTAATCTCTCCGATTCTTTTATCCATGAATCCACCGATGATGATAATTTATCGTTATATCCGTCAAGTGAAATATGTTCGGGATCATCAAGTGCTGATTCTATAAAAGCAATATTATAAAGTATTTCTTCTCGCAGTTTTTTTATCTTTTCCGATACTGATCCTGACAGCTGGCTTACAGAAGCCTTAAGAGCGGAATCGCTTTTTGAAGAGATAACATTCATAACAGCTTCCGCTTCTGCCAGGTCCATCCTTCCATTCAAAAAAGCTCTTTTTGAAAACTCTCCCGGTTCAGCTAATCTCGCACCGCACTTTAGCACTTCCGATAAAACTTTTTTTACAACAAAAACACCGCCGTGACAATTTATCTCGACGACATTTTCACCTGTAAAAGATCTTGGTGCAAGCATCACTGAAACCAGGCACTCATCAACAGCGATCTTTTTTATTATATTCCTGTCAATAGTATCTTCAAAACCGGCTTCGTAATCAGATTCAATATCTGCTTTTGCACTATCCGCATCGATAATGAATCCATAATGAATGGTATGAGTAGCTGCCTTATTAAGAATTCTTTTACCCGAAGGATTTACAAATATTCTATTGACGATTCTTACAGCATCATCGCCGCTCACTCTGATAATTCCTATTCCGGATTCAGAGAGAGCGGTAGATATGGCTGCTATTGTTTCATAATCTGACATATATTTTTTTTCAGGCATTCGATGCTTTAATCATTTTTTAACATTAAACTACTCACCGTAGAGGATACGTGCATATTCTGAATCTTTATCCAGAATGATTGTCTTATTCTTTCCGGCAAGTGCTTCAAGGGAATCAAGTCCTCTTAAGAAACTGTAAAATTCAGCTTTTCCTTCATCATTATATGCATCGGAAAGAATCCTCATATATTCTGCTTCTCCTTCTGCAATAAGCTTTGCTGCATCTTTTTCAGCCTGCGCGGTAAGGATTGAAACCTGCTTATCAGTTTCGTTTCTTATTTTCTGTGCATCTGATTCACCCTTAGCGGCATATCCTGCAGCAATATTATTTCTCTCTGAGATCATTCTTTCATAAACAGCTTCCTTGTTGTCATCGGGAAGATCAAGAGCCTTGATCTCAGCTATTTCTATAATTATTCCATACTGTGAAATATCAGAGTTGGATGCTTTTGTTATAAGATCTGTAAGCATAGTTCCTCTTGCAGCAATGATATCATCCTGTGTCATAGATGAAATAGTGTTCTTTGTTGCATTGTAAACGGCTGCTTCTATTCTTTCTTCTGCTCTTCCCCTTATGGCACCAAGAGTCTGATAATACTTGGTAGGATCAACTACAGACCAGACTACATAGTTATCTGCGATCATAGACTTTTTATCGGAAGTAATAACATCCGAAACGGGAATATCATAAAGAATATCTCCGGTATAAACTTTTGTTACACTTTCAATAAAAGGGGTATGGAAATGCATTCCGGGATTTGACTGTATACCGGAGATCTTTCCAAGCCTGATTATAAGAGCCGATTGATTTACACCTACGGTGTAAAAAGTGGAATTAAATCCTATGATACCGAGTATGATTACTCCTACTGCGATTAATATGCTAATTATTGTCTTTTTCATTTTCCGTATCCTCCCTGCTTAATCAGCATTTCCGCCTGTTGCAGGCTGGGTAATATCTTCCGCTTCGCTTAAAAAGCTGTCGAGAGGAAGCATTGTTTCTGTGTTTCCGTCTGTTATTATAACTTTAAGTCCGGGAAGGATCTGTTCCATCTTCTCGTAGAAAAGACGTCTCTTAGTTATGAGAGGATACTTCTCATATTCAGCATATATTTCGTTAAATCTGGCTACCTGTCCTTCTGCCTCCGCAATTCTTGATTCTTTCTGAGCTTCCGCACTCTGAACTATTGCATCAGCATTAGCCTCAGCTTCGGGAATCTTTTGATTCTGATACTGATAAGCATTGTTCATTGCTGTATCGGCTCCCTGCTTTGCGGTTTCTACGGCTTTAAATGCTGCGATGATCTCAGCTGTGGGAGGTTCAGAATCCTGTATTGTAATATTTACAACTGTAAGTCCAACGTTTCTTTCATTCAGCTGATCGATCATAGCTTCTTTGACATCAGCTTGGATCTGACTCTTTCCCGTAGTCATTGCTTCATCTACGGTATAGTTTGAAACCACCGTCCTGATATTAGCCAGTGCAATATTTGAAAGTATGTTCTCAGGATGCTCTGAATTAAACAAATATGCTACCGGGTCAGATACCCTGTATTCAAGATAAAAATCAATGTTCAAAAGGTTAAAATCAGAAGTGATCATGATCCCGTTATCTGCATCGGTAATATTCTGTCCGGTCGGTGACACAACATAACCGATTCCCGTTCCATGCGTGGTCATGTCCACCATTGTTACATTCTGCCACGGAGCTTTAAGATAAAAGCCTGCTGTATTGACTTTAACTACTTTTCCAAACTGTGTAACCACAGCATTTCTTTGCTCGTTTACCGAATAAAAGCATCTGAAAAAAATGATCAAAAGGAAAATTCCTATTATTATAAACAGAATTATTTCCAAAACCTTTTTGGCTTTTACACTCGGATCTTTGATTCTCTCATATTCTGCCATTACTATTTCCTCCCTGTAAAAAATGGATACACTCGTTAATAGTCTAACATCACCTTTATTTTATATCAATAAATATTATATAAAAAAAAATGACGCATCGCCTTAAGCAATGCGCCTTTATAACAATTAATACTTATTTCTGGAAGAGCTGTTTCTTGCTTCATCCTTGAGACTTATCACTACCTTACGATTAGGCTCATCACCTTCACTGTGTGTAGTAACATACTTATCATCCTGAAGAGCTGAGTGGATGATTCTTCTCTCATAAGGATTCATGGGCTCAAGTGAGAATGAACGTCTTGTTTTCTTTACTTTGAATGCTACATTCTTGGCAAGATTTTCAAGAGTCTCCTTTCTCCTCTCACGGTAATTCTCCGTATCAACCTTAACCCTTATATATTCATCACGTCCCTTATTTACTACAAGAGATACCAGATACTGAAGAGAATCAAGTGTTGCTCCGCGCTTTCCTATAAGCACACCCATTTCATCTCCCTCAAGATTGATGTTAAGATCTCTGTTTTCCTCATCATAATCGGCACTGATAACCACTTCCATATTCATTGCCGAAAATACTTCATTCAGAAATGCCTTTGCAGTATCTATCACAGTATCTTCTTTAACCGCCGCCTTAATGACAGCCATCTTGGATCCGATTCCAAGAAATCCCGAAGAACCTTCTTCCACTACTTCGTATGTTAGCTTATCGCTTGTTACACCAAGAGCCTGGCATGCTTCTGTGATGGCATCGCTCAGGGTTTTGGATGAAAACTCTTTATATTCCATCTTATATATCCTCTCCTGTTTACTTGTTGTTTTTCTCGTTAAAATTCTTCACGGCATTTGCTTTAGCCATCATTCCGCCGCCGGATGATGATGTTGTGGGCGAATCTTTTGTAGATACGCTTCCGGCCTTCTTTGCAATATCACTTCTTCTCTTTTCGTACTGGCTACGATTATCTGTTGTACTTGAAGAACTGCTTGAAGAAGAATTAACGGTGGAACTGATCTTTTTGGTGTTCATATTTGCATATGCCGCAAATTTTTCCTGCTGTGCTTTACGTTTAGCGATCTTCTTTTCATTCTTAACACTGTTCTTGGCAATAAGTTTCTCGAAGTCCATCTTATCGATTTTCTTATTCATAATGACCATGATCACGCCTCTTACAACAGCGCTGGCAATCCAGTAAAGTCCCATACCTGCGGGAAGAGTGAAACAGAACCAGATGGACATGAGAGGCATAAAGTAGTTCATCATCTTCATAGATGATGCCATAGTTCCGCTCTGCTCGTTAGGATCATTCTGAGGCTGAGGAGAAAGCTTTACATTAAGCCACTGTGTTGCACCTGCAAGAAGAGGAATAAGGATTGCTCCTATTCCGAGAAGAATCGCTCCGGAAGCAAATGCATTTCTCATCGTATACCAGGGAGTATCTCCGATATTTAATCCGAGGAAATTATTGTAACGATGAAGAAGACTTAAAGTCTGGTCTATCTGTCCCGAAAGATTTGAAAAACCTGCTTTTAAAGTTTCAAAATCCGATGAGGAAGCTCTGTTAAGACAGTCAACAATAGTATTTTCAAGAGTAAACTTTACTCCGTCGATCTTATCGAACTGCTTTGCAAACATAGCTGAATTCTTAAAGCTTCTTACAAGCTCAACTGCTTTAGAATCTGCAGCAATGCTTCCTACAAGGGGATCAAATGCTTCTCTTATCTTATGTACATAACCGGGCATCTGATAGATAACTCTGTACAATGCAAAGAGAATGGGCATCTGGATCAACAAGAAGAGACAGCTTCCGGTAGGAGAAATACCATACTTACCGTAAACGGCCTGTATCTCATTGTTCATTGACATCTGCGAATCCTGATCTTTTTTGCCTTCATACTTCTTTCTGATGACATTGATCTCAGGATTTACTTTTTGAGAAAGTTTGGAAAACTTTTGCTGCTTATATGTAAGAGGAAGCATGCAAAGGTTTACGACAATTGTAAAGATGATAATGGCAAGACCGATGTTAGGTATTCCGATCTTATCAAGTAACCAGAAAATACCCTCCATAATCTTACCAAGCACCCATACAATATACTTAAATATGGGTGTCTGATTCTGACTAAGAATTATACCGAAGTTCATTTAACCTCCATTTGCAGGAATCTTCCATGTCCTTTTATTTTCTTATCCGGTACGGGATCATACCCTCCGTGAGAAAAAGGATTACAACGCAAAATTCTCCATACAGCAAGACCTGATCCTTTTATAGCCCCGTGAACTCTTATTGCTTCTTCAGCATAAGCGGAACAACTGGGTATATAAGGACATTTAAAGCCTTTATACGGAGAAATGCCTTTCTGATATAGTTTTATTCCTGCCAACAATATATTCTTTAACATAAGCATTCCTTAAAATGCCATACAAACGCGAAATCAGATCTGATTTTGTTCTTTCCTTATTATATTCAGACGATTTCCGAGAAATAACAGTGCTCTCTCCACCTCTTGGTAACCTACGGTGGCAGCACCCGGCCGCGCTATGACTACAATGTCTAAACCACTATTAAACATTTTTTCGTGTAGTCTGTAATTTTCTCGCACCAGCCTCTTAACGCGGTGTCTTATGACGCTGTTGCCTACTTTTTTACTTACACTGATCCCGATACGGTTTCCTTCCGTGCCATTCTTTAATGCATACATAACAAAAAGCTTGTTTCCATAGGATTTTCCGTTACTGTATACGGTCTGAAACTGTGCATTCTTTCTCAGTGATTCGGTAAAGATCATAAATAATAACCCTGATAAACTAATAGGTCACATCTCTGTGACCTACTGACGATTAAGCGGATAATTTCTTTCTTCCCTTTGCACGTCTTGCTGCAAGAACCTTTCTACCACCGGCAGTTGACATTCTTGCTCTGAATCCATGAACCCTAGCGTGCTGACGCTTTTTAGGCTGAAAAGTCATTTTCATAATATATATACCTCCTTATCTAAAGATAAAATCCTATGAAAAAATAAGAACAGCAAGAATGATTCTAAAGGAAAATAGCCTTTGTGTCAAGCAAAAATGCCGTAAAATCAGCATTTTTATGTTATAAAAAAAATATAAATAAAACTTTTCCACCATCTTATACACAACATGGGGATATTTATAAAGTTATCCACAAGTAATTAACAAATTGTGGATAAGATTATGTAAATCATGATTATTTGGGGTAATCAGCATCCAAAAAATAAAAAAATACTAAATATTGAAATCAAATATGAGCATAACTTATACACGCAATCCCAAATTTTATCCACAGATAGGATCAATAAACAATATTATTCAACACTTATTCACATCTGTGGATAAAGTTTTATACACAGCAGTTGATAAGTATTCTTTGAATTTTGAGGATTAATATATTAGAATTACATTATCATTTGTGATTAAGAGGGAAAAAATGGACTTTATAGCATCAAATTGGAACAAAATCTGTGAAAATCTTAAAAAAGAGTATGATCTTACTGATATAGCCTTCAATACCTGGATCAAACCTCTTGAATATCTGGAATCTAAAGATAATACAGTATATATTCTTATCCAATCGGACCAGGCAGCACAATTTGACTATATTAATAAGAAGTATTCGAGTTGCTTTAAAGTAACTATCAATGAAATAACCGGGCAAAACTACGAAATAGAGTTTATTTCACAGAATGACATAAACAATAAGATACTTATGGAAGTATCAAATAATAATACCATTGCCAATAAAGAAATCAATTCAGCAAATCTTAATCCTAAATATAAATTTGAAGATTTTGTCGTAGGAAGTAACAATAAGCTGGCTTTTTCTGCATGTCTTGCAGTGGCCGATGCTCCCGGAGAAGTATACAATCCTTTATATATTTACGGTGATCCCGGGCTTGGCAAAACCCACCTTATGCATTCAATAGGACATATGATCCTTGAAAAAAACCCTTCAAAGAAAGTAATTTACGTAACAAGTGAAGAATTTACCAACGAAGTTATCGAATCCATCAGAAGCGGTGATGCTCTGGTAATGTCAAAGCTTCGTGATAAATATAGGACCGTAGATGTCCTGATGGTAGATGATATACAGTTTATAATAGGAAAAGATGCAACTCAGGAAGAGTTCTTCCATACTTTTAATGCTTTACATGAAGCACATAAGCAGATAGTTATTTCATCAGATAAGCCACCAAGAGAAATACAGAACCTTGAAGAAAGATTCATGACAAGATTCCTTTGGGGACTTACCGTTGATATAAAGAATCCCGATTATGAAACAAGAATGGCTATTCTTCGTAAAAATGCCGAAAAGCTTGAAATAGTCATTAATGATGACATTATTCAATATATTGCCACAAATATAGTTTCAAATATCAGAGAACTTGAAGGTGCTCTCAATAAAGTAGCTGCTTATGCCAAGCTCAACAATATGAGCGATCCGACTCTGGAAATAGCTCAGGAAGCACTTAAAGATATTATTAATCCAAAAAAATCTGTTATTACCTATAAAGATATAATAGAGAAAGTGGCTGAAGTATATGATGTTACTCCGGCAGATATAACATCACAAAAAAGAAATGCCGAATATGTTTATCCCAGGCATATAGTAATGTATATGTGCTTTGAATATCTTTCAATGTCTTACAGCAGTATTGCAAAAATGCTTGATAAAAAAGATCACACATCTATCATACACGGAGTTAAGAAAATAAAGAATGAACTTGAATCAGATGAAGATCTTAACAGTAAGATAGAATTGATAAAGAAGAAGCTGTCCATTTAATATTATTGATTAACTTTTATCAATAAATAATGGATATCTATGGGTATAATTTAAGTATAAATATTTAATAACGCGTGGATTGATGCTTATAAGCCCTTTTAAGGGCATTTTACCGTTTTAAGGTATAGTGGATTGTTGACCACTTATTCTTTAAAAATTTAAGCCAAATTCACGCGTTTTTCATTTTCTTTTTTCCAGAAAAATAGTATAATATAAAAGGTTTTTCGCAGTACTGACATCCCTTAATACTAATTATATTAATATAATAATTATTTAATTAGCCAATTTGGGTGTTTGTTTTGCTGTGGATTCATTTTTTGGATATTGATAAGGAGCTTACTCATGAAATTCGTATGCAGTAAATCAGATCTTCTTAATGGAGTCAATATTGTTTCAAAAGCTGTTCCAAATAAGAGTACGATGTCTGTTCTTGAATGTATTCTTATAAATACTACAGGGGATGTTATTTCTCTTACAGGTAACGACACAGAGCTTGGAATAGAAACAATAATAGACGGACAGATAATAGAAAGAGGAATTGTTGCTCTGGAAGCAAAGGGATTTTCCGATTTTATAAGAAAGCTTCCCGACAGTGATATAACAATTGAAGTAGATCATAATTACAAAACTTATATCACCTGCGGAAAAATAGAAACAACTCTTATAGGAAAATCAGGTGATGAATATACATATCTTCCCGATATAGAAAAGAATAATTCTATTATTCTCAGCCAGATGAGCTTCAGGGATATTGTTAAGCAGACTATTTTTTCGGTAGCTGATAATACTGATTCTTCTTCAGGACAGCAGACCACAAAAGGAGAGCTTTTTGAAGTATTTGGTGATTCGATGAGATTGTCTTCTCTTGATGGCCACAGAATATCTATCAGAAGATTGCAGCTTCGTGATGTATATGATGCCGAAAAAGTTATAGTTCCGGGCAAGAGTCTTAATGAAATAAGTAAAATAGTTACCGGAGGAGCTGAAGATGATATAGAGATATCATTCAGTTCCAATCATATAATGTTTGAATTTGGAAAAACAAAAGTAGTATCCAGGCTTATTGAGGGAGAATTCTTTGATATAGATAAAATGAGTTCTTCCAATTATGATACAAAAGTTACCGTTAATAAAAAAGATCTTATGAACTGCATAGACAGGGCTACCCTGTTTATTAAGGAAGGTGATAAAAAACCTATCATAATGAATATTCAGGATAGTACTCTTATCGTAAGCATCAATTCCATCATAGGAAGTATGAATGAGGAATTAGATATTGAAAACAGCGGCAAAGAGCTTGTTATTGCCTTTAATCCTAAGTTTTTGCTTGATGCATTAAGAGTTATAGATGATGAATATGTTGATCTATATATGATCAATGCTAAGGCACCCTGCTTCATAAAGAATGAAACAGAAAGCTATATTTATGTAGTTCTTCCCGTTAATTTCAATGCGGTATAAAAGATGGAAACAGTTACTATAAAAGATGATTTTATAAAATTAGGGCAGGCTCTGAAGCTTGCCGGTGCGGTTATGTCCGGAGTAGATGCTAAATTTGTGATTCAGGAAGGACTTGTAAAAGTTAACGGATCCGTTGAATTACAACGAGGCAAGAAATTATACGACGGGGATTCTTTTGAGTACGACGGAAAGAGCTTTACTGTAAAGACGGTGAATTAATGATCATAAATAGAATAGAGCTTACAGATTATAGAAATTATGAAAGACTGGAGCTCGATTTTGATAAAGGAACAAATATCCTTTTCGGTGATAATGCTCAGGGAAAAACAAATATCCTTGAGGCAATATATGTAGCTTCGACCACAAAATCACATCGTGGATGTAAAGACAGTGAAATAATAAGATTCGGGTGTGAAGAGGCACATATAAGAACATATCTTGAAAAGAAAGATGAAAAGACCAGAGTAGATATGCATCTTAGGAGTTCACGCTCAAAAGGAATTGCTATTGATGGTCAAAAAATAAAAAAAGCCGCCGATCTTATGGGGCTTTGCAATGTAGTATTTTTTTCTCCGGAAGATCTGAACATCATAAAAAACGGACCTTCGTACAGAAGAAGATTTATCGATATGGAGCTTTGTCAGCTTGACAGCTTTTATCTATACAATCTCAATAATTACAATAAAATAGTAAATCAGAGAAATCAGCTTCTTAAAGATCTGTATTTTAATCCTCAGTTAAAGGAGACTATTCCTATTTGGGATGAGCAGCTAATAAGCTACGGAAACAAGATAATTGAGAGGCGGAGGCAGTTTGTCTGTCAACTCAACGATATCATATATGAAATACATAAAAAACTATCCGGCGGAATAGAAGAAATAAAGATAATCTATGAGCCTGATACAGACGAAGAAAGCTATGCCGATAAGCTGAAGAAAAATCATGACAGAGATATCAAATCAAAAATGACTTCGGTTGGTCCTCACAGAGATGATTTTTCATTTGAAACCGGAGATATCGATATAAGAAAATACGGATCTCAGGGACAGCAAAGAACAGCAGCACTTTCCCTTAAGCTTTCGGAAATAGAAATAGTAAAAAGTATTACTAAAGATACTCCGATCCTTTTGTTGGATGATGTATTGTCGGAGTTGGACAGTAAAAGACAGAGATTTCTGCTTGACAGTATAGGAAATATACAGACCATCATTTCCTGTACGGGACTGGAAGAATTTGTAAATGACAGATTTACTTTAAACAGAGTATTTGAAGTAAATAAAGGAACTGTAACGTTAAAGAACAGTAATATAAGTGATTCCGATACGGATGATAAACCGGAATTACCTGCTGACGAGGTGTAAAATGAGCGAAGAAAATCTTAGCAATACTTCAGTGGAAAATGAATATGGCGCAGACCAGATACAGATCCTTGAAGGTCTTGAAGCCGTAAGAAAACGTCCCGGAATGTATATCGGAACCACTGCAAGCAGAGGACTTCATCATCTTGTATATGAGATTGTCGATAATTCCGTTGATGAAGCGCTTGCGGGATATTGTGATACCATAATCGTTACCCTTAACAATGACAATTCCGTTACAGTAATAGATAACGGGAGAGGTATTCCCGTGGGAATAAACCATAAGGCAGGCATCCCCGCAGTTGAGGTAGTATTTACCATTCTCCACGCGGGAGGAAAATTCGGCGGAGGCGGTTATAAGGTTTCCGGAGGTCTTCACGGAGTAGGAGCATCTGTTGTAAATGCTCTTTCCGAATGGCTTGAAGTACAGATCAAAAGTGAAGGAAAGATTTATCAGCAGCGCTACGAAAGAGGAAAGAAGAGTTACGACCTCAAAGAAATAGGAACCTGTGATGCAAATGAATCAGGGACCAAAGTAACATTTCTTCCCGATAAAGAGATATTTACCGAGACGACAGTATTCGATTTTGACATCCTTAAAGTAAGACTTCGCGAAATGGCGTTTCTCACCAAGGGACTTAAAATAGTGCTTAAAGATGAACGTGATGATGAACATTCAAAGTCTGTCATTACGGACAGCATGATAGAAGAAGCCAAAGAGGCTGCTCTCGGAAAAGATCTGGAGAAAACCCAGATAGCGGATCTTATCGGAAGAGCCGAAGCGGATGTGGAAGAACAGAAGAAAGAAGGAGTTTACGAATCATCCGACAGCTCTGAAGAAAAGGAAAAATCCGATACAGAAGTAAAAGAAGAAGAAAAGAAAAAGAAGAAATACCGTGAGTTCCTCTACGAAGGAGGAATAAAGGAATACGTTACATATCTCAACAGAAGCAAAACTACACTCTATGACGATGTTCTTTACTTTGAAGGAGAGAAAAACGGAGTATATGTTGAGGCGGCTTTTCAGCACAATGATTCCTTTAATGAAAGCGTATTTTCTTTTGTAAACAATATTAATACTCCCGAAGGAGGTACTCATCTACAGGGGTTCAGAAATGCGCTTACCAAGACTTTTAACGATTACGCAAGAAACAATAAGATCCTAAAGGATAACGAACCCAATCTTTCTGGTGATGATATAAGAGAGGGTCTTACAGCTATAATCAGTGTAAAGATAGAGGATCCTCAATTTGAAGGCCAGACCAAGCAGAAGCTCGGAAACAGCGAAGCAAGAGGTGCGGTAGACAACATCGTTACCGAAAAGCTCACTATTTTCCTTGAGCAGAATCCGGTGGTAGCAAAGGCAATCTGTGAAAAGTCGGTACTTGCCCAGCGTGCAAGAGAAGCAGCAAGAAAAGCAAGAGATCTGACCAGACGTAAGACTGTTCTTGATGGTATGGGACTTCCCGGAAAGCTGGCTGACTGCTCCGATAAGAATCCCGAGAATTGCGAGATTTACATAGTTGAGGGAGACTCCGCGGGCGGAAGCGCCAAAACTGCAAGATCCAGAGCTACGCAGGCTATCCTGCCTTTAAGAGGAAAAATCCTTAACGTTGAGAAGGCAAGGCTTGATCATATATACGGAAATGCCGAGATACGTGCGATGATCACTGCTTTCGGTACCGGAATTAACGAGGACTTTGACATTACCAAACTTCGTTACAACAAGATCATTCTCATGACCGATGCCGATGTTGACGGAGCTCATATAAGTACTTTGCTGCTTACGTTTATTTACAGATTTATGCCCGAGCTTATAAAACAGGGACATGTATTTTTGGCAAAGCCCCCTCTTTATAAGCTTGAGAAAAACAAAAAGGTCTGGTATGCGTACAGCGATGAAGAACTGGATAATATTTTAAACGAAGTGGGCCGCGATCAGACCAATAAGATCCAGCGTTATAAAGGTCTTGGAGAGATGGATGCCGAGCAGCTCTGGGAGACAACTATGGATCCCGAAAGAAGGATTCTTCTTCGCGTGAATTACGATGAAGAGATGCGCTCCGAGCTTGATGTTACATTTACTACACTAATGGGTGATAAGGTTGAGCCCCGCCGTGAATTCATCGAAGAAAACGCACAGTTTGTTAAGAACCTGGATATCTAGGGGATCGATAAATAACAAAATTAAATACTCGTATTTGAATTTTGTTATTTATCAGTATCTATAAAAGAGGAAATAAAATGGATGACACAATTTTCGACAAGATACAGGAAGTCGATCTAAAAGAAAGAATGGAAACCTTTTACATCGATTACGCCATGAGTGTTATAGCCTCACGTGCGCTTCCTGATGTAAGAGACGGTCTTAAGCCGGTTCAAAGGCGCGTCCTTTATTCAATGGTAGAACTGAATAACGGACCTGACAAGCCTCACCGTAAAAGTGCACGTATCGTCGGTGATACAATGGGTAAATATCACCCCCATGGCGACAGTTCCATTTATGGTGCGTTGGTTAATATGGCTCAGGACTGGTCTATGAGATATCCTCTTGTGGACGGTCACGGAAACTTCGGATCCATGGACGGTGACGGAGCTGCGGCAATGAGGTACACCGAGGCAAGGCTTTCCAAGATCAGTATGGAACTCCTTGCAGATATCAACAAGGATACTGTGGACTTTGTTGACAACTTCGACGGTACCGAGTCGGAGCCCGCTGTTCTCCCCAGCCGTTATCCCAATCTTCTGGTCAACGGTACCACGGGTATTGCGGTAGGTATGGCAACAAATATTCCTCCTCACAACCTTGGAGAGACTATCGATGCTGTTGTAAAGATCATTGACAATACAGTTAATGAAAACAGAGAAACAACCATCGAGGAAATAATGGATATCGTAAAAGGTCCTGATTTTCCTACGGGAGGAACTATCCTGGGGCGCCGCGGCATAGAGGAAGCATACAGAACAGGCCGCGGAAAGATCAGAGTACGCGCCGTTACGGAAATTGAAACTCTTCCAAGCGGGAAAACCCAGATAGTGGCAACAGAGCTCCCTTACATGGTTAATAAAGCCAATCTTCAGCAGAAGATTGCAGAGCTTGTCAAACTTAAAAAGATTGATGGGATCACAGCTATCCGTGATGAGTCAAACCGTGAAGGTGTAAGGCTTGTAATAGAAGTAAGACGCGATGCCAACGCTAATGTTATCCTAAATCAGCTCTATAAGCATACTCAGATGCAGGATACCTTCGGTGTTATAATGCTTGCGCTTGATAAGAACCAGCCCAAGGTTATGAACATCCGTCAGATGCTCACATGCTATCTTGATCATCAGAAAGATGTAGTTACAAGAAGAACCAAATATGATCTTAACAAGGCTGAAGAGAGAGATCATATTTTACAGGGACTGCTCAAAGCTCTTGATTTTATCGATGAAGTGATCAGTATCATCCGCAGCAGCTCTAACACTCAGGAAGCAAAGGAAAGACTCATCGAAAGATTCGGTATCGATGATGTTCAGGCTCAGGCTATTGTCGATATGAGACTTCGTGCTCTTACCGGATTGGAAAGAGAAAAGCTTCTTGATGAGCATAACGAGCTTGTTGCAAAAATATCCGAACTCAAGGCAATCCTTGCGGATGAGAAGCTTCTTCTCGGTGTGATCCGTGAAGAGATAAAGGCAATCGGCGACAAGTACCGTGATGAGAGAAGGACAAAAATAGGATTTGACGAGCTGGAGATTCTTGATGAGGATCTTATCCCTCGTGAGAATACCGTTATTGCCATGACAAGACTCGGGTACATCAAGAGAATGTCTCCCGACAATTTCAAGGCGCAGCACAGAGGCGGCAAGGGAATAAAGGGAATGCAGACCATCGAGGATGATTATATCGAAGATCTGCTGATGACCACGACACATCATTACCTTAATTTCTTCACAAGCTATGGCCGTGTGTACAGATTAAAGGCATACGAGATTCCCGAAGGAAGCCGTACTTCAAGAGGTGTGGCGATAGTAAACCTCCTTCAGCTGGGACCGGATGAAAAGATAACCGCTATCATTCCTGTTTCAAAATATGATGATCAGAGAAACTTCTTTATGGTCACAAAGAACGGAACAGTTAAGAAGACGCTCCTTTCCGATTTTGCAAATGTCAGAAAGAACGGACTGATAGCGATCAATCTTGTTGATGGTGATAAGCTTATAGAAGTTAAATGTACCAACGCGGAAAGTGAGATATTCCTCGTAACAAAGCAGGGTATGTGCATACGTTTCCACGAGACGGATGTAAGACGTACCGGAAGAAGTTCTATCGGCGTTATAGGAATGAATCTCAATCCCGGAGACGAGATAATAGGAATGCAACTTGCAAGTCAGGGAACAGAGCTTTTGTTCATATCAGAGAGAGGCTATGGAAAGCGCACTCTTATGAATGAATTCACAGCGCAGAAACGCGGCGGCAAGGGCGTAAAATGCTATAAGATCGTCGAAAAGACAGGCGATGTTATGGGTGTAAAGGCAATTGACGGTTCCGAGGAGATCATTATGATGACCACCGAAGGCATTATGATCAGGATCGAAGTATCGGATATCAACACCCTCAGCAGGATCACATCAGGTGT
>DFKZ01000114.1:73846-97543 GCA_002373975.1 Lachnospiraceae bacterium UBA3632 | reverse complement strand
AATGTTAACTTAATGACATTGGCATCTAAGCTCCGGCTTTTTATCATTTACCTGAATTCTTTTTGATATACTTCTTTATCGCTTCAAAGCTTTCCATACTGAGATCATGCTCCACACGGCATGCATCCTCCACTGCAATGACCTCGGGTACGCCTATTTTAATCAACCACTCCGAGATAAGCTTATGCCTTTCATAGATCATCTCGGCTATTTTCGATCCCGTCTCCGTAAGATAAATATATCCTTCATCCGTCACTCTTATATGGCCACGCTCACGCAGGTTTCTCATGGCCACGCTCACGCTTGATTTCTTAAAGCCAAGCTCATTTGCTATATCTACGGAACGCACTACCGGTTTTGCCTCACTTAGCATGAGTATTGTTTCTAAGTAATCCTCTGATGATTCATTTTTTCTCATGATTAACTCCTTAATACTTTTTCCAGCATGCGGGATTCAGGATAATGAGCATAGGGAAGAGTTCCAGCCTTCCTGCAAGCATATCAAAGATCAGCACGATTTTTGAAAATGTACCGAATATCGAAAAATTGCCCGTCGGTCCCACAAGTCCAAGCCCGGGGCCGATATTGTTCAGCATTGCCACCACTCCGGTAAAGTTGGTGGTGAAATCGAGATTATCGACTGATATCAAAACGACCGATATCAGCATTATAAAAAAGTATGATGCAAGATAGACGTTTGTAGCCCTTACGGTTTCGTGCTCCACCACATGTCCGTCCATATGGATCTTTTTGACCTGACGGGGATGGATCATGGTGGACAGCTCCTTGCGAATAGTCTTTGCCATGATCAGCCAGCGGGATATCTTCATACCGCCGCCGGTACTGCCCGAGCAGGCTCCGCAGAACATGAGGAGCACCAGGACCGACTTGGAAAGCATGGGCCAAAGGTCGAAATCCGCTGTTGAGAATCCCGTGGTGGTGATTATCGAGCCCACCTGGAATGCCGCGTGTCTAATGCTGTCGGCAGGTGCGTACAATCCTCTGATATCAAAAGCGATTATGGCCGTCGAAACAAGGATTATTCCAAGATACCATTTTACTTCGGAGATGGAAAACGCATCCTTAAACTGCCTTCTTATCAGACAGAAATACACGGAATAGTTGATCCCGCTGAGTATCATGAAGATCGTGATAGCCCATTGGATTGCAGGATTATACGATGTTATGCTCGTGTTTAACACACCGTAGCCTCCCGTTCCCACCGTTCCGAAGATGGTGGTGACGGCTTCAAAGAAGTTCATACCGCATATTATATATACAACACAGCCTATTATTGTGAGCCCCAGATACAGCGCATAGAGGATCAGGGCTGTCTTCTGAACGCGGGGAACAAGCTTGCCGACTGCGGGACCTGTGCTCTCGGCGCGCATGAGGTTGATCGAATATCCTCCCATTATCGGGAATATGGCCATGATGAATACAAATACACCCATTCCGCCGATCCAGTGTGTAAAGCTTCTCCAAAATACACAGGCATGCGACAGAGCCTCCACATCATTAAGAATGCTTCCTCCCGTGGTGGTAAAGCCCGATACGGACTCGAAAAGCGCATCGACAAAATTGGGTATCTCCCCTGTGGCAAAAAATGGAACCGCCCCCACGATGCTCATTGCGATCCATCCGATAGCCACTGTTGCAAAGCCCTCGCGGGTATAGAGATCGTGTGTTTTGGGTTTTTTCAGTTTTATGATAAGCCCAAGCAAAAAGCTTGCAAGGGCTGTCACGATAAATACAAAGGATTTGTTTCCTTCACCGTAACAGAAGCCGACTATGGCGGGAAGAAGCAGGAAAGCCGCTTCTATCTGCAATATCCAGCCTATTATATAGCTGACCATTGTAAAGTTCATGTAGGTTTTATCTCCGGTTTGACCGTTAAATAAATATCAGAGCAAAATATCTTTTATGTCTTTCATTCCCAGGTGTTTCATTACGACTACCACGTAGTCTCCCACCTTTATCACGTCATTACCTGTAGGGAAGATCACCTGACTCCCCCTGGTGATGGAGCATATGTTGATATCCTTTTTCATCTTAAGCTTTGCAAGCGGAATATCCGTTACGCCTGATGCTTCTTTTACAAAGAATTCCAGTGCTTCGGCTTTTCCGTCCTCCAGTCTGTAGAGGTTTTCCACATTGCTTCCGAGTGAGTCGTTCATGGAACGGGCATACTTGATGATAAGATCCGCTGTAAGAAGCCTCGGGAAGACCGTAGTATCAACCTTTATCTCACCCAGAAGCGAATTGAAGTTGATACGGTTTATCTTACATACCGATTTGGAATTTCCGAGCTTTTTAGCCAGCAGGGAAAGCAGTATATTTTCCTCATCAAGACCTGTCAGAGCTACGAACCCGTCCGCTTTTTCAAGGCCCTCCTGCAAAAGCAGTTTCTCATCCGTTCCGTCGCCGTGTATCACGACAGCATCCGGAAGCTTTTCCGAAAGCTCATTACATACGTTTTCATCGATTTCCACGATCTTGGTGTTTATTCCCGCGGAAAGAAGACGCTGTGCCAGATAATATGATATAGTCCCACCGCCCACAAGCATTGCCGTGCGGGTCCTGCCGGAAGTGAAGCCTATCTTTCGGAAGAACATGGTGGCAGTCTGCGGCGTAGTGACAACAGATGCGATGTCACCTTCTTCGAATACAAAATTACCGCGGGGGATTATTATCTCTTCGCCTCTTGTGACAAGAGGGATCAAAACGTTGAACCCGAGTGATTCTTTCAGATGCATGAGCTCTATCCCGCAAAGAAGGCATTCCTTCGTGACGCGGAAGTGTATGAGCTCAAGCCTTCCCTTTGAGAATGTGTCGATCTTGACAGCAGAAGGGAACTGGAAAATTCGTGCTATTTCATTTGCGGTGATAAGCTCGGGATTGATAACAAGATCAAGTCCGAGCTTGTCGCGCAGGAATGTTATTTCTTCGTTGTAAATGGGATTGCGCACACGTGCGATAGTCTTACAGTGACCGGCCTGTCTGGCTATACAGCAGCAAAGAAGATTCTGCTCATCCGATGCCGTAACCGCGATCAGAAGATCGGCCTTTTCAACACCAGCCTCCTGCAGGGTCTGATAGCTCACACCGTTCCCGATTATGCCCTGTGCATCCAGTTCATCGGTGATCCCGTGTACTCTTTCGGGATTCTTATCCACAACGACTATATCATGATTTTCTCCGCCCAGCTGCTGGGCAAGAGTATGGCCTACTTTACCGCAGCCAACAATGATGATGTTCATAAAGACTGACCTCAATTAGAGTAATCAAACAACAAGAATAAGTATAGCATAGTTTAGGTGAAATGTTAATATAAAGCCACTGCCTATTTGAGTCCGTTCTGTTCGGCACCATACTGGGCCTGCTCATCGGTAAATCCGTCTTCTTTGAGTTTTTTTATCATGTCATCTTTCTTTGTGATGGTTGATAAATACTCTTTTGCCTTCTTTACCGCCTGCTCCTTCCAGTCGGCTCCGCAGTTTTTAATCGCGTATGATGCCTCCGCCTCGGTGAACTTGTCGGTGTCGGTAAGGAGTTTTTTCAGGGCAGACTCGGAATATGCGGCCTTACTCAGGTATTCTTTTGCCTTTTCGAGAGCCTTCTTTTCGTTCTCGGTAGGTGAATCGGTAGTGGCCGTATTTTCCTTCCAGCTCACCACGTTATGGTAAAGCTTATAAAAGCCATTGCCCATTCTCTCCGCCTGAATCATTATTGAAAAATGATCCATTCCAAGGCTCTTAAGAGCTTCCTCCACATATCCCTTCTTGTAATCGCCTTTTCCGTAGGCCGCCTCTATTTTGGCAAATAATGCCTCGGGAACTATGGTCTGGAAGTGCTGGTCGCCGGCGCCTGCCGCCACCAGCTTTTTCTTGCAGTCGGCGTAATACTCATCCATGGTCCAGTCTGCGTCTGTTTCCTTATATCCCAGTTCCTTGAGTGCAGCGATCAGCTCGGGGGTCTTGGTATCGGTAGATGTGCTGTTATTCTTGGGATCGGCGGTCTCATCCTTAGGCTTTTTTTCGGGATAGAGATCGTCATACCTTAAGGGACCGGTACTTCCGCTGTCCGCTATGGTTGACGGATCCCCGGCTTCAACTCCCGAAGGGCTGCCACTCTCAAGACCGGAGTACTCTCCGCCTCCGCAGGGAGGCAGGTTAACCGACAGGCTTGTTCTTATGTGGGTGGGTGTAAACTGCTTGTCCGTTTTGTTAAAATAGTCATAAGTGGCGGGATCGGTATCATCCCATGTCACATCCTCGTTGTAAAATCCGTCGAGCTTAACTATATTCCAGGCATGATCCTCCCCGGCATAGCCGGTGCAATAATAGCATGGGATCTTAAGCTGCTGCAGGATATACTGATTTGCCCTGGCGTATCCGGCACAGACTGTCTTTCCGTTTACAAGCGCACTGTACGCACTCTGACCGAGGCTCGCCCTGTCATCATAGACAACGTTCTGTATCAGATAGTCGTGTACATATTTTTCCTTTTCATAATCTGAGGAAAGTGCCTGAGCTCCCGCTATTACAGCCTTTGCGGCATTGGAAAATGTCTGCTTGGCCGATGCCAGATCATTTACCAGTGTATAATAAGCCAGCTGGATCTCGACCACGGAGCCGCTCTTGGTATACTTTACCTGGTAGCTGGTATCAAGATAAAAAAGCTCGGGATGGTCGTTTACCACCGCTTCAAAGATGTTGGAAAGCTGGCTGGGGGTAATTGTTTTAACCGGGGCAAAGGTGGAATTGTTGGCGAGAGCATTGGCAAAGATCTGTTTGTATACCGCCTGCTCATCCGCATTAAGCATTGCATAGAAAGGATACATCGTGGTGTCAAATGTATATCCCTCGCCCGTCTCACCTGTTCCAAGGGTCTTCTTGAGAGATTCCGCCACCTCGTCCGTGACCTTCTCTTCCTCTCCGGTGATGGGCTCGTATCCGGTGAGCTTACTCATTTCATCGGGAAGATTGGTAATGATATCGCTGTCTGTCGGTACTTCGACTATCTCAGTATCATCAGCGGAATCCTCCGTTATGATCACCTGTACCTCTCCATCGGGGGATTTCACCACTTCGATCCCTTCAGGAGTATCCTCGCCTGCTTTGTCAAGGAGCTTAGCTATCCCGTCAAGAAACCTGACTCCCTTTATAGTATTGACAACAGACTCCGTGAGCGCAGGATTGACTGCACATATAAGTATGAACGCGCAGAGTGCGATTATCAGCGCTGAAATTGTATAAAAGATCCCCTTTAAAACCTTCATTGGATTACCGTCTTCCTGAAAATAGTTACCCCTCACCCACATAAATACCCATATAGGTATATATCGGTCATTTGACTATTATTCTACACTAATTTCGTACATTTTTATACTGTTTTCTTTGTTGAAAGATTTTGCTCCAAATGGTAAAATAAATTCAGTTGTGAAAAGATCAGGGAGGTGGCAGTATGGACGCAATCAGTTGTATCAAAGGACGCAGAAGTATCAGGAAATTCGAAGACAAGCCCGTTCCCCACGAAGTGCTTGAGAGCATTATATCCACCGCTTCAATGGCTCCCAGCTGGAAGAACTCTCAGGTTACCAGGTACATTGCTGTAGAGGGTGAGGCCAAGGCAAAGCTGGCCGGCTGCACCACCATCTGGCCGGGCAACGGAAATATCATAAACGGTGCTCCCATGGTTGTTGCACTCTGCGCAGTATCCAAGCGCAGCGGTTATGAAAAGGATGGTTCTTTTTCAACAAGTAAAGGCGATAAATGGGAAATGTTTGATGTGGGCATAGCGGCAGAGGCCTTTTGTCTCGCAGCTTACGAAGCCGGTCTCGGAACAGTTATCCTCGGGCTCTATGATGACAATGCTCCCGAGGTTTTGGGCGTTCCCGAAGGTCAGGAGCTTATCGCTCTCATTCCCATCGGATATCCGGCAGAGGCTCCCGAAGCTCCCCGCCGCAAGGAAGTATCCGATCTTCTTTCATACAGATGATACAAAGGTTGTCAATGGAGACATTTCATTGACAGCCTTTTTTATGGAGGTTAAACATGCGACATTTAATGAGTCCTTTGGACTTTACCACGGATGAGCTTGAAAAGCTCTTTGACCTGGCAAACGAAATTGAAAGGCAGCCCGAAAAATACGCTCATATCTGCGAAGGCAAGATCCTGGCCACCTGCTTTTACGAGCCGAGCACCCGCACAAGGCTGTCCTTCGAGTCCGCAATGACGCGTCTCGGCGGAAGGGTGATCGGTTTCTCTGATGCAAACTCTTCTTCCGCAGCAAAGGGGGAGAGCGTATCCGACACCATAAGAGTCATATCCTGCTATGCGGATATATGTGCCATGCGCCATCCCAAGGAAGGAGCTCCCATGGTAGCGGCATCAAAATCGCTTATCCCTGTTATAAATGCAGGCGACGGCGGCCATCAGCACCCCACACAGACTCTGACTGACCTTCTGACCATCAGGAGCCTGCACGGAAGCCTCGGCGGCTACACCATCGGGCTCTGCGGCGATCTCAAATTCGGCCGCACGGTGCATTCTCTCATAAATGCGCTGGTGAGATATGATGATATCAAGTTTGTGTTCATATCACCCACTGAACTGCGCGTTCCCGACTATGTCACCGATATGCTGAATGAAAAAGGCATCGAATACGAGGAAGTGATCAAGCTTGAGGATGTGATAGGCGATCTTGACATGCTCTACATGACACGCGTACAGAAAGAGCGTTTCTTCAACGAAGAAGATTATATAAGACTCAAGGATTTCTATATACTCACTCCCGAAAAGCTCGCTCTTGCCAAAGAAAACATGCTTGTTCTTCACCCTCTTCCCAGAGTAAACGAGATATCGGTTGAGGTTGATGACGATCCGAGAGCCGCATACTTTAAGCAGGCACAGTACGGTGTATATGTAAGAATGGCACTGATACTTACTCTTCTGGGGCTTGCATAACACGTTTACCCGGTACATATGATCAATGGTAAGCTTTACCGGTCAAAAAGCTGGAAATAGGAGAAAATAAGATGCTGAATGTAGGAAAAATAGAAGAAGGTTTCGTGCTCGATCACATCAAGGCAGGAAAGAGTATGGATATATACGAGCACCTGGGGCTTGACAAGATGGATTGCACCGTTGCGATCATCAAAAATGCCCGCAGCAAGATCATGGGTAAGAAGGATATTCTGAAAGTGGAATGTGACATAAACGAGCTGGATCTGGATGTCCTGGCATTTATCGATCACAATATCACCATCAATGTTATCAAAAACGGAGAAATAGTAGAAAAACGTGTACTTGCTTTACCTAAAGAAGTGCGAAATGTCATCCGCTGCCACAATCCCCGCTGCATCACCTCCATCGAGCAGGGGCTGCCCCACATCTTCTTCCTGGCGGATGAAGAAACGGAAACATACCGCTGCAAATACTGCGAAGAAAAATACACGGAGCGCCAGTGATGCGCCTGTTCCGTCCCTGACGATAATACCGGTCCCGGAAAGGCATTTATAAAGCCTTTGCGGGGCCGGTTTTTTTAAGTCTTATAACAAGACTGATTATAAGAGGGATCACCATAATAGTCCACACAATGGGCTCTGCTATGATTATTCCCCAATATGCAAGTATCGGCGTGAGCAAAAATGCCACGGCCACTTTCCCTGCCAGTTCCAGGGCACTTGATATAACGGGAGTGATATGATCTCCCATCCCCTGTAAGGAATTTCGAAAGACCGTTACCATTGCCGCTATCGCATAAAATGATGTATCAAATCTCTGATACAGGACTGCGTTGTCAATCACTTCTTTTGTATCCACGGCAGTGATAGCTTTTATCAGGATCGGACAGACAGTCCAGCTTGTGATCTGCACAAGCACTATCCATATCGCATTTATGATCAGCGCTGTGCGTATCCCCTCTTTTATTCTGTCAAATCTTTTTGCACCATAATTCTGCCCGCAGAAGGTGGCCATCGTTGTTCCGAACACGCCAAAGGGCAGCATATACAGATTGGTGAGTTTTCTTGCTCCGGTGTGGGCTACGATGATATTGGTTCCAAGCTTATTGATGGCTGTCTGCAGGGACAGGGTTCCGAAGGCCACAAGGCTGGACATAAGCCCCATAGAAAAGCCGCCGGATAAAAGCTGGCCGTTATATTCCCGCGTCGGGATAAGATCCTTTGCTTTAAACCTGAAGATGGGATATCTGACAAGAGCATACACAAAGCAAAGCACTGCTGCCAGTACCTGCGAGATCACCGTAGCCAGAGCCGCTCCGGACACTCCCATGCCAAGCCTTCCGACAAACAGGATGTCCAGACCCACATTTAACACTGCCGAGAAAATAAGAAAGAAAAGCGGGGTATATGCATCTCCCACCGCCCTCAGGCTCGAAGCCAGAACATTATAAATGCAGCTGAATATCAGTCCGTAAATGACTATCGTGATATAAGAGGATGCATCCGCCCTGTGTACATCCATCACATTCAGCCACTTAAACAGCCCGTCAAGTCCCAGAAGGCTTCCCGCCGTAAGGATAAGGGATATGATGATGCCGAATTCCAATGACAGTGCGAAATTCTTTCTCACCTTATCTTCCGACCTTTGCCCGAAAAAACGGGCCGTGAGAACGGCAAACCCGTTCGACAGCCCGAATACAAAACTGACTATAAGATCGCTGAGAGTGCTTACGCTTCCCACTGCGGCAAGCGCATCACTCCCGAGGAAGCTGCCGATTATTCTCGTGTCCGCAAGATTATAGGCCAGATTGAACAGATTGCCTATAAACACCGGCAGCGCAAACTGCATTATTACTTTTAGGATTTTTCCTTTTGTCAGATCCTTCATTTACCTTAGCTAAAGCTGATCACCGCATTCTTGGGTTCTGTTGATTTCTCGACACTTACCGCATGAAGCACGGGGCCTTCACCCTTGTAATCCTCAAAATACTCTTTTGTGAGCGTAGCCGTCACAACCACCCACTGCTTGTCGTGAAGCGTATCGGCCGCGCTGTATTCGCATGCATAGCCCAAAAACGCCATATCTTCTGCGCAGCATGTCATAGCCATCCTTCCGGGAACAAAATACCCCTTGGGGAAGTTTTCCGGCTTCATGACCATTGTCTGCATAACAAGCGTTTTACCGAAATATCTCTCGGGATGATCCATACAGTCAAGATACCAGATACCGTAGGTCTTCTCGTCAAGAACTATCTCGGATGCGGAAAGATCGTAGGGAAGATCCTCTTCAAAGATCTCATCTATCTCGCCGTTTGCATCCTCAAAAACAACATCCGCCTGCTGGTTTACAGCCTTAATATTCCTGCGGTAGCCCGGAAGTTCCTCTCTCACGCTGTCGCAGCGGTTAAAGATAATGAGCTCGGAATTTCTGATCATCTCTGCAAGCAGGGAGCGCATATTGGTGTAATACATCGGGAAAGTCGATCCGTCTATAATGGTTATCTGCTGTTCCAGCTTCCAGTTCCAGGGGAGCTTGCAGTTCTTATAGTTCCAGATACCGTTCCACTCGATTATTATCCTGTCGGGCTTTGTGCGCCTTTCTATGCCACCCAGAGTCGAAGTTGTGAAATCCTCTTCACTGTCGATTACGACAAGCTCTGTATTGGTCTGCTTTAAAAGCTCGGGATCATACTCTACCTCGCCCTCCTCACAGACAAGGAGAAGGGTCTTTCCCTTGATCCTGAAGTACGGCTGAGAAAGGGTAAACTGAATGAACTCCGACTTTCCGGCTTCAAGAAAGCCGTTTATAACATAAACTGACTGGTTTTTCATATAACACCTCGTCCGTCAGCCTCTCCCTATGGGGAAAGGGCGGATCATGCAAATAATTCTTTAAGCTTATCTTCCTTGAGCTCTGCTCCGATCACACAGATCTTGCCTGTAACCTGGGGCTTGCCTGTGCGCACGTCGGTCTCTTCGGGAACGTAATCGTAGTAGATCCATGTTCCGTCCTCGGCAGGAACCATTCCCTTTGCACGAAGGATCTGGCCGTACTCTCCGCTGTCAAGTGCCTTAAGTATCTCGCTGATCTTACCGGAAGTATACTTCTTGGGGCTTTCCATTCCCCAGCTTGTAAATACCTCATCCGCATGATGATGGTGATGATGCTCGTGATCATGATCATGGTGATGGTGATGCTCATGCTCGTCGTCATCGTCATCATCGTCGTGGTGATGGTGATGTCCGTGGCAGCACTCGTCTTCATCGTCATGGTGATGGTGGTGCTCGTGCTCGTCGTCATCATCGTCGTCATGATGGTGATGTCCGTGGCAGCACTCGTCATCGTCATCATCATCGTCATCATGATGGTGTCCGCAGCTGCATACGCCGTTCTCGTCATAATGATGGTGGTGATGCTCATGCTCCGGCTCTGCTTTTGCCTTCTCCATCATTTCCGCAAGAAGATCGTCGATCTTGTCTGCACCCTCTATGGTGGCAAGGATATCCTTGCAGTCAAGCTCGGCAATGGGAGTGGTGATGATGGTCGCCTGCGTGTTGTGCTCGCGGATAAGCGCTACCGCTTCGCTGATCTTTTCTGCAGATGCCTTGTCGGTACGGCTCAATATGATAGTTCCGGCATAAGCGATTTGATTTATGAAGAATTCGCCGAAATTCTTGATATACATCTTTGCCTTGGTGGCATCAACTACAGCCACCGCACTGTTGATCTGCACATCGAGATCCCCTGCCGTATTCTCAATAGCCTTGAGCACATCCGAGAGCTTACCAACTCCCGAGGGCTCGATAAGGATCCTTTCAGGTGCATAAGTACTTATCACTTCCTTGAGGGATGTTCCGAAATCACCCACAAGTGAACAGCAGATACATCCGGAATTCATCTCCTTGATCTCGATTCCCGATTCCTGTAAGAATCCACCGTCTATGCCGATCTCTCCGAATTCATTTTCTATGAGCACAGTCTTGCTTCCGTTTAATGCGTCGGCAAGAAGCTTTTTGATAAGTGTGGTCTTTCCTGCTCCGAGAAAGCCCGATACAACGTCTATCTTCGTCATTACTCCAACCTCTTTTCGTTTTGTGTTATGTAAACCGGCTTGTCCGCTCAATAAGCAAACCGTTACAGCTTTTCCGCACTACATTTTACCACTCTTTAGATTCTTTGTATATTAAATAAAAATAAACTTTCTCTATACAAAACCTTATATTTTTTCTCTATACAAGACCTATGTTCATGCTTCCGGTCCTGTATCCCGCGATATCGAGAGTAACATATTTAAAGCCGTACTCTTTAAGCTTTTCGTCCACGGAGCGAGTGATCCCGGGGTCCAGAAACCTCTCAAACGCGTCCTTTCCAATCTCGATCCGGGCGATATCACCGTGATATCTTACTCTCACCTGTTCAAAACCAAGTGATGACAAATACTCCTCAGCCTTTCCGACCATGCCGATCTTCTCTTCCGTGAGGGTCTCACCGTAGGGGAATCTGGTTGCCAGGCAAGCGAGTGATGGTTTCTTCCATGTTGGAAGACCGAACCTTTTTGACAGCTCTCTGATCTCACCTTTTGTAAGGCCGTTATTCTTAAGCGGGCTTTTTATTCCAAGTTCCGTCAACGCCCTAAGCCCCGGCCTGTAATCATTTACATCATCCGCATTGGACCCTTCCGCAAGAATTACTGCCCCCTCACTTTTTGCCATATCCAAAAAAGAACTGAAAAGCGCTTTCTTACACAGATAACAGCGGTCGGTCGGGTTTTCCTTAAATCCCGGGACAGCCATCTGATCAAGATCAATGTTTATGTGCCTGATCCCGTATTTTTCGCAAAATGCATCAGCCTCTTTGCTCTCGCTGTCGGGGAAGGATACCAGGCGGCCCGTAATGGCTACCACATTTTCACCCAGCGCTTCCCGGGCCGCCCACAGAAGAAATGTGGAGTCTACCCCTGCGGAAAAAGCTACGGCAAGTCTGCCGTAGCCTTTAAGCTCTTTTATCAGTTTTTCATATTTTGCTTCAGACATGTCCATAAGCTCAGTCCCCGATATCTTTTAGCACTTCGGAAATACTCTTTCCCGTAGCATCTGCTATTTTGGAAATATCATCATACTCGTATTTTTCTTTCTTTGTACCGTATCCCGATGATACTTTTTTTCTGATCTGTCCGTAAGGAGTATCTACAGTCTCGATCTTTCTGTCCAGAATATATCTGTCTAAGACCCCTCTTCTGATCCCGATCGTCGAGGTATGCTTAAACATCAGAGAAACTATCTCCTCCTCCTTTTCCTCTTTGCACAGCACCCTTATCAGGGTACCCATTCGGCCTTTCTTCATACCTATCGGAGCTGTATATACATCAAGGGCCCCGCCTTCGAAGAGCTTGTTAACGGCATAGCTTACGCTCTCGGCAGTCATGTCGTCAACATTGCAGGACAGTTCGATCACCTTGTCGGTCTTATCCTCGGATTCTCCCAGGAGCACCCTCACACAGTTTGCTCTCTCAAAATCCTTTTTCCCCATGCCGTAGCCGATAGCTTCGGTCTTCATAATGGGCATATTTCCGAACTCCGTGACAAAGTGCTTGAGAAGAGCGGCACCCGTAGGGGTGCAGAGCTCACCCTTTATCTCACCGCCGTAGATGGGAATATCCTTTAATATAAGAGCCGTCGCAGGTGCGGGCACCGGCAGTATCCCGTGAGCACACTTTACGGTACCGCTTCCCACATGCACGGGGGATGCGATTATCCTGTCCGGAGCTATCTCATTGATAAGCAGACATACAGCGGCAATATCCGCCACGGCATCCATGGTTCCCACCTCGTGGAAATGTATATCCGAAACAGGCTTCCCGTGAACTTTACTCTCCGCTTCGGCGATCAGTCCGAATACGCTGAGCACATCATCCCTTACCTTTCCGGGAATATCCATATGGTCTTTTACCACATGCTCTATATCCGCAAGGCTGTGGTGCACGTGAGAGTGGCCGTGGTCATGATCATGGTCATGCTCGTGATGATGATCGTGGTCATGTTCATGGTGGTGCTCGTGGTCATGGTCGTGTTCATGGTCATGCTCGTGATGATGATCATGCATGTCCCCGGTTTCCTCTAAGCCATGCACCGTCACTTTCATATGGCTGCCGGTGATCCCACATTTTTCCGCTTTCTCAAGCTCATATTTAACATCGGGGATTCCCAGGGAATTAAGTTTTTCTACCATTTTCTCCCTGTCGGGGACAAGTTCCAGAAGAGCCGCCGTGAGCATATCGCCCGCTGCACCCATGCCACAATCTATATATAATGTCTTCATTTTTCAGCCTCCATGTGGTTGATCATACTTGCCAGATATCCGGCTCCGAATCCGTTATCTATATTAACTACCGACACCCCGCTGGCACAGGAATTGAGCATGGATAAAAGGGCCGATACTCCGCCAAACGAGGCTCCGTATCCCACGCTCGTGGGAACCGCTATAACAGGACAGTCCGCCAGGCCTCCGATCACGCTGGCAAGCGCTCCCTCCATTCCTGCGATCGCGATTATTACGCTTGCTCCCATTATCTCTTCTTTGTGGGAAAGGAGCCTGTGAAGCCCCGCAACCCCCACATCATACAGTCTGATCACATGGTTTCCGTGGACCTCGGCAGTCAAAGCCGCTTCCTCGGCCACTGGAATGTCGCTGGTTCCGCCTGTTGCAACCACTATGTTCCCTATCCCGTTGGGATCCGGCATTTTTCCGTATACGGCTGCCCTCGCATCTTTATGATATTCTATATCATATCTGCCGGAGATCACATCCGCCGACTCCTGTGACAGTCTTGTGATAAGGATCCTGTCCTGACCGTTTCGGATCATGGAATCCATTATTCCCATCATCTGCTCGGGCGTCTTTCCCGCTCCGTAGATAACTTCCGCGGCTCCCTGCCTCACCCTGCGGTGTAAGTCCACCTTGGCAAATCCTATATCCTCAAAGGGCTCCGACTTGATCATAAGAAGCGCATCATCCACCGTGCACTCCCCTGACCTCACCTTTTCAAGTATGTCTTTTATCTCTGTTTTCATATCTCATTTCCCCGCTGAAGCGGCTGTGTTTTCACGTTTTACCATAATACCCAAAAAGCGGTTTTGCACTTTCGCACAAATCCGCTTTGAATTAAATGTTATCCGAAAGCTTACGCTTCTTTTATGCTTCTTTCTTTGAAAGCATCTTTTTGATCACGCCTCTGGGGTCCCTGATCAAAAGGATAATAAGCCAGATGATCAGTCCCAGCGCCACAACGCTGATACCAAGGAAGAAATCATTAAGCATATCCAGAGGCTCGGGTGTAAAGTATTCAGCCTTAAGCTCCACAAATTCGAATATTGCATCCACAAACCACATTATGGAAGCTCCCCAGTAAATAAGGCTCAGAGTTCCCATACGCATCTCCTTATCGGGAGCCTTTTTATACCAGATGATAGTGCATATGATCGCAGCAAACAGTGATGTTAGTAAAGTCATGGCTTTTTCCTCCTTACACAGCTTTTTTAGCCCTGTTTTCTATCCTGTATGATACGGCGACCATCACTCCCCAGATGGCGGTAACCAGCACAGCCATAGAAACGCCGACTGTGGACATCTCATGCAGCATCTCTGCCGTATCCTGAGGATTGCTTGCCGCAGTGAGAAAGGGGAACCATGGAACTATCTCGCCATGCCAGATATGCTCAAATGCCAGAAGTGCGGCACCTCCCCAAAGCATATTATTAAGCCATTTAAGCTTTTTTGAAAAAGAAGCCATCTGTGATGTCTCGGCCTTGTTCTCAGTCTGATTGCCATTTTCAGCCGCAGCCTTTTCCTTCTTCTCGATGGCCTTCTGAACCACTGTTGTTACAACCGCCTCAGCAGCGGGTACAAGTAAACATGCCATAAATAAATACCTCCTTAAGCAGTACAATAATGACTACGCATATAATGCATATTACCTTAAAATTATGGTTTATGTGCGGTTTAGTGTCAATACATATTCTGTCAGCGTATTGATCATTTTTTGTTCAATTGGGTTATCTTTATTCTCCCTTGATCAAATCAGAGATTATCTCCTTCATCTTATCTGCGGTCTGCGGACTATCAGATCTGATGGAATGGAAATATTCTCCGTCGTACCAGGTAACAAGATAATATCCTTCTTCAAACCCGAGAATGTCTATTTTATTGCCTTCTATTTCTATCGGTTCATCCAGCGTATACTCGTTATAATCGCCGGAATTATCCTCTTCGCCTGCAGACTTTCTGATAGTCAGCTTATCTCCGTCACCGATATAGACGATCTCCGCCAGTTTTCCCGATATCACGCGGTATATCACCTCCGTCGCCTCAAACGGAACTTCCGATATATCATTTACCTCAAAACCGATCGCATCTGACATCTCCCGTACCGATGGAAACTCTGTCGCATCAAATACCATACCTTCGATCCCTTCGCTGTTATCCTTGGTTTCCTCCTCAGCCCATGCCCCGGCTTCGGCTGCCGGTTCATCATCGTAAACGGGATAGTCGTCATACTCCTCCGCTGCCTCCGTCACTTCAGCCACCGTATCATAATTGTTTTCCATCGATGCTTCTTCGCTCATTACAGCTTCATAATCCGTTGCAGCTTTTTGACTGCCTCCGCTCATGAGGGATGAGCCCGACCATGGCCTTACAATAACCAAAACAAGCGCTGCTGCCGCGGTAAGTCCGACAGAGGCGATCCATGCTGCCTTTGATATCCTGCGTACAGGTTTGAACCCGGTCACATTGCTGCTATTCTCCACCGAAGCAGCCTCCTTTGGCTCTTCCGCGGGCTTATCTCCCTCCTCGTTATCACTGCCCTTTTCAAGGCTCAAAGCTACATTTCGGAGAATACGACTGCGCATTTCGTCGGTAACTTTGATATTTTCCATCGCTTCGCTGTATTTATTCAAAGTCGTATTCCTCCTTTAAGATTTCTTTCAGTCTCTCCCTGCCCCGCTTCAGATCGGACCTGACAGTGGACTCGTTTCGCCCCAGTATCTCCGCGATCTGGGCTGTCTGATATCCCTCTTCATAGAACAGATGGATCACTTCCCGCGATGTATCCGGAAGCTTCTTAACGGCCTCCCAAACAAAGGAAAGATCCTCTTTTTCCTGTGAGACCAGCTCCTCATTGAGCTCATCGGTCTCGCGCCTTTTGTTGTATTCGATCTTGTTCTTGGCCAGATTGGCAGCCGTCTTCAGAAGGTAAGCCTTCTCGTGGGCTTCGCTCTCAAACTCGGGATCAGCCTGTAAAACACGTATCAGCGTATCCTGAAGCACATCCTCCGCATCCTCCATGTTGTGAACATAGGAATAGGCCAGGCGGAGTATGGCGTTTCCGTAAGCATCCATAAAATGCTCGGCGCGCGTGTTAAAATCCATACCTCTTCTACCCTTTATACAGTCAAAAAGTTAAAAATGTTGCACATTAGCAATCGAAAAGTAAATTTATTTACTTTTCGACCGAAAGCTCGATGTTCTAACGAGCTTTCGGTGGCGAAGCCATTGCGCCAGTCGTACCGTACTTTGGTACGACTGGGTTCCTTTTTACCAAGAGCTCGATGTCTTAACGAGCTTATTTCCCTTCAATCTCATCGGTCAGCGTTATCATCTCGTCTATCAGCGATCCGATATAATCGATGGTATCGTTAAGCGGTCCGTCCGTGGAGATATCCACTCCCGCCATCCGGGCAAATTCCAGAGGATTGACCGTACTGCCCGCTCTTAACGCCTTTTTCCAGTCCTCCACGGCAGGGGCACCCTCTTCAAGTATCCTCTTGCACATTTTCGTGGAAATGGTGAGTCCCGCAGAATACGTGTAGGAATACAGGCCCATGTAATAATGGGGCTGGCGCATCCAAGTAAGCTCTGCGCCCTCGGTAAGCTCCACGGCATCTCCCCAGAATTTAGTAAGAATATCCTTATAGATCCCGGAAAGAGTCTCGGCTTGGACACTTCCGCCCTCCTCTATGATCTTATATACCTCTCTCTGGTAAGCCGCTTCCAGAAGATGAGTTACAAAATTGTGATAATATGTCTTTCCCACAGTGCACCCGATCACCCAGCGCTTAAATCTGGGATCCGGATTAGTCTTTTCAAGGTATCCAGTGAGAAGAAGCTCATTTATGGTGCTGGGAGACTCCACAAAATAGGTTGCTACCTCCGTATCAAAGCAGCCCTGTGCATTGTTGCACTCCTTGAAATGTCCCGCATGTCCGAGCTCATGTGCCAGCGTGAACACATCAGCCATTCTGTTCTGCCAGGAAAGGAGTATAAAGGAAGCCGGAACTCCGTAGGGGCTTGAGCAGAAGCCGCCTGTGCACTTTCCGTCATTTGTGGCAAAATCGATCCATCTCTCCCTGAAGGCCTGCCTTATCATTTCGACATACTCCTCACCCATAACAGCGAGGCCTTCCGTCAGATATTTCTCAGCCTCCTCTATGGTTACTCTGGGATCGTATCCGGGATCCACCGCAAGCTTAAGGTCCGCATATGTCATCCTGTCAAGCCCATGGAGCCTCTTTATGAGGTTTGCATACTTTCTCATATGAGGTGCCAGCTTTTCCATTATCACATCTATCTGTCTGTCGTAAAGGTCTTTTGAAACCTCCTCCTCAAAGAGCAGATAATCGAATACATCTTTGTGGCCTCTCAGATCGGCCATGGTCTTGTCCCTGCGCACATATGCATTATATGCCGTTGCTGTCACATTTTCGTATTCTTTTACTTTGTCCGAAAAATGGCGGAATGCAGCTCGTCTGACATCCGTGTCAGTCTCATATTCGTACTCATCCTCGAAAAGTGCATATCCAAGAGGATAGCTTTTTCCATTTATGACAAAGTCGTCAAATTTCATATCCGAGAGCTTTGCCTGATTATACACATCATAGGGTGTGTCCATAAAATCACTCAGCGCAGCCAGCGCTTTTTCCGTTTCGGGATTAAGATAATGAGCTTTTGCCCGGAGTATCTTTTTAAGCTTCCCCGACACTGTTCCGCCTTTGTCGACTGCTTCCTCAAGCACCCCGGCATCAGCCTCTATTATCTCGTTTTCCACGAAGGTGATCTTAGTCATGATGTCCGTGAGGATCTTGCTAGCCTTATTCATGTTGGCAACGCCTTCGGCATTTGTGTAATCCGTCTCCATCGCGAGTGAAAAATATCCCCCTACCTTTCCTGCGATCTCCTCCAGCTTTTCACACAGATGCAGGCACTCGACAATAGCGTCCGCCGTGTTCAACTTCCCTTTATAATCCTTTTCCACTTTATCGGAAAGCTTCTCGATCTCACGTGCATCTTCCCACGCAGCTTCCGGGCTCTTGTATATAAGGCCAAGATCCCATGTCATATTTACGGGCACTTCACTTCTTTTCATCTTATATTCTCCTTGCAGCGTTTTTTATTATTGAAAATCCTGTATATCAAAATACATGCCATCAGAAAAAGAATAACACAAATCCCGCATCCTAACAAGAAAACCGAAAATCCGGTTCTATTATCCCACTGCATTGTGTTATTATTATTCCATGAAAAGCAATGCCTCACATGAAGATACAAAAGAAATACAGAACCGCCTGCGGGACCTTGCGGACAGATCATATAATCAGAATGTTTTCACCTTCAGTCCATTCCTGTCCCTGTCCGAAGCGGATGCCTATTACAGTCTGGAAAAGGAATTACATTATGCTTCACCCTCGGTGTTTGGCGGGTATGAAAATGCCGAGAGGTGTATGATACGATTCGGCGACCCGGGAAGCCTGGGATACGATCAGAGCTTTCCCATTGTCTGCATTCATATCACTCCTCTTATGGAAAAGTTTGCCGATAAGCTGAGCCACAGGGACTTTCTCGGGGCTATTATGAATCTCGGGATCGAGCGGGATGTTCTCGGGGATATAAAAGCGGGTGAAAAGGAAGCCTATTTATTCTGCCTGGATTCCATAGCGGAATTTATCTGCGACAATCTGAGCAGAGTAAAACATACAAGCGTAAAATGCGATATCATAACCGAGGCGAAGGAGTTTCCCGAGGACGAGCCGGAAGAGACTGCAATACAGGTATCATCTGCGAGAGTCGACGGGATCATCTCAAAGGTCTGCAAGCTTTCAAGAGGCGATTCACTTGACCTTTTCCGGGAAGGAAAAGTGTTCGTGAACGGAAGGCTGTGCGAGAATAATTCAAAGAATGTCTCTAAGGGCGATGTTGTAAACGCCCGGGGATACGGAAAGTTTAAGATAATTGCCGAACCTTCCCTCACAAAGAAAGGGAAGCTCAGTATTACCGTAGCTGTGTATAAATAGCTTTTATACGGTTTAATAAATGAATTTTGTAAAGATAAGAGGATACCTGCTATGGAAAGAATGGAAAAATACATGAGCGTTAAAATGGAAATACCCTCGGAAGATGCCCTTAGATCCGCTGTGCTAAACGGAAGGATAAAGCCCCGGACAGCTACAGATGCAGCTGTAACAGGCTGCGCCCGCGAAGAGGTAAAGGATTTCGCGCAGAAAATATCGGACGATATGGGCCTCGGCTTCAATCTCGGAAACACTTTTGATGCAGTTATTAAACCGGACAGTCCGGTCAAAGGGCTTGATATAGAGACCGCATGGCACAATCCCAAAACCACCCGTGGGATGATAGCTGCCATCAGAGAGGGCGGCTTTAAAACGCTGCGTCTTCCCGTTTCATGGCATAATCATGTGAGCGGACCTCAGGATACAGTGGAACCCGAATGGATGGACCGTATAGAGGAAGTAGTGAACTGGTGCATGGAAGAAGGCATGTATGTGATTCTTAACACACATCATGATATCTACCCCGGTTTCCTTCTTCCCGATAATGATAATATAGACAGATCCAGCGAATTCATGAGAAATATCTGGATGCAGATAGCAAGGCGCTTCAGACAGCATTCCGAAGAAAAGCTTTTGTTCGAATCCATGAACGAGATACGCGTACACGGTGCGGATTATGAATGGACGCCCGATTATGATAATAAAGACTGCATCGATGCCATGCGAAACGTAAACACCCTTAATCAAGTATTTGTGGATACCGTGAGATCAGAAGGCTATAAGAACTCCGAAAGATGCCTTATCATTCCAGGGTATTCCACCTCCACAGAAGGCGTCTGCTGGGATGGTTTCACCCTTCCTCAGGATACGATCCCGGGAAGGCTGTTTGTGGCGGCTCACATGTACTCTCCGGCACACTTTGCGTTTTTCCTCAAAGAGGGTGCCAATCTGCTCACCTTCGACATAGACGATCCTGCATCCACAGATCCCATAGATGAGCGGCTTACAAAGCTTTATGACAAGTTTGTCGCAAACGGTATTCCCGTGGCTTTGGACGAGTTCGGAACGGTTGATAAAGAAAACGATCCCGAGCGTGTAAAGTACCTTGCCTACACCTTGGCAAAGGCAACTCAGCTCGGGATAAGATGCTGCTATTGGGATAACGGAGTCTTCTTCAGATACGGGGACGGAATGGCGATCTTCGATCGTAAGGATCTGTCGTTTCCGAGACGCGAGCCCGTCGATGCAATGCTAAGGGGCATCAGAGTTTTCGATGATGATAGTGTTTCCTAGGCTGTTTTTCTTATCAAGATAATCATCCCTCAGCTTGCTTCTGGCCCGGTTAATCTCGCTCTCAAATTCCGGTGCGGACATTCTGAGGGCCCCTTCTCCCCACACGATCAGCTGCTCCATGTGGTCGGATGTTGCCACGGTCACGGAATAATCCCGTGCCTTCTTTTTGGTCGCCTGTTCGATATACTGGTCGGCCGTTTCCGCTTCTCTGGTATATACGACATAGATATTCTTCTGCTTCTTCACAGAACCCACTCCGCCGGGAACAAGATAAGCGTCAAATACAAGTATAAGCTCGCCGCCCACGATCCCCTGATATTCACTGCATATATCAATGAGCCTTTCCCTTGCGCCGTGAATATTATCATTGCACAGAGCCTTCAGCTCATCCCATGCATGGATCATGTTATATCCGTCCACCAACAGGCATTTCGGAAGCGGAGCAGATGCCTTCCTTGGCGGATAACCGCTGCTTCCCGGTGAGTTAACGGTTCTCGATCCGTTGTAGCTTTCGCTGCCTTTCCCCCTCTTGTATATCTTTCTTCTTGATGCCGCTTCCTCCTTTCTGTTCCTGTGCTGAGAGGCAAATATAGCATCTATTTCCTCAATGGAAATGAACTTTTCTTCATGACTTCCGGTCTGTGAATCCCTTCTGACAATGGTGTCAGTATTTGCAAAGGCCGCATTTTCAGGCAAACCTTCATCGAATCCCAATGTTTTTTTATCAAGCGGACACGGCATATGGGCATATCCTGCCACCTCATCCCACGGAACCTGAAATCCAGCACCATGTGCACAGAAAACAGAGCCTGTAGGCCTGCGCAGGTCCGCCTCGGGATCGTAACCCCTCTCAGCTACTACCTCTTCGGTATTATGACAGGGCTCAAATCCGGCAAGCTCGCATGTAAGCATTCCTTCACCTGCTGTGTATGCGGTGAGTTCCTTTGTATATTCCCAGAATGTAGAGACCGGTGCAATGCCCTTAAGCACAGCGGTATTACCGCCACCTGTAAGCTCAGGCGGCTCAGCTTTTCCGCAGAGTCTGTCTATGTCGGTCATCGCTCGTCCGATGTATTTTGCGGGAAGGGACATGGTAAACCTGTATACAGGCTCCAGCAGTACAGCCCTTCCAGATGCCGATGCGTTTCTTAAAGCATTTCTTACAGCGCGGTATGTAGCCTGCCTGAAGTCGCCGCCCTCCGTATGCTTCGGATGAGCGCGTCCGGTTACAAGTACTATCCTGATATCCGTCACTTCGCTTCCGGTGAGGACTCCGGGATGAATCGATTCCATAACATGCGTTTCTATAAGTCTCTGCCAGTTTTTATCAAGTATATCCGTGCTGCAGACAGATGCAAACTCCACCCCGCTTCCCGGCTCGCCGGGCTCTATCAAAAGCTGAACTTCCGCGTAATGCCTTAAGGGTTCGAAATGCCCGATACCGTAGGCTTTATCGCTTATAGTTTCTTTATAGACGATGCTTCCTGCGCCAAAAGTGATCTCTGTTTGAAGTCTCTCCCTGACCAGTGCAGATAACACCTGTAATTGAATGTCACCGTTGACATTTACGAATATCTCCTTATGCCGCTCGTTCCAGGAAAATGACAGCTCGGGATATTCTTCTTCAAAAGGCGAGAGCTTGCCATACAAAAGCAGGGCATTTTCTCCGGGGGGAAGAATGATCTTATACCTTAGAACAGGGGTAAGCACCGGTATGCTTTTTTCTTTTTCGGCACCGAGACCCTGTCCCGAATAGCTCTCCGAAAGGCCTGTAACGGCAACTGTTTCCCCCGCAGAGGCTTCACTTCTTGTCTCGTATTTTTCACCGTTATAGAGCCTTATCTGATCGATCTTTTCACCGCCGCACTCGGGGATCACCATACGTGTGGTGAGCTTTCCGCCCGTTACCTTAAGATGCGTGAGCCTCTCTCCCGATAAGCCTCTTGTTATCTTAAATACTCTTGCTCCAAATTCGCTCTCGTTATAGACCGGCTCCGGGGCATACCTGGCGATACCGTCCAGGAGTGCTTTGATACCATCACTTTTAAGGGCCGATCCAAACCATACAGGGAAAGCAATTCTTTGCTCTACGGCATGCCTTATACTGTCGTCGCATAAAGTCCCCGTCTCAAGATATTCCTCTATCAATCCTTCGTCGGCAGAGGAGATCTCTTCAAGGGCTGATTCACAGTCGTTATCAATATCCACACATCTTTTGCCGAGAATGCTCTTGATCTCAGCCAGCACAGCGCTTCTGTCTGCGCCCTGCATATCCATCTTATTTACAAAAATGAAAGTGGGGATTTCATAATGTTCCAGAAGCTTCCACAGAGTGCGGGTATGGCTCTGCACCCCTTCGGGAGCGCTTACTATGAGCACTGCCATATCGAGCACGGAAAGGACCCGTTCCATCTCGGATGAAAAATCCACATGTCCCGGAGTGTCAAGAAGAGTAAAATCCTTTCCGCAGTAAGTAAACCTCGCCTGTTTGGAAAAGATGGTTATTCCCCTTTCCTTTTCCATTTCGAAATTGTCGAGGTAAGTATCCTTGTGGTCGACGCGCCCGAGATTTCTTATGGCGCCCGAAGTATATAGAATGTTTTCGGAGAGTGTTGTCTTACCCGCATCCACATGGGCGAGCAGACCAAGGTTTAAGTTTTGCATTATCTGTCACTTTTCGGATTGAGTTAAAACAACCCCGTCCCTTGCGGAAACGGGGTGTTCGGCAGAACTGTAAGCCGGGTTATGTCCGAGAGCAAAGCTCTCTGGGTGATCATCTATCTAGTACGGCCGTTACCGGCCGCATCAAGCGACCTACCTGGAGAACGGACGGGCAGCCCTTAACTCTCCTGCTTGGTCTTGCTTCGGATGGGGTTTACACGGCCTGCATGTTACCATGCAGCCGGTGGTCTCTTACACCACCTTTTCACCTTTGCCCATAGCAGACGGTGCTACGTATTTCGTAGCACCGCGTTGAGTGCGATGCCCTAACGCACTTAACGTGCGGAGCATCTGCGCAACACGTGCCATACTTTGGCACGTGTTGGTTCCTCTAACTGCGGGTAGTTATTTTCTGTTGCACTGGCCTGGGAGTC
>DFKZ01000114.1:64557-73756 GCA_002373975.1 Lachnospiraceae bacterium UBA3632 | reverse complement strand
CTGCGAAGCCCGGACTTTCCTCACCCCCGGGACCGTCTTCCGGTCCGGAGCCGCGATCACCTGTCCTGCGTACATTCACATATTATAATTATCAGAATAAAAAATTGTCAAGGCTTATAAAGCCTGTAAAGTCTACCTCGGTGCAGCGCTTTATACTCTGAAGCAGCTTCCGCCCACGAACTCTCTGCAAATTGAGTTGTTGGGCAAAAATTCGCTGGGCACGCTGAGGAAGTAATCCAGGAACTTGAGGAGTCTCTTTGCCTCATAATATGAGGGCGAATCCTTTCCGATCTGGAAAAGAAGCGGCTCGGCAAAAGGCTTAAGGCATGCAAGCTCATAGATAAGCACCGAGTTGAACATTGCATCAGCTTCCTCCTGGAAGGGGAAGATGTTCTCTTCTTCACCGCGGCGCACCGAAGGCCACATTCCGATGGTCCTTGCTGCATCTGAGCCTCTGGTCCTCGCATCACGCACCATGCGCCTTAAGAGCCTTGCATCGGTGGTGGGGATGCGGTTGTGCTCATCGATATTTATGGAGGTGAGAGCGCTGATGTATATCTTGTACTTGCTCTCCTCGGGAAGCGCATAGCTCATCTTGGGGTTGAGCCCGTGGATACCCTCAATGACAAGCACATCATCGGGTCCAAGCTGCATATATCTTCCGTTGTACTCGCGGCGCCCGATCTTGAAGTTAAAGTCGGGCAGCTCTACTCTTTCACCTGCAAGGAGCTTTAGCATATCATCGTTAAAGCCCTTGGTATCTATCGCCTCAATGCATTCGAAATTGTAATTTCCGTCCTCATCGACAGGTGTATCTTCCCTGTTTACGAAATAATCATCCACTGCAATGGGGTGCGGAGTGAGTCCCATTGTGCGAAGCTGAACCGAAAGCCTGTGTGAAAAGCTGGTCTTCCCCGAAGAGGAAGGCCCGGCTATCATGACAAACTTTACTCCGCCGCGGTTGATGATATCCCTTGCTATCTCGCCTATCCTTCTCTCCTGTTCGGCTTCCTGCACAAGAATAAGATCATTCATCTGATTTTCGCAGATCCAGGAATTGAGATCTCCCACATTGGAGATACCGATCTGTTTGCACCATCTTCCGGTCTCCATGAAGGTTTCATAGAGTTTCTTTCTCTCCTCGAAAGGCTTAACCTCAGTCGGGGAATCCTTGGTCGGCAATACAAGCATAAATCCTTCACCGTACTGGATAAAACTGAAGGATTTAACATATGATGCATTGGGAAGCATATATCCGTAATAATAATCATAATATCCGTCCATCTCGTAGACATTGACCTGAGATGTGCGACGAAACTTGAAAAGATCGCATTTATCCTTCATCCCGTGGCGCTCAAAAAGGTCCATGGCCTCATCGAGAGGATATATTGCTTTATTGATGGGAGTACCGAGATTTACAAGCTCTCTCATACGCTTTTCGATCTTTTCGGCGCTGGCATCGGTGAGAGGGATCCCCTCCCCGCCTCTGATAAACAGACCGTTTGCTATTGAAAAATCAACTCTCGAAGTATTTGCGGCTTTTTCACCGAAAATATCAAATATCGACTTGATGGCAAGCATTGTCGCGGTTCTGGTATAAGTCAGCTTACCGATATCATCATTGAGGGTAAAAAATTCCACTTCCGCATTTTTATTTACTTTTTTGAAAAGTTCCCTGATCTTGCCGTTAACGGATACTGCTGCGATGGGTGCGTCAAATTTATCCTGCACCATATCGGCCACCTGTTCCCAGCTGGTTCCCCTTTCTACTTCAATCTCTTCACCCAATACTTTAAGTTTGTACATTTATTCGGTACCTCCGTCATCTTCTCCCGCTTTTGATAGCAGGTCCATATCAAATAACGCTTCGAGTCTTTTATCTATTCCGCAAAAGAGAGTGTTGAGCTCCAGCGCAAGGTTGGCAGAAGCCTTCTTTGCGGCAAGCTCTGCAATCTTTTGAGCATCCGGTTTTTTCGCCTCTGACATCTTTTCTATCGCTGTTTCCCACTCGTTAATAACATGCCTGAGATAGTAGCCCATCTCGCTGTCATTATAGATCAGATCGAGCCCGAACAAATCATCCAGCACATGCACGTACATATCAAATTCAGGAATATCCTTTTTTTCATAAAGGCGCGTCAGGAAATTCCCTCTCCGGGAATCGGATGCTTTTTCGGTAGATGATGCGAGCATTGCAAAATAGTATTTATCGCCCTCCCTCATCATCTTATTGCATATGATATTGTATCCGTTTTCTCTGAGAAATCCCCTCATTTCGGGGATCTCACTCTGGGGCTGGAGAATAAGATACTTTGCAGCTTTGGCTGTCTCTTCCCCCTGTGTCAGGATATCTGCAATGGTCCTTTGCCCCATTCCGGCGATCACAATAACATCCGCTTCGCCGGGCTTTAATCCTTCCAGTCCCGGGCACAGACGTGTTACCGCCTTTTCCTCCAGGTGGGCTTTTTCAATATTCTTTTTTGCTCTCTCAAGGGGACCTTCTTTTATATCACAGGCCACAGCCTTCTTTGCCATTCCGCCTTGAAGGGCATGGATAGTGATGTATCCGTGATCACAACCGATATCTGCTAAAGTGTCACATTCCGGGATCAGGGAAGCAATTCCCTCAAGCCTTGGAGAGAGCCTGGGAGTGTAAGTTTTCTTCATAATCACTCCTTCTTTATGATACTACGGATTGCTTCGTTGCTTCGCAACTCTCGCAAGCAGGATCGCATTTTATGCTTCTCATCCCTAGTATCACTCCAAGTAGTCCTTAAGCTGTTTACTGCGGCTGGGATGACGGAGCTTCCTGAGAGCCTTGGCCTCGATCTGACGTATACGCTCACGGGTTACGTTAAACTCTCTTCCCACTTCCTCGAGAGTGCGTGCTCTTCCGTCATCCAGGCCGAAACGGAGCCTGAGCACCTTCTGCTCTCTCTCTGCAAGAGTATCAAGCACCTTGTTAAGCTGCTCACGAAGGAGTGTGGCGGTTGCGGCATCTGCCGGAGCTGGAACATTGTCATCCTGTATAAAGTCGCCGAGATGGCTGTCTTCCTCTTCACCGATAGGTGTTTCTAGAGATACGGGCTCCTGAGATATCTTGAGGATCTCACGCACTCTGTCCACAGGAATGTTCATCTCTGCAGCGATCTCTTCCGGCATGGGCTCACGGCCCTTTTCCTGAAGGAGCTGGCGGCTTACTCTTATGAGCTTGTTGATGGTCTCAACCATATGCACGGGTATACGTATGGTCCTTGCCTGATCGGCAATAGCTCTGGTGATGGCCTGTCTGATCCACCATGTAGCATATGTTGAGAATTTATACCCCTTGGTATAATCGAACTTTTCCACAGCTTTGATAAGGCCGAGATTGCCTTCCTGTATAAGATCGAGGAAGAGCATTCCGCGCCCGACATACCTCTTTGCGATGCTGACAACAAGACGAAGGTTTGCCTCGGCAAGACGCTTCTTTGCTGCTTCTCCGGCGGCGATGTCAGCCTCCATGGAAGCGATCTTCTTTTCAAGAGTCTTGGCCTTGCGCGATTTCTTATCTTCTACTTCTTCATATTTTGCCCTGGCTTCCTCTATTCCCTCGGAAGCAGCATCACCCGCTTCCATAGCCTTTGCAAGGTCGATCTCCTCGTCGGCGGTGAGAAGAGGTACTTTACCGATTTCCTTCAGATACATACGCACCGGATCCTCGATGCTCACGCCGTCAGGCACCGAGAGATCGATATTCTCAACGTCCACCTCATCCTCTTCACCGAGAATTATCTCATCATCCGGAACATCATCAAGATCGGCATCGGCGTCAAGATCTATTCCGATATCAAAATCAAGCTCCGCATCCGTGGGTTCCTCGCTTGTTGAAAGGATCTCGATACCCATGCTCTCGAAAAACTCGTCGACCCTGTCCTTATCTTCCTCAGTGAGTTCCATATCGGTGAAGGCTTCGTCGATCTCCTTCTGCTCGATAACGTTCTTTTTCTTTGAAGCAACAGCCTGAAGTTCCTTAAGCTTTTCCTCAAATTTGGCCATCATGCTTTCGTCCATTTTTTCTTTTCGCTCCTTCTTTATCCGTCTTGTTTGCCTTGACCTTATTTATTCTTTCCTGTATGGGTAACTTACTATCTGTGTTACTCATTTCTTCCTGTCTCAGATAAGGGTTATCCCGCTCTTTTTCAGCTTTTCAAGTTCTTTTTTCATCTGCAGCGATTCGCCGAATTTCGACATATCATCGCCCATATTATCGCAAAAGATTTTGTAGCTGTTTTCCCGGATCCTTAAGATGATATCCGAAAATGCCCTGTTTCTTTCTTCCTGAGTCTCCATTTCGGGGAGTTTGGCCTGAAGAAGTCCCGCAACGGCATCTCTTTCCTCTTCGTCAAACCGGTCTATCATACCTGCCGCATCAAAGCTTCCGCTTTCTATGGCGGCAAATACGTTTTCCGCCACCTTACGGTACAGCTCGTCGGTAAAGTCCTCCGGGGTGACAAATCTTTTAACCGCGGGAAGCAGCCCGGTCTCATCGGTAAGCCACGTAATGAGCATTGCCTGAGCCGTTCTGGCTCCGTCTGTCTCCGACACCTTTCTGGCTCTCGCCTGCTGCGGAGCAGGTTTTATCTCAATCCCGGCTCCCTTTGCGGCATAATCTGCCACCATATCCCTCATCTGTCCGGTGTTGATCTTGTATTTTTCGCAGATAGCGGTAAGATAATTCTCTCTTTCAAGGGGCTCGAGGAACTCTTCGCAGAGCTTGGTCGCGATATCCCTGTAAAATGCCGTTTTCTGCTCCGGATCGTTCTGGTCGTAGCCCTCGTAAATGATCCTGATGCGGAAATAAAAGCTGTTTTCCGCATTATCTATCCGTTCCTGAAAAGCTTCCTTTCCGTAGGTCTTGATGAATTCATCCGGATCCTTGCAGGGCTTAAGGCTTATCACTCTTCCCGACAGTCCCACATCCTTTAGGATGTCGATAGCACGCAGAGCAGCTTTAACGCCTGCTCCGTCGCTGTCATAGGCCAGAAGGACCTTCTGGGTGAACCTGGAAAGCAGCTTTGCCTGCTCCTCGGTAAATGCGGTTCCAAGTGATGCAACTGCCTGAGTGAATCCGGCCTGATGCATGGCAATTACATCCATATAGCCCTCGCAGAGGATGTAATTTCCGGCTCTGGAACTCCTTGCAAATACAAATCCGTAAAGGTTACGCCTTTTATCAAAAATATCCGTCTCCGGTGAGTTTAAGTACTTGGGCTTGGCATCGCCCATCACTCTTCCGCCGAATCCGATCACACGGTGATTGGCATCCATTATAGGGAACATCACTCTGTTCCAGAATGGGCTTGAGAGACCATTCTTTTCGGAGATGCTTGCAAGCCCTGAATTTCTTATCTCTTCATCGGTGAAGCCCTTTGAGCGAAGGTAATCGATCACCTCTCGTCCGTTAACTCCTGCATATCCGAGACCGAAGTTTTTCATCGTCTCGGGAGAAAGACCGCGGTCGGAGAGGTATTTCATGCCTCTTTCACCATGGGGTGACCTGAGGCATCTGTAAAAGTAAGTGGCAGCCTCCTTGTTCACTTCAAGCAGGCGCGCACGCCTCGACTGCCTCTGCTTTTCCTCCTGCGTGGCTTCACGCTCGGGAAGCTGTATTCCCGCTCTGTCAGCCAGCACTTTAACCGCTTCCTGAAAAGTCAGATTTTCATATTTCATTATAAAGGAGATGACGTTTCCGCCGGCGGAGCAGCCAAAGCAGTGAAATATCTGCTTTCCTCTGTTTACCGAAAACGACGGCGTATGCTCATTATGAAACGGGCAGAGTCCCCAGTAGTTGTTACCTTTTTTCGTCATTTTGACGTAAGAGCCCACTACGTCCAGAATGTCATTACGCGAGCGTACCTCCGCAATGATGTCGTCACTGTAGTACATATTAAACCTTCGTATTAGAATTCCCAGCTCTTTGGAACGAACAGCCTGTCAAATATATCGATGGCATATCTGTCACTCATGCAGGCCACATAATCGCAAGTTACTCTCTCAAGCTTTTCTCCCCTGTCCATAAGGTCCTTAAACTGCTGCGGAAGCTTGTCGGGATGCTTATAAAAGTAGGTATAAAGTCTCTGTATAAGCTCTTCGGCTTTTCCTTCCTCGGATTTTGCCGCGGGATTGGTGTAGACATTATCAAACATAAAAGCTCTGATAGCCCGCATGGCTCCGCCCACTCTTTCCGACATCACGATATCGTTTTTATCGGTACTGTTCGTTATTATGTCGTGGATCAGAGTATCCAGCCTCTCACCGGGAGTGTTTCCGAGAATAGCTCTCACCTCGGAGGGGATATCCGACTCCTTCATTATTCCTGCTCTGACTGCATCATCTATATCATGGTGGATGTATGCGATCTTATCGGAGAACCTCACGACTTTGCCCTCGAGTGTGGAGGGTTTGCCGCTGGTCTGATGGTTTCTGATCCCGTCTCTGGTCTCCCATGTAAGATTAAGCCCCTGATTGTCCTTTTCAAGCAGTTCAACCATCCTCACGCTCTGCTCGCTGTGTTCGAATCCAAGAGGGCAGACATCGTTAAGGGCTCTCTCACCGGCGTGACCGAAGGGAGTATGCCCCAGATCATGCCCCAAAGCGATAGCTTCCGTGAGGTCCTCGTTCAGGCGAAGTGCTTTTGCAATTGTTCTCGCATTCTGGGAAACTTCAAGAGTGTGAGTAAGCCTTGTTCTGTAATGATCACCCTCGGGAGCAAGGAAAACCTGGGTTTTATCCTTGAGCCTTCTGAATGATTTACAGTGGATGATGCGGTCACGGTCACGCTGATAAACAGGACGGATATCGCACTGCGGCTCCTCCTTGTCCCTGCCCCTCGACTGTGAACTGAGCGCAGCATACTCGCTCAGATATTCTCTTTCTCTCTGTTCAAGACTCTCTCTGATAGTCATTGTGATGCTTAAGATCCTTTCGAAATGTGCGGCATATATCTGAAAGCTTCAGGGGGCCACACTTTTTAGTATTCCGAGTCCGCATCCGTTTTCCTTTTAAATATTTTAAATTTTTTAAGTTTTTTTAGTTATTTCGAAAAGAAGCCGCTAATTTGCGGATTTTTTCCTGTTGACTTTTATGGTTTAAAGCGTTATGCTTTAAAGTGCTAAAGTAAAAACCACAACAAGGAGATTCAACAATGGTTATCAAGATTCTAATGCTCGTCATCTTCTTTGCGGTAATGCTGACTATCGGTTTTATCTGCCGCAAGAATGCCACTGATGTCAACGGGTTCGTGCTCGGCGGCCGTTCGGTCGGTCCCTGGGTTACAGCCTTCGCCTACGGTACATCCTACTTCTCGGCGGTTATATTTGTCGGTTACGCAGGACAGTTCGGATGGAAATACGGCATCGCAACAACTTGGGTCGGCATCGGTAATGCCCTTCTCGGTTCCTTCCTGGCATGGAGAATTCTCGGCCGCCGCACAAGGATCATGACACAGCATCTGGACTCGGCCACCATGCCGCAGTTTTTCAACGCCAGGTTCGGAAGCCCTGCGCTTAAGATCGCCGCATCGGTAATAACCTTTATTTTCCTTATTCCATACACCGCATCTCTTTACAACGGTCTCTCCCGTCTGTTTGAGATGGCTTTCCATGTGGATTATTCCATCTGCGTTATCGTAATGGCAATCCTGACCGGTATTTATGTCATTGCCGGCGGATACATGGCAACAGCTATAAATGATTTCATTCAGGGAATAATCATGCTGATCGGAATCGTAGCAGTAATTGCGGCCGTACTCAGCAGCCATGGCGGATTCATAGGTTCCCTTGATGCTCTGGCCAGAGTGACTGACGATACTGTAGCCACTACCCCCGGAATATTTGCTTCCTTCTTTGGTCCCGATCCCTTCAATCTGCTGGGAGTAGTACTCCTTACTTCACTCGGAACATGGGGGCTTCCTCAGATGGTGCAGAAGTTCTATGCGATAAAGAGCGAGCGCTCTATCTCAACCGGAACCTTCGTTTCCACCTTCTTTGCCATCATCGTTGCCGGCGGTTGCTACTTCCTGGGCGGCTTCGGAAGACTCTACTCAGATGTTATCGATGTTAAGACGGACGGATTTGATGCGATCATTCCTGCAATGCTTGCAAATCTTCCCAACATACTTATAGCAATAGTGATCGTGCTTGTTCTATCCGCTTCGATGTCAACACTTTCATCACTGGTACTTACCAGTTCTTCTACCCTTACTCTTGACCTTCTCAAAGGTCATATTGTAAAGAAGATGTCCGAGAAGAAGCAGCTTATCATAATGCGTGCACTCATCGTTGTGTTTATAGCGATCTCGGTTGTTATAGCGATCATCCAGTACAAGCAGAACGTAACATTCATCGCTCAGCTCATGGGCGTTTCGTGGGGTGCTCTTGCAGGTGCGTTCCTCGCTCCTTTCCTTTACGGCCTTTACTGGAAAAAGACCACCAAGGTCAGCGTGTGGTGCAGCTTCCTTTTCTCAAGCATAGTAATGATCCTCAACATGCTCTTCCGCTCCAAGTTCCCGACTATCCTTCAGTCCCCCATCAACGCGGGAGCATTCTGCATGATAGCAGGACTCATAATAGTACCGGTAGTTTCCCTGTTTACAAAGAAGCCCGATGCAAAGCTGGTTGAAGATGCATTCGCATGCTACAACACCAAGGTAAGCGTTCCTCAGTATGAAGCTCTTTCGGATGAGGAAAAGTAAAGATTGATTTACTCTATTTATAAAACAAATTTTGCAAGGCTTCTCACAGAGAAAAGCCTTGCAAAATTTTACTTGCATAAGTTACTCTGTCGTGTTACAATAATCGTCGGTCGTGCAAAAAACATGTCTTTTCAAAGCGATCCGGCGGACTGGTGAGCCTGTAACACGATCATAGGGGAATAGTACAGCGGTAGTGCGGCGGTCTCCAAAACCGTTAACGGGGGTTCGATTCCCTCTTCCCCTGCTCTGCAGGGCTTTTAAGCGTTCGACGAATATTTCTTTCGCGATGCCCGGGTTCCTGCAATAATATTTGACATACCGTATCTAATGAAGTATACTTCTTTAGTCGGTCCATATCGGTAACATTTGGAGTCTTAGCTCAGCTGGGAGAGCATCTGCCTTACAAGCAGAGGGTCATAGGTTCGATCCCTATAGGCTCCACGGCGAGATAGCTCAGTTGGCTAG
>DFKZ01000114.1:0-64483 GCA_002373975.1 Lachnospiraceae bacterium UBA3632 | reverse complement strand
TTCATACCCGCGGTGTCGAGGGTTCAAATCCCCCTCTCGCTATGAAAACAAAGAAAGAATCCGTAAGGGTTCTTTTTTTGTTTTCATACAGGTACGGTTATGGAGTTGAACCCGAGACACCGCGGCGCGGGGGAGAGGGCGCACGGCGTCCGGGGGACGCCGGCATTGCGCCGACCGGAGCGAAGCGTAGAATTCAAATCCCCCTCTCGCTATTGTATGAAAAAAAGAATCCGTAAGGATTCTTTTTTTCATACAATTCTTTTCTTTCTCCCCTTTCACCGGTCTTTATAAGCCCTACGGAGCCTTTCCGATTAGTCTGATAACATCATTATCATCCGCCCCGGGATACATTTCTTAACGGATCGTCCCGGTCAAGACCGCGCATAATCCACTCTCCGTTTTCTACCGACATATCCTTTACCTCCAAAAAAGGTGAGTCAGGAAGTATTCCATGACTCACCTTTGACTTGGTATTATTCTACCACTATCGGGCATTATCTGCCACTTTTGACAGAATCAATTTTATAAATAAATTTTACGCTGTTCTTTGATATACCGCTCTCTGCGTCATATGATGTATAATCTGCCGCCACTTCCTTAACAGCATCAAATCTTTCAACAAATCCTTCAAGCGTATCATCCACGATATCGTTAAGCTTTACGATTCCTTCGTCATTGAACTCTTTAAGTCCGTCCGAAAGCTTTCCGCTTCCCTCTTTAAGTGCCTTGATTCCTTCGATCAGTTCAGGCATTGCATTTTTAAGCTTGTTTGCACCTGTATCGGCCTCATTTACGCCTTGAGTATACTTAATTACTCCGTTGTAAAACTGTGCGTATCCGTCAAGTGATGCGATAAGATTAAGTATCTTCCGGTCTCCTTCCGAAATCTGTGCATTTACCTCATCAGAATTCTGGTATTCACTTATCTTCGAAAGAACGGTTTCCTCGGTCTTCTGATCAATCAGCTCACTTATCTCAGCTGATGATTCTTTCTCTGTGGTCTTTGCATCGATGATGCTTTTAATATCATCTGTGTTCATCTGCTCATCCGTATTCTGGGTGATGATCTTCTGTACATTCTCTGTGGCAAGCTGCTCATTAACCTTACTCTCGATCAGGTTTTTTACATCGTCTGATGACATTTGCGCATCCGTGTTGGAAGCGATCGTTGTCTGGATCTCATCCGAGCTCATTTTTTCTTTAACCTGATCATTGACAGCCGCTGACATTGTTTCATCCGCAAGTACTTCCTCTGCGGTTATTCTGTACTGCTCGGCCACAGCTGCAACTACCGCTTCTTTTACCCGCTCCTCGACTGTTCCTTTTACCTGCGCTTCAACCTGAGCTCTTACAGCTGCCTCAACCTGCGGACGAATACTTTCAGCAACCTTCTCTTTCACACCTTCGGTTACCTGCTGCCTTACAGCGGCTTCCACCCCTGATTCAACCTGACTGTAAACTGCTGCGGTTACAGCTTCATTAATGGTACTTGTATTCTCCCTTACGGACTGCTCAACTTTTGCATATGCCATATTCCTTACATATCCGTCGTTTATCAGTCCTGCAAGAACTGTTCCGTAATTATCGATCGTCAGAGTGCCGACATCTATTCCTGACTCAGCAAGCTGTGCCTGTGCAGTCTGAAGAAGTGAATTAAATACCTGCGCTGCTCCGCTTGTGAGTGCATCCGAATTTGATGCAAGAGTATCGAGTCCATCGGTAAGCTGTGTGAATCCGTCACTGAATGTATTGCTTCCGGTAAGCAGCTTATCTAATCCGTTATACAACTCATCGGATCCGTTCATGAGAGCTTCCATCGCGTCATCAATCTTTCCAAGGTCGTCACGAAGTTCTTCCAGCTTCTCGTCGGTATCGACGGAAAGGTCTGAAAATACACTGTTTGAAAGAAGCATATACATTCCCGATATCTCACAGTCCTCTACATCTGCTTCGATCTTTACCGACTCAGGAATCTTATCCTTTTCTTTTTCAAGTTCAGCATCGAGCTGCAGGTCTTCTTTAAGGCCCGGAAGAGCGATTCCCGCTACCGCATATCTTGCACCGTCAAATACTACTCGACCGTTACTTACGGTTACATTTGAGTACTTTTCGCTGTCAAGAACCATAACGGTACTTGCTATGAAAGGAACATAAATCTTTTCATTCTTTCCGTTCATCTCACGGACTTCGTATGCGTTATCGGTGAATGTCACATCGATCGACAGATGACCGCTCTTTCCTGCAAGTTCCTCGGGGGCAATAGCTTTTCCGTCGAGAGAATAACTTACTTTAATGGTTACCGGAAGGTCTTTTGCACTTTCAGCCTTTTCGGCTTCTTCAGTTTCCTTATCATTTTCGATCAGGATGCTGTCCATGACTTTACTTACCTGACCATTTGCGTCGGTAAATACATACACTACTTCATCGTCAGATACTATCTTTTCATCCTCTGTTTTGACTGCATCTTCTATGCTGTTTTCTTCCTCAGCCGGCACTTCAGGTCCCGATACTGCTTCCGTAAGTTCCGAAACAGTTTCCGTACTATCAGTATTTTTTTTATCTTCATTCTTTGCCTGGGATGCAAAAGCGTAGCAGCTTCCTCCCAGAGCTACAGTCAGCGCCAGTGCTGCCGCAATAATTTTTTTCGTGTTGTTTTTCATGCCAAAGCATCTCCTTTCCCGGTTAAGAGATCATCCGAACTTTCTGCCTTCTTTTTGATTCCGAAAGTAGTATGTATTATCACTCCATCACATAAAAGAAGCAGCGACGGAAGGATGAAGATTACACAGAGCATACTTACGATTGCTCCTCTTGCCATCAGCATACACATTGAACTGATGATATCGATCTTGGAGTAGACAGCCACTCCGAATGTCGAGCAGAAAAGTCCCATTCCGCTGACGATTATTGATCCTATCGATGTTGAAAGCGCCGTCTTAACGGACTGCTTTTTATCGTTTCCGTTTCTTCTTTCGCTCTTGTATCTCGTAGTCATCAGGATCGCATAATCGACTGTAGCGCCGAGCTGTATCGTGCTGATGCAGATGGGAGCGATAAACGGAAGTGTCTGTCCCATGTAATGAGGAATACCCAGATTGATGAATATCGCAAGTTCTATGACTGCAATGAGTATGAACGGAAGCGATATGCTCTTTTCAACGATCATGATGATCACAAAGATTGCAACAATCGAAATGATATTTACGACTTCGAAGTCGTGTCCTGTCGTCTCGATCATATCCTTCATACAGGGAGCTTCACCGATCAGCATTCCTTTTTTATCATATGATTTAATGATGTTGTTGATTTCTCCTATCTGCTCGTTTACGGCATCACTGGCAACCTTGTATTCCGAGTTGATCAGTACAAGCTTCCAGTTTTCGCTCTGAAGCATATCCTTTACTTCATCGGGGATCACAGATTCCGGAACGAGCGGACCGACGACTGATTCCATTCCGATCACATTGCTTACGCCTTCAACCTTCTCGATTTCTCTAAGCATTTCCCTTGTCTCTTTTTCGGGAAGATTTGCATCGGTCAAAAGCATGTGAGTGGAAGCAACTCCGAATGTATCTGAAAGCTTCTGGTTTGCTTTTACGACTTCGATATTGTCGGGGAGGCATGTTCCCATGTCATAATAAACTTCTTTTTGTGTACGTGAGTATCCGTAATATGCAGGTATCGCAACTGCCACAAACAGTGCAAGCATAACCGGGAATATCTTTACGATTACTCCCGCAAACTTATCCATCTTAGGAAGTATTGCCTTATGTTTTGTCTTCTGAAGCGGTTTATCAAGAACCAGTATCAATGCCGGGAGGATTGTTACGCATCCTACTACTCCGAGAAGAACACCCTTCGCCATCACGATTCCGAGATCGGCGCCCAATGTGAAGCTCATAAAACAAAGAGCGATAAATCCTGCAATTGTTGTGATTGAACTTCCGACAACCGATGTGAGAGTATCTTTTATCGCATGTGCCATCGCTTCTTTATGGTCTTCTATCGACTCAAGCTTTTCATTATATGAATCCCACAAAAAGATTGAGTAATCCATCGTTACCGCAAGCTGCAGCACTGCCGACAGAGCCTTGGTTATATAGGACATCTCGCCGAGGAAATAATTGGACCCGAGGTTATAGACGATTGCCATTCCTATGCTTGCAAGGAAAACGAAAGGAACAAGATATCCGTCAAGGAATACCATCATGGAAATTGCTGCAAGTGCAACTGCAATCCCGACATAGACAGGCTCCTCTATTTCGCAGAGCGCTTTAAGATCTGCAACAAGTGCCGACATACCCGATACGAAGCAGCTTTCATTACATGTGCTCCTGATCTTCTTTATAGCATCCATCGTCACATCTGCCGATGTTGAACTGTCGAAGAATATCGCGAGCATCGTACTATCGCCTTTATTGAAGGTGTCATAGACCTTGTCGGGCAAAAGCTCCATCGGGATATTCATGTCGAAAAACGAATCATACCAGAGAACCGTGTCAACATGCTCTATGCCGCGAAGCTTTTCAGCCAGGGCGCTGACATCCTTATTTTCCATTCCCTCCACAACAACGAATGCGAATGCTCCCTTTCCGAATTCATCCATCAGGATATCCTGGCCTACGACTGTCTCCATATCCTTAGGAAGGTAAGTGAGCATGTCATAATTGATCCTTGTGTGGAGCATTCCGTACAGACTCGGTACGAGAAGCGCAAGGGCAACAATAAGAATTATGAACCTTGCCTTTACTACTCCTTTTGAAAATTTCATAACCATTCACTCCTTCAATCAATTAAAAATGCTTAACGCATATCAATTGGAACAAGCTTAAGATACTACCCCGCAGCCTTTAGTTAAATGGACAAAAAAAAAGTCGGTGTCCGAAATTCGAACACCGATTTAAAATAATCTGATTTTTGGGCATTTACATCTATTTGCCTAATTTCTGCTTCTTTCAATTATTATGTCGGGAATGCCCCTGCAGACCTCGCACAGGCGCTTGATATCAGCAGGTCTGTCTTCACTCATCCCCGAGTCGAGCCAATCATATACAAACCCGAAAAGGCTGCAGGATATAAGCCTTACGGCAAGTTCTTTGTCCTCATCGGACACCTTCACATCCTTGAATGCAACCTCGAGATATTTCGTCACTACGTGCTTGCATAACCTCATCGTATACTGCTCGTATAGGTCCCTATTGGCGGAATTATATATATGAAAAACAACCATCTTATTCTTGATCGCAAATTCCGTCGCGACTTCTATTCCCTTTTCGAGGGATTCTATCTCGGGATATGCTTCGATCAGTTCCTCGGCCTGCTCTGTCACTATCTCTTCGATAAGTGCGGGAATATCCTGAAAATGATAATAAAATGTATTTCTGTTGACCTTGCAGTCAGTTACTATATCCTTGACACTTATCTTGGAGATAGGCTTTTCATTCAGCAGTTTTATAAATGATTCTTTAATTGCTTTTTTTGTAAAATCAGCCATTTTTACCTCTTCGTCAACTTATGGCATCAAAGTCCATATCTGTCTACATCTGTCTGAGTGATTGTCCTTGCATCATATTTTATGTCGCATCAATTCATACAAAAAAACAACTCGCGACAAAAACATTATAGCATACAATAACCTTACTTTTGCGATAATTCACACAACAGATGAAACTTCGTTTTTTCACAAGGGTATAATTGGGTATAACAGTTTGAGTTATATCAGGGTTAAGCTCCAAAAGCTAAAGATCATCTAAACTATCCACTCAGTGTATATTAAACCTTATCCAGCGCTTCTCTTATATTTGATACTCCGATTACTTCTATTCCCTTAACCTTTTTGCATTCCGCTTCACAGCCTGTGGGTACGATGCAGGTCTTAAAGCCCAGCTTGGCGGCCTCGGCCACACGCTGCCTTGCCATGGATACGCTTCTCACCTCTCCGGAAAGGCCGACTTCCCCGAAGGCTACAAGCCCCGGATCGAGCGGCTTGTTTCTGAAGCTTGAAATAATGGCAAGCACGATCCCAAGGTCCGTGGCAGGCTCCGATATCTTCACACCGCCTGTGATATTAACATAAGCATCGCAGTCGCCCAATCTGAGACCGCATCTTTTCTCAAGCACAGCCATCAACAGATTTACTCTGTTATAATCCGTTCCCGTGGCCTGTCTTCTGGGGAGCCCGAAATTGGTCTGACAGACAAGGCTCTGTATCTCCAGAAGAAGAGGTCTGGTCCCTTCCATTGAGCATGTCACGACCGATCCCGACGCATCCACGGGGCGTCCGTCAAGCATGAATTCCGATGGATTCATGACTTCCGCAAGACCATCCTGCCGCATCTCGAATACACCTATCTCATCGGTGGAGCCGAAACGGTTCTTTACACCTCTTAACACTCTGTATGATGCGTGTCTGTCACCCTCAAAGTAGAGAACCGTATCCACCATATGCTCCAGCACTCTGGGGCCGGCCACAGACCCGTCCTTGGTCACGTGACCCACGATGAAGATTGATATTCCAAGCCCCTTTGCAAGCTGCAGCAGCACTCCCGTTGTCTCTCTCACCTGGCTTACGGAGCCGGGCGCAGATGAAACATTATCGTTGTACATGGTCTGAATAGAATCGATAACAACAACCTGCGGCTTTCTTTTTTTGATTATTTCTGAGATCGTACCAAGATCTGTCTCACACAGCAGCTCCATCTTGTCCGTGAACTGTCCGATCCTGTCCGCGCGCATCTTTATCTGGATCTTAGATTCCTCTCCCGATACATAAAGCACGCTCACATCATTTGAAGAAAGATTTCTGCACACCTGCAGAAGCAGCGTAGACTTTCCTATTCCGGGGTCGCCTCCCACCAGAGTGAGGCTGCCCGCAACTATTCCACCTCCAAGCACTCTGTCGAGCTCTCCTATCCCGGTAAGGAGCTTGTCGTCCTCCTTAACCGACACCTCGGAAAGTGCTACCACCTCTGATTCCGTGGCCTTTGCACCCTTTGATGCGGATCCTTTCCTGATCTCTTCTTTTGTGAACTGTTCTTCCACGAATGTGTTCCATTCTTTGCAGCCCGGACACTGTCCCATCCATTTGGAGGACTCGTATCCGCAGCTCTGGCAGAAGAACACGCTGGTCATCTTTTTAGCCATCTTTTCTTCCTGATAAACTCGGCGCGGCATATTGTCATCATACGCCGCGCCGCTGATCTTCTCATTATTCTGTTATGCTTTTACTACTTTGACTGCCACTGCATCCGCATTCGCGGTCTCAACACTGATCGAAAGCTTTCCGCCGAGTCCGGTCTGAACCGCTCCCGTGTTTTCACCACCGACAAATATCTCATAGAGTGTATCATCCTCGAGCCCGAGAGTGATCTGCACATCTTCCTTTGCCTCTACGGTGAATTCCACGCCTTTTTCAGTCTCTTTGAAATTGTTTACCGCCGTTCCCGGCACTGATTCGTAAAGGAATGATCCGTTCTTTTCCAGCTTTGTGATCTCGTTAAAAGTCTTAACCTTAAGACGGTCGCCTTCAAAAGGAAAGTCCTCCACTTTTGATTTCTGACTGAGCTCATAATTTCCAAAACTGATACTGCCATCCGACTCCTTGCGGATAAGCTCCGTTACTACAGCCATTGCTGATCCTCCTTCTCTACAATAGACCGATTCGCGCTCTATTGCCGCGCAAACAGCATAAGGGAAATTCTCCCTGCATATTATGATTTTAATTCATAACATGTGTCATGGTAAATAGGCTTAACAAATATTTAAGAAAAGTTCACACTTGTCGAAAGGTGTCAGGCCTTTACCGTAAAAGTAACCTTTCCGTCCTTTGCGCCCACGGTAACTTTGTCTCCGGGCTTTATCTTCTTGGATAGGATCTCCTCGGCGAAGGCATCCTCCACCTCGGACTGGATACCTCTTCTTAAAGGTCTCGCACCCATCTTCTTATCAGCGAACTTTTTAACGATATGCTCCTTGAGAGCTGCCGTAAATGAAAGCTTGATGCCCATCTGGCTCTCGCTCCTCTTGGCGAGCTCGGAGAGAAGCAGATTTGCTATTGCTTTCATATTGTCATCCGTAAGCTGGTGGAATACAAGAATATCGTCGATACGGTTGATAAACTCCGGCTTGAAGGACTTTTTAACCTCCTCCATCACTGCGGATTTCATCTTTTCGTAATCCTTCTGCTCACTCTTTTCGGTGGCAAATCCGAGATTCTTGGGATCAACGATCCTCTGCGCACCGGCATTTGAAGTCATGATAAGGATAGTATTCTTAAAGGATACCTTGCGTCCCTTTGAATCGGTAATATGGCCTTCATCAAGCACCTGCAGCAGCACGTTGAACACATCTGGATGAGCTTTTTCGATCTCGTCGAAAAGCACCACTGAATAGGGATTCTTGCGGATCTTATCCGTAAGCTGGCCACCTTCCTCAAATCCCACGTATCCCGGAGGCGAACCGATCATCTTGGATACGGAGTGACCTTCCATATACTCGGACATATCAACTCTTATGATCGCATCTTCCGATCCGAACATTGCCTCGGCAAGAGCTTTTGAAAGCTCGGTCTTTCCCACACCTGTAGGGCCGAGGAACAAAAATGACCCTATGGGCCTTCCGGGTGCCTTAAGCCCCACGCGGCCTCTTCTCATAGCTTTGGAGATGGATGATACTGCCTCCTCCTGGCCTATGACTCTCTTGTGAAGGATGCTTTCAAGCTTGAGCAGTCTTTCACTTTCCTTCTCCGCAAGCTTGGTAACAGGGATCTTAGTCCACATAGCAACAACAGCGGCGATCTCATCCTCACCTATAGAGTAAGTATATCCTTCCGACCTTTCCTGAAGCTTGGTCTGCATCCTTTCATATTTCCGAAGGATCACATCCTGTTTCTCCTTAAGCTCATGAGCCTGCAGGAAAGCTTCCATCCTGATGGAAAGCTCTATCTGGCGGTCAAGCTTTCTTATCTGCTCTGCAAGTTCCGAGAGCTTATCCGGCTTTTCCATACCCTTTAATCTGGCACTTGCGGCAGCTTCATCTATAAGGTCTATCGCCTTATCGGGAAGATTGCGGTCGTTAATATAACGTGCGGAAAGCCTTACGGCAGCCTCCACAGCCTCCTGGGTTATGCGTACATGGTGATGCTCCTCATATTTTTCCTTAACGCCCTCGAGGATCCTGATGGATTCCTCCTGAGTGGGTTCTTCCACCGTCACGGGCTGGAATCTTCTCTCAAGCGCAGCATCCTTCTCCACATACTTTCTGTATTCCGAGATAGTCGTAGCTCCGATAAGCTGGAGCTCTCCTCTGGCAAGTGATGGCTTCATGATATTTGATGCATCAATTGCTCCCTCTGCTCCTCCGGCTCCTATGAGGGTGTGCAGCTCATCGAGGAACAGGATAACGTTTCCGTCATCTATAACCTCGCGGATCACCTTTTTGATCCTCTCTTCGAATTCTCCCCTGTATTTACTTCCGGCAACCATTCCCGAAAGGTCGAGTGTAAGGAGCCTCTTATTGCGCACCGTGGCCGGCACATCCCCGGATACGATCCTCTGAGCCAGTCCCTCAACAACAGCTGTTTTTCCGACCCCGGGCTCTCCTATAAGGCAGGGATTGTTCTTGGTCCTGCGGCTTAATATCTGGATCATGCGGCGGATCTCATCCGTCCTTCCGATCACGGGATCGAGCTTACCTTCCTCTGCCAGCTTGGTGAGATCCCTGCTGTACTGTGCGAGCATGGAGCCTTTCCCTTTGCCGTTCCTGGCACCGAGATCTTCCTTGACAAGCGCGGGATCCTGACCGATGGCGGAGAGCACCTCGGAATAGATCTTCTGAATGTTTACTCCCAGCGTCATGAGCAGCCTTATAGCAACATTTTCTCCCTCTCTTATTATGCCAAGAAGGATGTGCTCGGTTCCCACTTCTTTTTGTCCGAATCTTTCAGCGGTCTTTTCCGCTTCCTCTAAAATAAGCTCCGCCCGGGGAGAATAGAGTCCTCTTTCCCTTATTACAACATTCTCATCAAAGGAGATCATCTCCTTTATCATTTCGTTGTACTTGGCGGGATCTACTCCGTTTTCCCTGAGAACCTTTCCCGCCACACTCGTTTCATCCGCCACGAGACCTGCCAGCAGATGTTCCGAGCCGATATATCCCTGATGATAAGCTCTGGCACATTTCGCAGCTTCCTTGAGTGCATGTTGAGCTTTCTGTGTGTATTTTCCCTGCAAGTTGAAATTCCTCCGAATAGTTTACATAATTTTGACCGTGTGATCGGTAATTCTGGTTTACATAATTCAAAGCGGTCATTTACATAATTATTTTCTTAATTAACATAATCCGGACTCTACTCAAGCCCATATTCCTCGTAAATACCGTCTATCAGCGCATGGAGCTCACGTTTTGAGACATTTCTGCAAACTGCTTCCGCAACTACGGCCTTCATTCTTTCCCTCATTCCCCTGAGGTGCTCTTCCTTTACGGAATCGACCGCTATAAATGCTCCGCGCCTTCTGTCAACCTTAACATATCCGTCCTGTCTGAGCACCGAATAAGCCTTATTGACAGTGTGCATATTTATCCCTATATCATCAGCCAGCTGTCTCACGCTCGGAAGCGCATCTCCTTCATGATATTCGTCCAAAGCGATACCGAGTATTATCTGGTTTCTGAGCTGGAGGTAAAGGGCTTCATCACTGTTAAAATCTATCTCAATGAACATATTTTCCCTGCCTGCGATATAAAAGCAAATAGGTTATTAAATGAACTCCCCTCTGCTGATTATAACAGAGGGGAGAAATATAGTAAATCAGGATTATTCTTTGTCCTTGCTTTCCCAGTTAAGGAAGCCGAACTCAAATTCATCTGTATCATCCGAGACAGGCTTTGAACCACGGGGATTTGATCCGCCGTTCTGTACCGGTCTGGGAGCGGGACGGCCGTTCGGTCCCGGCTGAGCAGGTCTTGCTCCGTTAGGGCCTGCGGGGCGCTGTCCGCCTTGTCCCTGAACAGGTCTTGCTCCGTTAGGGCCTGCAGGGCGCTGTCCGGGCTGTCCTTGAACAGGTCTTGCTCCACCTTGGCCTGTGGGGCGCTGTCCGCCCTGAGCAGGTCTTGCTCCATTGGGACCCGGCATCGGGCGCTGTCCACCCTGAGCAGGTCTTGCTCCGTTGGGACCCGGCATCGGACGCTGACCACCCTGAGGAGGCCTTCCGTTAGGGCCTGCGGGGCGCTGTCCGGGCTGTCCCTGAACAGGTCTTGCTGTTCCCTGTCCGGGAGCGGGTCTTGCACCACCCTGTGCGGGTCTGCTTCCTGCTATTCTCGCACGGCGCTCCTTCTCTGCATCGGCAAATGCTGCCTTGTCCTTTGCATCGCGGAGCTTGAGGAAGAAGAATGCTGCTGCTCCGAGTCCTGCTACTGCAAGGATTATTGCAATTACTAAACCGATAACAAGCTTTTTATTCTTGCTCTTAAGAGCGGTTACTTCTTTTGTCTTATCAAACAGCTCTGTGATCTTATACTGAAGTCCGGCACCGTCATTTGCCTTATAATCGAGCAGGTACCAGTCCTCGCCCTGAAGCTGAGTGTCATAATCTTTCTGAACTACAGGTTCCGGTTCGGGTTCGGGCTCTGTGGGCTCGGGCTCTGCCGGTGTTTCGGGAACCTCGGGTGTAAGGGGAGTAAGGTCTCCCGAAGGTGTTATAAATGTGGAACGGATAAAACCGGTAATGGTGGTTCCGTCATCCTGTGGAACATCCACATAATACCATGTCATGCTGTCGGAAGCGCCCACCTTTGAACCTTTTATGGTAACAACCGTTCCGCTGGGTGCCGAGCCGAGGATCGTGGATGCGGTAGAAGCATCCTGACGAACTCTGCATGCCTGGTCACTGGTAACGGTTCCGTCGATCGGGTTGCACATCTCTATGGAAGGATCGCCGCCCTCGGTGACGGTTCCGTCTGCTCCTATGGTATCCGGAGTCGATCCGTCGGTAACCGTAGCCAGATCGGAGCGAACATATCCGATCCCTCCGTTTAAGGAGATCTGATACCATATCTTTCCATCGGCACCCGTCACCTGGCCGTTGATGGTGATGGTATCATTCTTCTGAAGAGTTCCCACTGCTTCACTGCTCGTGCTCGCTTCCGCACGTACATTGACACCGTTGCCGGTGATCTTTCCCGTACTTGCTGCCAGGCTCGTTATCTTTATCATAAACACCCCGACAAGCACCGCAGCCACAGTTGCAACTGCACTAACAAGCCATTTCTTTCGAGGGAAAAGTTCAGTTAATCTCATTTTTAAATCCTCGCATTTCTCTTCCAACTGAATTATACATTTCGGCGTTCCCCGGGAACGCCCAAAACCACACGATATAGATACCGTATCTATAATATCACACTATATAATGATTATCCAGCTTTTTTTGCGTATTTTTGCTTAAGAAATCTTAAAAAATATCCGGTAAACAAAAGCAAATGGTTTGTTTACCGGATATCTATTATGCCTCGTCTATGGCTTTGCCTATATCATGGCGCATATATTTATTGTCGAAATCCACCCACTCGGTTGCCTCGTAGGCCTTTGCCCTCGCCTCTTTGAGGTCCTTACCGGTGGCTGTTATTCCAAGCACTCTTCCGCCGTTTGTGACTATGCGGCCGCTGTCATCAAATTTTGTTCCGGCGTGGAAACAGAAGTAGTCATCTTTGCCGTCAAACGCCTCAAGTCCTTTGATAGGGAATCCCTTTTCGTATTTGACGGGATATCCGTCGCTTGCAAGCACCACGCATACCGCCGCATTATCCTCAAATCTGAGGTCAAGCTTATCGAGCGTTCCGTCAATGCAGGCATCCATCACATCAAGTATGTCATTTTTAAGCCTCGGAAGAACCACCTGTGCCTCGGGATCGCCAAATCTGGCATTGTACTCAAGTACCTTAGGTCCCTTCGGTGTAAGCATGAGTCCGAAGAAGATAACGCCCTTGAAAGGCCGCCCTTCCGCTTTCATGGCATCCACCGTGGGCTGGAAGATATTCTTTTGACAGAAATCATCCACTTCCTTTGTGTAGAAAGGGCTGGGAGAAAAATTACCCATTCCTCCGGTATTAAGACCCTGATCACCGTCTTTTGCCCTCTTGTGGTCCTGCGCGGAGGACATGATCTTCACAATGTTCCCGTCCACAAACGATAACACACTGACCTCACGCCCCGTCATGAACTCTTCGATGACCATGCGGTTTCCTGCTGTGCCGAACTTCTTGTCCTGCATGATCTCCTTCACGCCGTCAAGCGCCTCTTCGAGATTCTGACAGATAAGCACTCCCTTTCCCAGCGCAAGGCCGTCAGCCTTGAGCACTATGGGGAACTCCGCTTTTGTCCTGAGATACTCGACGGCCTTATCCGCATCATCAAAGTTCTCGTAAGCAGCGGTGGGAATATTATACTTTTTCATAAGATCCTTTGAGAAAGCCTTGCTTCCCTCAAGGATAGCCGCATTCTTCTTCGGTCCGAATGCACGGATCCCCGCAGCTTCCAGCTCATCAACAAGCCCGCCCACAAGGGGATCATCCATTCCTACGATAACAAGGTCGATAGCCTTTTCTTTCGAGAAAGCGACGATCTTGTCAAACTCCATCGCTCCTATGGGAACACACTCTGCGATCTGCGCTATTCCCGCATTTCCCGGTGCACAGTAGATCTTATCCGCACGAGGGCTCTTTGCCACGCTCGTAGCGATAGCATGCTCTCTTCCGCCGCTGCCAACAATCAATACTTTCATTATACTCTTACTACCTTTCCGTCAGTCACTCTGATGCGCCCGTTTGCTATATCATCGATCGCCTTGGGAAGGATCACCCACTCTGCCTGCTCCATCACACGCCGCTGAAGTACTTCGGGTGTATCCCCGCCTCGCACCTCCACCGCTTTCTGCGCGATGATCGGTCCTTCATCCATCCCTTCATTTACGAAATGAACCGTTGCCCCGGTTATCTTCACTCCGCGCTCAAGTGCCTTCTCATGCACTCTGAGCCCGTAATAGCCCACTCCGCAAAATGAAGGTATCAGTGACGGATGAATATTGACGATCCGGTTGGAATACTCCTTCACAAACTCCTCCGGGATCCTTACCAGAAATCCGGCGAGCACCACCAGATCCGGATCTGTATCTTTAACCTTCTCCAGAAAAGCCCTGTTAAAGGCATCTCTGTCCTTATAATCCTTCGGAGAGATCACGCAGGCGGGAATCCCCGCATTCTCCGCCCGCTCCAGGCTCTTAACGCCCGGGTTGTTAGAGATCACTCCCACTATTTTGGCATTTGTGATCCTGCCGTCCGCGATAGAATCGATTATCGCCTGCAGATTTGTTCCGCCGCCGGATACGCACACCAAAAGCTTTAGCATAAGTCAACACCCTTCTTGCCGGAAATGCAGCTTCCTACAACAAATGCCTTCTCGCCTGCTGCCTTGATAGCCGCAATTGTCTTGTCCGCATCCTGAGGATCTACTGCGAGCACCATTCCGAGTCCCATGTTGAAGGTGTTGTACATCTGCTGTTCTTCAACTTCACCCTTCTTCTGCATAAGTCTGAAAATAGGAGGTACTTCATAGCTGTCTTTCTTGATAAGGGCTCTGATCCCTTCGGGAAGCATTCTGGGAATGTTCTCAAAGAATCCGCCGCCTGTGATATGGCTGCATCCCTTTATAGTAACGCCGGCCTCTTTGATGGATCTGAGAGCCTGAACGTAAATGATCGTAGGTTTAAGAAGAGCCTCTCCCAATGTGGTTCCGAGGTCCTCGTTATACTTCTCAAGATATTCCTTCTTCATCTTGAAGATCTTTCTTACCATTGAGAATCCGTTGGAGTGAACTCCGTTGGAAGCGATACCGATAAGAGTATCACCGGATTTAATATTTTCGCCTGTGATCAGATCCTTTTTCTCCGCTACGCCTACGCAGAATCCTGCGACATCATACTCGATCTTGGGCATAAGGCCGGGATGCTCTGCGGTCTCACCGCCGATAAGAGCACAGCCTGCCTGCTTACAACCGTCTGCGATTCCCTTTACGATAGCAGCCATCTTTTCGGGATATACTTTTCCGCAAGCGATGTAATCAAGGAAGAAGAGAGGCTCTCCGCCTGCACATGCCACGTCGTTCACGCACATTGCCACCGCGTCGATTCCCACGGTGTCATGCTTGTCCAGAAGAAACGCCAGTTTAAGCTTGGTTCCTACTCCGTCAGTTCCGGAGAGAAGAACCGGCTCTTCCATGTTCTTGAATGCACTTGCGAGAAATGCTCCCGAGAAACCTCCGATCCCTCCGAGCACTTCAGGGCGCTCCGTTCCTTTGACGTAATCCGTCATCAGTTCGACTGCGCGATACCCCGCCTCAAGGTCGACCCCCGCTTTTTTGTAGTCAAGTCCCATTTCTTGTACCTCCTGTAATTTATTAAGATGTGGAATACTATTTATTATTAAGGTATTCTTTATACCCTATTTCCTTAAGCTTTGCATCCTTGGCTTCCACCTGCTTTTTAAGCTTCTCGGAATAATCCTTGAGCCTGGCAAGAAGTGCATCGTCGGATGTGGCCAGTATCTTTGCCGCAAGAAGTCCCGCATTTGCTCCGCCGTTAATGGCCACCGTTGCCACCGGTATTCCCGAAGGCATCTGCACTATGGAATAGAGAGAATCTCTTCCTCCGAGAGATGTGGTATGCATCGGTATGCCTATGACCGGCATGGGGAATATTGCAGCGCACATTCCCGGAAGATGTGCAGCCATTCCCGCTCCCGCTATTATCACCTTAAATCCCTTAGCCTCAGCGCTCTTAGCGTACTCAAAAAACACATCCGGCTCACGGTGTGCGCTTATTATAGTCATCTCATAAGGTACCCCGAGTTCATCGAGGATCTCCGCAGCCTTTGCCATTATGGGCATATCGGAATCACTGCCCATCACTATACCGACTTTTCCGCTCATATTCATGCCTCCTGTATTACTGCTTATTCCAGTGCTTCGTTAAGCTTCTCCGTACCCTCCAGATCAAAACGCCCCTCTTTTATGATATAAGTCCTGCTACCGTCTTCCGCAACCGCCACGATATCACCCAGCTCATCATAAGGGATCGTGATATCCGTATGGCAGTTAAAGTATGCCTTGGAAGGATCGCTGTGGCGCTTCTCTGCTATTTCGTTTGTCCTCGACACGATCTCCTTCCCGTCGGGGTTGTATACTTTGATATCTTCCGCATGAGAATAGCAGGTGTCTCCCACCGCAAAGTGAGGGCCTGTCTTTTCTGCGATAAGAATAGGCATCTTGGCCTGAACGTCGTATTTTCTGGCAACGGTATATGCCGTAGTGTTAGTGCCTATCGCAAATTCACCTATCGGAAGAGTCTTGTGGCGATAGAGGATGTTCTCGGAAATATAAGTGTTGTTCTTTTCCTCGTCATCATAATTACCGCAGCGGGCATTCTCTATCATTCCGTCTTTGAAATCGATCTCAAGATCCCGGAACTCCAAGCCGTTTAAAAATACCTTCGTAACGTGAAGCTTGCCGCTTGTCCCCTTGAGCACAGGTGATGTGAACACTTCTCCCACCGGGATATTGACATCAGCCACACAGTTTTCGAACTTTGTCTGCTTTTCGGGATCGTCAAGGTGCCATACATGAACCTTAATATCCGTGCGGTTATCTCCGCGCCCGGTCACCTCCACATACTCAGCCTTATCGAGAGCATCTATAATCTTCTGCTGAATGCCCTGATAGAGCTTGTAGTCCAGGGTGTTGACCTTTATTATCTCCTCAAAGAATCTGTTATATCCTTCTATTGATTTATCGGGAAGCGCGCTCCTTATCTCGGGAACAGGGAATGCTATTATGGTAAAGCTCCTCTCCTCCTCGATTATGTAGCCACGCTGGATCTGCCCGTATCTAGTCATATAATCGACAAAGAGCTTATTCTGCTCATCGGAAAGATGAAGAGCCTCTTTTTTGATCGCGGGATCAAAATCCTTTTCGCCGAAGCTTTCGATCACGGCCGGTCCGGCATACCCCTTTGCCTGCTTCTTGTACTGCTCAAAGGCGTTCTGGAGGGACTCTAGCTCCCTTGTAATATAATTCTTGTCAAAATAGAGTGCGCGGTCATCCTTGTGATCGTAATAATACTGGCGATTCACTTCTCCGCCGAAAAGCCTTGCCCAGCGGATCACGGGCTTTAGTCCCATCCTGTCGAAATTTGCGATGGATTCCCTGACCATTCTTTCAAATCCCACCGGATAGACTATTTCCACCGTATCCTTAATGGAAAGGTCCTTACCGGTAACTTCAAATCCGATGCGGTAGCCTTCCGTGTAGGTATCCGCCATCTTTTTAACGGTTTCATACGGCAATGAGGCGATGAACTTCGCGGTCTCTATCTCATTCTCGCTGATGTAATAACCGTATTCATAGAGGTATCTGATATCCGAAAAGTCGTTGATACCCTTTACGAGCTCAGCCCATTTGCATTCGGATGTATCCACCATCGACCTGATGCGTTTTTCGTATGTGACATCCGCATAATCGCTGAAATACCAGTAGAGCACGTCCTTTATTTCGAACGTCTTGGGCAGCTCCCCATTATTCTCTCCGGACTCACCTTTCGCAGCATCCTCAAAAAGACCGTACACCTCAAGGAGCAGCTCCTGTCTTATGACGAGCCCTTCGAAATCTCCTTCGTACACGGCTCCTATGCTTCTTCTGAGCTCAAAATAAAGCGCACAAAGAATCCTCCCGTATTCTTCGCCGAACTGCTTTACGGCAAATGCGGGCTCGGAATAGCTGTGCTCGTAATTATCTTCCGTTACATCCTCGTATAATCTGTCATTAAGCTCTGCGAGCTCATTCATGCTCATCTTCTTCAAAGCGCCTGATGATACGGTATCCCATGTCTCATCCGCAAGGAGCATAAAATCCGCGCACACCTTAAAATAATCTGAATAAGGCTTCGCTACAACAGTCTCCCCCGCTGATATCTCATTTATTATTTCCGCAAGCCTCTCTTTTGAGAGCTGCCTGCGCTCCGAAAGTACTTCCAAATCCATTTTTATCCCTTAATTCTATGTTTATTTGTGTGTTTTTATCCGGCGGTGCGCATTACTCCGGAAGCCAGAGTAGAAACCCTGCCACCAGAAGACTGACGGTATTTAGCACCACCCCTATGACCGCGAACAAATGAAATGATTCTTTTTTCTTGAAACTGATAAGCGACAGGATAAGCCCCGTTATCGCATACAAAACCGCCAGCGCCCCCGCGAATCCGAATCTACCCGTGATGTCTCCCGACAGGACAAAACTTCTTATTATCCCGAAAGCAAAAGAAAGCACGCTTATGCCGCCAAGAATCGTGGACATTATGGCAATCAACGGATGCTTTTTGTTGGTGAAGATAAAATGTCTTTTCAAGATCGGATCTCCGGAAAAAGGTTACATAACTAAAAAATCTGCTGTTCTTTTAGAACAGCAGATTATCTTTCTTTGCAAGAAGCTTTGCTCCGGATACGATTGCAAGTACTCCGGCTGCTACGGCAAGAACGATTAGCACCGCACCTACTGCAATGTTTCCGCTTCCGATATTGTTCATGGACTTGTAGATATCTTCCTTCATTCCGGCCTCCTTCGGGCTTTTAAGCCCCGTACTGCTCGTAATACTTATCGATCGCCGCCTTGAGCGTATCGTCTATCAGTATTTCTCCCCTGCAAGGTTTATTATACAATACTTCGACGACATCCGCCATAGAAACAATTGCATTTGTCGGAAAACCGTATGTATCCTTTATTTCATCCAGGGCGCTCTTCTCTCCCCCGAGCCCTTTTTCCATGCGGTTTAAAGAAACCATCAGGCCGACTATCTCTACATCGGCAGCTCCCCTTACCTTGGGAACGGTCTCCTCCATCGACTTTCCGGAGGTGGTGACATCCTCTATCATAACCACCCTGTCACCGTCCTTGAGGGCGCTTCCCAGAAAGCTTCCCTTATCAGCGCCATGGTCCTTCTCTTCCTTACGGTCGGAACAATACCTTACCTCTTTTCCGTATAATTCGCTGAAAGCTATTGCTGTTACGACACTGATCGGAATTCCCTTATAGGCCGGTCCGAAGAGCACATCAAAATCATCTCCGTATGCCGCGTGAATAGCCTTGGCATAATACTCGCCCAGCCTCTTTAACTGGCTTCCGGTAACATAGGCTCCGGCATTCATAAAGAAAGGTGACTTGCGGCCGCTTTTTAATGTAAAGTCGCCGAACTTCAGCACCTTGCTCTCCACCATAAACTCTATAAATTCCTGCTTATACTGTTCCATTTGCCTCTGCCGCCTCTCTGTCAGAATAATCTGATTCCGTAGAATCCTAAAATTATGTAAACCATGATCGCTACATGGATCAAAATAAATACCGCTCCCACTCCGATCTGGATCTTTACCTGCTGCTTCCAAGTAGGCCTGTCGTTAAGAATACCGATATGATAAAGACCATAACAGAAGAACGCATACAGGATGACAAGTATTATCATCCAGCACAGAATAGACACCACATGATTTGGAATGTTGGGGAATAAGAGCAGGGCAAAGAATGTCATATCTATTCCGCCCGTTGAGAATTTGCCAAACCATTTTGCGGCCTGCACGAAATTCTTTTTCTTTATGATGTAGAGCCCCATCAGTCCCTGGTAGAGTTCTTTTACAAGAAAGATCCCGAGAAATATCCACATGAGCGGATATCCGATCTTTTCCGTGATCCTGATCCCGAGAGTGATCGCGAGGACTCCCTGGGTCAGCTTATCGGCAATAGGATCGAGCATCTTGCCCCAATCCGTTACCATGTCAAATTTGCGTGCTATTTTTCCATCGAATAAGTCCGACAGTATGGACAGAAGAAGCGCTATCAAAGCGATGAAATAATACCTGTCGCCGATACGCTCCACTCTCAGATAAAAGATCATAAACACGGGCAGCATCAGTATTCTGAAGTAGCCCATCATATTCGGAATGTTAAAATAATCTCTTTTTCTCATACAGTATTAATTTTAAGACAAACGGACAAAAAGAACAAGTAAAAAAACTTTCTTGATAATTAATTGTGTCTATGATATTTTTAAAAATGCCGCGGGCAGCTATGCCTTACGGCAGGAGGTTTTTAACAGATATGATAAAATCGGAACTTGCCGAGCTCAAAAAGCTTTATACACAGAAAAACTGCACCGTTACAAGAATAGCAGGATGCTATGTGGACGGTGACAAAAACAAAAAATGTACTTTCTCCCGCTCTTTTTTGGGGCTTCCCGATGATGAGATATTTAAATACTTTGAGATATTCAGGAAAGGCCTCTCCGGCACTCCCGGAAAAACCTGTATGGATCTGACATTCCCCCTCGAGGAGACCACCGACGATTCACCTCAGGGCTTTATGCTGCGCCTCAGAAAAAGCGCACTTAAAGACGAATCTCTTCTGGATGAATATTACAACAGAATCATCTCCTCTTTTGAATATGTCGGCAATTACCTTATTATGATCGTGCATGATGCCTATGACGTTCCGGGAAGGACGAGCGACGGTCTAGATATGGACGACGCTTCAGATGATGTGTATGAATACATCTACACGGTGATATGCCCCGTCAACCTCACAGAGCCCGGGCTTTCATACGACCCTCTTACAAATGAGTTTCACAAAAGAGAGCGCGACTGGGTGGTGGACCTTCCTATTATGGGATTTCTGTTCCCTTCATTCAACGATCGCGCTGCGGACGTTAACAGTCTGACATATTATTCAAAAAATGCCGAGAATCTCAACGAAGAGATGATGGATATGCTCTTCGGATGCAAGCCTCCCCTTACAGCAGGCACTCAGAAGGAAACGTTCCATGCGCTTGTGGAAGAAACTCTCGGGGAAACCTGTGAATTTGAGGCAGTTAAGAACATTCACGAAAAAATGGCGGAGCTCATAGAGGAGCATAAGGAAGAATTAAAGCCTCTTGTTCTTGACAAAAACGAGGTGAAGACTCTCTTTGCTTCCAGCGGAGTGTCAAACGAAAAAATGTCCGAATTCGACGAGCATTACGAAAAAGCCGCCGGTCCGGACACTCCGATATATATGAATAATGTCTACAACACCCGCTCATTTGATGTAAAAACACCCGACGTCACCATCAAAGTAAAGCCCGACCGCACAGATCTGATCGGAAACCGCGTGATAGATGACAGACCCTGCCTCGTGGTGGAATTAAACGGTGATGTCGAAGTAAACGGTATCGCGGTAAGAGCAAACGGTTAAAAGAACATTCCTTTGACGAAGATCTCTATTCCTATCCCGACCAGGATAACGCCGCCCAGAATACCCGCGTATACGCCAAGCTTTTTCCCGACCATCTTCCCTATCTTAAGCCCTACCAGGCAGATGATGAAGGTTACCACGGCTATGATGACCGAGGCTACAAGAGCTGCCAGTATATGATATTCCGAGATGGCCAGGCCCACGGAAAGAGCGTCGATGGATGTAGCTATACCTTGTAATAAAAGCATTGTAAAAGACAGTTTTTTTACAATGCTTTTTTCTTTTTCATCAATACTTTCATCTTCCGGAGAAGCATCGCAGGAAGATGCTTTTTTCTTCGACTGCGCGATCTCCTTTACCGACTCAAATATCATCTTTCCGCCGATAAATAAAAGAAGGATCAGTGCGATCCACGGGATCGCTTTGGTAAGCCCGTTAAAAAAGGTTATGATGGTATGAACCAGTGCCCACCCGATCATAGGCATCAGAAACTGAAAAAAAGCATAGCAGCCTGCCATAAGGCCCATTCTGCCATGCTTCATATCCGGCTCGGCCAGACCGTTTCCGATGGATACGGAAAATGCATCCATCGCAAGGCCCGCGCCGAGCAAAATGCTGTTTAACACAAAGAGTAAATCAATCATTATTCCCAAAAGGCACTAAAGGAAATATTCTGATCCACATTCCCTTTGATACCGTCTACTTTTCCTTTATCAGAGTACTGCCAGATATCATACTTATACGGATAATACGGAACCTCCGAATACCATGCATACCATTTGGTGATGCCTTCAAGGCGTTCATTTTCAACCCCGAGTCCGCCCATTTCGGTATTGTAATAAAGCATGGGAATATATCCCTGCGCACTTACCTCATCACAGAAAGCAAGGATCACGTCCGTTCTTTCTTCAGGGGTGAGCTCGTCCATTCTGGCATCATCACTCGGTACATACTCCACATCGATAACGATGGGAATACCCTGTGCATAGGGTGAAACTATCTCTATAGCCCTGCGGGCTTCCTCCACGGCCTCTTCCCGGGTGATGGCCTGGCTGAACACATAGGCCCCCACATTTATCCCGTTTTCTACAGCTTCACGGATATTATCCTCACCGGTGGTATCCTCCACCAACTTTCCGGATCCCCAACCTCTGTAAAGCACTCTCACAAAAGCAAATTCCACTCCGTCATTTCTGACCTTTTTCCAGTCGATCTTTCCCTGATGTTCGGATACATCTATGCCTTTATGAGAAATAACATTTCCGTTTTCGTCGGTATACTGATACTCCCCGCTGTCAAGCATCAGCACTCTGTCATCGATTACCCCGCTCTGTGCAAGGTCGCGGTTAATCGGAATAAAATGATAAGACGATTTGCTCACCACCACAAGGTGATCCGGGAATATTGCATTGAATGTCCTTATGGAAGAACTTGTGGTAAGGAGCCTCTCCCTTATAAACTCAAGAAGCTCGTTTCTGCCAAGCCTGTAACCTTCCTCATAAGCCTTCTCGGCCTCTGCCTTCAGCTTTTCTTCGGCATCCTCATTGGCCTCTTCGAGCATTTCCTGCATCTGGGATTCCGTATAGATCGGCTGCTCTTCCTCCGCGGTCTCGGTGGCATCATTTTCCTTGATTATTATCTTCCCGGTGAAGTATCCGTATACCACGCATCCCACTACGAGAAGCACCATTGCAAGTATTGCAATAACGACGGCAAGAAGAGCCTTGAGCCCGCTCCCGCTCTTTTTTCTGCGGGGCTGAGTATCTTTTTTTACTGCCTCTTCTTCATCGAGATCGTAATCCTGAATTTCCATTAAAAACCTGATTCTCCGTTATTATTAATTTGTCAGCTCGTTTATATACTGCTGACTCTTGGTAGCTCTTTCGGTATCGGGGAAGGTCCTTACAACCTGCTCATAGATTGAAATGGCATCTTCGTAATTTCCCAACAGCCTGTATGCATTTCCGAGAGTAAAGAGAGCATCGGCATTGCTTTCGTCGTAGTAGAAAGCTCTGGTCAGCTTGTCAACTGCTGTCTCATAATCCTCTGCCCTGTACGCTTCCATTCCGTCCTCGTAATACGTGTTGGCAAGCGCGGGACCGATAAGTGTAAGGAGTGCCCTGTATGTCTTCTGATATTCCTCGGGCATGGTGGTGATATCCACCGTATCTCTTATCTCATCGAGTGATTTGGCAGTCTCGTCATTATCCTTGTTGACAAGATACTCTCTCACGATGACGATAAGCCTGTCATATTCCGTGAGCATTCCGTTATCGCCGGAATAATCCTCGATAACACTGTCCAGCGCTTCCTTTTCTTTTTCAAGTGAAGCGATCTTATTCTCGAGCTCCTGTATTGTGGATGTCTTTACATCCAGCTGGCTGCTTATATCCTTTATGCTCTCCTGAGCTTCCGCCCCCGCCTTGGAAACACGCGCGGGCACAACGAGAAAGTATACGGCTGCCGCCCCCAATACAAGGCCTATGAGAATATTTATGAGCGTACCTATTCCGGTATTTCTCGGCTCTTTAACACTGGCGGGCTGTATGATCAGCTCGTCATCCCTCTCGTATCTGATGACATCTTTGTTGTTCTTTTTTGCCGGCTTTTTCTCGCCTTCTTCGGGTTCGAGCATGTGCTCTACTTCCTGCAGATAAAGCTGCGCCTGAATATTACCGTGATCCACTCTCAGCGCGGCCTGAAGTTCATTCTCGGCGCGTTCCCACTTCTCCTCTGCCATGTATAAAAGAGCAAGCAAAAGATGAGCTCTCACATACTGCCTGTTCTTTGATAATGCGCCGCGAAGCTGTATCTCCGCCACATCTGTATTATTCTGCAGACAGAGAGAATAAGCGGTGTTGTATTTATGAATAGCAAGCCTCATATCCGAAAGCCTGGAGTCGGATGACTGAAGCATGCTGATATATTCGTTTGCAAGGTTCTTTTCCGGGCGTGAATTCTGGCTGATGACCCACTCAGTCAAGGCCGCACCCACTTCACCTATCTCAAAATACACCAGTCCCAAAAGGTTCCTGGCGTCAATATTATTCTTGTCAAATTTCAGACTCTCTCTCAAGCTGACGATAGCTCCGGAGAGGTCTCTTACCTGAGCCTTCTCAAGCCCCTCGTTGTAGAAACGGTTGGAAGTAAAGACGATCTTTTTGTACATCTTTACATCGGCGCCGCATGTCGGGCAGTAGTCGTATTCAGTGAGAAGGCAGCCACAGTTGTAGCAAAACATAACCGCCTCCTAATACTGTCCGTTCTGTTCGCTTTCTACTTCCTTCATCATTCCTACGAGCATATCTGCAGCATCCGTCAGATCAAGAGCGTGAAGAGCAGGTTCGAGCTCCTCAACTTCAAGACTGGGATTGAATTTTTTTAATTCTTCTTCAAAGCTTATCATTTTTGATCTTTCCTTTTATCTCGCCCACAAGATACAGGCTTCCGGCAATATAGATCCTGAAGTCTCCATCGTGCATCCCTCGGGCAGCCCTTTTATCCGCAAGCATCTTTTCGAACGCTTCGTCCGCGCTGCCGGACACCGATATCTTTACGCCGGATTCATCTTTAAAATCATCTGTCAACATAGCAGGATCCAATCCCCTGCCGGTTTTGAGCCTTGTGATCACGATCTCGCTAAAAAGACCGGAACGGGCGATCTCCGCGACCATTTTGGTATGGTCTTTGTCGGAAACCACTCCGAACAGGAGCTTTCTCGGTTTAACGCCCTCACATCCGTCGCGCTTTACGGTTTCGAGGAAAGCGCGTATTCCGTCGGGATTGTGTGCTCCGTCCACAAAAACATCCGGAAGGACTTCCTCCATCCTTCCCGCCCAGTGGCATTTATTCATGCCCTTTTTAAGCGTATCAGGAGTTATCCTTTCGGTAAGGCCTGCCGCCTCAACGGCTTTTACGGCAAGAGCCGCATTTTCAAGCTGATAAACGGCATTCGTATCCAAACATATTGATACATTCTTATAATATCCGTCTACAAGCGAAAAATCAATATTTTCGGGAGAAATTAGTAAAACTTTAATATTTTGTTCACCAACAGGATACAGTTCCCCACTTTGAATCCGTTTTGCTTCCCTCAATATTGCCTCGGAGGCTTCGGGCACATAATCACCGTACACCACCGGTTTTCCCTCAGCGATTATTCCGGCTTTCTGAACTGCGATCTTTGCTTTGGTATTTCCCAGGTACTCCGTATGGTCCAGATCTATGCGGGTTATCACCGCTGCCTCTTTTGTCTTTACACTGTTGGTGGCATCAAGGAGACCGCCGAGGCCGGTTTCGAGTATGCACCACTCCACTCCGGCTTTTTTGAATATCTGCATTGCCATGAAAAAGAGAAATTCAAAAAACGTGGGATGATAGAAATCGGGGCGTTCGCTGTTATCCCAGTCCAGTCTTCGGTATATGTCATTGAAGGCCTCGAGGAATTCATCGTGTGAAATGTCTGCCCCATCCACCTTGATCCTTTCACACACATCAACCAGATGAGGAGAAGTGAAAAGGCCCGTCCTTATCCCCGCCTCCCTCAGGACGCTGTCGAGATAAGCACAGGTTGAGCCCTTGCCGTTCGTGCCTGCGACATGGATTATCTTCATCGAAAGATCGGGATTTCCCAGCTTCTCCAAAAATTCCCGCGTCTCTTTAATTGTGTGCTTAGAAGTGAAGCGGGGAATATCATACAGATATTCCACCGCCTCCTCGAAATCGTATATTTTTTTCATAGATTCTTAAAGCGAATTCAGCCTCTCGGTAACCTGCGCGAGCATCTGAGTGTACTTCTCAAGCTTAGCACGCTCCTCGGCAACCTTTTCGGCAGGTGCCTTGGAGATGAACCGCTCGTTGCCAAGCATCCCGTTCGAGCGCTTTATCTCACCCTCCAGACGCTCCTTTTCCTTACCGAGCCTCTCCTTCTCCTTCTCGATGTCAACAAGCTCCGCAAAAGGAATATAAAGCGTTGCATTAGGGATCACGATAGAAACCGCATCATCTGCTATCCCGCTCTTGTCACCCTGAATAATTACTTCATTTGCATAAGCAAGAGAAGCAAAGAAAAGTTTTCCTTCTTCAAAGGTGCGTACAGTATCTTCATCCGAGCTTACAACGTATACCGCAGCCTTTCTGCTGGGTGGAACATTCATCTCGGTGCGCACATTTCTGATGCCTCTTACTGCCTCTTTGATAAGCTCGATATCATGCTCCTGCCTTGCAAAATTCCTGCTCTCGTCATACTTAGGCCAGCTGCTTATCATGATGGATTCTTCCTCATCCTGGATGTTGCAGAAGATCTCCTCGGTGATAAAAGGCATATAAGGATGAAGGAGCTTCAGTGCATCGATAAGTACCGCCTTGAGAGTCCAGAGAGCCGCATTCTGGCTGACAGTGTCGTCGGTGGCATAGAGCCTGGGCTTAACCATTTCGATATACCAGTCGCAGAACTCGTCCCAGATGAAATCATAAACCTTCTGAACCGCGATACCCAGCTCAAAATTATCCATGTTCTCGGTAACATCTTTAACCAGAGTGTTTAGCTTTGAAAGGATCCACTTATCAACAGGCTCCAGCTCATTTTCAGCGGGCTTATGAACCGTAAGGCCGCTCTTCTCGGCTGCCTGATCAAAGTTCATCATAATGAATCTTGTGGCGTTCCAAACCTTGTTGGCAAAGTTCCTGCTGTTCTCCACTCTCTCATAATAGAAACGCATATCGTTTCCGGGTGCGTTTCCGGTGATGAGTGTGAGTCTTAGCGCATCTGCACCATACTTGTCGATTATCTCAAGAGGATCGATGCCGTTTCCGAGGGACTTACTCATCTTCCTTCCCTGGCTGTCGCGAACAAGGCCGTGGAAGAGCACCGTCTTGAAAGGCTTTTCGCCCATATGCTCATAGCCCGAGAATATCATTCTGATTACCCAGAAAAAGATAATGTCATATCCCGTTACGAGCACATCAGTAGGATAAAAGTAATCAAGATCCTCTGTCTTATCCGGCCAACCCAGAGTCTCGAAAGGCCAGAGAGCGGACGAAAACCAGGTATCCAGTGTATCGGGATCCTGCTCGAAATGATTCTTTCCACACTTGGGGCAAACGGTGGGTGCCTCCTTTGCAACCACGGTTTCACCGCAATCCTGACAGTAATATGCGGGGATCCTGTGACCCCACCAGAGCTGACGGCTGATACACCAGTCGCGGATATTGTCGGTCCAGTTGAAGTAGTTTTTCTCCATGCGCTCGGGAATGAGACGGATCTCACCCTTTTTAACAGCCTCTGCCGCAGGCTTGATGAGCTCGCTCATCTTAACAAACCACTGCTCCTTTACAAGAGGCTCGATGGTGGTCTTGCAGCGGTCATGGGTTCCAACGTTGTGAACATGATCTTCTATCTTTTCAAGAAGACCCATTTCATCGAGTTCCTTAACGATGGCCTTGCGGGCTTCGTAGCGCTCCATGCCTGCGAATTTGCCGCCGTTTTTATTGATCGTGGCATCATCATTCATTATGTTGATGATGGGAAGATCATGGCGCTTTCCTACCTCGAAGTCGTTGGGGTCATGAGCGGGAGTGATCTTAACCACACCGGTTCCGAACTCACGGTCAACATAGGTATCCTCAACTATGGGGATAATACGGTTCATAAGAGGAAGCATTACCCTGCGCCCGTGCAGGTGAGTGTATCTCTCATCATCGGGATGGATAGCAACTGCCGTATCACCCAGCATTGTCTCGGGACGGGTGGTGGCAAATGTGAGAAATTCCGTCTTGGAAGGCTCACCTGTGGCCTCATCGATAAGAGGGTACTTGATATGCCAGAAATGACCTGCCTGCTCCTCGTATTCAACCTCCGCATCGGAGATTGAAGTATTACAAACCGGGCACCAGTTGATGATCCTTGAGCCCTTGTAGATATATCCTTTTTCATGCATCTTTACGAATACTTCTGTAACTGCCCTGTTGCATCCCTCGTCCATTGTAAAGCGCTCTCTGTCCCAGTCACAGGATGAGCCCATCTTTTTGAGCTGGGATACTATACGTCCGCCGTATTCCTTTTTCCAGTCCCAGGCACGCTTAAGAAAGCCCTCACGGCCCAGATCGTTTTTATCGATCCCCTCTTTCTTTAAGGTCTCGATGATCTTTACTTCCGTAGCGATGGAAGCATGATCTGTACCGGGCTGCCAGAGAGCATTATATCCCTGCATGCGCTTCCAGCGGATAAGGATATCCTGCATGGTGTTATCAAGCGCATGGCCCATATGAAGCTGACCTGTGATATTTGGCGGCGGGATCACGATCGTAAAGGGGGTCTTTGAATGATCGACCTCGGCATGAAAGTATTTCTTATCAAGCCATTTCTGATAGATCCTGTCCTCGATCCCTTTCGGATCATAAGTTTTTGCGAGTTCTTTTGACATGGTGTTTTCCTCCTACACGATGTCTTTTTCAGACATCGTTTGTGCTTTAGTCCTGACTAGCGTTTTAGACTGCAGGAAATTCTTTGCTGCCCCGAAGAATCGGAGCTGTTCTTGGAAGATGCAAAGGACTTTTCTTTTCAGGTCAATGGCTTTCCAAAAAGCAAAAGCCCTTCGCACTCCCATAGGAATGCAAAGGGCGTAAAATACGCGGTACCACCTTTGTTCGCAGAAGCGGAGCCGATTCTCGCTTTCGGACCTTTCTGCCTCATTACACCGTATCGTGGATCGACGGGATGACTACGCAGATCTTTTCACATGATCGGTGATCCCCGACAGCTTTTGATCCTTCACCATCCGGCTCGGAAGCTACCTTCTGTAATCCTGCGCGCGGAAGCTCTCAGCCTGTATGCTCCCTTCTCTGTCTTGCGGTATTTACATACTCCTCTTCGTCACAGCCATGTTGTATTATGCGGGTTTCCCCGCTTATTAATGCATATATTATGCCAGAAGCGGCCTTTTGTCAAGATTCTTCCGTAAAGTTCCTGATTCCCATTCCCAGCATGGATTCATGCGCTTCGGATATCATTCTTGCTTCTTCTCCCGCTTCAGCAAACAGAGCTGCGATCTGCGGATCAAACTGCGTTCCGGCACCTTCGATTATAATTGACATAGCCTTTTCAAAGGGGAACGGTTCCTTGTAGCTTCGCTTGGAAACAAGGGCGTCAAATACATCGGCCACCGCCATGATACGGGCTGACAGCGGAATCTCCTCACCGGCCTTTCCGCTGGGATATCCTGTTCCGTCCCATCTTTCGTGATGGTAAGTGGCAAGGTTTTTTGCCTCTTTCAGATATCCGCTGTCCGATACCAGCGACATCGCGCTTGCGATGATCTTATTACCTGCAGTGGTGTGACTCTTCATAATGGCGAACTCTTCATCTGTAAGCCTGCCGGGCTTGTTAAGTATGGTATCCGATACCATTATCTTTCCTACGTCGTGAAGAGGCGCAGAGTTTATAACATCAGCCATATATTCGTCCGTCAGAATATCGGGATAGAGACCTTTTTCTCTCATCTTATTCATGATAAGACGCACATAAGCGGCTGTCTTTCTGACATGATCGCCGGTGTTTTTGTCTCGGCCTTCGACCAGATCCGCAAGCACGTAGATAAGGCCGTTCTGCATATGGGATATCTCTTCGCCCTTGGCCTCAACGTCCTCGAGGTATCCCACTGTTTCTGCGATGGTCTTTGAAAGAGATTCATACAGGTTTTCGATCTCGTCACCTGTCTGAATATCAAGATGCTGCAGTCTGTCAACGCTTATCTCAAGAGCTTCATCGCTGTCATAGGCAAACTTTCTGGCCGAAAGCGTCATTGCTACTATGGGGTATATCAGCTGATAATCCACAAGCCAGATGCAGAGTGCCAGGATGAATATATAGAATCCCATAAACAGTGAGAAAACCTTGGTCATGAAATTAAGCGCCGAAAGCCTGATCTCCTCGACCTGAATGTCGGCAGCCGTATAGCAGACACATTCTCCGGATGCATCATAAACCGGCTCGAACACCGTAAGCAGTCTTCCGTACTTTGTATCATCCAGAATCGGTTCTATAACTTCGCCCCGGAGAAGCGCATCTCTGTAGGGTTCCAAATATTCCTCAAGCTCTATGAGGGTTCCGGGTTCCTGCCCCTCTACCTCCGGTGTATCAAGATCGAAAATAACCTTTACGCCTTCCGGAACGAATTTATACACATAGATATATTCTATGTCGGGATTTCCCTTCCTGATGCTCTCCAGGTTTTTCTCTATCCCGGCATAATCAGGCCCCGACCTTCCCAGTTCAAGGTACTCATCCACCTTATCCGGATCTATCTGATTGGCGGTGAGAAGTGCTGCGCTTGTACAACTGTGGGTATACTGGTTCATCGCAAAATTGGAATAGATGATATAGCTTATGGCCGTCGTTACCACCGCCACGCAGAACATGATGGCGGAAATGATGGTGACGATCTTTCCCCGTAAAGAAAATGATCTTGTAATACTCTTTCTAGCATCGCGCAGAGCATTCTCGGAAAGAGGAGCCTGACGCCATCCCGTAAGCCAGAAATATGGCTTATATTTATCCGGAATGAGCTTTATAATGATAAATACCAGAATAACCGTGATTCCTTTATCGATGAGATCGATAACGATATCCGATGTCATCTGCGCCCAGAAAACGCTCATCTGACCGTTTTCCAGAAGCCTTCTGGCAAAGGGTGCGCTGATGCCCTCTCCAAGGCCATACCCATAGAGGAAATACGTAAGAAGCGATCCCAGTGCTCCTCCTATAAATGCAAAAACGGGAATGGTCAGTATCGCCTTCCAGATTTTGTCAAACCAGCCTTTTCTGGCAAGGAATGTGCCGCTCGCCGCGATCATCGTGGATAGCACGACATAATAAGCATTCCCGGGATTTCCCTGCATGTTAATGATATTATTAAGATAGCCTATTGCGATTCCGGGCAGATATCCGCCAAGTATGGCGGCAAGAAGGGTTCCGACATTATCCAGATAAAGCGGTATATGTAGAGCGGCGGCCGCTCTGGGGAGTAAAAAATTTATGAGAATAGCGCCGGCAAAAAAAGCGATCTGAAAAGCAAGATGCTTTTTGACTCCGGTTTTTGTCATTCTGTCGGGATCGTTATTTGCCGGGGACTTTTTATCCATAAAGATCACCTCTGCATTCAGACATTTTATCAGATTCCATATACATGCTCATCATGGCTGATGAGCTCTCCTTCATCATTATACACCAGTTTGACCGAAAAAAATGGCACTTTTTTCTCCATAAGGCGGAAAAAAATCTTATCCCCTTCCCAAATGGGGAGATCGCATACTCTGTTTATCTCAACCCACTCCAGGTCTCCCTCGTCGCATACGCGCATCGTGCCGGAAAAGTCATCCGATGTAAAAAGATGCATATATTCTGTTATATCCTTATAGACGAAAGTTACTATTCCGCGGTAATCCATCCTGCCGACGGTGAGCCCTGTTTCCTCGAATGTCTCGCGTCTGGCACATTCTTCCGGGGATTCCTGCGGCTCAAACTTTCCGCCCACACCTATCCATTTATCCTTGTTGTAATCGCCCTCTTTTTTGGTGCGGTGAAGCATAAGATATCTGTCATCGCTGACAAGATGGACGAGCGTCGAATTAACAACCATTTCTTTTCCTGTATCAGATGAGTTTTTTTAATTCTCCGGCATTGAAATCCGGATTCTCCGTGTAAGATCTGAAAAGCTCCGAAACTCCGTCAAAGTCTTTCGATTCGTTAAATATGGCAAATTCGCACATTTCACCCACAAATCCCGGCTGGAACACATCTCCGCCAAGTATGATACGCTTGACAAAACGGTTTGGCGGTACATTTTCTGATTGTGCCACAGGATCGCCGTTAATATAGGCATAGGCTTTTTCGGTTACGGCATTATATGAAATAACCACATGCCACCACATCCCCGGAAGGAGGGCGCACACCGGTGTATCATGCCAGCCGTTTACTTCCCTGGAGTCGCGTATCCGAAATACCGCATTCCCCTCCCATGCCAGCGGCGAAAAGCTTGCAAATCCTGTCTCAAATTTGATATATACCGCAGAACTCCAGCTGCGTATTTTGTCCGGCTTTATCCAAAAGCTGACGGCCCAGCTGTCATTGCATATTGCCTTGGGAGATATCTCGATGATATTGGTCTCAACTTTTCCGCCGGGGAAGGATACTGCCTTTGAGCCCTTAAAGATACCGTCGGAGAATGTAAGCGCAGCCCCGTTATAGTCTCCCCAGAGGCTTCCGTCCTTGGACCTAAGCTCCTCATTATCCAAAGGAAAAACAAATGAATCAAGGATATTGTTCTTATGCTTCTGCGCGTATTCCTCAAACTCTTCAAGTGCAAGCGGCCTTGCATAATAAAAGCCCTGCGCTATCTGGCAGCTGCAACTCGTTATGAAATCTATCTGTTCTTTAGTCTCGAGGCCTTCCGTCACCACCTGTATCTTAAGATCCCTGCACATGGCTATAACACTTCGGATAACCTGGCGCCCCCTCGAACTGTCTGCGGAGCTCTGAAGAAATCCCTTGTCGAGCTTAACGATATCAACAGGAAGATCCTGAAGAAGATTAAGAGCCGAGAAGCCCGATCCGAAATCATCCACCGACACAATGAAACCGTTTTTTCTGAGCCTTTCGGTCATCTCGATGAGCTCCCGTGTATCCTTTATGAATATGCTCTCTGTTATCTCAAGTTCCAGTTCATTGTGAGGTATCCCGTAGCTGTCGGCGATCCGGGACAGTTCTTCGGGAAAACTTTGATTATACAGATGAAGTCTTGAAATATTCACGGATATGGGAATACTCTCGTAGCTTCTGCCCTTCCATCCGGCCTTGATCCGGCAGACTTCCTCAAACATATACATATCAAGCTTTGATATAAAGCCGTCTTTTTCGAAAATAGGGATAAAGACATCGGGCATGCGGATACCTTCCGTGGGATGAACCCACCGGCACAAAGCCTCGGCGCCCACTATCTCGGATGAGATCATGTTCACCTTGGGCTGCAGATAAGCCCTGAACTGGTGCTCTTCAAGGGCGTTATCCATCTCCATTTCGATGTTCCGGCTTACCTCGAAGTTTTTATCATCACTGTTGTATATGGAATACTTGTTTTTTCCGTTGAATTTAGACTGATACATCGCGGAATCACAGCGCGCGAGAATATCATCCAGGCTCTGTCCGGCGCGCTGGTCCATAACGATGCCTATAGAAAGTGAAATAAGCGAGAGAATATCCGGCCTGAAATTCATCTCCTTGATCCCCTCACGGATCGATTCAGCCACATCCTTAACGGCATCTTCGGCAGAATCGCCGTCCATAAGGATAACGAACTCGTCCCCGCCGACACGGGAAACAAAGCCTGCAGCATTGTCTCTTATAAGATCGGAAACGCATCTCAGAAGCAGATCTCCCATGCTGTGGCCGTAAATATCGTTAACCTTTTTGAAATTGTCGATGTCGACAAACATGGCGTGAATATGTTCTTCTTCGCCAAGATCATTGTAAAACCTGTACAGACCCCGCCTGTTCGGGAGTTCTGTCAGATAATCGACATCAGCCTGATCCACTCTGTAATCCGGATTCATTTTAAATCCCCAATAGTTTAATAAGCTTCACATCAGATGTTCATTACTTCATCCTGGGTAAGGATCTTAAGGCCCTTTGCAACCAGCCTGGCCTCTGCGGCCTTAGTGTCGGCCACGCGGAATATCATACATGCCTTCTTGGTGGTCTTATGGCCGGAAACGGCGTACATATACTCGATATTAACATCCGCCTCAACAAAGATATTGATAAGCTTGTCGAGTCCGCCTGTCTCGTCCGGGATCTCAACCACAAGAACGGAATTGAGATTGGTGACAAAATCGGCTTCCTTAAGTGTGTTTACCGCCGATATAGGATCGTCCACCACAATTCTGGCAATACCGAAATCTCTGGTCTCAACCATCGAGATCGCTCTCATATCTATCTCGTGCTCTGCGAGCACTCCTGTCATTTTCTTTAATGCACCGGGCTTATTCTCAAGAAAAACCGAAATCTGTTTTACTGACATATTCATACCCTCTCTTTCTTAGCTTTGCGCTGAGTGATCGCTATATCCGCCGGTCACCTTGTTGTTGCCTGCCTGCGTCAGATCTTTCTCTTATCGATAACTCTCACTGCCTTACCTTCGCTTCTGGCGATAGATTTTGGCGCAAGGAGAGAAACCTTGGCCTTGATACCGAGCATCGCCTTCAGATCGTCCGAAAGCTTTCTCTGGCGGCCTTCGATCTCGCCGATGTTATCGGTGAACATCTCAGGTGTCATCTCAACCTGCACATCAAAGGTATCGGTATTGTTGACACGGTCGACTATGATCTGATAGTTTGCAGCATATCCGTTGTTCATGAGCACAGTCTCGATCTGGCTCGGGAATACGTTTACGCCACGGATAATGAGCATGTCGTCACTTCTGCCCATGGGCTTGGCCATCTTGACATGGGTTCTGCCGCAGGAACATTTCTCTCTTGTGAGCTTGCAGATATCTCTTGTGCGATAGCGGATCATAGGGAATGCTTCCTTGTCGACCGCTGTAAATACAAGCTCACCGACAGATCCTTCCGGGAGTACCTCCTCGGTGTCGGGATCGATTATCTCGGCAATGAAATGATCCTCATTTATGTGCATTCCGCTCTGAGCCGAGCACTCAAAAGCCACTCCTGGGCCGGAAAGCTCCGTAAGTCCGTATATATCAAAGGCTTTGATACCGAGAGTCTTCTCGATATCCTTTCTCATTTCCTCGCTCCATGCCTCCGCTCCGAATATGCCGGCCTTGAGAGGAATATCATCGGGGCCGTAGCCCAGTTCCTTCATCCTTTCACCGAGATATGCCGCATAGCTGGGTGTGCAGCAAAGGATGGTTGCCGAAAGGTCCATCGCAAACATTATCTGACGATCGGTATTTCCCGAGCTGATGGGAATGGTGAGGGATCCAACCTTGTGCGATCCGCCGTGAAGTCCCGCTCCTCCGGTGAAAAGTCCATATCCGTAAGAAACCTGTACAACATCCTCGTTTGTTGCGCCTGCTGCTGTAAGAGCTCTTGCGCAGCAGTCCTCCCAAAGGTCTATATCGTGCTGGGTGTAATACGCCACCACTCTCTTTCCGGTGGTACCTGATGTAGAGTGGATACGCACGCACTCACTTAAAGGTCTTCCAAGGAGCCCATAAGGATAAGCATCACGAAGGTCTGCTTTCGAGAGGAACGGAAGCTTGTGCAGATCGTCCACCGACTTGATATCATCGGGAGTAACTCCCTTTTCCTCCATCTTTTTACGATAGTAGGGAACATTCTCCCACACGCTTTTTACCTGTTTAACGAGCTTTTCGCTCTGAATCTCCCTTATCTTTTCATAAGGGGCGCACTCAATTTCTTCCTGATAGTACTTTTCCATGATGTCTTAGGTGCTCCTTTCGGTGATTTTTATCATTATACTGACTGTTTTCCCAGTTCAAATGCTTTCTTGTTCATCTCGAGAAATTTGGCGGGAACATTTGCTTCAAGAGAAGCCATCCACGCCTCTTCCGGAAGGTCAAAATAATGTGATAGCCTTCCGAGCAATACGATGTTGACAGCCTTTGCACTGCCGGCCTGCTTAGCGAGCGACAGGCAGTCTATAGCGTCTATTTTTGCGCCGGCATTCTTTATCTTATCTGCCAGATCCTTAGGATATTCCTTTGCTCCTATAATGACGGGCATCGGGTCTATCTGCTGGATGTTGGTAACTATCTGACCGTCCTTTTTCAGGTAGGGAAGCCATCTTGCCGCCTCGAGCATCTCGAATGACACGATATAATCGGCCTGGCCTTCGTCGATCACGGGTGAATACACCTTATCGCCGTAGCGAACGTAAGTAACAACGCTTCCGCCTCTCTGGCTCATTCCGTGCACTTCCGAAACCTTCACATCATATCCCTGTGAAAGGAGAAGGTGTCCCAATATCTTACTTGCCAGGAGCGAGCCCTGTCCGCCCACTCCCACTATCATTATACTTTTTGTCTCCATATTTATCCTCTTTCCTCTCTCAGCTTCCCCTTGATGGGAAGCAGTCCGGCAAAGCCTGACTGATGAGGTATTTTATTCACCACATAATGCTCCGAATTTGCACAGCTGGGTGCATACGCCGCAGCCCACGCAAAGCGTCTCATCTATCTCTACTTTGCCGTCCTTCATTGAGATGGCCGGGCATCCTATCCTCATGCAGGATTTGCATCCCACGCACTTTTCCCTGTCGCACTTGAGCGGTCCGTTGTGCTTAACATATTTAAGCAGAGCGCAGGGGCGTCTTGAGATGATGACCGAGGGAGCTTCTACTGCGAGCTCTTCCTTGATCACTCTGTCGCACTCCTCCAGATTGTAGGGATCTACCACCCTCACTCTCTCGATTCCCATAGCTTTGACAAGAGCCTCGAGATCGATCTTTCCTGCGGGATCTCCCTTGATGTTGTAGCCGGTAGTGGGGTTCTGCTGATGTCCCGTCATACCGGTTATGGAGTTGTCCAGGATGATCACGGTGGAATTGGTCTGGTTATATGCAATGTTTGCAAGGCCGGTCATACCGGAATGCATGAATGTGGAATCACCGATAACGGCTACCGTTTTCTTTTCGGCTTCCGCTCCGCCCACTTTGTTAAAGCCGTGAAGCGCACTTATAGAAGCGCCCATGCAAAGGGTCATCTCAATGGTCGAAAGAGGCGGCACAGCTCCCAGCGTATAACATCCGATATCTCCGAGCACAGTGCACTTATTCTGCTTGAGCGTAAAGAAAAGACCTCTGTGAGGGCATCCTGCGCACATAACGGGAGGGCGTCCGGGGATCTCATCCTCCACCTTGTAACCGGCCTGCACTTCTTTTCCGAATGCCTTTGCGATAAGATTCTGTGAGAATTCATCGCAGATGGGAAGGAGTTCTTTACCCTGCACTTCTATTCCGAGAGATTTAACATGGTTTTCTATTATGGGATCCAGCTCCTCAACAACATAGAGCTTGTCAACCTTTGCCGCAAAGTCTTTTATAAGCTTTACGGGAAGCGGATTTACCATTCCCAGCTTAAGTACGCTGACCGAATCGCCAAACACTTCCTTCACATACTGGAAAGATGTGGAAGATGTGATGATACCGATCTCTTTTCCGCCCTCAAAAACCTTGTTTATAGGTGCGGTCTCGGCATACTCGCGAAGCTTCGCCGTTCTCTCTTCAACGAAGGGATGACGCTTTTTGGCATTGCCGGGCATCATGACATACTTTGCTATATCCTTTTCATATGCCTTTTCGGGAACGACACGGTCTGAAACCGATACCGCCGACTGGGAGTGAGCCACTCTTGTGCACATCTTTATAAGAACGGGAGTGTCGTACTTCTCGGAAATATCAAAAGCAAGCTTGGTATATTCCAACGCTTCCTCGGAATCCGCAGGCTCTAACATGGGCACCTTCGATGCGATGGCATGATATCTCGAATCCTGCTCATTCTGTGATGAGTGCATTCCGGGATCGTCCGCAACCAGCACCACCATTCCTGCATTCACTCCGGTGTATGACATGGTGTAGAGCGGATCGGCTGCCACGTTAAGTCCCACGTGCTTCTGCGCGCAGAAGGATCTTCTGCCCGCAAGGCTTGCGCCAAAGGCCGCCTCCATTGCCACTTTCTCGTTAGGAGCCCACTCACAGTAGATCTCGTCATATTTGGCTGCTTCCTCGGTCACCTCTGTGCTGGGTGTTCCCGGATAACTGGAAATAAAGCACACTCCGGCTTCGTACAAGCCGCGCGCTATAGCCTTATTTCCGAGCATAAGCTGTTTTTCGTTTCCCATTACGGTAAAAACCTCCAACCTGCAATTTATCTGTTTTGCGATTTTACGATTTAACGCTTTACTGTCAAAAAGTACTATCTAATAATATATATGAAATCATCGGTAAAATCAATTGTCACATATTACATCTTTTTACATACTTGTTACATTTATACTCACCGGCTATTTCTTCCTGCCGGTAACATCTCTGCGCTTTTTGTTTTCGGCAGCATCCATGCTGATACCGATCACTATTCCGGCGAACATGGCCACCCCGAATCCGACCCAGATATGACCGAGGGCGATACCGAGGATGATACCTCCCACCACTCCGATGAGAATGTACAGCCCCAGCCAGCTTGAGCGCTGCTTTGTGACGGAATAACGCTCCATGGCACCGGCCTTTACGGAGCTGCCTTCCCTGTATACAAATCCCGCCTTCTGGAGGGCATGTATGAAATCGGTGTTATCATTGGGACATTCCGCAGATATCTCATAGATATTCCCATGAAGAAATGCCCATTCGCGCATCATCTTAAGCACATTTGGGCCATGGCCGCGGTGCCTGTAGAGCGGGAGCAGTTCCATGGAGATGGGGATCGTGCCTTTTTCCTTCGGTCCTTCAAAAGAAACCCAGCCGATCCTGGTGTCATCTCCGCCTATTTTGAGATAGATATCCCATTTTGAATTCCAGATATCCTCTTCGTTGGTGGGTTTCACCATCATGTCACCCGATTTATATCCGAATTTACCTTTATCCATAGCGTTCCTCATTATGCGTTCGGTAATCCCTGCTGTGCCTAAAACACCAGATAATATTATACTCCCAAATTGCCTTCGAGTATATAGGCGAATAGCTGGTTTTCTCATTTCACCCCCTGATAATCCACTTCTTACCACCGATTTTTTACCTCTTGGCTAAAAGGTATTTATTTATCCCGGGGAATGTGGTTATATATACTCATGAACAGCTTAAAGGTAAAAATTGAGATCGATCCGGACATTAAAGACTGTGAAGTCACGATCAGATGCGCAGAAGTCGACAGCTCCGTTCTCGGGATCCAAAAGCTTATCACCGAGGCGGGGAGCATGCGCGGGCAGATCAGTTTCTTTAAAGATGATGCGGAATTCTTCTTCCCGGTAAACAATGTACTTTTCTTCGAGACGGACGGCGGTCATATCTGGGCCCATACCGCCAATGACGAATTCGAAGTAGGATACAAGCTTTACGAACTGGAAGAGCTCCTGCCCGCATACTTTATGAGGATCTCGAAATCCACGATCCTTAATACTCACAAGGTTTATTCCATCACCAAGAACCTGACGGGTGCAAGCAAGATCGAGTTTTCGGGAACCCACAAGATCGTTTACTGTTCAAGGAACTATTACAAAGCACTTAAAGACGGTTTAAGACCGCAATAGAAACATTTGGAATCATATAAAATGAGGAGATAAAAAATGAGAAACAGAGTAAAAAACATCCTTTCGGGCATACTACTTATCATACTTGCCACATGCCTTGTTCTGTGGCGGCTCGATGTATTCGCACTCCCCGATATCTTTGAGGGAGTAAAGATCTGGGAGATGATAATCGCGATCATCATGGTAGTGATCATTTTCCACAGCATATTGGATCTGGCCTTCGGAGGCATTTTCTTCCCGCTGGCGATCCTCTGCATCATATTTGATGACGCGCTGGGCATAACGGCCATCACACCCTGGATCGTGCTCATAGCAGCGCTTCTTCTTACCATCGCCTTTGAAAAGCTTTTTCCGTCCCACTGGATCAAAAGGCATTTTAAAAAGGCTATAAACGATAATATCAATGTGGAATTTCATAAGGATGATAACCGCCGTCATCATTCATCGGGAGAATATGTTAATTCCTCATCCGATGACAGTGAATATGTCTATCATTCGATAAGATTCGGATCAGGCTCAAAATACATCAACTCAAAGAACCTCAAATCCGTAAACCTTGACTGCAATTTCGGCGAGCTCTCGGCTTACCTTGACAAGGCGGAAGTGCCCGAAAAGCAGGTTGAGATCAATGCAAAGGTTGCCTTCGGCGAAATAAACATTTACATCCCCAGAGACTGGAAGGTGATCAATAAGGTAGCCGTTTCAATGGGCGACTGCGATGACAGAGCATCCTCAATTCCCGGCGTGGAAGACGGAGTAACTTGCATCATCACCGGATCCGTATCCTTCGGAGATCTGCAGATCGTGAAGGTGTAAGCTCTGTCTAGCCGTTTTGATTAGTCCTGAGATTCAATCACTTGATCATTTCTGCTTGAAAAAATAGCACCTATATGCTATTCTTTAGGCAAAGGAAAACCGTGAGAGCGGCTGACCTCAAAGAGTGATTTTTATGCTACTTCGTAGCACTGCCGTCACTGTTGCAGTCAGTGGCGGCTCTCTTTTTGTCTTTGTGTAGATCGTACACAAATCTTATAAGAGATAAGAGAAAAGCTTGTTTTGTCCACTAAAAAGCGCAGCCGAAACTGCGCTTTTAAAAACTAAAATCATAGAATATCAGCTCTGATTCTGTCTCTCGACGAGCTTGCCTCCGCAGTACTTTTCGCGGAGCCTGGGCTTGTCGATCTTTCCGGTAGGATTTCTGAGCACTTCCGCAAAGATGTACTTCTTGGGTCTCTTGTATCTGGGAAGATCCACACAGAACTCTTCCATTTCTTCCTCGGTGAGGGTCTGGCCTTCGCGGACCTGAATGATCGCCGCTGCGATCTCGCCGAGTCTGTCATCGGGAAGTCCGATAACGGCTGCATCGTGCACCTTGGGGTTCTTCACAAGGAAATTCTCGATCTGAACGGGATAGAGGTTCTCCCCACCGGATATGATAACATCTTTCTTTCTGTCCACAAGGAAGATGAAGCCGTCCTCATCTTCGCGTGCCATATCTCCGGTAAAGAGCCAGCCGTCCTTTAATATCTCATTCGTTGCCTCAGGGTTCTTGTAATACTCTACCATCACTCCGGGTCCCTTTACGCAAAGTTCACCGATCTCACCCTGAGGAACCTTATTGCCCTCTTCGTCTACGATCTTTGTCTTCCATCCAAAGCCTGCTTTTCCGATAGCTCCGACCTTGTTAACATTCTCCATTCCAAGGTGGACACAGCCGGGGCCTGTGGACTCCGACAGACCGTAGTTGGTATCATACTTGTGATGAGGGAAGTACTGCAGCCATCTCTTGATAAGACTGGGCGGAATGGGCTGTGCACCGATGTGCATGAGCCTCCACTGGCTCAGCTTATAGTCTTCTATCTTGAGCTTTCCCGCATCAAGTGCGGCAAGGATATCCTGTGCCCAGGGAACCAGCAGCCATACTATGGTGCAGTGCTCCTCAGAAACAGCCTTAAATATAGCCTCGGGAGAATGCCCTTTTAAGAGCACCGCACGGCTTCCCGAAAAGAGTGATCCGAACCAGTGCATCTTGGCGCCCGTATGGTAAAGGGGAGGGATGCAGAGGAAGTTGTCGTCATGAGTCGTCTCATGGTGCATAGCCTCCATTTTTGCCGACTGCATAAGTGCGGTGTGGATATGAAGGATAGCCTTGGGAAATCCTGTTGTTCCTGATGAAAAATAGATCGCAGCATTATCGGTGTCCTCAACAAGCACCCTGGGTGCGGTCGATGAAGCATTTGATACCTGACGGAAATAATCCTCCGCATAAGAAGGGCACTGATCGCCAACAAAATAAAGGAGCATGCTCTTCTTGATCTTGGAAGCGATATCCTCGATACGTCCGATAAATTCAGGACCATAGAAAAGAACGTCCGAATCGGATGCCTTAAGGCAGTAATCTATCTCATTTGCATCAAAGCGGAAGTTTAGAGGAACCGCAACTGCGCCGGCTTTGAGGATTCCGAAATAGATAGGCAGCCACTCCAGGCAGTTCATAAGTAGGATCGCACACTTCTGATTCTTCTTGATTCCCATATCTATAAGCATATTTGCAACACGGTTGGCTTTTTCGTCAAAGACCGACCATGTGATCTGACGTCTGTAATATGAAGGAGATGTGGGCTGGATGAGCTCGTATTCTTTCCATGTCACACGTTGCTCTTCCGTGATCTCGGGATTGATCTCCACAAGGGCCACTTCATCCCCGTATAATTTACTGTTTCTTTCAAGTAGATCCGTAATGGGCATTTACCTGTTTCCTCCTCTTTATATCATCGCTTTAAAGCACTAAACTAAAGGATACAGTTTTTCTTGGAAAAAGTCAATATAAAGAGCTTTTCACAGAAAACCGCGGGAGATTCTACTCCCGCGGTTATAAAATGACATATCAATCCATTTTTACAATCACTGTTTTATGGAATTAAGCTCCAGCACTTCAAACCCTTCCGCCTTACCTTTAAGCTTGATGGTGGCTCCCAGTGATTTATAGGTTATTCTGTCACCCAGTGCATCGGCTACGGCTCTACTTATGTAAACCTTTCCGCCGGGTGCGTTTGCTTCGAGTCTGGCTGCCGTGTTGACAGTATCACCGATCGCGGTGTAGTCCATATGCTTCTCGGCGCCCATATTTCCTACAACGGCAGGTCCGAAGTTTACTCCCACACCGACGCGGAGCTCCTCACCGATCTCGGCCTTGAGCTCATCGGACACTCTCTTTGCGCCTTCCACTATTCCCATAGCTGTCTTTACAGCGTTGTAAACAGCATCTTCCTGCGGGAGCGGAGCGCCCCAGAATGCCATCATGGCATCACCCACGAATTTATCGAGAGTTCCTTTGTTCTGCTCAACGCAGTCGCTTGCCATAGTCAGGTATTTGTTCAATATGAACACAACCTTCTCGGGATCGAGCCTCTCAGACATCGTGGTAAATCCGCGCACATCGACAAAAAGCACCGCTATATCGCAGGTCTTTCCCCCAAGTGAAAGGCTTTCCGTTCCCTCTTTAAGTATCTCCCTTACGATCTCGGGAGCAACGTACCTTTCGAATGTTCTGGTGACGCGCTGCTTTTCAAGAGCCGACTTAACATAGTGGATAACGATCGATGCTATGTAAAGGATAAGCACTCCGGCCGGGATCCATAAGGGGTGAAGTACATGGCCTTCGGAGCCTATCTTCACATTGTAGAAAAGGAACGATATTCCGATCCATGCCGCGATCAGTAAAGCGGCAACCGGTGCCGACTTTTTGATATCCAGCTTTTGAAAAATAAAGAAGGCAATAAAGCAGACAACAAACAGGATAATAGCCTGAGGGAGATTCCCCACTTCTTTCTTGTAGTCACCCGCAAGAAGCGCTTCAACCACATTTGCCTGATATTCCACACCGTACATCTGCGCAGCGCGTTCTATAGGGGTAAAATATGCATCCTGCAAGCCTACCGCATAAGGCCCGATAAAAACTATCTTGCCCGCATAGTCCTCGGGATCCATCTTTCCGCTGACAAGGTCCGCAAATGAATAACCATCATAGTATCCACCCGGAAGTGCCGAATAGGATACATAGAAAAATCCCCGTGACCCCGTCTTGGGAGCTTCGAATGAACTGCCGCTTGCTTCGCAGTACAGCCTTGCTGTTTCGTATGCCATTGAGTAAACGGTAGTTTCCTTGTCAGGCTTAACGAAAAGCATGGCATGCCTTAATATACCGTCCGCATCATACATGGAATTGATGTGACCCTGAACGGTTGCTTTCTTGAGCGCGTCGTAAGGCTCATCAAATGCCAGAACCGCATTATGGTCAAAATAGGTGTGGCCGTTCTCTGTAACCACCTTTGACCCTATGTTGGCAAGTGATGCAACAACCACATTCCCCAGCTTACCGGCCGCTTCTGCCAGCCTTGCGTCCGCCTCTGGGTCGGATTCGCCCGTATACAGGGTATCAATAGCAACCACTGCAGGCTTATTGACCGGATCCTCGGCGAGCTTCTCGAGAGCGGAAGCCATGACATTCCTGTCCCAGCTCCCGTAAGGGCCTATCTCCTCCAAAGCCTGATCGTCGATCCCGATAACTATTATCTGACCGTCAAGCGCCCTTGGCGACTGAAACCAGGCATCCTGCATCCACAGGTCAAGCCTGGACAGCACTCCTGCCGCGGCGATGAGAAGTGTCACCGCCGCAGATGCGAGGAGGGAAATGAATATTTGATTGAGAGTTTTGTTTTTAAAGAGGTTCATGTTAATCTCTGAGTTTTAACTAATAGTTCCGTTAACATCTACAGTATTGATAACATTATTCGTCTGGTTTAAGAGGTTTAGTGTTTGCGTAGCATTATCGTAAACTGCATCAAAAAACGTTATAGCACCAACTTCGTAATGTCCTCCAGGGGCAGTTCCAACGTATGTATAACTGTTTCCTCCAAAACTAACAGAATCAACTTGATGATTAAGCACTTGATTAGTAATTATACTTTGAAGAGACGTTAATCCTGCTACCGCTCCCGTCTGCACTGTAGCATTATAATTATATCCTGTAGCGACACCGGATGTGGTACTGGTAATGGTGGTTGTCGCATTATTGACGCTCATAGCAGAAGACTGCTTACCAAGGAATGCGATCATATCTGCAGCTCCGGGTGCTATCGCTGAAGCATTAACCGATGTTATTCCGGCTGCTACATTAACGTTATTAAGCGAAACGTTTACTGTATTTCCATTCTGATCGGTAATCGTTGCCGGGAGCGTGGCTGTAGTTCCGCTTCCCGCACTGTTGATCGTAAGTTGACCGGTCGCAGCATCATATGTTCCGGTCGATCCATCTGCCAGCGTGATGCTTCCGTTTGCCTGAACTACATTTGTTGTGCTTGCTGGTGTGGTATTTGCCGGAGTCGTATTTGTGGTTGTGTTATTATTATTATCGTTATTCTGCTGATTCCATGCGGCTGCCCTTGCATTTTCCTCGGCCTGGCTTGCAAGTCTTCCCTCTGCTTTTCCGTATGTCACATAGTGTGCCAGAAGAGCAGTCGGATCGGTTCCGTAGGTTCCCACTACATCGGGATATTTAGCCGCATAGTATCCGGGCTCAAACACGGTTCCGTCATTCAGGGTGATGGTTCCGTCCTGATTGGTCTGGGCTATTTCAGCCTTTGCAGCCTCCATCTCCTTCTGAAGCTCGGTCTGTTCAGGCTGTTGGGCGTTGTCGGTATTATTGTCCGTATTGTCGTCTGTATTATCCTCGGGCTTGATTTCCTCAGTTTCTGTGGTATTGTTCTCGTCCTGCTGCCCGGAGCCTTCTCCCTGATCGCCGTTACCTTCGGAATTTCCTTCTGCATTTGCAGCTTCGGTATTATCCGAGCTTTCCGCATCCGATCCTTCGCCCTGCTCATCATCGGTAAGGCCGAGTATCCACGGCTTATCCCATCCGGTAGCTTTTATGACCTTATCCAAAAGTGTGGGGTTCTCGCGAAGCATCCTTAGCACAAATTCGGGAAGCTGACGCTCTGTGATATCTTCCAGTTCAAACATGATACTGTCGACCTTGCGGTCATTGTACAGATATACCCTCAGGCGCTGGCCGGCGTATACATCCGCCTCTTTCACTTCCTTAGTCACAGGGTTGGTTCCTATCACGTGAACATGTCCGTCCGTGATGATAAGCTCTTCTATTCCCCCTTCCACACTCACATATCCGGAGGTTCCTCTTATTCCGACGACCATGGTGGACGTGCGGATCTCAAAGGTTTCATCATCTTCGAGTGGCTTGTCCACTTCAAAGAAAAGACTACCCTTAGTGAGGTTGAGATCGAGGTATTTGCCTTTCTGTGTAAACTCGGCGCGGCTGGTCTCATTCATCGTAACGACCTTGGCATCGTCAAGGCCGATGGATACAAGGCTCTCTATCTCGGTATTCAGCGCATTTCCGCTCTTTAACCTCAGATTCTCCTTTACAGCCTTCTCCCTGCCGTTTTCCTCCATGGATACCGTTCCTTCAAGCCGAAGGAGTCTCATGGTGGTGGCTCTGATTTTTCCTCTGAAAAGGAAAAAAATGATCAAGCCGGCGATCAGCAAAAGAGCTACGATCGCTATTATGATGATTTCCTTTTTCCCGATCTTCTTTTTGCTCTCGGTACTCTCACTCATTTCTGTCAACTCTCCTTTTTCCATGCACCGCTTTCGCGGAAGAGTTCAAGCAGATGACCGTCTATCTGTCCGTCATCCCGCATGCTTTCAAGTATTCCAAATGCCTTTTCCGGCGGCATCGGAGGCTTATACGGTCTGTCCTCCGCCGTAAGCGCATCATAAACATCTATTATCGTAAGAAGCCTTGATTCATTTGGAAGTTTGTCTGCTCCGATGTGGTTCGGATATCCTTTTCCATTCAGGAATTCGTGGTGTGACCCCGACCAGAACGGAACATCTTTATAAATACCCTTAAAGTTCATCTTTTCGAGCATCCTAGCGGTATATACCACATGGCTCTGCACCTGCAGCCTCTCACTGTCCGTGAGCGTTCCCTTCCTGACGGTTATGGCTTCAAGTTCCTTTTCGTCAAGCAGCGGTATTTCCTCATCATCCGCTGTCTTGCAGGTCAGCTTTGCATATTCCTTTAGCTGCTCTATCCTTTCATCAGGCAAAAATCCCGCCGAATTGGCGCTTTCGATAGACTCCCAAGCCTTCTTAAGCTCATCTATCCGTGCACTGCATCCTTCCGCACTCTCCGGTTTTTCCAGGGAAGCTATCTTTTCCTTCAGGCATGCGATCTCGACCCTGCTCTTTATTCCGCCTTTCAGGCTGCCCAGCCTGTCGGGCTTATCCAGCACTTCAAGCGGAACTATCAGCTTTCCGATATCATGAAGCCAGATGCTCATAAGAAAAGCATCTTTTGAATCATCGGTAAACTCCCAGTCTATATCTTTATCTTCTTTCTTTCTGAGCCATTCTACAAACCTGTCTGCATATCTGACCATGCTGCGTGTATGGTTGGCATTGTATGCGCTTCTTGCATCGATGGCATCTACCATAACTTCCACGAATGAATGCAGCATATCGTTAACTTCCTGTGCAAGCTGATGGTTGTTAAGGCTGACCGCGGCAAGGGAAGCAAGAGCCGATATCACCTGTTCGTATGCCGGATCGAAAGGAATTATGTTTCCACTTTCATCAAGTGCATTTATGAGCTGAAGCACGCCTATGATCTCATCTTTTTCATCATCCATCGGGATGACCAGCATCGATCCCGTGCGGTAATGTGTTATAGCATCATATTTCTGAGCTCCCGAGAAGTCATATTCTTTGGATTCATAGACATCGGCTATATTAATCTTTTTATTGTCAAGCGCAGCGCACGCGCAGACATTCTTTCTTCCGAGAGGTACCGGCGGAAGATCGGCATTTCTGCTCTGATCCGCCATCGGGATCCCCAGGGACCTGGTGTACACCGTGTGGAAATGAAGGAAATTATCCTGAAGCACATACACGGTTCCCGCATCACAGCGGCATATGTCCATAGCCTCAAGAAGGATCTTCTGCATCAGGTTGTCAAAATCCTTCTCTGCCGAAAGATCCAACGCGATCTTTATCATGCGGTCAAGATTAAATCCTTCTGCTATCTGCGTGCTGCCTTCAATTATCTTGTTCTGCATAAAATCTCCCCTGTTCAAAGTGTTATGACCTCATCTTTCCTTGCAAATGCAACCTTTTTGAGATCACCTTCGTTATCGGTGCCACTTATTCCGTAAAGCGCGGCTGCCTCTGCTTCCATCTTTTTCAGAAAATCATCCGTATGCATCGGATCATGATGGACGAAGCGGATCATCTTTGCCTTACTCTCTTTCATAATGCGGATCCCGCTTTCCGGAGTGGAATGTCCGTATCCTCTCTTTCCCTCGAGCTCTTCCGCGGTATACTGACCATCGATCATAAGCAGATCGGTTTCTTTGGCAAACTCTACAAGCTCCGGAGCTTTCGAAGGGTCATATTCATAATCGGTGGCATAAACAACCGACTTTCCCCTATACGTCAACTTATATACGGTACCTCCTCCGGGATGATTTGAATCCATACCTTCGATAAGAATATCTCCAAGCTTTACCGGAAGAGTCAGATCGTGAAATACAATATCGGCAGGATAATCATCCGCAGAACAGGGCCAAAGTGGGGGAGACAGAACCTCCCCAACCTGCTCTTTAGCAGTATGAGTGCCCGACCTTTTGGCATAAAAATCTATTCTTTTGTTCTTTTCAAGTAAATATGGGAAAAACGGCAGACCAAGGATATGGTCCAAATGAGGATGTGTAAGAAAAATCGAAAGCTGCCTGGCTCCTACATCAGGTGTGTTCATAATACCGGTTCCTGCATCAAGAAAAACAGCCTGATCCCCGGCTTCGACAAGCACACACGAAGTACCCCCGCCAAATTCGAGCATACCCTCTCCTTCGGTAGGAATTGAACCCCTTGCACCCAATATAGTGATTCTCAACCTCTCATCCATGATAATCGCTATAAATCAAAACTACAGTTTCCAAAAAATCTAATTTTTATAATAGCATATAGAAAGGATTGCTTCAAGTAATGGACTTGCCCATCAGAAAAACTTCCACCTGCTGAGAAAATATCCCGGGATCACTACTATGGCAAAGAAGGCCCAGCTTATAAGGGTAAAAACCTTGATGAACTTCATACCCTTTCCGGGGTATTCGCGCACATAAATCCTGTAATTGATTATGGATGCCAGGGATCCGATAAGAGATACAAGACCTGCGGTATCCGCGCCATAGATAAGCCCTGCAAAATTCTCGCTGAATGGATACAGAACTATCGATGCAGGGACATTGGAGATTACCTGGCTCATTGCGATAACCACCCAGTATTCGTGGCCCGCCACTATTTTTCTGAGTGCCTCGGCGATCTGTTCATTAGCTGCTATAGAGGATGAAAATACAAAAAAGCAGAAAAATGTAACCAGAAGAACATAATCGACCTTAAGAAATATCTTTCTGTCCGCTATAAGAATTGCAATAATAACACCTGCTACCGCAAAATACCAAAGCGATGTTCTTGTCACTATCACCACGATTATCAATGCAAACAAAACCAGGTAAACGATCCTTCTTACTCTTCCCTCTTTTGAGAGAGGCTTTTTATCCTCGGGGTGAAGGATCTTTTCTTTAAGATCCTTTCTGTACAGGAAAAGAATGAAAATGACCAGAAGAACCGCCGATCCCGCTGCGAGAGGAGACATATGAAGCATAAATCTCCAGACACTAACATCAGCCCTGCCATAGAGAAACAGATTTTGAGGGCTTCCAAAAGGTGTGAGCAAAGATCCCCTTATAGCCGCTATGTTCTCCATTGTGATAACAGGGAGGATGTATTTTTCTTTATCTCCCTCTCTGAATATAAGGATGGTAAGCGGTACAAAAATGATAAGGGACACATCATTTGTCACAAACATGGACGTGAAGAACACCCCAAACACCAGAAAGAGTGTGAGGGGAACCATGGTTTTCAGCTTGGATGCAAGACTTATAACAGGGTTAAGGACGCTCTCTTTCTTAAAGCCCTCAAGCACACAGAGCATCATAAGAAGCATACCAAGGGTATGCCAGTCTATCTTCCCCCAGAGTTCTTTTGTTGGGGGAGTTATAAAAAGTGACACTACTGCCGCAATTACAGCTAAAGTCAGCATCAATTCTTTTTTCAAAAATCCAAATACTTTTTTCAAGCTTATCTCCTGATGATCACAGATTCACTGCTGCCTATATTTTATCACTCTTCCGGTCCTACAGGAATAAAGGGATTGTCTTTTTCTCTGTTACGGTAAATCTTCTCAAGAATCGAAATGATCTCTTCCTTCTCATGAGCCTTTTCTTTGTGGCTCATGAGCACATAGCTGTATTTCAGCTCTTTAAGGAGCCTTATTTCTTCCGAGAGAAGAGATACATTATAGCCCTTAATGTTGGAATAGAAAGCATCACCCATAATAAGATATTCATCATTTACGGTAACACACAGCGATCCCTTGGCATGACTGTTTGGGATCGGGACTATGACAATATGCACTCCATCATCTATCACAATCCTTGAATTCACCTCGGTTCCGTATCCGACAGCCTTTTTGGTGTAGCTTCCCACAAACAGGTCTTCCTCCGGTATGGCAAGGCGGCGAAGATTATCGGTATGATCCTCGTGAAAATGGGTGATGATGACTTTTTTATCGGGAATGTTTCCCACCGTCTCAAAGGCCTCATCATTACTTCCCACATCTATAACATAAGTACCGGCTTTTCCCTTTATGAAGTAAACATCTGCTGAAAGTGGCCTCTCGGATGAGGGAAGCACTGAAATGTATTCGCTTATTTCTCTGATACTGCTACTGTTCATATGTTATCCCCAAAAATCAAACAAGGTTCCTGCCTCACAGGAACCTTGCAATGCGAGAAATGAGACTCGAACTCACAAGGGATTGCTCCCACACGGACCTGAACCGTGCGCGTCTACCAATTCCGCCATTCTCGCATACCTTCTTTGAAAATGTCACGCAAGCACTTCTCTTGCGCAACATACGAATAATACAATAATTAATCCCGGCTGTCAATAGATTGTGTAATATATGAGCCCAACAAATTGCATAATGTATTAGCCCTGCAACTTCAATTTTCATACTCTTCGGAATGATAACGGTGTCATGCCAAAATCTGCCTAAAACAACGACGTCGTTGTCATAAAATGCGTCATACCGCCATTTTAAGCATCCGGTGAATCATCCATTTTTCACACTTTGGCTTACATAATTCCGATATTAATCCCTTATGTCAACATTTTTTTATCATATCTGAGGATTTTTTTCTAAAGCTCTATATCTCCCGCCTAAAATGTATTAAAATAATGAGCAGATGATCATGAAATAATGATCCTGATACAGAGTAGATAATCGATTAATTTCACTTAAAAGGAGGTTTTTTTCATGAAGATTTTTAAATGTGACGCTTGTGGAACTATGGTTGACGAGCTCTATAAGGGCGGATGTCACCCTTCATGCTGTGGTAAGCCCATGACAGAGCTCATCCCCGGAACCAGCGACGGCGCAGCAGAAAAGCATGTACCTGTTGTTACCGTTGACGGTAATAAGGTATCGGTAGTTGTAGGAAGTGTGGAGCACCCCATGCTCGACGCCCATTATATCCAGTGGATCGCTATTGAGACCACTAACGGAGAGCAGAAAAAGAACCTTAAGCCCGGCGAGGCGCCTAAGGCAGAGTTCCTTCTCGCAGAGGGAGAGGAATTCGTGGCAGCCTATGAATACTGCAATCTTCACGGTCTCTGGAAGGCATAAATCGCCGAATAGTAAAAGTAAAACAGTAAAAAGAATGATCAATGTACTGTAAATGTACGATAAAGAAACCCCACGCGTCATAACGACTCGTGGGGTCCTTTTTAGTTAATATGCTCTTAACGTATTATTTCTGTATTTGTGTTAATTCCCTCACTCTTATTACAGCTGGTCTCTGCCAAGGAAATCCTTATAACTGAGCACCACATCTATGAATCCCATAGCATAAGGTCCCAGGGAGTACGGCGCGAAGTATACGTGTACTCCGTCTTCCATAAGCTTGATGGTCGTGGAGTTAAATCCCGCATATTCGTAAGCTGTATCGTACACTTCACCCTTTTCGATATAATATCTGTCAGGATTGTTGTTATAGTCCTCAACTACTGCGTTTGCCACCATGACCTTAAAGTCTTCCTCGGTCCCGGCGAACATATCTGCTGCATATACCTGATCTCCCGTATCCATATCGAATACATACTGATCAATACCCGGCATGCCGTGAGCTCCGCCCGCATACCAGTAATAATATGTATCAACTGTGAGATACTTGCCGTTAAGGACATTAACGCCGTCTATGGTTATGTCCTCAGTTTCGCAGTACTGCTCATATTCATGATCCTCACAGTCCGTCTGATTCTCCGGATCTTCATAGTGCTCCTTCTTTATGAGAACCGTATCCAGCGTATTCTTGCTCAAAGTTTCATTTATCTTCTTATATCCAAGACAGATCCCCGAATCCACGCTGAATGTCTCGAAATAAAACTTATATACCGGATTGTCACACTTGGGGCATTTTACTATTCCCGACGAGTAGTCGATGGTTCCGTAATCAAAGATGCCGATCTTTCCTACGGGGCAATAGATATCAGTGTATGAGGCGCCGGACTCGTCGTAGTTGACACGGAGCCACATGCTCTCACGCTTTTCCACACCTACGATGTAAATCTGGCTGTTTATCACGGAAAATCCGGTTGTTCCTCTGTACTGCCGGGCACCGGGAATCGAAACATACTCATACTGTTCCATCCTGCGTCCACCGTCGGGATCGTAAGCATATACATGAGTGTCAAATACGCCGTAAGTATCGCTCTCATCCACACAGTAGTAGAAATATCCGTTACAGCATAAAAGAGGCTCTACCACACCGATCTCCTCATATCGGTCCGCGGACAGGTCATAGCAATAATGTATGTAAGAACCGGTTTCGTCATCATACCAGCTAAGATATGCATAGTTGGCATCATAAGCGTCAACAGTCACGTAATTGCCGTTTGTCTGGAGCTTAAGCTTGTTTATATCACCATCGGATTTGATCATATAAACTTCATCATCTTTTATCGCAAGCACAAACAAGCCTTCATCAAATATTCTGGTGATACACTTCTGGTTTGAATAAGAAGATCTGTATAAAAAAGGAAGCTGGATATTGTAATCACTTACCTTTGAAATAATCCCTGCGGAGGGTGAATCTGCTTCCTCATAATCAAGGGAATCGCCCTTACGTGTAAGCTCCGTTTCATAAAAACGCACGTTATCATAACTACTGTCATATTTATCTGTAACCACGTAAATATGGTCGTTGTAGAGGTCTACCGTGCATAAATACAGCCCCTTTGAATCCCAGATAAATTTACCTTCATGCCCCTCGGGATCATATGCTGCAACGCGATATGAGTCATTCCCGTTAACAGTGACATAGAAGATGCCATCCAGCATTCCAACCTCACTGAGGTATAAGTTTTCTTCCCCTTCGATACCGAGGCTTCTTACAATTTCCTCTTTGGTTATCTCAGCCGTCTTGTTTCCGTTTTCGTCAACAATATAGTACGGTGCATCTCCGGATCCGTCATAAAGCAGATATCTGTCATCGGATACCTCAGGTTCCGGAAGAGGTGCCGGCTCAGTATCCGGCTCTGAATCCGGAAGCTGCACCGGGAGTTCCGGAAGTGATTCCGTAGGGGCCGGCGCCGGCTCGGGTTCATCCTTTTCCGTTTTTTGATTTATTGGTCCGCTTTGCTCATTTCTTTTCCCCAGGGAGCATCCTGCAAGCGATGTAGCTGCAATTACACCGCTCAGTATCATTGCTATTATCTTCTTTTTCATTATTACCTGACCTCTTTACAGTATATTTACTAAAAAACAATGGAGAGCCTTTAGCAGAACTCTCCATTAATTTTATCGTTTTATTCGGATTAAATCAACCTTGTTAATCTTATAATGTCTTAAGATTATTTTGTAAGAAGAAGCATGATCTCGTTACTTCTGGCCACAAACTCAGTCATCTCCTCGGGTGAGAGGGGTGCCTGCTGGATCTTGGCAAGGTCATAGAGCTGCTTGCAGATGGTAGCAGCGTTCTCGCTGTCCTTGTTGGCGGTGACATACTCAACAAGAGGATGCCCCGCATTGAGGATAAGAGTCTCACCTTCTGCTCCAAAATCTCCCATAGGCATTCCCTGTACCGCGTACATCTTCATCATATCCTGCATGCGGCGGGTCTGCTCCGAAAGTGTGAGCATGGAAGCGACCTTTTTATTCTTAAGCTTCTCGATCTTGACTGCAAGCTGGTCCTTTTTAAGGGCCTTCTTCATGATCTCACCGATCTCTTTAGCCTGCTCCTCGTATTCCTTTTCAGCCTTCTTGGATGTCTTTGACTTCATTGCATCGCTGACATCTGCGTCGATCCTCTGGAAGTGAATGCCCTCATTCTTGGATTCAAGCTGCTGGATGAAGGGCTGATCGATGTTATGTGTAAGGATGACCGCATCCATCTTGGCAGCCTTGAACATAGCGATGTATGAACCCTGCTGCTGTTCGTCGGTTACATAGTAGATGATCTTTTCCTTCTTTTCTTCCTTATCCTTGGAATCGCCATCCTTGGCTGCCTCATCCTTGGAATCATCACCTTCCGAAACAACCTCAGCCTCTACCTTGTTGCCTTTCTCGTCAACTGCCGAAGCATCCTTCTTTTCTCCGTCCTCATCCTCGGTATCGGTTGGCTTAACCTCAAGGCACTCAGGAAGAGTGAGATACTTTCCGTCAAGATTCTTAAAGAGAATATAATCGTTCATCTTCTCACAGAACTTATCATCCTTCAGGCAGCCATACTTAATGAAGGGAGCGATGTCATCCCAGTACTTGTCATACTCCTCTTTCTCGGTCTTGCACATACCGGAGAGCTTGTCAGCAACCTTTTTGCTGATGTAATCGGAGATCTTGGTAACAAATCCGTCATTCTGCAGTGCGGATCTTGATACGTTAAGCGGAATGTCGGGACAGTCGATAACTCCCTTAAGGAGCATAAGGAACTCGGGAATGACTTCCTTGATATTGTCCGCAACGAACACCTGGTTATTGTAAAGCTTGATGGTTCCCTCGATGGACTCGTACTCCATGTTGATCTTGGGGAAGTAAAGGATTCCCTTGAGGTTGAAGGGATAGTCCATGTTGAGGTGTATCCAGAAAAGGGGCTCCTTGTAGTCGTGGAAAACCTTACGGTAAAAGTCAAGATACTCTTCTCTGGTGCAGTCGTTGGGAGTCTTGGTCCAGAGAGGCTGTGTCTCGTTAAGAAGCTCGGGGCGTTTAACGATCTTCAGTTTCTCCTCGCCTACGGTTTCCTCGGTTCCGTCATCCTTTTTCTTCTTCTCGGGATGGATCTCCTCAAGCACGGTATCGGTATCAAGCTTCTCCTCGAGCTTGATTATCGAAGTCTCCTTGGTGTCCTTCTGTGAGAGATAGATCTCGAAGGGCATGAAGGAACAGTATTTCTTCAGCACTTCCTGTGCTTTATAATAATTGCAGAACTCAAGGCAGTCCTCATTGATGAAGAGGGTGATCTTTGTTCCGACCTTGTCATAATCACCCTCACCCATGGAGTACTCAGTTCCGCCGTCGCACTCCCAGTGAACGGGCTTTGCATCCTTCTGATATGAGAGTGAATCGATATGAACCTCATCGGCTACCATAAATGCCGAGTAGAAGCCCAGTCCGAAATGTCCGATGATCTGATCGGCATTGCTCTTATCTTTGTATTTCTCGATGAAATCGGTAGCTCCCGAGAATGCTATCTGGTTGATATACTCGTCAACTTCGCTCTCTGTCATACCGAGTCCGTTATCTATGAAAGTAAGAGTCTTGCTCTCGGGATCGGTGATAACCTCGATCTTTCCCTTATATCCATCGGGAAGAGCATACTCTCCCATCATATCCAGTTTCTTTAATTTGGTTATCGCATCACAGCCGTTTGATATAAGCTCGCGATAGAAAATATCGTGGTCAGAATAAAGCCACTTTTTGATCACGGGAAATATATTCTCGCTAGTTATTGATAATGAACCGCTCTTTGCCATTATTATTGCCTTCTTTCCTGTAAATTACCGGCTATATGTTTTGCCGATTTATGTAAACCATTCTTGGTTTTATCATGTTTTTTTCCCAGGCCATTCAGCCTACAAATGCTATTTTAATAATGGGCCAGATCAAAGTCAAGAGAAATTTAGCACTCATTTTGCGTGAGTGCTAACAAGATAGAAAAAAAACACCCCGCAAACACTGATATTTTCAACGTTTGCGGGATTTCTTAAAGTTTTATAAACTGTACCATCTGCCGGAGGCTCCGCAAGGAAGCACCAGTCCGTTTGAGCTGACCGGGAGCCCGATCTCCGAGCTTTCGACTTTTCCTCCGCGGACACTTCTGACTGCGCTCTCCAGCATATAGGTCAGCACTGCGGGCTGAAGACCTGTAGTATAGCTGTTTATCAAGAAGAATGAGGCATCCTCCGACAGGAGCTGCGCTGCCAGCTGTACAAAGGGCCAGATGCTTTCTTCTATCTTCCAGATCTCTCCCTTGGGGCCTCTCCCGTAAGAGGGCGGATCCATAATGATACCGTCGTAGGAGTTTCCCCTTCTGATCTCCCTCTCCACAAACTTGGTGCAGTCGTCCACCAGCCATCTGATGGGGGCATCGGATAACCCGGATGATGCGGCATTTTCCTTGGCCCATGCCACCATTCCCTTGGCGGCATCCACATGAGTCACAGCGGCTCCCGCGGCAGCTGCGCTGATGGTGGCCCCGCCGGTGTAAGCAAAGAGATTGAGTACCCTGAAGGGCTTACCCTCTGAGGAATCCTTTGAAGCAAGCTCCCTTCTTCCGCTGTTTATGCTGTCCTTAATGATACTGCTTGTCCAGTCCCAATTTACAGCCTGCTCCGGGAACACTCCGGTATGTTTGAATGCAAAGGGCTTTAAGTGAAATGTCAGCTCCCGTGATACCACACCGTTAGCCAGCGGGTATTTTATCTCCCATTCCTCTGGAAGGTTGAAAAACTCCCATTCGCCGCCCCCTTTGCTGGAACGGTGGTAATGTCCGTTTTTCTTTTTCCAGCGCCTTTCATCATGGCCTGTGCTCCAGATCACCTGCGGGTCCGGCCTGACCAGTATGTACTCGCCCCATCTTTCGAGCTTTTCTCCGTCCGAAGTATCGATCACTTCGTAATCTTTCCAATTATCTGCTATCCACATATTTGATCCTATTCCTAAAACTCAGGTATAAAACTCTCCTTGGCCACTTCCCCCTCCTGGATCAGCGCATTTTCTATGCCCCTGTCCGTGCAGTGCTTTATCAGCTTCTCATATTCCCGTTTGGTAACTCCGCGATGAAGCTCGGGATATGCCGAGAGCCTCTCTTTTTGCCTATCCGACAACTTATCCGTACCATACAGCGGTGTGTACTGGCTCATAAGTGAAAGGCACAGCGCATCTCCGTAGGTATCATACAGATAATCAACCACCGATATGGCATTTCTGACAGCCAGGGGTAGCAGAAGATGCCTCACGATCACATTTTCACATCCCACCTGCCTTATCATCTCCGCGATGGCAGCCTTGGCCGCATCAGGATAATCCGGGGCATTTGAATACTTTTTGGCAAGCTCCCGGTCCATATATTTAAAATCCGGGAGATAGATGTCTATAAGACCCTCAAGGAGCTTAAGAGAATCCACCGAATCATAACCCGAAGAGTTGTATACAAAGGGCAGATTAAAACCTCTTTCTTTTGAAAGCAGGATGCTCTCTCTTATCTGAGGTATAAAATGTGTGGGCGTAACAAGATTTATATTCAGCGCACCCCGGCTTTTCAAGTCAAAAAATATATCAGAGAGTTCCTCGATCGAAACTTCCCGTCCTCGTCCGTTTTCCGATATTTCGGCGTTCTGACAAAAGATGCACTTCAGGTTGCACCCCGTAAAAAACACGGCGCCGCTTCCCTCGGTTCCCGATATGCGCGGCTCCTCCCAGAAGTGCAGCGCCGCCCTTGAAATCCTGACCGTGCTTCCCTCTCCGCAAAAGCCGGTACTTCCGTCTGAATGCGCATCTCTTTCTATATTACATTTTCTCGGGCATAAATTGCACTCCGACATATCAGGCAATACCTGCAGTTTCATTTCCGGACAGAAGCACTACCGGCTCGCGGTTAAGGATCGCCTTGCAGTAGTCACGGCTGTCCTCAAGCTTTCTTCCGAATGCCAGGCCGCCATAGATAAGATGGACAGAATGGATGTCGGAACCTGACGTTTCGGGGAAATCATGCTCTTTGGCGTAAGCTTTGGCCATAACATCCCACTCCGGATTATTGTGCGATTTACTCAGCACGCAGGAATGAGTGGCATTTACAGTTTCCACAGCATCGATATAATCCGGGAAGAGACGGACTTCCGGGATGTAGGGTTCAACTCTGTATGGATGGCAGTGAACGATCATTCCGCCGTCTGCGTGAACCAGATCAAACTGCTCCTCTATGGTACAGTCCCTCACCTCCGGATGCGCGAGCAGCCATTCTTTTGAAAGACCGTTAATAAGAAACTCTGTGGCGTTATAGCAGGCTTCCCATCCGAAGAATACCTGAAGTCCTATCTTATCCCCCTCTTTCTTGGCATCCTCATATCCCTTGCAAAATAGTTCCACCCATTCGGACCATGGCAGAGATCTGTCAACGCAGGTATTTCCGTAGATGAAATGGTCCGTCACGATTATTCCCGTGTATCCTGCTTCCTTGCAGGCCCTTGCCATCTCCGCTCCCGTACTTTTCGCACAGGCAGATGCCTGACAGGTATGCAGATGGGTCTCGTAAGCATAGGGAAAGCCTTCGGGAAGATTCAGTTTGAGTAAGTCTGACATTTTACACCTCTTACGGCGCTTCGCGCCTCCTTCCTCTCAGAGGACGGTTTACACTATATGTTTTATAAAAAAGTCTGCCTGGGCTTTGTTTGCCTTTTCGCCCTCATCGAGCCTCAGATTGCAGTGAAATACATGTGCCACCTCTTTTGCTTCCTTGGCACCGTAGATGTCGCATTTTACATCCAGTCCTTTCTCCTCAAGAAATTTGGCATAAGGCTTACATTCGGTGTAGAGGAAATCACAATACGAGCTGAAAATATATGTGGCAGGATAATCCTTTGTGATATTTGAGTGAAGCTCCACTCTCGGGTCTTCAAGAAGCTTCATATCTCCCAGATAATCATGCATTATAAGATCATCCCTTGCTGAATTTGCTCTTTCCGGCAGCTTATACATTCCGCAGGCAAGTCCTATCGCACGCAGGTTAATCCCTGCCGGCGCCTTCATCCCGAACAGATCCGCATAAGCCGGATTGGTAAAAATACATGCAAACTGACTGGTCAGCTGCGCTCCCGCAGAATCTCCGACCATAAACACATTTTCTTTGTCGAGTCCGTATTCGGCGGCATTTTTGTCAATCCATTCCATTGCTCCCATAGCATCTTCCAAGGGTGAAGGGAAGTGAAACTCGGGTGAAAGTCTGTAATTTATATTCACTACCGCAAATCCGAACTGCGCCAGCCTCATGCAATAGAATCTGTACAGCTCCTTGTCCCCGTAAAAGTATCCGCCTCCGTGGATATTAAGGATCACGGGAAAGCTCTCGGCATCACTCTTCCCCGCCTTTATCTTCGCATTATTTTTCTTATCCGCAGGAACATACACATCCAGCAGATTCCACTTATCATACGGTCCATAGGAAATATCCCTGAATTTCTTAATATCTTCAGGTTCCGTCAATCCCTTGTCCCTCTTGGCGTCACTCATCGCCCACGCCTTACGCTGATTGAGTACTCTCTTCGGTGCCTTGTTAATTGTGTATTCCATACGGACCTCCTTATCTATAGTGTTTCTGCCTCCATTATCCCCGATAGTAAGTTAAATTGTAAGATAATACAGCAAGAGAATCAGGAGTATAGAATACTCCTGATTCTCGATAAAAAGCGACAATTATCCAAGCACAACAACAACTTCATTCTTATCCTTAAGCTTCGAAGCAGGAATAAGATCTCCCTCAAGCACTTCCCCATTAAGCGTAAGGGACTTGACTCCGCTTGCCACATGATCGGGATTCTCAACCTTGATTGAAATATGACTTCCGCGGAAGTTCTTCTCCATCTTCATGCCGTCCCAGGTGTGAGGGATCGAAGGAGATACTCTGAGTCCTTCAGGAGTAGGTCTCATACCGCAGATACCCTCGACACATCCTACCATAACGGTAGAGGCGGTTCCTGTGAGCCAGTGAACATGAGCACGGCCTGCAAAAGGCGAGCGTGTTGACTCAACAAACTGTCCGTGAACATAAGGCTCTATGCAACGGATCTCAGCCTTGTCGTTCATGGAAGCGGGTGAGCTCTCAAGGAAATACTCAAACGCTCTGTCGCCGTCTCCCATAAGAGCTTCGGCCAGGATCAGCCAGCCCTGCGACTGCGAGAAGATACCACCGTTCTCCTTGGTATCCGGATTGAAGATGTGCATCAGAGCACCGTCGAAATAATGATCGATGTAAGGAGGCTCGAGAAGCTTTACACCGTAAGGAGTGTTAAGGATCTCATGTACGCTGTCCATGGACTTCTTGGCCTGCTCATCGGATGCAAACTCCGAAATAACAGCCCAGCTCTGAGGATTAAGCCACATATTTGCCTCGGGATCCTTCTTGGCACCAACGATCACGCCGTTGTCGCGGATACCGCGGATGAATCTGTCCTCATCCCAGCACTCTTCAAGAGTCTTTCCGAGCTTAGCCTTGATATCTTCAAGATACTTGATGTACTCGGTATCGTTACGATCTCCTGCGATCTCAAGCATCATGTTAAGTGCATAATAGAGCTGGAATGCAACAAATGTTGATTCGCCCTTTGCCCCGAGCCTTAAGCAGTCGTTCCAATCCGCATGGAGGCCTGCGGGCATGTTATGATCTCCCATGTGATTCATGGAGAAATCGATCGCCTTCTTGAGGTGATCATATACTGTGTCCTCGCCGCCGTTAGCATAGAGGATCTTCTCATCGAGGAATGCAATGTTTCCGCTCTCTGCGATGTACTTATATACTGTAGGGAAGAGCCAGAGCGCATCATCCGCACGATATGAGGGATGGCCTGTCATCTTTACCCACTCGGGATCATCGGGTGTTCCGGAATTGCCGGGAACAAAGTCAAATACTACAAGAGGAAGTCCCGCACCGTTATTGACCTGTGCAGAGATCATGAAGCGGATCTTCTCAAGCGCCATCTCGGGATCGAGGTGGATAATACCCTGAATATCCTGAACCGTATCACGATAGCCGTATCCGTTTCTCTCTCCGCAGTAGATAAGAGAAGCTGCTCTGGACCATGTGAATGTGATGAAGCACTGATAAGCGTTCCATACATTTATCATGTTGTTGAATTCATCCGAAGGAGTCTCAACCGTGAAATTGTCGAGCTTAGCATGCCAGTAAGCCTTGAGCTCTTCAACTTCCTTAGCAACAACCGCACTGTCCTCGTACTTCTTAACGAGCACTTCCGCCTCGGCATTATTCTTCTGTCCGAAAAGATAAGTGAATACCTTTGTCTCGCCGGGAGCAAGCTCTATGTCGGACTGAAGAGCACCGCAGCAGTTTGCATTGTAGTTGAGAGTTCCGTCACATTTTCCCGACTCAACGGCAATGGGATTTGCATAGGTTCTGTATGCGCCGATGAAGCTGTCGAGATTTCCGTTGTATGCATCAACCTTCTGTCCAGCAAGACCGAAGAAACGCTCCATGTGGTTTGAACCGGTCTCATCGCGTCCGGAATTCTCATTTATATGCTCTACGATCTTGTTGCCTTCGAATGATGTCCTTGAGATGAAAAGTGTGTACTGAAGGTTAACCTGATCCTGATTGTAGTTACTCTCGTTGGTGAACTCGATAAATCCGTATACGGAAAGCTTGCGGGGTTTATCGGAAGTATTTGTGATCTTTGCGCTCCATACTTCGTAGGTAGCATCCTTGGGCACGTAATATGTGGTCTCTGAATTAATGCCTGCGTAATCCGTCGTGATCACAGTGTAAGCTGTGCCGTGACGGCAGACATTCTTGTACTGATCGAGGGGCTTGCCCACTGGCTGCCATGTAGCAGACCAGTAATCCTTGGTCTCATTGTCTCTGATATAGATAAAACGTCCGGGAAGTGACATCTTTGAATTGAAACGGAATCTGGATATACGTCCGTTGGCTCCGCTCTGAACAAAGCTGTACCCCTCAGCATTGTTTGAAATGATCGCACCGTATGCGGGTGATCCAAGGTAATTACACCAAGGTGCCGGCGTGTCGGGACGTGTGATCACGTACTCCTTTGCGGCAAGGTCGAAATGTCCGTACTGCATTAAAAAATCCTCCTCGTATGTTCTGTATAGTTTTTTATAAACAGTAATTCGGGTACGCATTTTTAGAGCGCGTACATAATTATTTTATAATCTAACCGGATTATTTACAAGGGGGATAGAGGCATTATTTTATAAACGGAATGCAGTTTTTTATCAGTTCAGCGCGCCCGCATCCCTCCACTTGCAAATACCCTGTTTATATGGTATTTTCCATTCATAGCTTATGCCTAACAGCGAAACGGATCTGTAATTGACAATAAATAAAGCAGGCGGAGATACATTAAAACCATGAACAGCACAAAACCTATTTTCACCGAATGCAATAGTTATGGAAAAGAGGACGTTACTGAGGCTCTTAAAAGGATCCTCTCGGACTCCGGTCTTTTGGATTTTGTAAAGCCCGGAATGAAGATCGGAATAAAACTTAATCTCTGTGCTGCCAGAAAGCCTGAAGCTGCAGCCACCACTCACCCCGTTCCCGTGGCTGAACTAACGAAAATGTTAAAGGAGCTCGGCGCTGAGGTGGTGATAGGGGACAGCCCCGGAGAGCCTTTTACCAGACCGGTGCTCTCCCACATCTACAACGTATGCGGTTTAAAGATATGTGAGGATGCAGGCGCGGAGCTTAACTACGATACCGATTTTACCAACACGGATGCGGACGGAGTGATCCTTCACGAATTTGCATACTGCGACTGGCTCACAAAATGCGATGCCATCATTAATTTCTGCAAGCTTAAATCCCACGGGCTCATGGGGATGACCGCCGCAGTCAAGAATCTCTACGGAGTGATCCCCGGTACCATAAAAAGCGAATATCACTTCCTTCACCGCGATCCGGGTGATTTTTCAAATATGCTCGTCGATATAAACGAGTTTGTCCGCCCTGTGCTCCATATAGTAGACGCAGTAGAAGTAATGGAAGGAAACGGCCCAACCCAGGGCACACCAAGGCACCTCGGTCTAATGATGGCAGGGAAAGATCAGTATGAGATTGACAGGCTCTGTGCATATATTCTCGGAGTGAGCGAAAATGAGATCCCTTATCTCGGATGCGCCAAAAAGAGAGGACTTCTTGCTGAAAAGCCGGATACAGCATATCTGGAAAGAGCAAAAAAATACATCTTCAGCGACTTTACCAGATCCGGGGCCACATCCAGCTGGTTCCTCTATGATCCCACAGATCCGCCCATCAAGGCTCTGCTCAAAAAAGCCCTTTATGTGGTCCTTCGATCCAAGCCCGTAGTCACTGAAGGCTGCACGGCATGCGGGCACTGCATTAAAGGCTGCCCCGCAAATGCCATCGTAATAAAAAAAGGACGAGCACACATCAAGCGGAGCAAATGCGTGAGATGCTTTTGCTGTCAGGAATTCTGCCCAACCGGAGCCATGAAAGTAAAACGCTCCGCCATCGCAAGGATGGTGGAGCATTGACAGGCTGCCGCGTATTTACGGTATCTTGGTTGTATTAATATAGTTGAATTTATTTAGTTGTATTTATTTGATTGTATCAATAATAATCAACCCGTTTGGTATTATCAAATAAGGGTGTATAGATATTCTTCTTCGGGTCTATTCCCGCCATTTTGCACACCTCTTCATGGGTGCGTATGGTCAGATCCTTTTCCCTCTCTTTTATCGGAAGATCTTTATCCGGGAAAAGCGGCTCGCCTATGTGAAGAGTAAGCGTAGCGATCTGTCTGAAGATATGTTTTCTTATCCGGCCGGGCTCCCGATATGAAAAAGCAATGGGAAGAACAGGCTTATCAGCCTCACATGCAAGGAATGATGCGCCCCGTTTAAACGGGCGTATGGGTGCGTAGAATTCCCACATGCTTCCCTCGGAATAAATATGGAGCCAGCCATGATCGTTCTTCAAAAGATCACGGACGGTTTTCAGATATGTTTTCGTCGCCGCCATATTTGATTCCGGGATCGGAATACCACCCACAAGGCGCACCAGCGGGCCGTCCTTATCGTTCACATTTGCCGCCCATGAAAGCAGATATGGTTTATAAGGTCTGATTGACCTCATCACAGCGATATAATCCCACATATGCACATGATTTGAAACAGATATCACACCTTCATTAAGCACATCACGGTGCTTTTGCAGATTCTGCCTTCCTTCAGTCTTAAGCCCGAGGCGGATCTTACACACTGGAAAAACGATGACATTAAGAAGAAGGCGTACAATCGCCTGTTTGAACCGGAATGACCGTGAACGGTCGATGTACGGATACTTGGTATCAAACACGATCCCGCGGTCCATTTTGATCTTGAGATAGTGCTTATCTGTCTGCTCCGGATATGGATATTTTTTCGTCTTTGGATCGAACATCTTTTTACCTTTTTACAAATAAAAAAATCGGGGTGGCGGGAATCGAACCCAC
>DFKZ01000099.1 GCA_002373975.1 Lachnospiraceae bacterium UBA3632 | reverse complement strand
CATCAGGACTGTCTGCTCTATCTGAGGCGTTAATCCCTGCGTTTTGTCAAATATCCTGTCACAAAGCCCAATAACGCTGTCTGTCATCGCAGCAAAGGAAAGTTCATCATCATCCTCCATGAACATGGAAAGCCTCTCAATCATCCTGAATATAATTGCAAGACCTTCCGCGCCCGCGCCTTCCTCCGTGTCAAACCACCTGACCGAAAAGTGCTTCCCGTCCTCAGCTTCCACCAGTACAAGCGCTACGGGCTTATCATCCACAAAGGATACAAAGGACAACGGCCTGGCAATGTTCCCCCAGCACTCTTCATCCGAAGTGACAAAATCGGCCGCTATTCCTTCCTCGATGCTCCTTATGCCTGATGCTGACACACTTTCAAGAGAAAGTATCTCCCCTTTTGCAAATCTTCCGATAAATGATAGAACGCTTTTCTTCCCTTTGGTATTCTCGCTTTCGATAAAGGTCCTGACATCCCTGCCACTTACCTTTACCAGACTATACCCTTCATCCTCATACATAAAGCCGAGATATACAAGGGCCGGCACCGCCTCACAGTCGTCAGGCAGGGCGAGGTGGGCCGATATGCTGTCGTAGCCCTTTTTGCGAAGCTCCTCTTCCAGTCTTTCGAGCATGAGCCTTCCGTATCCGCTGCGTCTTTTATCCTCTTCCACATAGAAGCTTAGCAGCTCATTTCCCATACAGGAAATGGCTCCCGCCGGCTCAGAGCCAAGCATAAGGCCTACTGATATAATATTCTCTCTTCTGGCAGCCGCTGAATCCTTCTCGGGCAGGTAATCCCCAAACCGCCTGTAGTTCCTTTTCTCTATTAAAACCGTCTTATACTCTTCCATGATCTTTCTCTTCTGTCGGTTATCTTTCCGCTATTTTGCCATTACCTGTTCTCCGGCAGCTTCTTCGCAAGACTTGTCTTCTTCCGGTCATTTTTCGTGAGTCTTCTTTCCAACATATACGGTATCGCCCTTGCTGGACGCAAAGAGCTTTTCCGCAAGTTTTTTTACTGCATCGTTGTGGCGTCTGATAACTATCAATGTCTCATTGGAGCACAGCTCTGTCAGCATGTTCGCGGAGTAAGCCATCATCAATCCCAGATTTCTTTTATAATCCGGTCCGAAGGCTGTATACAAAAGAACATGAATCACACCCTCGGAGTCCTTCCGCATCAGCAGTGCACCTGTAACTTCGTCGTCAGTTAACGCGCATGCACAAAGCTCTTGTTCAAACCAGTTCTTGGGAAGATATGCGATATCCTCCAATAATCCGTGCTTACCCATAAACAGGATATTCTTCACAAAACCCCTGTATTGCTGTATGGATATCTCAGAAAGATTTGTTATAAAAGAGGGGATCCTGCTCGCCTTGACAGTATCCGCTACATGCTTTATGTCTTTCATTGATATCACGATATCCGGTGACTCTGCAGTCTCAAAGGTAAAGCCATGCTTTTCCAGATGCCTTGCGGTTTTCTTATCGGAAAGCTCATAGTAGCTCTCTGCCACATCCTCCTCGGATGCACAAATCTCATACTCCGACATAAGGGAATCAATTGTTTTGTCGTTATCTGCCGCAAGGGACAGGATACGGCTGTTGGTGTCCTCCTCGCTTTCGCTGTTACCCAGCTCATAAACCAAGGCTCCCAGTGGCTCACCGTCATCATCGATCGCCCCTATGCCCCTGAAGTATTCCCGTTCCAAATCATCACGGATGCCCGGGGCAATGAAAGAATAAAAATCATCCGCATTTTCTTCTGTTATATCTGTAAATCTCATTTATGATAGTCCTCTGAATAATACCTGATCTATCAGACACTTTTTAAAAGTCTGTCAAGAAAAACTATTCCTCTCTCCGTTTTCTTTTTCTGATCGATTCCGATCTGTATGGGAATCCCGGCCTTATCCATGTCAGTCTGTACATCCTCGGAGATCATAAAAAGAGAACTCTTGTTTTTGACGTACGCCAACGTCACCAACGTGTCCTTACTGCATCGGATCGTATAGCAGTTTCTCGGGAGCTGCTTCGCTATCATTTCCGCAGATTGTTTAATGCTGTCCCCTGAGATCCTGAACACGATCGCACTTTGAGGATCATAGCGTCCGCCGGCTGCCTTTTTTCTCAGATAATCAAGATAAAGTATATTGTAGAATCCTGTCTCGCTGTCCTTATAGCATTGTTCATTTATCAGCTCGACATAGATAAGTGCTATCCCAATGGAAAGCCCCAGTGTCACTGTGGCATATGGCGTAAAATAATAAAACAATATGTAAAACAGCGTGGGAACAAAGAACGGTAAAACCGAAAAAAACTTCATATTCTCGTCTCTGCGCTTATGAACCTCAAGAATGACCAAAGATACTATAAAATACCCGATCCTGATAATATCGGCGAGAATATAGAGCGGTCTCTCCTCGACCACAAGGTTTTCGTCGATCCTGAGCATTATCCCCGTAAAGGAATTGATCACATCGAGCACAATGAGCACTAAAAACGGGATAAATATCACTGCGGCATTTCTTTTTATATGTGTCATGCTGTGGAACATTCTGTAATCAACATAAATCATCCATATTATGGTGAACAGATTGATCAATATCTCCAGGATCGTCTCCAGAAGCATAGCTGTGGCCTGCGTGAATACGATGACTCTGTCATCCCTGAGAGTGCGTAATATGTAAAAGATACTCATGGCGATCACATTGGTGAGCAATGACATGAAGACCCTTTTTTCCGTCCTGTCCTTTATACGGAGTCGCCCGGCAAGCACCAGAATACCCAGAGAAAGCATTACCGCTATCGTATTGGCATATACCGTTACATATCCTGCATCCGTCATATGATCCCCTCCTTGCCAAAAACGGTATTAACTATTTCCGATTCGCTGCCGGCATGGGTAAACAGAAGCGACATGGCCACACCGATACTTGTAAGCGATATCCCGCCTATAACAAATGGAACCACTATACCCACTACCAGCGGAAGCATATATATCCATACCGGTATCATATTCCTTCTACCATCCGCGCTCTTATATGTTGCTATGATATAAAAACCGGAAAAGACATACAGCCCCATCACGATAAACATTGGCACAAACAATATACCCCTATGGTATACATTGGATCCATCCACGCTGAAGATCAGGCCGGTGAACAGATTTATCAACAGCATGATCTCTGTTATAAAGCCCGGTATGAGTATTACAGCCGTAGGTATCCTTATTCCTGCACGCCTTCTTCCAAACCTTATGATGCAATAGCGCAGCCAGAGCAAACACAAAAGCACAAGCGCAATGTAAAAAACACTTACGCCTCCGAGATTAAAGTATCTTGCTCCGTAAAAAGTCTTTTCGTCTGAAAGATACGTTATGATGTCCGACACCGCTATTATGATATTTAAGATTATGAGAATAAAGAATAACCTGTCATCGAGCCTTCCCCTTTTTCGCATGATATACGTCTGTGTGAGGACTCCGATGAGCAAAAATATTGTCGATCCGTCGACCAAAAGTGTCGCTATGTTCTCAACCGTAAGAGTAAACATAATGCTACCTCTCCTTAAGCTTTTCCTTGATGCTGACCGTCCTGTCATCTGCCGGAGCGTCATAATATGCCACGCGCCTGCTTTTATATACCTGTTCCATGTCTATACCGGGATAGATGCCCTCCTGTCTTAAGGCGTTCAATGTCACGAACACATTTGAGAGATACATCTTTTGGTCCGAACTTTTGGCATTTTTCAGATTCTCATTCATCTCGCTCTGCGTAAGGGACAGAAGCTTTATCCCGTCATAGCTCTCATGTCCGGGAGCAGCCAAAACATTTTTCGCTACTCCATTGTAAATCGTGTTTAATACCTGTAGAAAATCTTTTTTTGCCTTTACCTCTTTATATTCCTCCACGGTCAGAAGAGTGCCGCTTTCCGGATCGTCCATAAGCTCCTCATATTTTGAAAACAGATGATTAAAATCCATGCAAAAATAGGTCATCATAGCTGTCTTTTCATATGCTCCGTCAATCAGGTCGGTAAATCTCTCGAAATTCAGTTCCTTAAGGTCGAAATCCATTATAAGCTTAAATGCGCTCTCCAGTTCCTTTGCCATAGCCTGTTTCTGCCCGGTTGTCGCCTTTTCTGTCGGAACCGACAAAGCATCTAACCTTTGATTTGTCTTTTCCTCGGTATCTTGCTTAAAATAGGCCATTGCTGACAAATATACCCTGTAAAACCTTCCTCCGCCGTCTATTTCTTTAGCTCTTTTTTCTACTAAGGCATCCCTGCTGTGAGATAACTTGTGTATGTTTTTATAGAAAGCTTCACCCTTTTCAGATTCGGCTTTTCGCTTTTGGGGGCCATATCCGGTTCTGTCCGCCGCGCATTTTCTTCTGTCGTAGTATGCTTTTTCCTCCTCGAGTATTTCCATAACATCCACATTAGCGTCCATGACCTGTTGCTTTACGCCCTCTTTTTCCTGCTTTTTGGTAATAGGTCTTGTCCTTATGGCCATGTTGATTACCTGGGGATGTAGTCTGAATGACTCCACCCAGAGTCCTAATCTGTCTTTTTCCAGATTCACACCACTCTCCAAAAGTTCTTCGCGATATTCCTCCGCGTTCTCCTCAACTTGCTTCTGTGTCGCCTGATCCATGGCAAAAAGCTCTGATAGTGAATAGTACGCCAGATACTCCCGTGAACTCATCTGCGAAAGGGTATCATACTTTGCCTGAACGGCATTTCCGACCGCCTGCGTGACATACATATCTTTGACAAGCTCCTCCAGGTTGTTGTATCCGAATTCCGAATAATCCTCGGGAAGAGTGAGCCTTTCTTTCGGATCAGGTTTGTATTTCGGATTCTTTTTGATCATTTCCTCTGTCCGGGCATCTCTTATGTCACTCAGCGCATTTTTTATTCCTTCTGCTATACTTTCGGTATTGGCAAAAATGCCGCAGATCTTATATTTCCTCTCATAATCATCATAGAATTTCGCCATATCCCTGATATCAAAGGATGAAAAATCAAATTCTTTCAGTTCCCTTATCATCTCTTTGAAATACTGAAGTCTCCCCTTTGCCTTTATGGCCTTTATCTGTTTATCCGTGTAGCCGTTTTCTTTGTACTTTTTGGTTTCTTCCACTCCCGGGCCTTGAAAGAGCTTTGTCAGACGTATAACATCCTCTGTTTTCTTTCCGTATACCCAGTTAAGATGTAATCTTGCATCACCGCTTATTTCTCTGAGGTCTGCCTTGTGCCTTTCGTTATATGTTGTTATGATAAGGGATGTCGGCGTTTCACAAAACCTGTCCGTTCTCCTTTGCATATAATCATATATGACGGAATTAGACTCGTAGGACTCCATCTTTTTTTTGAGTATAGCTGATGGGATCCTTGCTCTCATCGATCCCTTTTCAAGGGCTCCGTAAACCTTGGTTATCGTATCCTTTCTGTTATCGTATTCCGTTTGCAGCTTTTGCTCACATTCTGCAAGAAATACGCTTGTATCCCCGAGCTTTGCGGGTATTCTGTCAAATCTGGTTTTGTCCAGACCTTTTATTATCTCCGTCCTCAATTCATCATCTGTCCCGGTAAGATCAAGCTTCCCCTTAAGCACCATCTCGTTTGTTTTGATCATGTATTGCTGCATTTCAAAGGCACAGGTAAACTTCGCCCTGAGCTTTATCAGCCTGTTATCATCTATCTTATAACCATGAAGCAGACCTTTCATGAGCTGGTAGTGTGTCGATCTGATTTTCTCAAAGAGCTTCCGATTCTCGCTGTAATCCCTGAGCATATCCGCATGATTGAGAAAGCTTACCGTGTTCAGGTCCATCCCCTCAAATTCAATAAGCCTGGAATCCAGATATTCCTCATTATACTCTTCGTCCCTTTTGTCAAGCCTGACATCATCAAATTCCTTATCCTCCAGGATATTGTTCTGTGCGATCTCCTGCATTTTCTGACGGAATTCGGACTTTTCCTCTTCAGTGCTCAGCTGTTCGATCTCGGTTCTGGTATTTGCATCGCGCTCCTTCAGCTTGGATATTCTTTCCTGATCACGCATATATCCGGCGTCCAGGTGCTCTTCCTCATCGTAGACCTCTTCACCTGCTTCGATCCGCTCAAGCATCTCAAGGTCGGCTTTGATAAGCCTTTCCTCCTCACTTAAGGTCTTGCTCCTGAGCTTATCCTTGTGCGATGTCAGGGTATCATATACCTTTCTCTCTTCATCACCGTCTTTTATCACTCTTCCGAGTTTGCGGTCGAGCAGCTCGATCGTATCCTGGTAATATTGACCGGGTGTCCATGAGATACGCCTTCTCCACAATGGCTGAAAAGTGACAAGCTTCGCAATATTGCCGAAAAGCGTTCCGAATGCCGCTGCCACTCCCGCAACAATGACCCTTCCGGTGCTCGGCCTCGCATATTTATCGTCATTTACCTTATCGTTATAGTCTTCCTCCGAACTGTTATAAATGAGGAAATTCTTCCCTTCTGACTTCTGATCGAGGATCTCCCTTTGTTGCATAGCCTGCTCACGCAGTGCAAGCACCTCCTCGAGCCTCTGTCTACCCCTTCCCCACTTAAATGCCCTGAACCGTCCCGAGCAGTATTTGTCGCAGGCTTTGATGAGGTTATCCGTAGCTTTACCCAGCTGTCTGCCTTTTTCCTTTTCATCAAGGTAGAAGGCCAGAGCGTCCCTGACAGCTTCCATTTTTTTGCTGTCATCTTCCTTCTTTACCGTAAACCTTTTTTCCATGCCTATATAGGCCGGACCTGCCGGGGCTTTTCCGCCCAGTTCATCAATATCATCTTTCATGGAAGCCTTCGGGAAGCTTTCCGATATGAGATCCTCTTTTTTTTCCTCGCCGAGTATCTCCTGCGATACTTCAAGCTGCACCTTTTCATCTTCATGCATCATCGCAGACTGCGGCTGAGCATTTATTTTCTTTTGGTCCTTTTGCTGTTTTTCCTTATGCTCCAGCTTTTCAAATTCCATACGTGATCACCTCATTATCGAATTATTTCACATCGAATTATTTCACGCAGTCGCATTCAACAGCTTTTCTATGGCCTTCCTGTCAAGATTGATATCTCCGGAAGGAGCCGAGAGTGTCCCGGATATTACGTATTGTCCCAATTGTACAGGACATACATCATTAATTATCTCTCCCGTTTCTTCGCCATCTGCCGATATTGCTATGACCGTATCTTCTGATTCCGCTGCCATAACTCTTTCAAGGAATGTATATATCAGATCAGGCAGGTATTTCTCTCCCTTCGGGGCAGTTCCCGGGCATTCGACCCTGATAATGCCTGACGGCATCCTGTGCGCCAGGAGCATAGCCTTTATTTCCGAACCTTCACTCATGTAAAATGACAGCTTCGCATCTGCATAATCATTCGGAATGCCCCAGAGGTATCCGGCATATGCAAACTGCCTGAGCGCTTTTTTTATGATCATGTTGCGGGTAGCATCATCAAATCTCTCAAGTGATACAGCTTTATTCTTCAATGCATGCTTTATCCTTTTACTATCAATATCACCCGCTCTGATGACAGTATCCGGGCTTATCTGTACATCCTGTACAAAATGCCATGATCCGAAAATATAACTCAGAAGCTGTTTATCCGGGATGTCTGCCGGTATCTCAGCCGACATATCAGTCAGACCCTTCTCTGCCATCTGTGCGATCAGCTCTCCGAGCAAATGATGAGCAATTCCCCTCTCTCTGAACTTTTTGTTAACAAAAAGCCAGTCGGCTCTGAGCACCTCATATGCTCCAAAAGGGAGTGCATCGACGTGGTATACCAGCGCTCCGACCCCGTATACGGTTTGCTTTGAGGTGCGAAGAGCACCAATCGCATGAACCTTTCCGCTAATAACATCTTCCGCAATATCGGATGATAATACAGTCCTGAAAAGATTAATGTTGTCTGAAGTGATCCCTGTGATCATGGGACCTGCCTCCGATTCAAATTCTTTTCTTCTCTCCACCGCCCTTGAAAGCATTTCTTTTCCGTAATCCGAAAGCGGATGGAACCTTCTTGCCATGCTCAGAAGTATGTTTATCTCAAGGGCATATGCCTTCTCTACAGGTTCACGATCCTCTTTGTTTTTTTCATAGGATATAAGAAATTTCTCAAGTTCTGCTTCTATTTCGTTCAACAGCTCCATGGACTGCCTGTGGCTCTCAATAAATCCCCTTACCCCAAATTCGCTCTTTAGCTCTTTATATATATCCTTACTGTTCTCACTGTTTATTCCAAGCATTTCGTCCAATGTGGGCAGCTTTGCTTCCTTGAATTCCTGTCCGTTCATATCCTGTCCTCCTCGCATATGGATTCTCCGATACTTATTGAAATTATATCAGTAAAAGTGCAACAAATCCATAACAAAAACCACTTAGTATTTGACAAATCCTTCTCAAAATCTTATATTCTCTATATCCGGATTATTATTCCAATACTGTACCGGTAAGGAGGAAAAATGAAGCTTTTCCAGATCGACAGCCCGCTGATGAGATTTTTGAGCAAAATGGCGGATCTTATAATAATCAACCTGTTTACGGTGCTGCTGTGCATTCCGGTGATAACCGCCGGAGCGGCCTTTACCGCCATGCACTACTGTGCTCTCAAGATAGCCCGCGACCAGGAAGTGAGCATAGTACGGCAGTATTTCCATTCCTTTAAGGACAATTTCAGACAGGCCACGATAATATGGCTCATTTTCCTTGTGTTTGCCGGGGTGGTTATCTTTGACTACTTCCTGATGGGTGCCAATCCCACAAAGATCTCCGCATTCGTCTTCGGCGGGCTTCTGGCAGTCTCTATCGTAGTCCTTTTTGTGGGCTGCGCTGTATACCCCATCCTCGCCAGGTTTTCCAACACCGTTCCGGGGACGATCAAGTCGGCCTTTGCTTACTCTTTCAGGTATTTTCCCCGCACACTTGCGGTTATGGTCGCGAAGGCTACTCCCGTGCTGTTTATTATCTTTCTTACCAATTTTGCCATCTATATCTTCCCTGTAATAGTATGCTTCTGCTTTTCAGCTCCCGCACTTCTGGCTGCTGTTCTCAACAACAAGCCTTTCAAGAAGGCGGAGGACGCCTATCTTGCCGAGCATCCCCAGGAAGACCCTTCGGCTGAAGACGAGCATATTTTCAGCGATACGCCCGTTATTGAAGAAAAATAGTCTTTTTCCGGTTTAGATATAGCTTCTTATCATAAAAACAGTTGTATAAAGGTCAAAAACCGATAGACATCAAAAGGTTTTTAGGATATATTTTTGTATAGGAACAGATTACATTCTGCACAGAAAGGTTAAGGCGTTACCATGAACAGATTACTTGACCAGCGCGAGATAGACACACTCGTAGAAGCATTACATTCACTAAAGAATTACGGCGATGAAGCCAGCATTTCAACGGATCTGTTAAGGGCTCAGGTGGTCCTTACGCAGAGCCAGATAGACCATCTTATCGAATCTCTCGAGACTGCCAAGGACAGCAGCGAGCTGCGTCCCGATGTAAACGTTGCTCTCTCTCAGCCCGAGATCGATTCCCTTATTGATGCACTCAACACCATCAGGGAATATGACGATCTTTCTGGGCTCACTCATGAGATTGACAGCAATCAGGCTGTCCTTTCCCAGAAAGAGATCGATGTGATCATCGACAAGCTCCTTTCCATGAAGGATAAGAGCTGACTCAAAATTGCATTTTTACTGCGAGCGGATATTGTCCGCTCGTTTTTTATTTCTCTTCAAATTCGAATGTACTGAGAAACTTTCGGGCTCTTTCGGTCCTGGGGGAATCGAAGAATTGCTTAGGATCCGAATCTTCGACTATATGCCCGCCGTCGAGGAAAATGACTCTGTCGGCCACAGCCCTCGCAAAAGCCATCTCGTGGGTCACGATAAGCATGGTGCGCTTCTGTTTTGCAAGGTCGAGCATTACATCGAGGACTTCCCTTACCATCTCGGGGTCGAGAGCCGCAGTAACCTCGTCAAACAGCAGTACTTCAGGGTGCATGATAAGTGCCCTCACGATAGCGACACGCTGTTTCTGTCCGCCCGAGAGCTGCCTCGGGAAGTTGTTTATCTTAGATGAGAGGCCCACCCTTTCAAGCAGTTTCAATGCCTCAGCCTTTACTTCATCTTTCTTCCTCTTCTGAACAAGTACCGGAGCCATGATCACGTTTTCAAGGATAGTCTTGTGCGGAAAAAGATCATAGCTCTGAAAGACCATTCCTATCTTCTGCCTTATAGCGGTGATGTTTTTAGATAAAGGGTTTACCGCTTCTCCATCAAGGAAGATATGACCTTCACTTGTCTCCTCGAGACCGTTTAAGCAGCGAAGAAATGTACTCTTTCCGCAGCCGGAAGGGCCGACTATGACAATGATCTCGCCCTCATGAACAGTAAGGCTTATATCCTCAAGCACGCTCAGGTCTTCGAATTTTTTATATATATGTTCAACTTTAAGTATTTCTTTTTCTGTGCTCACTTTTATCAACTCCAGCGTTTTTCAAGATATTTTGACAGGCGGCTTATGGGCCAGCATGCAAGGAAATAAAGTAAAAATACTGTGGCAAACACGCCAAATGCGGCGTGTGGTGAGGACTTTCTGTTGGCTTCTATTATCTGCTGCCCTACCTTTAACACTTCCACTATTCCGATCATCATAACAAGGCTTGTGGTCTTTATCATTCTCGTTATGAGATTAATCGAAAGCGGTATCAGCCTTCTTATTATCTGAGGGATTATCACGTGTATGAATGTATCCGTTTTGCTCATTCCCAGTGCATAACTGCTCTCATACTGTATCACCGGAATACTGATAAGACATCCTCTTACGAGGTCACCCATCTCTGCGGTGCCCCAGAAAGAGAATACTATGATCGCGCTTGCCTCCGCAGGAAGGTTCAGTCCCATCGCCTTTGAGAATCCGAAAAATACGATAAACAAAAGTACCATCTGCGGCATGATCCGCACTATTTCAAGATAGACTCTCGAAACAGCGGTTATCACCGGTTTTTTCAGCGACATAAGTGTTCCGAGGATTATTCCGAGAACTATGCTTATTCCGACCGAGATCAGGCTTATCCTGAGCGCCACCCAGAGTCCCTGAAGGAGCCTTATAAAATTTGTCCCTTTAAGTAAAACTTCAAATCCCATAATCTTATCCGAATATTCTAAATCTTGCCTTTTTCTCGATGAAAGATCCCGCTATCGATACAGGCAGAAGCATGATCACATAAAATATCACAAGAAGAAACAGCGCTTCCGTCGTGTCGTAATAAAGGCCTATCAGATCCTTCGCGGTAAACATCAGGTCCATCAGGCTTATCGCCGAAAACATGCTTGTCTCTTTTAAAAGGAAAATAACGTTTGCGACAAGCGCGGGTACGCTTGTAGAGAATGCCTGCGGAAGTACTATACTGCCGAAAAGCTGCCTTTTGTTCATTCCGAGCGCCAGCGCGCTCTCGGTCTGTGAAAGCGGAACCGCATCAAGTCCGCTGCGTATGGTCTCTGCCATGTAGCTTCCTCCAAGGAGCCCGAGTCCTGCGATCCCGCACCATTCAGCGGACACCTGAAATCCAAGCACCGGAAGTCCGTAGTAGATAAAAAACAGCTGCACAAGAAGAGGTGTGTTCCTGAAAAGCTCAATATAAACCTTAGCGACAGCTGATAAAACCGGCACCTTAAAATGTAGCAAGGCCGATGTTATAATTCCTATCGCAAAAGCAAGAGCGATCCCGAACCACCCGATCCTGACGGTCAATATGAGTGCTTCCCGGAATAAGGGAAGGTATGATCTTAATACTTCTGTATCCATAAGTTTTACTTTTTCCGATGATCTATCCGTGTACTAAAGTGCATGCCGACATTCTGTATTACCTGGAAGATAATGATAAGCAGAACGACCGTAACGATCATTATATCTGCCTGCCACCTGTAATAACCGTATCTTACCGCGATATCTCCGAGTCCGCCGCCACCCACGGTTCCGGACATTGCGGAGTATCCGAGAAGAAGTCCCGTAGTGATGACCGCGCCGGTAAAGAGTGACACCCTTGCCTCGACAAGAAGCACTTTGAAAATGATCTGCCAAGTGCCCGCACCCATAGCTTTGGCTGCTTCGATAACACCCTCGTCAACTTCGTTTAAGGACGACTCGACAACACGCGCAATATACGGCGCCGAACATATGACAAGAGGCACTATAGTAGCGGTCGAGCCGTAGCTCTTTCCCACAACAAAGCGCGTGAACGGAATGAGCAGGATAAGCAGAATGAGAAAAGGTATACTCCTTACGATATTACAGACAAAATCGCCTATTCCGTATATTACCCTATTGGGGTGCAATCCCTTTTTTCTTGTGACATTAAGTACTATTCCGAAAGGCAGTCCCAGCACGTATCCGAAGAATGTAGATACTATCGTCATGTAGAGTGTATCTTTAATTCCGATAAGAAGCATCTCTATAGTTTTCTGATCAAACATCTTCAGTCACCTCCGATACAGCAAGTCCCTGCTCTTTAAAAAATTCAATGAATGCAAGCTTTACCGATTCATCCTCCGGAAGTCCCAGGATCATCTCTCCGCGGGCCTTTCCTCCGACATTTTTCGTATCGGCTTTCAGGATATTAAGCGGGGCTTTGAACGTCATTATCGCATTCGATATAACAGGTTCATATGCTGAATTTTCCGAAAAAACTATTCTTATCCTGTTGCTCGTGTTCAACGTTCTTATGGGAGCGAAACTCTCTTTCTTTTCAAAGATGAGTTCCTTGGCCGCATCACTCCCGGGATTCTCGAAAATCTTTTCGACATCGCCCTCTTCCACAAGCTCACCGCCGTCTATGATCGCAACTTTTTTACAGATTTCGGTCACCACCGACATCTGGTGTGTGATGATCACTATCGTGATATTCAGTCTCTCATTTATCTCTCTCAAAAGATTCAGGATTGATTTTGTTGTCATCGGGTCAAGCGCACTCGTGGCCTCGTCGCACAGAAGAACCCTGGGATTTGTTGCAAGCGCTCTTGCGATCGCAACACGCTGCTTCTGTCCACCGGAAAGCTGTGAAGGATATGCCTTCTCTTTTTCCTCAAGCCCAACCGTTTTTAAAAGCTGTCTTGCCTTCTCTTTTGCTTCCTTACGCTTAATGCCTGCTATCTCCAGAGGAAAACAGACATTCCCGAGAACATTTCTCTGCTCAAGAAGATTGAAATTCTGGAAGATCATCCCTATCTCGCTTCGCTTTTTCCTGAGTTCCGCAGAGCTTAGTCCCGCAAGATCCACACCGTCTATCAACACCTGTCCTTCAGTAGGTTTTTCCAAGTAGTTTATAGTTCTGACAAGTGTACTTTTTCCGGCGCCTGACATCCCGATGATCCCGAAAATATCCCCTGTTTCAACAGACAGGCTCACTTTGTGAAGCGCCGTGATAACATCACCTTTTACTTCAAATTTCTTTGTCAGATTTTTAATTTCTATATGGCTCATAACTCCACCTTTAAAACCACTCCAAGGGGAGGACTATCGGTCCTCCCCTTTTGCAGGAGAAATATAACAGGAAAGTATTATTCAAAGAATACTACCGCTCCGTCATAAGTATCTTCAATAAACTGCCTGATGTCATCGGATCTTAATACCGTAACAAGTGCTTTGATCTTGTCGCTGCTTTCATTTCCTTCGCGAACTCCGATGATGTTAACATAGGTCTTTGCAGCTACGGAATCGCTTGCCTCGTAAGCGATTGAATCTTTTCCTACGGAGAAGCCCGCCTCAAGTGCATAGTTTCCGTTAAGCACTACATACTCAACTTCGCCTACGACTCTTGCAACCTGTGCTGCCTCAAGCTCTACAAAATTGATATTGTAGGGATTTTCTACGATGTCGTTTACAGTTGCTGTAAGTCCTACACCATCCTTAAGAGTAAGAAGTCCGTTGTCCTGAAGAAGAAGGAGTGCTCTTGCTTCGTTGGTTGTGTCGTTGGGAACGGCTATGCTGTCGCCCTCTGCGATCTCTGCAAGACTTGCTTTCTTTCCGGGATAGATTCCGAAGGGCTCATAGTGAATATCGCCTGCATCCACAATGTGAGTACCCTGTTCATCGTTGAAACTGTCAAGATAGGGAACATGCTGGAAGTAGTTTGCATCAAACTCACCTGATTCTACTACAAGGTTGGGCTGTACATAATCTTCAAATTCTACGACGTCAAGCTCGTATCCGTAATCCTTAAGGATTTCCTTTGCTTTCGCAAGGATCTCCGCATGGGGAACGGGAGATGCGGCGATCTTGATGGTATCGCCGTTTCCGGGAACGATGTCAAGGTCTCCGGAGGCTGCTGCGGTCTCTTCCGTAGTGCTTCCTTCATCTGCTGCGCCTGCGAGGGCTCCGCCCTCTACAACAAGTGTGTCTTCATAATCTGCGCCGTAGGTTGAAAGAAGTGTTGCTTCATAATCCGCATGGAAGAAGTTCTCGTTTGCAAGGCTCCTGATCTCGTCGTTGATCCAGTTAAGGAGTGTGGTATTTCCCTTTGAAACCGCAGGAGCTATTGTATCCTGGCTTCCGAGTGAAGGAATACCTACCACAAATCCGGGATTCTCGATCGCATATGCGATAACCTCAGTATTGTCGTTAGCCCATGCAACTCCTGTGCCGTTCTCAAATGAAGTCTTTGCGGTTGCATAGGTATCAAACTTCTGAAGCTTGATGTCGGGATAGTTTTTCTCAAGATATGTCTCTGCGGTTGTACCGGAGATAACGATCACCTGATCATCGGGTCCTATCTGTGAAAGATCCGTGATAACATTGCTCTCGTGTGAAACAACTCCGAGTGCCACATTCATGTATGGAAGAGCAAAATCAACTTTCTGTGCTCTCTCTTCGGTTACTGTGAAGTTTGCAAGTACAATGTCAACCTTGCCGGTCTCAAGGTACTCAACTCTGCTTGCTGCTTCTGTCGATACATAATTGATCTCTACTCCAAGGTCCTGTCCGATCCTCTCTGCGAAGTAAACATCATAACCCTGATATTTACCGTTCTCATCAACATATCCGAACGGGTTCTTGTCGGAGAATACTCCGATGTTGATCTTTCCGCTCTCCTTGATCTCATCAAGGGTTCTGTACACTTTCTTTTCCGCAGCATCGGTTTGTGCATTTGCCTTGTCTGCAGTGCATCCTGTGAGGGAAGCTGCTCCGAGTGCAAGTGCAAATATTCCTGCTGCAAGTTTTCCGATCAAGTTCTTTTTCATAATTTTTTCTCCTCTCTTTCGATCTGTTTCCGATCGATAATAAATTGATGTTATAGTCTGGTATGAGCTTTTACGCTTGCAAAATCTGCAAAAGAAAAGCCCGGGGTTTTTACTCCCAGGCATTGGTCTTACGGATCTATTGCATCAAATCTCTATACTTGAGCGCATGACAAATCAGCCAAACGCCCGACCACATTTCCTGCCTGGGAGTAAAGCATTCGACACATCTCCATACAACACATACAAGTTGTTGAAAATAATCCTGTCTTCATTTGTCACGTCTCCTTTCATCAATTTTTCTGAATAATAACACCCTGCAAAAATTAAGTCAATACTTTTTCCGAAACAGGCTTAACGCTGTTTTTTATAGCTCGTTATAGTTTTATCCTATATATGTGGAAAGCCTTGATTTTTCTATATCATGAGGCTTTCCTTTCTGTATTTCGTAGGTGACATACCCGTATATTTTTTAAACGCATTACAGAAATAATACTGTGAATCAAATCCGGATCCCGCACTGATCTCACCTATGGGAAGCGAGGTTGCGGTAAGAAGCCTTGCGGCTTTTTCCATGCGAAGACGGTAGTGATAATTCCAAAGTGTTTCCCCTGTTTCCTTCTTAAAAATCATATTCAGATATTTAAAAGAAAGATTCATGTGCTGCTCTATCTCGGCAGAAGAAAATGGCGATCCCGTCTTTGTTTTAAGATACTCTTTCAGATCAAGAACCTTTTCTCCTACTGTGCCTGCTCTGCTTTCAACTATTTTTTCCCTGTATATATCAGTCAGTATTTCATACAGGTATGCATTCAATCTCAGATTGTCGGCCGGATCTTCCGAAGAAAACATCTTTTCCAGAGTAAGGAATTTCGCAAACAAAAAACTGTCCTTACCGATATGCATGGTCTTGGGAAGTGTCCTGTAACAGTGAATGTTGCCCTGCTTTTCTTTTTCCTTGTAAAGATATTTTTCGTCGGCCGTCAGCTCTTTTTTATTCTTTGGATCCTGAAGATTGAAATGCACAAAAAACCATTTGGTCCCCTCCGGACATTTGATATCTCCGTAGTGGTGAAACCCCTGCTTTAAGAATATCAGGTCTCCCTCTCCCACCGTATATTCCTCGCTCTCTTCGTATATGTGGAAATATCCTCTCTCCACATATAAAAGCACATTTACATCCATTATGCGGTCGGGATGTATGAATCCCGTATCGGTATGAAGATAACCTGCGAGACTTACCCTTGGCAGGATGTCGGTATAAAGCTTTACGGTATTGTCCGATTTATTCATGTTCGTTCTCCATAATGCGATTATTTTATATTTTCAAAGCGCATATATAGTATTTTATCCGTTTATTTATGCGTATATAATATAAATGTATCCAAAAAAGTTACACCAGTCAAGTATAACAGTCAACCGGAGGAACAATATGAAATCTTTATACGGAAAAAAAGTGGTTTTAAAAGATGGTGAATTGCTTTCAAAGGAGCGTGATAACAGAAGCTATCTGGACGAGCTCAAGTCCCCCGCTCTCCTGCAGAACTTCTATCAGGAAGCCGGACTTTATCAGAATTTCGGAAGCAAATTTATGGCTCATACCGGATGGGAGGATCCCTCATGCCAGCTCAGAGGGCATTTTCTCGGACATTTCTTAAGCGCATGCGCTATGTACTATTACGAGAACGGCGATGAGGAACTCATCGCAAAAGCAAACCGTATAGTTCATGAGCTGAAACGCTGTCAGATTGAGAACGGCGGACTCTGGGCCGCTTCGATCCCGGAAAAATATTTCTACTGGATCGCCAAGGGAAAACAGGTATGGGCTCCTCATTACAATGTTCATAAGACATTTATGGGTCTTTGCGATATGTACCGCTATGCGGGCAACAAAGAAGCTCTTGAAGTTGCCGTTGATTTTTCAAAATGGTTCTATGATTTTACTTCGGGCAAGAGCCGCGAAGAGATGGATGATATCCTGGATTTTGAGACAGGCGGAATGCTGGAGATCTGGGCCGATCTATACGAATTCACCAACGATAAGATGTATCTTGAACTTATTGAGCGCTACGACCGTCACAGACTGTTTGACAGGCTCCTCGAAGGCGTTGACGTTCTCACCAACATGCACGCAAACACCACTATTCCCGAGGCTATAGGCGCAGCGAGAGTATATGAAGTGACCGGAAATGAAAGATATAAAAATATAGCGCTTAAATACTGGGAACTTGCCGTAAGCAGGCGCGGATCCTTTGTCACCGGAGGTCAGACATGCGGAGAGATATGGACACCTCTTAAATCGATGGCGGAGCGTCTCGGCGATAAGAATCAGGAGCATTGCACCGTCTATAATATGATGCGCCTTGCGGATATTCTGTTCAAATGGACCGGAAAAGCGCAGTTTCTTGATTATATCGAGAAAAATCTCTATAACGGGATCATGGCGCAGGGATATTTCCGCGGCGGACATGCAAACGGACAGAGCGCCGAATATCCCGAGGAAGGCCTTATAACATATTTTCTTCCCATGTCGGCCGGTTTAAGAAAAGGATGGGGACAGAAATTCTCGGATTTCTTCTGCTGTCACGGTACTCTTGTGCAGGCAAACGCAGCGCATAACCGTTTCCTTTATTATGCTGAAGAAAATACAGTCTACACCGGTGTTTATGCCGCAAGCAGCGCTGAATTTGAGTTGTGTGGTAAGAATATAAAGATCGAGCAGTATCGCGATACTCTTAGCGGCAGCTTCCACTCATCAAGCACATCCTCCGCGGAGCAGGCAATAGATGCAAACACTCACATCTATCCCCATCAGCCCGATGTTTTAAAACAGTGCTTTGTTATCACTCCCAACGGGGAAGCGGAATTTACGATCGCATTAAGAATCCCTTCATGGCTAAGAAAGAAGCCGTCACTGTTCATAAACGGTGAGGAAGCGGATATCGAAAGCATCTCGAAAGACGGGTTTGCATATGTTAAAAGATTGTTCAAACCGGGCGATAAGCTCGAACTCTTCCTTCCGCTTTCAATATATGCAACAAAGCTCGAAGGTTCCGATAATATGTATGCATTCTCATATGGCCCAATAGCACTCGCAGGGCTTTCGGATTGTGAAAGAACTCTCCACAAAAAAGGTCATGAAACCAACGATCTGCTCGTTCACGATAACGAGCGTGAATGGGGATCATGGAAGGAAACATTCAAGACAAGATACGAAGACAGCGGAATAAAGTTCATTCCTCTGAAACAGATCGGTTACGAAAGGTATCAGGTATATTTCCCGATCACCGATTGACCTTGCATAAAAAAGCCGTCCGGATGACCGGACGGCTTTTAGCTTTATACCTTACGTTATTATGCGAAAGGATTCTCGGTGGGATAAGGCAGGCTCTTAGGCTGATTGTATGCGATATCCTTTATTCCAAGGAACTTGAATACCTCGAAGAGATACTTTCCGACATGTGAGAAAGCAACTGCTCCGTGATGAGGATAGCCCTTCTGAACGAGAACGTGACGATAGAAACGTCCCATCTCGGGAATAGCGAATACACCGATTCCTCCGAAGGATCTTGTTCTTACATCGAGGATCTCGCCCTCTGCGATGTAGGAACGAAGCTCGCCCTGGCTGTCGCACTGCAGACGATAGAAGGTGATATCGGATGCAGCAAGATCTGCCTCAAGAGTACCTCTTGTGAAGTCAGGCTCGCTTCCTTCGGGCTCGAGAAGTCTGTGCTGGATGAGCTGATACTTAACCGCACGGTCTGAGCAAAGCTTGCACTCGGGAGTATTTCCGCAGTGGAAGCCCATGAATGTATCGGTAAGGCTGTAGTTGTACTTGCCCTTGATGTCCTCGTCATAAATGAACTGAGGAACAGAGTTATTGATGTCAAGAAGAGTAACGGTATCAGCAGATACGCAGATTCCGATGTACTCTGAAAGTGCGCCGTAGATATCTACTTCACAGGAAACGGGAATTCCTCTGGAAGCAAGGCGGCTGTTTACGTAGCAAGGCTCGAAACCGAAGGTCTCGGGGAATGCAGGCCAGCACTTGTCGGCAAATGCGACAAACTGGCGTGAGCCCTTGTGCTCCTCTGCCCAGTCAAGAAGAGTAAGCTCGAACTGAGCCATTCTCTCGTTAAGCTCGGGATAGTACCTTCCTTCGCCCATCTCCTTGGCCATATCTGCACAAACCTCTGCGATACGGGGATCGTTTGCATGCTTCTTGTAGGATACGAAGAGGTCAAGCTCTGAATTCTCTTCGATCTCTACGCCGATCTCGTAAAGTCCCTTGATGGGAGCGTTACAAGCGAAGAAGTCCTGAGGTCTGGGACCGAAGGTTATGATCTTGAGGTTCTTAACACCGATGACTGCTCTTGCAACGGGAACGAAGTCCTTGATCATCTTTGCGATGTCATCAGCGGTTCCAACGGGATACTCGGGGATGTAAGCATCAAGATGTCTCATTCCGAGGTTGTAGGAAGCATTGAGCATTCCGCAGTATGCGTCGCCACGGCCGTTGATCATGTCCTTCTCTGCATCGGAGAATCCCTCTGCTGCTGCTACGAACATGCAGGGGCCGTCAAAATTCTTGGCAATAAGTGTTTCGGGTGTCTCGGGACCAAAGTTTCCGAGGAATACTACAAGAGCATTGCACTCAGCCTTCTTTACGTCCTCAACAGCCTTGAGCATATCAAGCTCGTTCTCTACGGTGATCTGGCACTCGTAGATATCGTCACCATACTTGGAAACGATGTCTTTTCTGCGCTGGGTTGAAAGCGCAATGGGGAAGCAGTCGCGGCTAACGGCGATGATTCCGAGTTTCACGTTAGGGATGTTTGTTAACATGTGTGATTCCTCCGTAAAATATTGAATGATTATATTATCTATCCCAGTGACGGTATCTACAGATGACATTTCCGTCGCTCACACGCCTCTCGGCTCATATCGCGCACTCAGCGGTACTAACCTCGAACTTCGCTCTGCTCGTTCTCGGTAAGTGCCGGCGGCGCTACATGGTTCGCTCACGGAAAATGTCATCCGCGACACCTGTATCGGATATGTTAGATCTATACTGATACTTTATTTATACTTCCAGGTTCTCACCCTTGAGGCCGAGGAATGAGCCCTCTGCCTGACCGCCGTCCTTGTGGGCGATGAGCCACTTGTTGTTTGCGGCAAGGAGTGCATCTTCATCGGTGCATGCAGCGGGATTCTTGGCTGCATGTGACTGCTTGAGATCACCGTTTGTGCCTGCGGGAAGAACGATGGTTACGCGGAAGCCATTTCCGCCCACTCCGCAGGGTGCGTAATGAAGTGTTGTTCCGTAGATCTCGACGCCGCATCCGGCAGGAAGAAGGAATGCTTCCATCTTGGAAGTGTCATAAGTGAAATCGTCCTCAATATCCTGCTGCATTCCGACGATCAAAATAGCGTCGGTCTGTGCGATATTGAGTTCACTGCAGCGGTGGTATTCAACCGCATTCAGCTTCTGATTATGGCCATTGCAATAGCCGACCTGGATCGGAAGCTCCCCGTAATAGATTCTCTGAAGATCCTTTGATGTGCCGATCGCCTCGAGAGCAGGATCGCCTGCCACATAAACACAATCGTCAGGGCAGGGAGTGTTAGCCATAGCTTCCACAAGCGGCTTAAGATCGACATTTTTAATGACCCGTCCGTACTTTCTGAACTGCGGGTCCGTCACCTTCAATACATTCATTGCCATACCTCTCATATTGATAGAATAAAAAAATGGTATCCCGGCGCATGTCATAAAGACAATCGCACCTAAATACCATTTTATCAGTTATTTTACAAAATAATACCCAAAAATTGCTATTTACTGATTCTCAATAATTGCTATTTGCTTTTTTTGCCAAAAATACTATCACCGAAAGAAGTGCAAGTATGCATCCGGCGACCGGATATATGATCAGTTTGTGATTGCTGCTGCCGTAAATATCTACAATCCCCTTTAATAATGATCCCGCAGTAAATGTTACAATTGACAGATTCCAAAGTACCGCTTCAATGCTCCCCGGAAACTTTCCGAACACAACCGGCGTCAGCACCTGACAAAGTACTCCTAAAACCAAAGGGATTCCAAAGGCATATATCATATAATATGAGTATACCTCATGGCTGAACATTTCATATATTGCGCCGAACAATGCAACAAAGATTGCAAATCCCAGATTGAAGTAAACGCTGTTAATCAAAGGCTTTGCCCTTTTATCCGATGTAAACAATATCATTCACCTCTCTTTCCTTAACAGAGCGCCCTGTGGTCGTGGGATTATTGATCACGGTTCCCTGAAACACCATGGTTGATGAGCCTCCGCCATCCAGATTATATGCAGTTGTAACGCCGAGGCTTTCCATAAATTCGGCTAGTTCATACAGCGAAAGCCCTTCGCTTTCCTCGGTTCTTCCATCTGAAACAACAAACACATAATGCAGATCGTCTATGATGCCGACAGCGGTCCTGGGGTTACTGGCTTTGGCCTTTCCGACTTCATCCCCTTCCGATACGGAAACAGAACCATCTTCTATCAGTGCCGGTCCGAAAGAAAATGCCTGCCAGACGCCCCGTTCCACCAGTTCATCCGTGCTGATCTCATCGGGATCTATTATTTCCATGCTTCCGTCAGCGTAAATACAAAGGACATCATTTTTTCCAGCTTTATCACGATAGACAATGCCGTTACGGATTACATATCCGCTTTCCTGCGATCCGTAATTGTCTCCGTTAATTGCCAGAATGGCATCATTATTCTCTGCCATTTCCGAGGTTGTCGCCTTTATGTTTTTTCCATAAGCATCATCTGCAAAAGCTGTTTTCAAATACTCCGCGGAATTTAGCTTAACATCCGCAACATATACCCTGGTATCGTTATATGTGTATTCCTCTATTGTAACCGAGATGTTCCCATCCGAATAACAGTCTATCTCTTCGTCTGCCGTTGCTGTCGTTGCTACTGCCGTTGCTGTCGTTGCTACTGTCGGTGCCGTCGCTACTACTGTGGATGCCGTCGCTGCGGTTTCCTCATACATATAAACATCCGGTTCAGAAATACTGTCATCTTCAGCAGTATCTGGCGCTTCATTATTAAACACCCCCGTATTCATCTGTGTGGTGTCCTGATCATATACTCTTGAAATCACAAAAGTATCCAGGATTATATACAGCGTAAATGCAGCCAGCAAGACAGAATATATGATCGTAAATACATGTCTTTTCATTACCTTAATCCTCCCAATCCTCCTTATGGCACCTACCTGTCCAAAAGGTTACGTCAAACTCTCAGGTACCGTTCTTTATGATCGTATGATAAACCGGATACCTGAAATAAACCTGAAATAGAAAACCTTTTTCAAAAAGATTCAAAGGTTTTCTCTATCTTGTCATGACATGTTTATTTTTTGATACAACAAAGCCACCACTTCTGCAGTGGCGGCCTTGTTATATGACCTATGAGGAGGGTTTCAGTATTATTGGTTTCCCCCGGGTACTCCTTCAGGCATCTGCCCGTCAGGCATTTCCGGCGGTGTCTGGCCATCGAATCCGCCTTCGGGCATTTCAGGAGGTGTCTGGCCATCAAAGCCACCTTCGGGCATCTCTCCGTTTCCGGGATGCTGATGCTGACCGGGATTACCGTTCTGGTCTCCGGAGCCATCACGGCCACCGCCAAATCCGCCTTTGCCTCCTCCGAAGCCGCCCTGACCGCCGAAGCCTCCGCCTCCGGGGAATCCGCCCATTCCGGATCCGTAAATGTTACCTTCCATGCTGATCTCTGTCTGCGTATCGCCGACTGTAAGGGTATAGCTACCGTCCGATGCGATCTCAGGCGAGCTTATAAGCACGGAGCTGAAAGTCTTTTTAGATTCAAGTTCTGTTATCACGTTACCTTCGGAATCGGTGAGTTTTATAACAGTTCCCTCACCATATGCCGATCCGGTATTTACCAGGATGGTTCCCTGCTCTGCCTCGGAGAAATTCATCGCCATTCCGCTTGATCCTATGGCTATAAAGGTGCCTCCGGTTATCTTTGCGGTACTGTCATAGTCAAGCGCACCGTTTCCGTCATTTGTCGGGCCGTAAACTATTGTGTTTCCACCGGTTACGTACAGCGCGCCGTTTGCATCTATTCCGTCACCTGATGACTCAATGATGAGATTTCCCCCGTTTATAACGATGTAAGTCTCTGCTGTCGCATCGTCGCTTGCGGCATTTATACCGTCATCGGAAGCTGTGAGGTTAATATCTCCGCCGTTTATGGTTACGGTAGCTCCCTCTATTCCTTCTTCACAGCTTTCTATATTGATGGTCCCGCCATTTATCACGGTTTCCAGATCGCTGTGGATCGCGTCATCTCCGCTGTTAATTGTGTATGTACCGCTCTCTACGGTAATACTGTCATTTCCGGATAATGCATCTTCCGCACAGGTTATTTCGTAAGTTCCGGATACTATGGTCAGGTCGTCTTTTCCGACTATACCGTGTCCATAGTCATTATCAACCGTAAGGCTTCCGGATCCTGTGATGATAAGATCATCCTTTGAGAAGATAACCGCATCGATATCATTTTCGTCTATTGCTTCATATTCACCGGTTGTAGAAAGCTTGTTGACCGAGTTTTCCTCAAGAGTTATGTAAACCGTTTCTGCCTGCTTTACATATATAACAGCCGATGAATCGTTGCTGATGGACACGTTATTCAGGATAAGCTCCACCTCTGCTCCGTCTGCATCAACTATGATCTGTCCGTCCGAAAGTGAGCCCGAAAGCTCATATACACCTTTTTTTGTGATCGTGACAGTATCTCCGTCTATATCCACATAGGATGATGAACAGGAAGATCCGCTGTCTGAAAGGTTGATCTGCGTATGATTGGATGAGCTCTCGGAAGGTGCTGAGTATTCTGCGCTTTCAACTGTTTCCGTTACGGTAGCCTCCGCTACGGTATCCGTCTGTTTACTGTTTATAGAGCTGTTTGCACCGGTCCCTGTCATGCCACAGGCCGAAAGCGATACAGCCAGTATTCCTGCTGCCGCAAGGGCAGCAGATCTTTTCAATATTCGATTATCTTTAAATCTTTTTAGTATACTCATATCTTAGGTCCTCGTTAATCCTTTTTTATATATTATCACAGCTCTCCGGGAAGCATCTCGGGATTTGAAAGGCTGACTTCCAGATTACCGTTACGGGCGCGAAGCCTGTCCATGAATTCCTTCTGTTTGCTCTTATCCTTAAGTGCCACTTCATACTGGAGCTTAAACATGCTTCCCATGTTGCTGGTCTTTACGGAAATCAGCTCTGAGCAGGAGGTGTATTTCTCAAAAATATCATCAAATATAGTATCATAGTTAAGGTCTTCCGGTATGGTTATTCTCAGCACCTTCTTAAGCTCATTTCCGCTTTTTCCGAAAGATGTGGCGCTTAGAATATTCAGTATGATCGCAAGAAGCACTGTGAAGATTACCGCATATCCAAGGTATCCCATTCCGGCGATAAGCCCTGCGCCCATTGCGATAAAGATGGTACTGATCTCTCTTGCATTACCCGGAGCGGAACGGAATCTCACAAGGCTGAAGGCACCGGCTACCGCGATACCTGCGCCGATATTGCCGTTTACCATCATTATCACCACGCATACCGTTGCGGGAAGAAGTGCTGTGGAAATAAGAAAGCTCTTTGAAGCTTTATTCTTAAGGCTGTACATCCAGGCAAGTAATACACCCAGAACAAGGGAAACTCCAAGGCAGATCAAAAAGGGAATAACTGCCGTAGCTGCTAATTCTGTTTCAAAAATACTGGTAAATAAGTTTGTCATTTTATGATTCCTTTCTGAATTAAATTCTTGAATAAATACTTGATCTCTAAATAATGCTATATACGCTGATAGAGACAATAGCTTTTTGCCATGCTATTATTATGCTGTTTATTGTGGTTGTCTTGCTGTATTTAGATACACTGTTTATATCCTGTAAGGTTCTCCTCATCCAGGATGCCCAATGTGCTTTCCGGAAGTCTGTCCGCCAAACCGGTTTCGATAAGATATGCGGTTCCGTATTTGGAAAATGATGTTTTGTATATCCTGTTTTCCGTAAGGATCTTAACAAACCATGCGGGCATTGCCGCTCCCACCTTGACCTCCATAAGCACATATCTTCTGTCGATAAGCCTGTTCCCGTAAAATCCCTTATCAAGGCTCAGATCGTAGTCTCTCCATCTGATGTTGTCATCAAAAGTGATCCTGAATTCATGATCATCCTTGGCGTAGAAAGCATCTCTTTCGTACTGAAGCATCATTGCGGGCTTTATGCCCTTGTAGAGGCTTACGAAATAATCAATCTCATCAACTATCTGTGCTTTAGAGCTGCCTTTTTTAAGCCCGTTTCTGAAGGTTTTTTCGTTGAATACCGCTCTCCCCGATTCTTTTGACAATGAGCCCGGCAGATATTCTCTAGCCTGTGAGAGATTCATTGATACGCGTCTTTTGTACACGATACCGTCATATTTCTTTTTTATTTCCGCAAACACATTTGAATTGTCATTAGCGATACCGTAACTTCTCAATCTCAGCTTTTCCTTATACACCGGCTTATCGAGGCTGCGCCTTGCAAGAATATGATCGGGCGTATCGTAGTAAAGTGACTGGATCATGCTCTTTCCATGCTCGTCTTCTTTCATGTAGGCCTTCATCCCTTCCAGGATTTTTACTTGCTGCCTGCGGGTTACGATATATTTGATCTCATATCTTTTAAAGATTGTCTGATCGCTCATGCTGTTTCTCCTTATCCGGTTCTGTTTCTTTTTCATTCGAAACTATCTTTTTTCTTTCTGTTTACTTCTTTATCTCTTTTTTCCTGACGTCTTTCTTGTTTATGGCTTTATCCTAAACCGTCAACCTGAAATGAACCTGAAATAAAAAAAGTTTTTTTAATCCTTTGAAAAAACTTCCTATAAACAAAAAAGATACGGGGGAGTTCCCGTATCTTCTTTCATCAATTCCTAATCTAACATTTATTAAATTATCGATATCTAATCATCTGTATTTAATCATATATTCTTATTGTCCGAACTAATCTCAAAGCATTTGGTAAACCCTTCCAGCCTTACATCGGCGGGCACCGACCATCCCTGAAGCAGCTTAAGATCAAAGCCGTGAAGAATGGCTATCTTGTGTGCTATCGAAAGCCCCAATCCTGTTCCTCCCTTTGATGTGCGCGATTCATCTCCGGTCACGAAAGGCTCAAACAGATTCTCTGCGGCCTTTTCGTCGATGGGCTCGCCGCTGTCGGCCACATACAGGGACCATTTTTTCTCATCCCCCAGAATGATCAGCCCTATTTTAGTGCCGGCAGGATTATGCTTTATCGCATTAGAGATAAGATTGTTTATCACTCTCGATAACTGTACCTTATCCGCATCAACCGGTATCTCTTCCTCGGGAATAAGCGCAGCAAGCTCCATTCCCGCATCCGTCACATCCTGATAAAGAAGAGCTCCCGCCTGCCTTGCAAGTTCTGAAAGATCCGTCCTTTCCTTATGCAGGGTAAATCCCTCACTGTCCAGCTTGACGTAATCAAAAAGCAGGTTTATAAGCTCATCAACCTTTTTCGACTTCATACTGATAAGATTAAGATAGTCCCTGACCTTATCGGGATCTGCCTTTTCATCCAGTATCGCCTGAGAGTATCCGTAGATCGTGGTTATGGGAGTCCTCAGATCATGAGCTATATCCGAGATCATAAGATTTCTCTTTTGTTCATAGAGGGCTTTCCTCTTTGCTTCCTCTTTTTCAAGCAGCGAAAACTTTGAGACCACCCGCCCCGTAAAAATCGCCCCTGCCATCAGCGGAGGAAAAACAATAAGCATGATCACTGCAATGATAAGAGCGATCAAAAAAAGCTTGATCCATATACTGTTAGAATCGTACTGCTCTGCCAGAACATTTCCCTTAAAAAGTGTAATACTCGCGATCAACTTGTCATCGAAATGATTGATCCCTATCGGAATAAAACGGGATACAATAAACAATACCGCCCTGACAAGTAAATAGAGAAAAAACACAAGTACTGTCGTGACATCATAGGATCTGATCCCCCCTCTTCCGAACAACAGCGGTGAAAAAAGCGGGAATATCAGTCTGTTCAGTATCAGTACAGTCACCATCTCTGCGGCAACCACTATAAGAAGAATGATTATGAAATTTCTGATAATAAATCCCCGAAGGGTTTTTATCTTATCCAAGTTTGTAACCTAATCCTCTCAGGGTTTTAATGTACTCGGATGCATCCTCCGAAAGCTTTGTGCGGAGCTTGCTGATGGAAACCATGATATTATTGTCTGCCACGATAAAATCTTCGCCCCATGCATATTCATATATCTGCTGCTTGGTAAATACCTTGCCGGGATGACTCATAAAAAGCTCCATTATCTTATACTCGACTGTGGTAAGCTCGATCTTTTCGCCGCCTTTTTTCAGGGCACATCCGTCAACATCCAGCACAAGATCTTCGAAGGAAAGCTGCTGCGACTTTTTCTCCCCGGCCCCCAGCTTATAGAACCTGCGCATCTGCGATCCCACCCTGGCAGCTATCTCCAGCGGATTAAAGGGCTTGGCGATATAATCGTCCGCCCCCAGATTAAGACCCAGGATCTTTTCCGCATCCTCGTCCTTGGCCGATAATATGATAACCGGGATGTTGCTGGTTTCTCTTATCTTTTTCAGTACCGTGTACCCGTCGGCTCCCGGCATCATTATGTCGAGAATGCACATATCAGGCTTATTCTTCTCAAAGCATTCCAAAGCCTCGAGACCGTTTCCGGCCTCGAGGACTTTGTAATCTTCATTTTCGAGATAAAGCTTTATAAGACCCCTTATCTCCGCTTCATCATCTGCTATTAAGATTTTGTATGACATATCATTATCCTTAATGCTGTTACGTTTATGCTCTACCTTTACAGTATACCGCCATTAGCTCTGGGCAACAACTGTTTCTGCGTTCTCGGACTTAAGTGTCTCATAAAGTGCTGCATTCGTTGAATGAGCGTAAGGAGCTACATAGAAGATTCCAAGCATTCCGAGGGTAAGCAGTGAAAGAAGGTTCCATCCGATGAATGAAAGGTCGAGCACGAAGGTTTTCCACTTCTGACCGTACATCATTCTGCTGCTGGCCTTTAATGCCTCGTCCTTGCTCATTCCGGGATTCTCGGAAAGAATAAAGGGAACCATGCGGTACTCATAGCTCTTTACAATACCGGGGATTATGAAGAGCAGGCTCCAAAGGAAGATAAAGAGATCTCTGAAGAACATGACCTTTACGATATTGCGGTATCCATCCTTAAAGCCGTTAAATACTGTGCCAAGGCTCTCATTTCCGTTCTGAGCCTTTCTGAGGAACTTCTGCGTGCCGTACTCGATAGGATTAAGTACGAAAATATCCAGTGCAATGGTAAATGCCCCGACAATAAGTGAAATAAGCGCTACAACGATTGCTACTGCGATTGCGATACCGGCTACTGCTGCAGCGGTGGGCCCTGCTATGTCGATCTCTTTACCGTCTATCACAACCGTACTCATCCTGGGATCAAGTGCAAAGTCGATCTTTTCTCCGTCTTCTGATGTTCCGTTTATGGTGACTTTACCGTTATCGATGTTTACATCAAAATCTCCGTCGGTATTTTCTCCGTTTATAGAGATCTTTCCGTCATCGATGCTTATATGAGCGCTTCCGGACTCATCGACTCCGTCAATATTGAGATCCGGTTCGTCTTCCAGGTCAAAATCCTGATCATCAGCTTTATATGATCCCATGTTACCGAAGGCACTTCCCATATTGGCCGATGCGGAACTGAATCCCGAGCTTACGCCTCCCGCTCCTCCGCTGACCGCTCCGATTATCAGAGCTACCAGCACAAATTTCCAATAACTTGCAAAAAATGCTGTCTTACCTTTCCTTTTAACTTCCTGTCTGGTCCACATAATGTTTACCTCTTCCTTTCTTTACTCGGTCCGCCTTCCGGTTATGTCGTAACATCCGACCCGTTTGCGAACTTCATTAACATCTTGTATGAGGCGATTATAATACCTGAACCTTTCCGATAAAATCGACAAACCTTAATATAACCTTAACATTAGATTTATTTGAAATATAGTATTACGAAATGTAAAAACGGAGAGCAATTTCGCTCTCCGTTTTGTTTTCACATTTAGATCATTTCACTGATAAACCAACTCCTATCAGTTATTTGCTATCTGATCGTAAACATCCTTGCAAGCGGGATAGATCTGCTTGAATACCTGATACTTCTTTTCGTATCTTGCTGCGATCTCGGGATCGGGCTCAACGGTCTTTTTAACCTTAACGATAGCCTTGGCAGCCTCTTCTACGGAAGCATACTCTCCGCAGGCAACTGCCGCAAGCATCGCACCGCCGAGTGAAGGTCCTTCCTCTACTTCAAGGATATCTACCTTCATGTTCATGATGTTTGCCATCATCTTCTGCCAGAGAGGGCTCTTTGCGCCGCCGCCGCATATCTTTGTTCTCTCGGGAGCGATGCCGAGGCTTCTTGCCACCTCCATGGAATCGCGCAGAGCGAATGTAACACCCTCAAGAACAGCCTGAGTCATATCCGCACGGGAGTTGTCCATGGTAAGGCCGATAAAGGTTCCGCGTGCGTTTGGATTATTGTGAGGTGATCTCTCGCCCATAAGGTAAGGAAGGAAGTAAACATGATTGTTTCCAAGCTTATCATCGGTGATAGGCTCCTGCTCTTTGCCGTACTCCTTGGTTCCGATGATCTCGTCCATCCACCACTTGTTGCAGGATGCCGCTGAAAGCATGCATCCCATGAGATGGAATTTACCGTCTGCGTGATCAAATGAGTGAAGGGCATTATTGGAGTCAACTCCAAACTTATTTGAAGAGATAAAGAGAGTTCCGCTTGTTCCGAGGGAAATGTTACATGCTCCGTCGCCAACGGTTCCCGTTCCTACAGCCGCTGCGGCATTATCACCTGCACCTGCTGCCACTACCACGCCGTCCTTAAGGCCAAGCTCCATGGCAAGCTCGTGATTAAGCTCGCCCACTTTTTCATAGCTCTGATAAAGAGTGGGAAGCATATCCTCGGTGATACCGCAGATATCACACATTTCCTTTGACCACTTGTGGTTCTCAACGTCAAGAAGGAGCATTCCCGATGCATCGGAATAATCGGTGCAGAAGGTATCTGTAAGCTTATAAGCAAGATAATCCTTGGGAAGCATTATCTTCTTTATCTTCTTGAAATTCTCGGGCTCATTTTCCTTTACCCAGAGGATCTTGGGAGCGGTAAATCCCGCAAACGCGATATTTGCGGTGTACTTAGAAAGAGTTGCCTTTCCGATCTCGTTATTGAGGTAGTCAACCTGCTTCTGGGTTCTTCCGTCGTTCCAGAGGATAGCGGGGCGGATAACAGTATCATTTTCATCGAGGATAACCAGCCCATGCATCTGACCGCCGAAGCTTATTCCGGCAACCTGACTCTTATCCTGTCCCTCCAGGAGCTCCTTTAATCCCGCAACAGACTGCTCATACCAGTCCTCGGGCTTCTGCTCCGACCAGCCGGGATTAGGAAAATACAGCGGATACTCCTTTGATACTATCTTCTTGATATCCCCCTTTTCATCCATAAGAAGCAACTTAACAGCACTTGTTCCAAGATCAATTCCTACGTACAGCATTTATATATTCCTCCTTGTATTATTAGCTACAGCTCAGTGAATGACTGTTTCATAAGCGCACCATGTAGCGCCGCCGGTACTTAACGAATACGAGCGTTAGCGATGTATGAGTTTAGTACCGCTGTGTGCGCGTTATGAGCCGCAAGGCGTGTGCGCGTTGAACTGTCATTTACTGAGCGTTACTTATTATTCATTTTGCAGTTATTTTATCTCCAACTGAAAATGCAAACTCTTCCGGCTTTGTTCCCGTGAGTGCGAAGCTGCGTGCATCCGGCTGATGCGTTCCCACATAAACCGTTACCTCACCTTCTACCGTCACTTCGTTCTTTCCGAGATGAAGCCCCAGCGCCTCCCATGGCAGTTCAGTCTCAACATGCTTAAGCTCTCCCGGCAGAAGTCTTACCTTCTTTAATCCCTTGAGCTGCCACTTCGGAGCACCGTCACGATGTACGGATACATACACCTGAAGTGTCTCTGCTGTCTCATACTTGCCCAGGTTCGTAAGGTCTGCAGCTACTTTAAGGCTCCTGCAGCCTTTGCTCTCATCCGGCGTCACTCTCGCGTTGGTCATCTCCACCGGCGAGTATGAAAGCCCGTATCCGAAGGGGTAGAGCGCATCCTTTTCCATGTATCTGTAGGTTCTTCCCTTCATGGCATAATCGGTGAAATCGGGAAGTTCGTCCACTTCGTGGTAAAAAGTGATGGGGAGCTTTCCTTCGGGGCTCTTCTCTCCAAAGAGGATCTTTGCAACGGCAAGTCCGCCCTGTGCTCCGGGATATCCTGCGTACAAATATGCCGCAACCTTTTCCTCAGCGCCCTGAAGCTGCATCGCGCTACCTGCCATAAGCACTGCGATTACCGGCTTTCCGCTTGCGATAGCGGTATCAAGGATAAGCTGCTGATTTCCGGGAAGCTTCAGATCCCTCTTATCTCCGGATCCGTACTGGTTGCCGGTATCGCCCTCTTCTCCTTCGAGGGTTGCATCAAGTCCGACAACAACGATCACTGCATCCGCGTAATTGCAGATGGTCTTTACTTCGCTCATGCGGTCATTTGCGACGCCGAGATTTTCCACTCTGTCCTTGTAGAGGTGACAGCCCTCGGAATAAAGCACCCTGGGCTTTTCTGTCTTGTTGTGAGCCGCATACTTATCAATATACCTTCTGATTCCTTCAAGAACTGTGATATACTCGGAAGATGTTCCCTCATAGTTTCCAACCAGAGCTCTTCTTGAATTTGCGTTTGGTCCGATGACACCGAGAGTCTTAATCTTTGTGATATCAAGAGGAAGCGCGTTTTCTCTGTTTTCCAGAAGGGTCATGCTCTGAAGCGCAACTTCCAGATTGAATTTCCTGCTTTCATCGGTATCGACAGAGAGATAATTAATCTTATCGTAAGGATTGTCATTAACCTCTCCGAGAAGTCCCAGCTTCATGCGTGTGGTAAAGAGGTTGACCACCATCTCATCCAGTCTTTCCTCCGAAACCTTACCGTCCTTGATGGCCAGATTTAAGAGTTCAAAGCAGTTTCCGCAGTTTACGTCACAACCGTTGTTTGCAGCAAGAGCCGCTGAATCTTCAAGGTCCTTGGTGAGCCCGTGTCCCTCGTTCATGTCCTTTAATGCCCAGCAGTCGCTGGTGACGTGCCCCTTAAAATTCCACATATCGCGGAGGATATCAAGGAGCAGTGTCTTACTTGCGCAGCATGCCTCACCGTTTGTTCTGTTATAGGCACCCATTACGGCTTCTACCTTTGCGTCCTCCACAAGCACCTTAAATGCGGGAAGATATGTCTCCCAAAGATCCTCATCTGAAACCTCCGCATTGAAGGAATGCCTGATATCTTCGGGGCCGGAATGAACCGCAAAGTGCTTTGCGCAGGCGGCAGCCTTCATATACTTTTCGTCATGTCCCTGTATTCCTTCTACAAATCTTGCTCCGAGCCTTGATGTCAGATAGGGATCCTCTCCGTAGGTCTCATGTCCCCGTCCCCACCTGGGATCACGGAAAATGTTGATATTGGGCGACCAGAAGGTAAGTCCCTTATAAATATCCGTATCATTATACTTTTGCTGCTCATTATATTTTGCGCGGCCCTCGGTGGAAATGATATCCGCTATCTTTTCGACCAGGTCCTCGTCAAAACTTCCTGCTGTTGTGATAGCCTGAGGAAATACCGTGGCCACACCTGCGCGGGCAACACCGTGCAATGCCTCATTCCACCAGTTGTACGCCTTGATGCCGAGCCTGTCTACAGCCTTGGCCCAGTTGGTTGTCTGACTAACCTTCTCATCAAGAGTCATCTGAGCCACAAGTTCCTTCGCCTTTGCGCGGAACTGCTCGTTAAGTTCTTCGTTTCTGGTCATGTCCATAAATCTTAATCTCCTATAATATGTGAAATCCACTCAGGTGTCTTACCAAGATATCCGCGGGTCCACTCAGTTCCGGCCTGGCGGATGAGTACGCGTTCGATCATAACACCTGGATCGATCGCAAATACTTTGAGAGTATTTAAACCTTCTTTGACAGGCATCGTAAAGGAAGTTCTGTGTTCCTGGTTAAGCACGCCTGCCGCCCACTGTGGACTGGTTCTCTCTCCGCCTTCATAGCCTTCCGATACCGTAGCGATCCTCTTTATATCAGATCCGTTTACGGAAACTCCAACCTGCATCGGATTTCCTTTAACAACGGGATTGCTAGGCGCTGTAAGAAGTGTCACCTGCACCTGCGCATCCTTTCCGTCTTCGGTCATCTCCTTATAAGAAGCATCACTTATCTTAAATTCAAATTCTGCTGCGGGTGCTCCCTTTTCGGGATCGAAATACTTTATGGTAGGGAACGCTTTAAGTCCGCTTCCGTATTTTCCGATTCCCTCGATGATGCGGTACTCTCCTTCGCTTCCCGACAGATTCTTTGCATCGGATGCTTCGAGAGTAAGTCCGAGTTCATTGGCTACAATAAAATCCTTCTTTAACGGATTGGACACCTTAGCAAGCTGTTCCTTGCTAAGCATGGGTACAACCTGCTTATCGTCACATGTTCCGGCCCACACTTCAACATCCACATGAGTGCGTTCAGTGCTGATTGTTATGGTAGTGGTCGCAACACCGTCCCTGGCGTCACCTGAAGCTTTAAGTTTTTCTCTGTCGACCCTCAGGATCAGACGAAGTTCATTTGGCTGTAACCTGTTAAACTCAAGTCCGATTCCCAATATATCTACAAACAGCCAGTCCGGCGTCACACCCTTTACTTCATAGGAGGCTTCCGATACGCCGTTAACGGATAATTTCAGTTCCTTATCCGAGCCGTTGAAAATTGTTATAAAAGTCTCGTTTACATTTGGATCAAGAAGTTCATCGATTATAAGTTTCTGTCTTGTCCAGTCACCGCCCTGACTTGCTTTCTTTCCGTGACCTGCAGTCACTATCATTCTCGGTCTGTTAGCGGGTTCCGTAAGCATGATAACGGGATAAGCACATTCCTCATCATTCCAGTGAGTGAAACCAATGTGCTCGGAAAGCATCATTCCGTTCCACTTTCCGCCGTTCAATTCATGATATTCACGGACCAGTTCCCTGTCCCTGTCTATGCATTTTCTTATCGCTTCGGCACATTCATTAGCCTTAACGGCCCCTATTCCCGCCAGATAGTGGTTCTTTCCGGCCAGGATCTGCATACTTATCAGATTCGCAGCTGCCATTACAGGATAATAAATGAGCTGATAGAACGCGTCTCTTAAGGGACTCTCCGAAAGCGACGGCCACAATCTGACAAGACGGGCTTTTAAAGAGTCTGCCTTAGCTAATACCGCAAACGCCTCATCATATGCCGTAGCGTCATACACATCGGGATTAAGGGCCTCCGGCTTTCTGATATAGTTAAGCCTGGTATATCCTTCCAGGAGGGTATAAGTTGCTGCTTTTTGTCCCGGATCAAATGTCGGGAAATTGACATCAATGAAATGTTTTGTGTACTCACTTGCGGCATTGGGATTATCTATTCCCCACTTATCAATGTCATAAGCAAGATCGAGGAAGTAAGAAAGCGGGAATTCCTGTGGCTTGAGATCACCTACATTTACTATCCATATCTCTCTTATCCCGTACTCATATGCCTGACTCATCTGCTCGCAGGTGCGGGCGATATGCGTCGAATTGATCCACTCATAGCTGATGGGATCTCCGTGATAATCGAAGTGATAATACATTCCCCAGCCGCCCTTGCGGTCTCTGTGCCACTCTTCGGGGAGAGTTCGCAGATTTCCGAAGTTGTCTTCACAGAGCATGCATGTGATCCCGTCGAGTCCGTCCCAGTGCTTTAATCCTTCGGCATTTTCATCGCCGTGGAAGTATTTTTCAACTTCTTTGTAGATGGCGATCATTCTGGGTACACTGTCTAGATCCTCAGAGATGGTTTCTTTGATAAGCTGATTCTGAGTGGTGACAACTTCTTTTATATAATCGATATTATCCTTAAGGGTGGCGGTGGCTCCCAGCACTTCGCTGTCTCTTTCGCCGCGCATTCCCATTGTGATGATATTCTCGAATTTACCGTTTCTTTCAAGGCCGCCTCTCCAGTAATTGGTGAGTCCTTCTTTATTCTTGTCGAAATTCCATGCTGTTCCGTAGGGAGTGTCCTCACCCTTTACAAGATCCCACTCCTCGCTGTGGCGAAGGCAGGGCTCATGGTGGGAATTACTCATCACCACGCCGTATTCATCGGCAAGCTCGGCATTTGCAAGCCCCGGTCCGTCGAGTGAAAAATTGGATGTCCACATGGCCGGCCAGAGGTAGTTTCCCTTAAGACGGAGCAGAAGCTCAAATACATGATCGTACATTTCGGCAGTAAAGCCCCCGAAATGCTCAAATGTCCAGTTTCCGAAAGCCGGCCATTCGTCGTTGATAAAAAAGCCTCTGTATTTTACGGAAGGAACCTTGGACACAAACAGATCCTTTGCGGTGATCTCTATGCTTTCCTTTTTTTGAGGAGTGACATCGGCGAACCATTTCCAGGGGCTTACTCCCATAAGTTCCGATACATGGAAAAGTCCGTAGATCGTACCTCTCTTATCGCTTCCCGCAATAAGGAGTGTGTTATCATCCCCGGGTAAGAATCCAAATGAATAAACTTCCCATTTGCCTTTGATGGCATTTTCGTCAAACTTTCCCTCTGAGATGAGCTGTGAAAGAAGCTCGCTTTTTCCGAGAGTCGCCGCTATGATGCGCACTTCGGATCCGTTACTATTCAGAAGCTCCGCAGCATCCGCCTCTATCGGTGCTACTGTGCTTCCGAATACATCCTTAAGATCCTCAGCAAGCTTTCCGGCTACCCTCTTAACTCCGGGAAGACCTCCTTTTTCCACAAACAGCTTTGTGTCCTTATTGATAATCATATGTTTTCCCCTATCTTCTCTGTGCCTGTTTGTTGTTCATTTCGGTTACTTTTTTGTAGATCTGATTTCTTATAAAATCTCTGTCATCATCCTTTACCAGATAATAGAGATAAGAATCCAGTGCCAGCTGCTGAGGGAGTCCTCGTCCCACCAGCTTAAAGTTTTCATAGCCCCTTTCAATGTAGCTTCCGATCTCCTCCTTTGAGATAAAATGCGGCCTTGTCATGCAGTCGCCTTCAAAGGATTTGGTCTGCTGTCTGTTGGGGCAGGGAAAGGGCTTTGCCACGTCAAATTCAAGCTGCTTCGCCGCCTCATCCCTGTAATGGTCGAGACGCTTGGGGCAATCGGGAAAGCAGATCTCGTCCACCAGTATCTCCACTCTCTCAGCCACAGGCTCCAGGCTCTTTAATACCTCTTCATTGTGGTTCATGTCGTAATCGAGTACCACCATGAAATAGTCTTTATCCAGCTCTGCTTTGAGTGTGTCCAGATCCTTGATCCTTTTTGTGGTTGAAGATATGAATTTAAATCCGGGATAATTCTTTCTCAGGTAGTCTTCCAGAATCGGTGAATTGACCAGTACCTGATTCATTCCGTTATCCGCTTCATGCATGATAAGATTGCAGAGCGTGTCATTTAAATGCTTCTCTTCTATGAGCGGATTGGTCCAAGTAAATCTGACCGGGACGTTTTTGGAATTATAGTTTTTCAGAACTGTCTGGATATCATTCTTGGATGTGAATCCGAGGACAGTCCTTCCGCCGTTCCATATTGCGCCGGGGAAGGTGCCGTAGACACTCCCCACGCGGTAACCTTCATAGAAACAGTTACGGTATTCGCGCATGAGCTCAATGATGGCGGTATTAAGATTTTTGAAGTAGCAGAATCCCGGCAGATGCCAGTAGATGTTTTTGGACATTTTTTACCTCTTATGGCCATCTCGAAGGCCTTGGTTTGTTTACTGTGACGACTCCGGCGTGCATAAGGTTGTTGATGAGAAGGAGCCTTGCTTCGCCGGCATATTCGGGCTTCAGCATAAAGAAGCAGTAGGTGTCGATAAGTGAGAAAAGGTTTGCTGTGCGGCCCTCTATCTTGAAGTTGGTGATACCCATGGGAATGTACTTTTCCCAGATATCGTCGGGTTTTATAAATGTCTTGTAATTCTGAATGGTGTGGATATTATTCTTGTCACCGTACTCGCAGTGCCAGGGAATAACCGGTATGCGCTTTTCGGGAGGAAGCTCGCGGTTTCTGATAACGATCCTCTCGTTCTGCGCCTGATTTTTGTAGTGATCTCCGCGCCTTGGGCAGTCGGGAATGCACAGGGTGTTTACAAGAAGTTCCAGTTTCTCGGGATGCTCCACTTTTTCCAGAATGTCCCATCTGTAGTTGAGATTATAATCCAGGACCACATACTGGTAATCCTTTGCGATCTCGGCATTTAAAGTGTCCAGATCCTTTATCTCTTTACAGGTTGAAGAGTTATATTTGAAATTGGGATATTTCTCACGCAGATACTTCTCAAGAACGGGCGAAAAGATCATGACCTCGTTCATTCCGTTATCCGCGCACTTCATGCAGAAATTGCAGTAGGGATCGTCCAGATCCGCTTCCGTTATCTCGGGATTGGTGTAAGTGTATCTGATGGGAATGCCAAGATCGTTAACGCTCTTAATGACGTTCTTGATATAGCCCGCATCGCACTGGTCTCCGCCTACGAATCTTCCTCCCGTCCAGAGAGACATGGGAAATTCTCCGAAAAACGAAGCGATCTCCACTTCCCTGAAATACTCGGGATGGGCCTTTTGCATGCTCACCCAGAACATGTTTAAGGGATAATTGAATCTTAACCCCGGTAAATGAAATCTTGCTTTTGCCATATTATTCCTCCGGCTTTGCTATTACTATCTGTCCGTCTTTTACAAACACTTTAACCTTATTATCCGAAAGTCCAAGCTCCGATACCATCTCCTGCGGAAGCTGAAGTCTTCCCACCTTATCAAGCACCGCGTACTCATCCTGAGTATCCTCGCTTCTCCAGTCGATATCACTCTCTTTGAGTCTGTCGGCGTACGCCTCCTTGAGCACACGCTCCGAGCTTATCTTTCCGTCCCTTATGGCCACGACTCTCTTAACCTTTTTGGAGAGTGCCGTGTCATGGGTAACTATCAGGATGGTCTGTCCCCGTCTGTTTAACTCGGTGAATACGTCAAAGATATAATTTGCCGTTTTGGTATCCACACTTCCGGTGGGCTCGTCCGCAAGAAGAAGCTTGGGTGAGTTGGCAAGCGCTATTGCTATGGCCACTCTCTGCTGTTCACCGCCCGATAGCATATTCATGCGGCTCGCCTTCTTGTGAGCCATTCCGACAAGCTCCAGAAGTTCCATTGCCTTATCATGCTTTTCCGGAGTTCCGGAAAGATGCATGGGCATCATTACATTCTCAAGAGCGGAAAGGAAAGGAAGCATATTTCTACCATTATTCTGCCACACAAATCCGACTGTGTCACGCTTATAAAGAACCAGCTCTTTTTCCGTCATTGTAAAAAGATTGCTGCCTGCCACAAAGAGTGAACCCGCGCTGGGTCTGTCAAGCCCGCCTATCATGTTAAGGAAAGTGGATTTACCGCTTCCGCTGTTTCCGATGATGGCGGTGAGTTCTCCCTCCTGTACTGTAAGATCAAGACCCTGCAGAGCCAGCACTTCTGTCTCCTTTGTCTTATATATCTTGACAAGATTCTCAGCCTTTATCATGGGGCCGGGGCCCTCTTCTTTTTTCTCTTCAGCCTTGGATCCGGCCTTTTTTTCGGCTTTCTCTTCTGCCCCGGCCTTTTCTTCGGCTTTCTCTTCAGCCTTCGCCCCGGCTTCAGCCTTTTCTTCAGTTTTTACTTCGGCTTCGGCTTCAGCTTTCGCTTCCGCTTTCTTTTTCTTTTCTGTCATCTATTCTTTCCCCGTTCTCGAGTTCGATAAGGAAGTCCGCTGCCCCCATAAGTCCCACATCATGGGTGGTCATAAGGATCGATATTCCTTCTTTTTTACTCATCTCTCCGAAGAGCTGAGCCACTCTCGCAGCCATAGCGCTGTCAAGCTCCGCTGTGGGCTCATCCGCCAGAAGCAATCTCGGCTTATGAGCAAGGGCTCGTGCTATCGCCACCCTCTGCTGCTCACCTCCGGACATCTCCGCCGGCATATGGGTCATGCGGTTACCCAGTCCCACAAGCCTCAGGCATTCTTCAACCCGGGCATCTCTTTCGCGGCCGGGCTTAATTCCCGCCATTCTCATGGAAAACTCCACATTCTGAAAGGCATTGAGGGAAGGGATAAGAGATACCGACTGGAACACAAAACCCATCTTGCTGCGTCTCATCTCTTCCTTCTCATAATCCGAAAGAGTCGACACATCGGTTCCGTCTATTTTGATTATCCCTTCTGTGGGTTTATCCAGCGTACATATAAGGTTTAAAAGCGTGGTCTTACCCGATCCTGAACGTCCTTTAAGGATCACAAATGATCCCTCGGGGACTTCCGCATTTATCTTTTTCAGCGCCCAGAACTCACCCCCCGGTACCGGGAAGGCTCTTGACACATTTTGCACTTCTATAACATTGTTACTCATATCGTTTTTATTCTTCTCCAAGCTTAAGTGCTTTTGCCACATTCATTCTAAAGAGCATGACTGTAAGGAATGCAAGGCATGCTGTCATCATCGTGACGATCACCGCGATGAGCCTTATCAGATCCCACTGATTGGTTATCAGAGTCATAGGCAGGATCTGATCCGTCGTCGCATATGCCTTCTGAAGGATAGGCACGAACAAAAATGATGTGAGCTTGCCTATTCCAAAGCCTGCCAGGATTGAGAAAAGCCCGCAGAAGATCTGCTCATTTATCAGCATGTGGAAGAGCTCTTTTTTATGGAATCCGGATGCGCGCAGCACGCCGAATACAAGCTCTCTTTCCTTAAGTGCCATTATCCAGTAGATAAGATATCCCACTCCGCACAGAAGAAGCGTTACCACAAATCCCATGGTAAGGACACCGTTTGTTCCCTGAAGGAGCGGATCGCTTCTGGCATCATCCAGATCCTTGACACGGTTTATATATTTTGTGAGGCGCACATCGTTTTCCCTTATCCAGTCATAGATGGCATTCTCATCGGCATTCTTTTTGAGGCTTGCCCATATTTCATAGGGTACCTGTCCAAGCTTTCCGGACATATAATCATAATGCCCTATCACGATATAATTTGCCTCGGTATCGACCGTTCCGTCCGGCTTCTGAGTCATGGTCTCGGGTGCGTAGGCAGGGAAATAATCGATAAAGTCTATGATCACACCGCTTGCGCTTCCCACATTGCTTACGGAATAAGAAATGGTATCACCCACCTTAAGGCCAAGCTTATCCCTGAAATTGGAGGATACGATAAGGCCGTTTTCCGACACTGCCAGTTCATTCAGATACTCATAATAATGCTTTCCGAGAAGTCTTTTGTCCACATATGTGATTCGTCCAAACTCCTTGGTATTGATACCCATCAGTCTGACATTCACATCCCCGCCCTGTACTCCGGTAACCTTGGCAGAATCGAGATTGATGACTTTGGTGTAGCTGTCGATAAAGTCGGCAGACACATACTTTTCCATATCCGGAACCACATATCCGCCCGTGGCGGCCCCGTTGCTGTCGGTTATGGCGGTCCAGACCTCCTTGAGCACCAGATCACATCCGTCCTTGTAATCAGTGTTCCGGATGGTGTTCTCTACTATAGTGCGTGCTACTGCGGAGTGGTACATGCCCAGCGACACGGTCATTATGAGGAAGAGCATGATCAGCTGCTGCTTGCGCCCGTTCTTGACATTTTCCATAAAGGATACAAATGCGGCAGGCTTCCAGCGCTTTTTGCCTATTGTAAAGATCAGCTTCAGAATAAGCGGCTGCAGTCTTAAAAACAGCAGTCCCAGACCTATTATCATAAGCGAAGAGCTCAGATACAGAAGCGGATCCAGCGCTTTTCCGGTAAGTACGCTCTCAGCCATGGAGGCGGAATTTCTGCGGAAATTGTAATAACCGTATCCGGCTATGGCTATACATATAACATCCAGGAATATCTTTTCCCAGAAGCTCTTTTTCTTAAGAGCCTTCTGCTGCTTGAGATTAACTATGGATACGCGGCTGTGCCTGATCGCGGGAACAGTAAGGCATACAAGCCCTAAAAGCATCGCGCCTCCGGCATAAATTGCAGCAAAAGGAGTGAAGCGCACGGCAAGCTTTTCCGAAAAGTCGAAGATAAGAAAATTCCTTGCAGCTCCCAGTAGCCTGCTCATAGCCATTCCCAAGGGAATTCCCAGTGCGGCGCCGCCGATCACCAGCACCACTCCCTGGAAGAGATACATCCTGAATATCTGCGCTCTTGAGCTTCCACGACTCTTTATTACTGATATTTCATTTCTCTCCATCTCGTACATCTGTCCCGAGATCATGAGCAGGAATGCTGCAAGCATGATAAGTACAGGTATCTGCAGAATGATGAGTGTTGCCGAGATCCTGGAATGCTTGTTGTTATAATCCTCAATAAGCTCTGCAAGAAGCGGGCTGTCGATAACGGACGAATAATCACTGTCATACAGATAGTAATCCATCATATTTGAGATGCGTCCCATATCGGAGGCTTTCAGCGAGTTGTAATCAAACATCGCATAATAATAGCAGTTGATGGAGAATCCACCCGCCTTTTCCCCCGTGAACATCGACCTGAAAAGGTCCATATTCATAAAGCAGACTTCATTTAATTCTCCCTGCTTTTCCATCCAATAGAAATCGCCTTCATCGCTCTTGTCAAACACACCCTTGATATAGAGTCTTAAAGGCTCGTTTTCGTAGGTTGTAAGAGCGTCAAAGCAGATGGTCTCTCCAAGGATATATCCCTGCTTGACCATGCAGTCCTGACTGATAACTACTTCTATCGCGCCGTCTTCGGTAAGTCCCGACTGTGAATACATCTCACCGCTTACCATCCTGACATGGTCTTCAATGCCGGTTTTGGCGGCAAGCTTGGCATACAGATCCTCGGCATCATTTCTGAGCATCTCGGAATGTATACCGTTCCTCTGAAGCGCATAGTAATAAATCGTCTCTTTTTCCTTTACGCCGAAATCATCATAAACATCGGGAAGGAGCTCCTCCATTGCACTTATCGAGGCGCCCCCTTTATCCTTCTTGGAAACGATGGACATATTAAGCTGTGCGGGCCATTCTCCCCTTGAGCTCAGGAAATAATTGAATTCATCCTGAAGCATTCTGTCGTATGCAGCTTCCTGATAGAGCGGGAAACTGACTGCAGTGGCCACCAGAAGGATGCAGCCCAGAAGCAGGCTCAGGTTCATCCATTTTTTATGCCACATCTTAAGTAAACTTATTCCCAGCATATCGTCATCCCCTCCTCAAGGCCTTCTGCGACCCAGTAATTCTCAAGGTCGCTTCCCCCTGCGATAAAGCTGACCATTCTGAGAGCTCCGTTGTCATCACGCACGGTGACATAGGTCGAGCCCTTCACTTCATATACGGCACTCTTGGGGATCAGGATAACATTGTCCATGCTCCTTAAAGTAGCCTCCACTTCAAGCCAGGTGATATTCCACCATCCGCTTGAATCCTGATTTGTTCCGGAAATGATCGCAACAACATCGGCAGGCAGTCTGACAAGTGCAAAATCTGCCTGTAAATCTTTGCTGAGAGTCATCGCATTGGCAGTGACTACTTCGCCTTCCACCACGGCTTTATTTCCGTCGGGACCTGTATAAGTCACATTAACCTTATTTCCCTTTGAAAGCTTTTTGTCTTCATCCTGCACTACGATAAAACTTGAGCTCTCATCCGAAAGTCTTGCCACTGCATCGCCCGACTTTAAAAGGTCCCCGGCCTCCGCATCAAGAACATCGGTGATGATACCGCCGGAAAATGCCACTATCTCCGTAACCTTCGCATCATTTCTCATGTCGGTCAAAAGCTCGCTCACATCGGCTATCTGTTCTCTCAGATCACGGATCTGGGCTTTGTTTTCTTCCTCTCCCTTTTCCACGAGCTCCGCAAGCCTCTGATTAAGTCGCAGAAGCTGGCGGTCATTTCTGTCTATCTCAATCTGATCGGGCACTACATGTACTCTGGCGATCACCTGTCCCTCGATGACCTCCTGATATCTCTTTACACATATCTCGTCAATATAGGTGATCCCGTATTCCACCGGATTCTCGATCCTTTTAGGTGAAGGATAGTAAAGATATCCCGATGAGGTGAATTTATTGCTGATACTTCCCCTCTGAAGGGTGGTGGTCCTTGCACCGTTCTTAACATGGAAGTCGGCCTTTACCACTTCTCCCTCTTCCACGCCTGAAAGCACCTCCGTATATGCTCCGTCGGATGCTCCGGTTCTAATGGTGCGCTCCTTGTAGGATTCACCTTCGGCAACGTAAACATAGCTCTCTCCGTTTGCTGTCCCTACGGCTGAATTGGGAACACAGAGAACGCCTTTTTTCATTTCGTTTATCATAACGATAACGGCATAGTCTCCGAAGTTAACTTCTCCCAAAGGATCGTCTATGGTAAAGGTGCCGTAAACAACATCATTCTTTTCCAGAAGCTTTTTGTACTCCTCGGTGCTCATGGACTGATACTGCACTTCGTAGCGCTTGCCGTTAACGATCGCATATATATCCTGTGCTTTATTTACATCTCCCTGGCTTACAAATTCACAGCGAAGCTGCTTGATCGAGGTATCTCCCACTGCAACACCGACTGTGTTTTTATTTATGTAGTCACCGGGTTCATAATACCTTATATAATTGTTGTAATTCCAGAATCCGAGAGCCACCACTTCACCCGATACTTCCGAAAGAAGCATGAGCTCATTCTTTTGTCTGTTAAGCTCGTTAAGCTTCGAAAGCTGATAAGAATGCTCGAGGTTATACTGTTCCTCTGTCTCCTTGCGTTCAAGCTTTGCCCACTCGTAAGCCATGATGGAGTCGCGGTATAAAGCATCCCGATAATCAAAATAGGCTTTCCATTCTTCGTACTTCGGATCAGCCTTTTCCGGAGCCTGTCCCTCAAGATCCTTTATAAACTCTTCGTCCCATTCATATGTGGCTTTCTTTTCTTCTTCATCCTTGCGAAGATCGGCGATGGTCTCATTATAATTTGTCTCCATCTTTCTGATGGACTTTGTAAGTTCCTTGATTTGCTTATCGATAGCTTTGGTATCCCCGGTGATAACAGGGTCCCCGGACTCAACAAATTCGCCGGGCATTTTTACGTATGACGAAAAATTGATGGATCTTTCAAACGAGCCCTCGGTCACCTTCGGGCAGACAATGGCAGATACCACCTTCGCATTATAGATATCCCTTCTTGAAACCACCTCGCTGGACACGGATACGCTGACCGGATCAAGCAGAGTGATGTCATCATTTCTGCCGTCGTCATCGGAAGCACATCCCGTCAGTGATGCGGCAGCAAGTGCAAATGAAAGGATCATTGCATATATTTTTTTACTAAAACTGTGTGACTTCATTTAACGTCTGATTACCTTCTCTCCGTCTTCGAGACCACTTGTGATCTCGACTTTTTCATCCCCCTCAAGGCCGGTCTCGATCCACTTGACCTGCCTCATTCCCTCATCATCAAGCACATATACATAACTGTCGCTTCCCGCCTTGTAGATACATTCCCTGGGAAGACAGAGCACATTTTCTTTTTTCTCGATCGGGAATATGATCTCTCCCTTAACGCCTGCTTCAAGTTCCTCTGCGTTATCTCCGGAAAAGATCCTGAATCTCTGTGTCTCTCCCCATTCGTCCATGGCATCGGGGATCAATTCATAATCTCCTTTGCCGCTTCCGGTTATTATCCGCATGGGAACAGTCTCACCCTCGGCAAAATACTTCGCCTGATCCTGATCCTTCGTCTCAAAAAAGCCCTCTGAATTATCGACTATCTTCATAATGCATTTTTCTATATTCGATGTCGATCCCTCAAGATTCTCCAGTATCTCGCTGACCTTTCCGTCAAACTCAGCCACCACAGTGCTCTGCGCATACTCTTTTCTGAGTGCGGCAAGCTTTCTTCTGTCAAATTCAAGAGTATCGTTAAGACTCTGTCTCTTTTGCTCGTTCTGCTTTTTCAGAGCTTCCACTCTTTTTTCGAGCATCTCTCCGTTTGTGATCTTTCTCACATAGCAGTCAAGGATCATATCCTGAATGGACAGATTCTCTTCTTCGTCTATATATCCAAGCTGAAGTTCGTTCTTTTTGATTGAATACTCGTAATATGCTATATCCGCTTCAAGAGTTCCTATATCAAGCCTTGCCAGCACATCGCCCTTTTTTACTTCTGATCCCACATCAACAAATACCTTGTCGATCACTTTTCCGCTCACAGGGAAATATACTTCCTGTTCATCATCCTTTTTATACGTACATTCCATTTTCCTTGTGGCAATGATATCGTCATACGTGCATGTGACAAGGACATAATCCAGCGAGTCATCACCCTCTTCGAGGATGATCACAGGCTCCTCCTCCGGCACCGCACATGAGCTCAGAAAAAATGCTGACAAAAGCGCTATTGAGACCATTGCTGTCTTCAGTTTTTTGTACTTAATGTTAATCTTCATGATGATACGTTTCGCCCTCTTAACATAGTGGGCCATTCTTTCATTAAAATCCAAATATTACTTTATATTTCTTTTGATTTCCAGACTACTCTTTCTATGTTTTTTTTATAATTTTCTGCTCATATTTTGCGCAAAATAAACGAATTCATCTTAAGCACAAAAAAAGAGACGGCTCCGGAAAAAACCGTCTCTTTTTATTGATTAAATTATTATTAAACTATCTAAGCTAAATGATTATCTAGCGTTAGCAGCTGCGATGAAGCTCTTCCAGCTCTCAGCAGCGCCGTCGATAGCTGCAGAAACATCTGCTCCACCGTAGATGTTCCAGATGAGTGTAGGGCCTGCTTCAAGCTCAGGAACCATTCCTGCGTAAGAAATCATGCCGTGCTCCTTCTCGCTCATCATAGGAACTGTCTCGTCACAAGCTCTGTCGTCGAATGCACCGAGACGTGCTCTTGAGAGCTGTCCGTTGTATCCTTCGTATCCTGCAGGATCGTCAGTGTAAACGTTCCATGCGAATGCGAGCTTCCAAGCCTTGTCTGCATCATAGCAAGCAGGGATTGCAACAGGGTTGTTGGACCAGCAGTTAACAAGCTTTCCGCTGGGGCCTGCAGGAATCATAACGAAGCCAAGGTCGAAAGAAGGCTCTGCGAAGTAGCTGCCCTGGCAGCCTGCATAGAAGCCGTCACAGCAGAATGCAACAGTACCGTTAAGGAACTCTTCCTTGTAGTAGTCCCAAGCAGCTCCTTCAGGTCTGGGCATGAAATACTTAGCCTGAATATCAGCAGAGAACTGAAGACCAGCCTGTGTCTTGGAATCATCAAGGCCGTATGTGTATCCGTTAGCATCCTTACCAACAAACTCACCGCCGTTAGAATATACGCAGTCAGATGTGAAGGATCCGGTATTACCGGTGAAGCCCCAGATATCATTTACGCCGTCGTTATCTTTATCAACCTGAACCTTGTCCATGATCTCGGTGAACTTATCCCATGTCCAGGTTCCGTTCTTCTGTGCATCATAGATCTCATTTACGTCAACACCTGCATCCTTAAGGATATTCTCGTTGATGAAGAGACCGTCACGAGGCTCGGAAACGCCTGCGTACATAGCATAGATGCCGCCCTTGAATCCGTACTGCTCGTGGAGCATGTTAGCCTGGAACTTGCTGTCTGAGAAGTCAAGGCAGTCAAGAGTAGAAAGATCATACATAAGACCAGTTGCCATAGCCTGAGCGATAGCTGCATCATCACGAAGGACGAATATGTAGTTCTCATCGCCGCCGGTGGTAGCATAGTCTACGAAGTCCTGAGGAGTTGAACCCCAATCGGAGATAGCCTGCTCCTTGAATGTGAAGTTGTAGGTCTCCTGAGCCCACTCGATGTACTCTTTACGAGCCTCATCATACTCGTTCTTAGGATTGGTCATGAAGTAATCATCGGGATTGGTCCACCAGTCACGCATGATGATCTCCATGCCACCGAGGTCAACGGTTTTTCCGTTTGCATCGGTGTAGATTGTGTACTTGTCAGCACCCTTCTTACCCTTACCTGATCCGCCGCCGTTTGAACATGCTGCCATGCTCATTACCATTGCTGCGGAGAGAGCTACGGAAAGAACCCTTGCGGTCATTTTCTTTCTCATATTATACTTTACCCTCCATATTGAAATATATATTACGTTCTGTCGAACTTTTCCGGGAGTCCGGCAAAACATGATACCAAAAATCATTATATCATAATATTTCAAAATATACAACTTTGAACCGCATTTCCTTGAAAAATTATGACATTTTTTCAGGTATTTTTTTTACATCTTGATACCTGTTGAACTGATACTTTCAACGAACTGTCTCTGTGCAAAGAGATACAGGATTACTACAGGCCCGATGACCATCAGAGTACCTGTCGAAAGGATACAGTTGGAATACGCCACGGAGATCGTGACCGTAACACCCAGGAGTCTCTGCATATATGCTCCCAGAGAGTCAACGATACGTGCGATACTCATACTTACGAGCGAGATATTTCCGAGGAACATCTTGGAATAAAATCCATCAGTCCACTGCCATACAAATGCGAAGAGGAAGCAGGATGTGATGATGGGCTTTCCTTCCGGAAGCATGATGGTGAGGAAGGTCTTTACCATTCCGCAGCCGTCGACGTAGGCAGCCTCTTCCATGTCGTTGGGGATGTTCCTGAAGAACTGTCTTATCATGTAGATATACAGTCCGTTCTTAAGTCCCATGCACCCGATACTCATAAGATAGTACGGGAGCACCGATCCCCTAAGGTTGAGCGAGCTTCCGGTTATCAGTCTTATCAGACCGAAAATATCAAAGAATCTGAAGTGAAGGAACAGAGAGTTTGATATTACCTGGGGCGGAACAACGATCACAAGCATTACGAATGCAAACCACAGCTTCTTTAACGGGAATTTGAATCTTGCGAATCCGTATCCCACGAATGTACATACCGCTATCTGCAGGATCGATACCGTTATCGAAATGACCAGTGAGTTCACAAAGGACTTTCCGTAGTTCATGATCTCTGCCGAAAGCTTGTAGTTATCAAGCGTAAAGTGAACGGGGATCGATACTACTATCGGGTTGAACAGATCACTCTCGGTCATGAAGCTGACTGATATCTTGTTGAGCAGAGGCTGAAGGATAAGGAAACACAGTCCGAAAAGAAGAATGAATCTTACTATGCTCACGAATATCTGGCTTGCTTTTTTCTTTAAGAGGTAACCTTCGGATTTGCGGTTTCTCTCCCAGAATCCCTCCTTGGCAATCTTGGTCTTGGTTTTAGTCATTGTAATAAACCCCCTTTGATATTGCAAATGAAGTGATTCCGACAAAGGCTATGACTATCAGGAAATATGCCCATGTCATGGCCGAAGCGGCACCGTAGTTCTGGTTCTGGATCATGATCTTCTGGATCTTTTCGATTACTGCGTTATCGGATCTCATGCAGAAGTCAACTACAGTGTAAACCCAGTTAACAAGGAAGAGTGAACTGATGGAAGGGAATGTGATCTTCCAGAGACTCTCCCAGGCAGTACATCCCTCGATATCGGCAGCCTCGTACATGCTTCTCGGAATAGTCTGAAGTCCGGAGAGGAATACGATGATCTGAATACCGGATGCAAGCGCTACATCATATATGTTATCGATTACTTCGAAGACTTTTTCAAAGGCTCTTACTCCGACGCCGGTGGTTCGCAAGATAGTTTCGAGTCCATCAGTGATACTCACCGTGGAGGCTCCTGCGTCCTCGATCGTCTGCTGCAGGTTGGCTATCAGCTGATTGTTTGATTCAAGTCCAAGCATAACGCCCGATGAAAGGATAACAGGAAGGAAGAATATTGCTCTTACAAGTGCTCTTCCCTTGAACTTCTGGTTGAGGATCAGCGATACGAAAAAGCTGAATACTATAATAGCAAGGGAATAGATGACCATTCTCACGAGTTCTTCCACCAATGCCCTCGAATAATCCGGATCTACTCTGAAAGCCCAGAAATACTGATCAAACCCGGTCAGAGTCATCTCGAATTTTGCCGCTCCGAGGTCTACATTACAGAAGCTCATGTATAGCGACTGGAACAGCGGCCTGACCATGAATACAAGGAAACCGAATATGAAGGGGGCTATGAAGATATAACCCGCGATCGCTTTTCTTTTTTCAAGTCCGGTCAGTCTGATCTTTGATTTCTTTTTCATTTCTTTTCTCTTTTCCATCGTAATCTACCTAATCCCAGTTTATCTGACTACTGTATAATCTCTTGCCTTTACAACCGTTCCGTCCTCTGCGGTGTAATCCTCGGCGAATCCGTAATTGACATATACTTTTGTGCCATCGGCATAAGTTGTGCATCTTACATAAGGAGAGAGAATCTCGTGGCCGGTCATCTCCTGGTTGAAGGTGTGGCCGAGCTCTCTGTTATATCTTGTGCAGATACTGAGCACGCGATCCTTCCATGATGCATACTCGGATCCGTAATACTCGGGATAGAGAGTCTTCTGAAGAGTAAAGCTGCTCTCGCTCATGAGTGTGAAGTTGAGGCCCGCTCCGTACTCCGCGCTCATCAGCACTTCTTCCTCATCATTGCCGGAAATGTTTACCGGGTATCCGGTGTAATTAACATATCCGTGAACCGCTATCTGATAGAAGGGAACCTCCTCGTCAAGCACAGTGTATCCGCTGCCCTTAAGGTCCATATTGGTAACCACATCTGCATAAGGAACCGCATAATCGTTACCCATGTTTACCATGAGCTTTGTATTCTTGTCATCAAGAGTCTTGAGCAGATCCGTGTTGAGTGTCTTGGTGTTTTCTCTGCTGTGAGGATCCTTGCGGTAGTAATCGGATGAAAGGTCCATTCCGATATCCTGGAACGACACTCCGGTACCATACTTAACAGCCTGCTTTACAAGGTTGTCCGCCATTCTCATGGCAAGAGGTGTGTGGAGCAGGTAATAGCTCTTGAATCCCTCTCTGGCCTTGTATGTTACATGGCTGAAGTTGTACTGCTCCGCGCGCTCTCTCGTAAGGAGCCTTGCGGCATCACGATAGCTGAAGAATCCGTTAAAGATATTGCTGTTGTGCTCGTACTGGGTAATACCGTCAAGATAAAGGTCTACGCCGTTATCTTTTGCGGTCTTACAGAGGTTCTTGAGATCTCTCTGTGTTCCCAATGCCGCTACAAGCGTTACACGCTTGAGAAGCTTCTGGCTTACTCCTCCGTTGCACCAGCCGGTGAGCTTAACGGAAAGGTGTCCCACATCCTGCGAGCTTAGGTCTGTTATGATATCCGAAGCCTCGTTAAAGCTTGTGAGCTTGAGGGGCCTTGATACCGGCACACCCATAACCTGCTGTATCTTGTCGATGGCACCTACGAGCTCAACCGTAAGGGGAGCTTCGGTGTAATCGTTAAGTGTCATATACTGGCCGTACTCTGTCTCGAGATAATCCCTGTAAGCGTATGCCATGTCGACATAGTCGGGGCTGTCCACAAAGCGGTATCTCTGTACTATGCTCTCATCCTGGGGAAGCTTGGTGGAGTATGCATATACATCAGAGTTTGCGATATCTCCGATATCATACTGTTCTCTCGCACATATTGAGTAGAGTGCATTGGTAAAATTGTATGTGTTCTGTCTTCCGCTTATGAATGCTCTGACTGATGCATAGGATGCACCATCCTCAAGGATGCAGATATAAGAGCTGTCATCACGGGACTGTCCGAACACTCCGAAGTATGCTCTGGTGTTATGGATGACGTACTGTCTTCTAAGACCCATATCCCATCCGTAGACATTGGCATAGTAGTCGCTCTGGGAAGTTTTACCGTTATTGTAGTTGATGATCGCTCCGCCGCCTTCGGGAACGAACATATATCCTTCATCTTCCCTGCTCGCCGCTCCGAAATAAGGAAGGGGCGAAAGTGTGTATATCGGCATCGAAGGATTGTACTTGAGAGAGCTGAAGGGGATCTCGACCACCATGTCATTTCCCTCAAGTCTGAAGTCCATCTCAACATTGAATACGGGCTTGTCGTCCTTTTTTTCTACCGTACCCAGCTCCATGTCGGCAAGGTAATCGTCGTATGTATATCCGGCTGCAGCAAATGCCGCTTCGAGCTTTTCTTTTCTCGCCTCTTTGGTGGTATCACGCAGAACGTAGATAACTTCCTTGGCAGCAATAGGGAACTGTTCAAGTACATCGTCCTTGTTATCACCGGATTTAAGATTATCGATATCGTATTTCTTGTATGCGTCCTTGGCGGTATCTCTTACACCTGAATCAAACTTGTCGAGGTATGCCTCGAAATCCGCCGCTTTTATGATGGAAGGAATGATATATTCCTTCTCAACACTACCCATTGAATAGAATACTTTAACGGTATCGCCATCTTTTTCAACGTGGTAGATATTATTCTTAACACTGTATGTGTAGCTGTCATAGACCGTCTCAAGACCGGTAACGATCGCATAAGAAAGGACCAGGTTCGAACTCATCTTTCCTTTTTCGCTTGCGAGAGCCATCTCATCGCTTTCCGCATCCTCAATATAAGATGACCAAACCTTTCCGTTGGACTTCTGCTCTACGGTAAAATGTGTGGTGAGAGGATCCATTGTGAAGATCAGCCCTTCCGATTCCAGCACTATGGGTTCCGTCAGCTCTTCATCCGGAGCATAGGGATCCACCTTCATATATTCCGTTTCGGGATTAACAAATTTGACTACAAGGAAAATAGCCAGCGCTATTACTGCTATGAGCGCGGTAGGAAATATAAGTCCCTTGAGGAAGTCAAATAATTCTTTTCTCTTTTCGACCTGTGCCTCGGTCAAAACCTTTTTTTCTTTCTTCATGACAACTCCAATCCCTGATAGGTTGTGTTATTTCTAAATCTTAAATGCTTTATATTCGGAACATCATCTCTTTACCGAGGGAGATGAAGTATGAAACGCCCTGTGTGATCATGCTGAAGAATATCATCAATATGAATATCATTACCAGCATTGCAAAAAGTGAAGCGATGGTAAACAGTATATTCTTTCCCATCGAGAAATCATGTATCTGTCCCATGCCCGCGATTATCAAGAACGCACAGTACACAAGGGATATGACGCTCAGCACCGAATAGAACTGACCTTCCTCGATCGTGACAAAGTTGCTGGCGATCATAAGCGGCAACTGGAACACGGGATAAGGAAGGAGCCCGTAGCAGGTTGCCATATACACCTGTCCCAGACGGCCTTTGCCGTCAAACAGTGTGGTAAGTGCCCAGTTTCCGACGACCCACAATGCCAGTGGGAACAGGATACTTGCGATATACAGGAAGATATTGATGTCCTCCCAATATACCTGTATGAAAAGGAAACTTGTATAGCGCAGCTTCAGTATCCTTATAAGGATCGTGACGAAAAGTATCGTGTTGGCTGCTGCGTAGGTTCCTCTCTTTTCATGAGTCAGATCCCAGAAGCCGTCAAGCGGGTGTGTCATGCAATAAAACCCGAACTTGAGTGACTTAAGGTATTTGATATAAGTCTCTTTTTTGGTTAACGATTTGAACATGGCTTTCTCCTGTATTATCCCGGTTTATCGGGATAATTTGTGATCCGGACGCCGGGCGGCGCATGGTACTTCCTAAACCCTGAATATGTCCGCTATATCTATCTCGTGCTTGATGGATTTTATCTTTCCTATTCCAAGAGGGATCAGGAAGATGGCAAGAAGAACGGCGATTATCCATCCTATATTTGCTTTGATCCATCCTTTACGGTACTGTCCGTATGCCTTGGAATAATTCTCGTCATCATATTTGAGCTCGAAATAATCCATTGCCTCTCTGTAATGCTCATTGCGCAGGAGCGAACGGCCTATTCCGATATACGCAAGAGTGTAGTTACCGTTCAGCACCTTAACCTTTTCCCATGTTGCCTGAGCCTCATCATACTCACCGTGATCGAACTGATCCATTGCGGTGTAGATAAGGTTTCCGAACTCTGTGGGGATAAACAGGGTGATTGCATTGTCGAGCTGATCGAGTACCATCAGGTCGTTGCCCATATGCTCGAGAGACACGGGTCTTCTGAAGTATCCCTCCATGTTTCCGTTTCCGCCAAAGCAGAAAATGTTGCGTCCCTGATCGTCATATCCGAAAAGACGTCCTCTGTTTTTGTCGAGGCATATGTAAACATCATTGTCGAGAACGGTGACATCCGTGAAATATGAGGGGCCGGTGATTCCGCCGCCTCCGCCCCAGTAGAGGTCTCCGTATATGGGGTAATCGCCGTTCCGGACAAGGATATCGGAACCTAACATGTTGATCTTGCGTACAGCCTGAACTGTCTCGGCATCGAGGTCCTCTTCCTTCTGTCCTCCGGCGCATGCATAGATGAAGCCTTCTTTATCCATATACACGTTATCGTATTCCGTGGGAACAAAGGATTCCATCTTGGCTCTCTGTTCCTGGGAAGCAAATTTTTTCCAAAGATAATCGGTAAAGTCGTAAGCAACAGGTGTTGCACCGATGAATCCGGAGAATACACCGTCAGCTTCGTATTTAACAAGGCCTTTGTTGATACCGATGGCCGAGCAGTACACACGACCTGCAGTATCGATAACGATCTTATCCGGCTGGAACACCAGATCGTCAGCTATGGAAAGGTCAATGGGCTTGGTGAATTCCATCAGATAATTCAAGTCCTTGTCAACCTTGACTATTCTTTCGTTTCCTCTGTCGGCAATGAAAATGTCGCCTTCTTCGCTGATAGCGATGTCCGCGGGAGCGTTCAGATCGTTCTTGTCTGAACCCTTTATGCTACTGAATTCATCAACATAAGCGAATTCATCTTCATCGATCCTCTCGAGAACGATGATGCGGTTATTGCCGGTATCGCAGATATAGAGCATATTGCCGTACACATAGAGCGATTCGGGATTCTTAAGATTAGTCTTTATTCCCAGGTCCTTGTATGTGAATACCTTTACTACCGAGTATGTATCGGGACACTCCTGTACATCTCCCCAGTAATCATATGTGTATGTGTAATTGCTCTCCGCCGCTTTGGCTGTGGCCGGCAATGTTGCGGCTAACGCAATTGCTCCGGCGATGCCGAGGGCGATTCGAATAATCTTGTTCTTCATAGCTTACCTCTTTAAGGTTAAAGTGTTAATCCTTCAGTCCGGAGCTTGCCATTGTTTCAAGGATCTGGCTCTCGGAGAATATGAATATAAGTATGGGCACTATCATTACGACTACCAGAACGGCTGCGCCCTGTCCTGTTCTCGCTATACCTCCGGCCTGTATCTGCTGGAGTGCGAATACCAGGGTCTTTCTCTCCTCGGAATAGATAAATGTCGATGCTCTGTTGTTCCAGAGACCCTGTACCGAGAAGATGATAAGTGTCATCCATGCAGGCTTAACGTTGGGCATTACTATCCGGAAAAATACCTTCCACTCGTTTGCACCGTCTATCTTGGCCGCTTCTATCAGCGATGTTGGCAAGCCCTCCATGAACTGCTTCATAAGGAAGAGTCCCATGGGCGATGCAAATGCGGGAATGATTATAGCCCAGTATGTATCGATCCATCCCAGCTTGTTGATAAGGATGTAGTTGGGAATACCGGTAACGTAGTATGAGAACATCATCGCAACGGTAACGATCTTGAAGAAGAAAGCGTTGCCGGGGAAATCGTACTTTGCGAGCACGAATGCACCCATGGATGCGATCATAAGATGCCCTGCGGTTCCCACTGCTGTGATGAACACGGTGTTAAACAGGTATCTTGAAAAGGTTACCCACGATTTACCCATCGTGACAAACAGATCCGCGAAGTTGTTGATGGTGGGGTTCTTCGCAAATATCCTCGGAGGGAACATGAAAAGTTCGTCCAGAGGCTTAAGTGCAGCATTTACCGCATAAACGATGGGGAATACCATTATCGCTGCCACGAGTAAAAGGAAAAGATAAAGCGCTATATCACCGGCTATTGACCTGTTGGGCTTTCTTTTCTTGACCAGCGGCTTGCGGTAAGGTTTTTCTTCGATTTCTTTCTTTCTCTTTTTACTCATTGTCAGGTTCCTACTCTCCTAAGCAAACTCTGAATTGCCTTATTTGTAAGGATCATCATCAAAAACAGTATCGTAGCGATCGCGCAGGCGTAACCCATCTCAAATCTTGAAAAACCGTAGTCGAAAAGGTGGGTTACAATCGTTCTTGCGGCGTAGTCCGTACTGGGATATCCGCAGAGCTGCATCGTTACATCGCAGACGCCGAAGGCCTGTGTGATGGACATGACCGCACCGAACATAAGCATGGGCTTCATGTTGGGAAGGGTGATGTACCAAAGTTCCTGCCAGCGGTTCTTGATCCCATCCATGTAGCCGGCTTCAAACTGGGCTCTGTCTACGCCCTGCAGGCCTGCAACGAATGAAAGGAATCCGGTTCCGAGGCTCATCCACAGGATGACCAGCATACATACCGGAAGCATCCACTTCGGATCGGTGAGCCAGAATATCGGGTTATCGATGATCCCGATATTCATCAGGAAGGCATTTACATATCCGTAAGCATCTCCTCTGAAGAATACAGAGAAGATAACGAAACAGTTACCGGCGATCGAGGGAGCGTAGAAAACTACGACCGCAACGCTTCGTACCCATCTGGGAAGCTCGTTTATCAGCCACGCGAACAGGAACGACATTATGTATCCCAAAGGTCCGGTGACGACCGCTATGATCAGCGTATTCTTGATACCTATCAGGAATATGTCGTCCTCCAGAAGAAGGCTGATGTAGTTGTTAAGCCCGATGAATCTCGGCGGCTCAAGTATGTTGTAATACGTGAAGCTGAAATAGATCGACGCCACAACCGGGAACACATAGAACATTGTGAAGATTATTGCATAAGGTGCCAGGAAAATGTAGCAGTTTTTGCTGGCCTTCATCTTCTTTAAGGCAACCTTGAAATTGTGTTTCCGGAGGGTGAAATACTTTTGTAAATAGCCGTTACTGTTCTCTTTCATTTTAATCCTCTTAGTCCTCTCTTACCCGAATTGTACTTCGCTTAAGATAGTTTATTCTTCATACGGCATGCCGAACTCTTTACGTTTCTTGGTGATCTCTTCGTCTATCTTGATCGAGTAGTCGATTATCGTCTCTCTGGTGTCATCCTTATCGTTGATGCACTTGCGGACCGCATTTGCAAGATGACGTCCGGTGTAGTATCCGCCGGGAACCTCTCTGATTCCCCTTGTCTGATCCCACTGGGCCGCAAGCACTTCGATATCATCCATGCTCCATGAGAGCATCGAGAACGCGTCACGGTTTGCGGTGTTGTATCTTGCGGAAGCTCCGAGCAGAGCCTCGATCTCACGGCCGAAACGTACCTGTGTATCAACGCTTGCCCACCACTTCATGAACTCCCACGACTTGTTCTTCATATCCTGATCGTCATTCGCGAGCATCATGGTGGCATTACCGGTGATGAAATCACTTCTGTCGATGTAGGTCTCGCCGTTTGCATCCACCTTCTCGGTTCCGGGGATCAGCGTGAAGTCCCAAAGACCTCTGATCTCGGGTGCCGATACCATCAGTGTATTGTAGGTCGAGTATGCTGCGATACCTATCGGCATCTCGCCCGAACGGAAACGGCTGATAAAGTCGAAGTATACCGGAATTCCGTAGTCGTTGAAATATCTTACATAATCGTCAAATGCTTCGATTCCTGCCTCGGTATCGACTGTGGTGCTTGTACCCGCTTCGTTGTACATGTCCCCGCCGTACTGGAAAAGGAGCGTAAAGTACAGTGAAAGGTCGGGCTGGTTGGAAGCGATGGTCGTCGAAGCGGCTGCGCTGGATGAGCTTCCGCCCGCGCTGGGGATACCGATCGAAAGGTTGTTGCCCTGAATGGTGGGAAGCAGTTCTATAAGCTCCTCCCATGTGTCGGGTACTTCCAGCTCAAGCTCCTCGAGCACATCCTTGCGGTAGAACATTACGTTGAATGTCTGCTGTTCGGGAACTCCGTATATGTGTCCGTCCAGACTGTACTGCTCGTAGGAGCTGGGCGAATAGTGCGAAAGCACTTCTTCGTAATCCGGGAACTGTGTGATGTCTTCAGCTGCGTGACGAAGCGCATAGTTTACAGGCTGATCCGCACCTACGGAAAGAACCACATCGGGGCCTCGTCCAGCAAGCACCGCATTAAGCAGAGCATCCGGTGCGACAATCTCCACATTGACCTTTACTCCGCTGTTCGGTGTGAAGTCGTCATCTATCATGGACTTAAGGATGGTTCCCTGATCACGTCCGGTGAGCACCCATACAGTGATTGCATCCGATGCATCGCCGCCTTCGTATACATCTCCTACGGAGTTGTAGTCTACAAAGAAGGAAGCCACGAAGGACTTGATCTCGTGGAAAGCTGCCTTGAAGAAGTTGCTCTTCTCTTTAACGGGTTGTACATCTGTTCCGGTTACCACCAGGTAATCCACGTCGAGTTTTGTCTCGCTCATGTTGAGCGAAGCGGTACCGAGTGCCGTTATATTATCCTTAAAGGTGACAAACTCAAGTGTTATCTTCTGAGGCTTCTTAACGAAACGCTCAAGCTGCTGTGCAATGGTCTGTGCTGTGGCGATGTTGTCGGCCTTCTGTCCGCTGTATGCCACCATATCGTCAACCAGCTTGTAAAGCCTTTTCGACTCAAGATCCATAGCCTTTATGATCTCGGGATATGTTGAATCGATCTTGTAATCGCGGTACTGGTCGGGTGTTGCTCCGGTGTAAACAAGGAGCTTTCTGTATATCTGATTGAGCCTGTAGGTTGAGCTCTCGAGATCCGAAAGGAGCTCTCCGAGCTCTCCGAGGGTAGCTTCCATGCGGATTGTATGCTTGCCCTTTGTGAGGTAAATATTGTAAGGAGTGCCGTTCTCGTCGGCCAGCTCTTTGCAGTCCCAGTCATTGTTGTAATCGAATGATACTTCTTCAAGTTCTGCAAAAGGGATCTCACCGTCTATAAGTATGGAGCGGTTGGATACACTTCCTCTTGCGTAGTTCTGACGGGCTTTGATCATAACGTTGTAATAGCCGTCATCGGGAACCTCAAATTCCCACTCAACCCACATGCCGTTGCTTCTCCATGCATCACCTCCGACATAGTTGAGTACGGTGGTGGTAACGCTGTTGGGGGAAGTGGTGGGCGATGAGCGGTCATACTTTGCGTAAAGTGAGCTCTCGGAACGCCTTGTGGAATCTTCTCCCTCGATAGTAAGGTAGAAATTTGCCGCAGATGTACTGGAGAAGTTCTGGGGCTGCTTAGCTATATATTCCTGATAGGAATCTCTTGCTTTTACCGCCCTTACCTCAAGCTTCTTTATTGCAACAGGCTCGTTGATCGCATCAAAGGTGATCTTGTTCTCGCCCTTGTTGAAATAGAAAAGATAGGGCTCATTGACATAACCCATGTCGTCAACAAAATAGGAATTCTGCCAGTCGAATATCTCAACCTGGGTAGGTCTTATCTCGTTACCCTGGTTGTCTATTTTTACAGGACCCTTGTCGGTCCATATTCTGGTAAACTCGATGCTGGTAGCATCATCAAAGGGGAGTTCGTCGTTGATAAGGACTTTTCTCTCTGCAGCAACGCCTCTTGACTCGGCTGCGAGATACTCCATGTAAAGATTATAGAATCCCTCCTCGGGAATATTGACTGTCCATGTGACAACAGAATGTGTGTCGGTAAAGAGCGCTTTCTCGACACCCTCGTAGTTTTCTTCAACGGTAACATTTCCGTCGGCCGTATATTTATAGAGGTCAACCTCTATATCCTCCTTGGGATATGCGGCGCCTTCATGGGAAAGGAGATACTTTTCGTATGTTCCGATTCTCTCTGCGCCTTCAACCTCGGCACTCAGATCCGCGCCCTCATATTTTTCGTGGAAGTCAGCCACTTTTCTTCTGGAAAGAAGAACTGCCGCCACAATAAATACCGCAAAGACCAAAAGTGCAATTAATACTTTTTTTAATGTTTTGTTCATCTCGACCTCCGGATGTGCCGCTTAAAATGATCTCGGCACCCCTTTATTTTGTAAACACGTAAAAACAGGATTTCGGTTTGTAATTCTCGTCAAACAGAAGCGGGCACTGGGGAAGCCCCGTTGTATTTCCTCCGCCCACGTTCGATCTCGACTGCAGCCAGGAATAATGGTCTACCGTGCCCCAGAAGGTGATCCCTTCAAAGTCCACATATTCCTCCATATTTGCGCTCTTGATCTCATAGTAGATCAGGTTGTACCTTTTGCGGAGCTTCTCGTATTCCTCTTCCTTCTTTTCTTCACTGCCGTCGTAATCATCACTTGCGCTTATATCAAGCTCGGTGATCTGTACCTTGCCGACCTCGCGTCCGTAGTCCTTGATGGCTGTGTAGATCTCGGTGTCGCTGGGGCTACTCATTCCGTAATGCCCCTGCATTCCCATGGCGGTAAGCCTTGTCCCCTCACCGGGAGCGCCTTCTTCGGCCTTTACCGCTCTAAGCAGCTCTATGATGCCGTTCTTTTTGTTTATCGAGCATTCATTATAATCATTGTAATAGAGCTCAAGATCGGCCGGTGCATACTTGTTGGCGTATTTGAAAGCGTTGATGATGAATTCGTTGCTCTCATATACATGCCACCAGCTGGAATTGCTGCCGTGCCTGTCCTCACTCAGGGACTCGTTCGGATTCTCGGAATCGCTCCGATATGTGCCTGTGGCATCGCTCACCGCCTCATTTACGACATCCCAGCCATAGAAAAGGTCTTTATATTTGCTGTCCTCTCCGGTAAAGTGCGTCAGCACCGTTTTGATGTACCATTCGAGGCGCTTATTCATCGTTTCCTTGTCTACATAAGGTTCATTCTTGTCATAATTCTCATGGAAAAACCATTCCGGTGTCTGCGAATGCCAAACCAGAACGTGTCCTCTTACCATAAGTTTTCTGTCGGGATTTTCCTCATTCCATTTAAGAATTTTGTCAAGAATCCGTTCCGCCCTTGAATAATCCATTTTGGGAACGGTGATGGACTCACCGTCAACCGTATCTTCCTGCGTTCCCGGATTGGTTCCGAGGCTGTATCCGAAAAGTGCATCGGGCTTTAATTCGTTTCCCAATGTAACTGCCTCGAAATGTGTGGTGATAATATCCCACACCTTGGGATCGTCGATCTCCGAACCGGTTACGGCGCATCCGACGAAACCTCCCAGATTCTCTCTGACCGCATCCCTTAAGATCGGTACTTCTTCATCTTCTGCGACGGCTTCGTTCTTTGTTTCCGGAGCATTCCCCGCGTCCTGCGGATTCCTTTCGGTGCACCCTGCGGTTCCCATCAGACACATCACTGCCGCAAGGCCGAGAGGTATTAAATTTTTCATCCTGCCTGGTTTATGCATGGCATGATATACTCCATCCACAATTCTAAAAAGATTATAAAATCCTGCCCTTTTTAGTGCTTATTAAATAGTGCTTTCAACTTCTCAAATTTTGCTCATTGTCCTTTTTGTATATTTTCAGACAGCTTTAAGAGGTTTTTTAGTACAATTTTATTAGCAGTTTTGATTAATTTGTGGTATACTTGTTGATATAATTTGAGGAAAATAGCAATTTTTGAGAAGTTTAATGAATATATACCTCAAAAGTTGAATATATATACAGGTTACTACGCAGATGACATCAAGTAATGAAATGATCACAAAAGAAAGATATTACGCAGTCAACAATGATTTCACCGGAATGAGGAATGTTGCCGACGGTCATGAGATCGTTGAATATCACTCAAAGAGCATGCACCGTATCTGGCTGAACGAACAGCCTGTCAATTATGATGCCCATTGGCATTCTGCTCTGGAGATAATAGTTCCTGCGGAAAACATCTTTACCGCCGTATGTAACAATGAGAGATTCATAATCAATCCCTCCGAGATCCTCATCATCCCTCCGGGAATAATTCACGAGCTCATAGCGCCTTCCACAGGGAGCCGCTTTATCTTCATAATGAATATTTCCTCTATCACAAAGCTCAGGGGATATGCGAGGATTGCATCCATTCTCTCCCACCCCCTTCTTTTGAACGAGGTCAATTATCCCAATATCTACACCGACATTTACAACATCCTCATCCAGATCAGGAATGAGTACTTCGGAGACAGTGAATTTTCGGAGCTTGCGATACAGGCTCTGCTACTTAAGCTGTTTATATCGCTGGGTGAGAACTATACCCAGCAGGAGAACGTGTTCCTGGGCACTCCTCCCACCAAGCGTAAGGAATATGTGGATCTGTTCAACGCCACTCTGGAATACATCGACAATCACTTCACCGAAGAGCTGAGCCTCGGTGAGATCGCTGCCAATACAGGCTTTTCCAAGTTCCACTTTTCAAGGCTTTTCAAACAGTATACAGGATATAATTTCAGCGATTATCTGTGCTTCCGCCGCATAAAGGAGGCGGAGATTCTGCTTGCACGCCCGGAGGTGTCCATCACCGATGTAGCCATATCCTCGGGCTTTTCAAGCATTTCAACATTCAACAGGCTCTTTAAGCAGCAGAAAGGTTGCTCCCCCAGCGAATACCGCAAGCAGAACTCCAAGATCAAGAAGATGGTCGGGCATGATGCTGATCGCCCTTAGTTATTATACTTAAAGTTACTGAAAACCACTTTACCGCCGACTTTTCTGGTGGAGAAGCAGCACAGTCCGAATCTGTTGCCGGTAAAGTGAGCCAGCTTGAATTCCATCTTGTGGGGTCCTCCCACTTTCACGAACTTGTCATCTTTATAATAATAGAAATCCAATCTGTCCTTCATATCCTCAAAATTTGCTTTGAGATACACTATAACCGATGATGAATCAAGCTTTATCTTGTCGGTGACATCTCCGGGGAAATAATCATTTCTTGCGATATTCTCATTTTTGAGATCCTCGCTGTTTCTGACTATTCTCACAAGGTAATAGTTTCCCATCTCCCTGTAGAGCCCGATCATTCCGTAGCAACTCTGGAGCGCACACAGTCCCGCATAATCGCCGTCCTGCATTTTTGATCCGTCTATGGTGACTTCCGCTCCGCACTCCGGCCAGAGCATTCTCTGTGTAAGAGTGTTCTTGGCGTGAGTCAGGTTGACGCAGAGCTTGTCTGTCGTGATCTCGAGCCCGCCTTCGGGAAGAAGGTTCCAGAGCTTATCATCCGGCCTGTGGTTCCATTCCCACTGAAGAGCCAGCTGCTTATTCTTGGGAAGATTTTCCTTTGGAAGGAATTTATCCGATACATAAAGAGGCTCATACGGATAATTGGGTCTGCTTCCGATGATCTCAAGCTTTTCGGGGACCTTTCCTTCATCTCCGAATACCGGGAAATCGTCCTTCCAGGTGACCGGTACGAGCACCGGTATCCTTCCCACTGCTCCCATATCCTGGAACATTACAGAAAACCACTTTCCGTTAAGGGTATCCACGATACCGCCCTGAGCCACGCCGCTCGCACAGTAATCGGTTCCGCAGGAGAGCACTTCTCCTCCGGTAAACTCTCCCTCAAGGCTCTCGGACCTGAAGCAGCTTTCTGTCCTTAATCCGTTAGCCGGCCAGTCTATTACAAAGAGGTAATAATATTTCCCTATCTTGTAGAAATGTGAACCTTCATAGCCGAGCCAGACTTTTCTCTCATCCTTTATGAGCACTCTCTCAAGTCCGTCTTTTTTAGCTCCGGTCAGATCGTCATTAAGCTCCGTGAGCTTGATCTCGGTGTTTCCGTGGATCAGGTATTTTCTCCCGTCATCGTCAAAGAAAAGCGACGCATCGTGAAAATCTCCCGCTACCACACTCTTTTTCCACGGGCCCTCGATCTTGTCGGCTGTGAAGAGATAGTTCTTCTTTGCGTTATTGCTCTTGAAAAAGATATAAAACTTTCCTTCATGATACCTTATGGATGGAGCCCACATTCCTCCGCCGTACTCGGTCTTTTCGAGCTCCATCTTCTCCTCGGGAGTATCGTCCAGCTCGTCGTATGCATAGCCCGCTATCTCCCAGCTTGCCAGGTCGTAGGAACGAAGTATACTGCATCCCGGCATAAAGTACATAGTGGTGCTGACCATATAGAAGGTATCATCGACCCTTATCACATCGGGGTCGGGATAGTCCATTTTTAAGATCGGGTTAACGTTCTTTCTCATCTCTCTGCTCTCTAAATCATCACTTAATCCACAATTCCGAAACCAAGGAATGTGAATTTCTTATCTCTGTCCTTTTCGGGGATCCTTATCTCGATGTCTCTCTCCTTGGCCTGTTCTCCCCTGAATACTATATAAGCGTTGCAATGCGTCCATCCGATGACGTGCGGATCTATGGTAAGCTTCTTTTCTCCGTCTGCGTAAACCTCGCAGGTTCCCACTTCGGGTGACGCGCTGTCGGTATATGCCACAAGGAGCGCACTTGCTTTTATCCTTGCTTTGAACACTGCACGGCTTCTTCCGGCTTCATCCTCTGCCTGTCCGTCGTAGAACCAGTGTGCCGGGAACTCGGGAGTGCCTCCAAGATCCATATTTCTCTCTACCCGCTGAAGTTCGCCCTGATCCCCGGTGAATGAACCGATATCGTAGCTAACCACCGCCGGTGTCTTGTCGATATTGTCGCGGTCCACGAAATAGATATTCTCAAACTCTCCGCCCTTGGGTGGCTTGATACCTGTAATATCAAGGTCCGCCTCATCCGCAGCATTGTCCGCCAATTTCAGGATGTTTATAAGGCTGTCGGCCATAATATCGTGACCAATATTTGTGGGATGGAACATATCATAGAAATACTGGCTTTTTGATACGATCCCGCCATCCTCTTCGCTTAAGTAAAATCTGTCGTAAACAGCCTTCTTTACACTTACCATTGGAAGGTTATATGCCTCTCCGACGCATTTTAATCTGTCCTCGAGATTGTATCCGTCAACAAATACCGAGAAGAGCAGTATCACTGCAGGCTTCTGAGGGCTGTTGTATATCTTCCTTACAAGGGAATCATAGAACTCTCCCTTGGTCTCGTCACCTTCGTCATTTACAGCGAACTCCACAACGACGATGTCCGGTGATATCTTTCCGAAATCGGTGACATCTCTTTCGTATCTGAGTATTCCCACCTCAGAAGGTGTGCCGCCCACACCGGCCTTTACGTATTTGATATTTTCATCTATCCCTTTTCCGGCGATAGAACAAAAGCCTTTGAATGTCTTGTAGGCATAGCATTCCGAGTTGATAGGAATGGCTCCCGCGCCCTGGGTGATGGAGCCACCGATAAATGCAAAGGTGACTTCCTCGCCATTTCTTGCCTTTTCGATTGCCCTTTTTATACGGCTTACATTACCTTTCTGCAGAAGGGAATCGGCGATCATATTCTTGTATGCGGGGCTTTCAAAATCTATGTCCTTATCTTCCGTCTGGGGAGGTGCCACATACCCGTCATTTAAGTAAAATGCAACGGTAACCTTGGCCTGCATTCCGCCTTCGGGAAATTCAAAGCGTATCTGCCCCGGAACATTGTCGTCATCCGACCACTCGAAGCGGTCAAGCTGCATTACCATCTCCATCCCGTCCGAGGGAAGGTCCATCTCAAGTATGGTTCCGGAGCCGTAGGGATCTTTGTGCCCGTACATCTGAAATGCAAAGTGCACATTCACGGGCTCACCGGCTTTCTTTACCGATACGCCGATGCTGTGGATCTGCTTCTTAAGTCCCTCAACGGTATCAAGCTCCGCGATCATCTTTTCATCTTCGAGATTACCTATGAACTTGGCGCTCGCCTTGAGTCTTCCGTCGCTCTCGTAGATGAACTGTATCCCACGGCCATCGGGCTGGGGCAGTCCGCAGACTTCCTTATTCTTCATCACATAGTAAAAAGGTCTTTTTGCTGTAGGGTCCTTGGGAGCTACCGGTCCTCTTGTGTTTTCCATTTTAAATCCCTTTCTGATAATCAATCTTCCGGTATCGGAAGTGCTGCCCGCTTCCCGGATGCCTCATCAGTATATTCTGTAATTACCGCTGAGTGCCAGGAATGCAAACATGTAAAGGCAGTTGTCGTAGTATCTTCTCTCGCCTGTGCGAAGGGGCATTCCGTAGAATCTTCTTACCCATTCTTTTGCCACATCATCGAGCTCCGATGCCAGCACGGACTGTGCCACTGTGGCTGTTATTCCGAAGGGATGGAGAGCCTTTTCACCTGCCACCCGTCCGTCTATCTCATAGATCTTATAATCCTCGTTTCTCATATCGGAAAGAAGGGCACGCTGGATATTGGAAGCAGCTTTAGTCTGGCCTTCGTCTTTTCCGAACCATTCATAATCCAGCCCGATGTTTGCGACCGTTCTGTAGGAATCGCTGTAGAACCAGTCGTGTCTGTCCTTTGTCCAGGGGATCGGCCTTGACATGGGAGATCCGTCAAATTCGGCGTATTCTGCCGAAAAGCCGGTGTCGGGATGGCAGCATACCGAAAGGTACTTTCTGCTTACCTCCGCAGCCTTTTTGCAGAACTCCCTGTCCTCCTCATAAGCCCACTCGCTCCAAAGCTCATAGAAGTGAGGAAGATGATAGGAAGGGTCGGTATGATCGGAACCGGGAACAAAGAGTATCTGGTGGTTCTCTCTGTTGAACATCGGCGCACCCGGTCCGTCCTCTCCCTGATGTATCATGGTGTGAAGTATCTTCTTTGCCCACTCTGAGTAATTGTAGATTCCCACTCCGTCGCCAAATCGGTGGCTTGCAAAAAAGAGCGACATTACAAAGAATTCTTCCCCGTCGGGAGCAGGGCCGTCGGAATTACGCTTTCCATCCGTTCCACAGGACCACGCGAAGTAGCCTTTGTTGAAGCCATCCTCCATATACATGTATTTGAGCGCCCATTTCCAGATGCGGTCGAATTCTTCCTTCATGCCCAGCTGGACGCACATCATCATGCCATAGCTCATGCCCTCCGTGCGGGCATCAAAGTTACCTGTATCCTCAAGGTAAGCCAGGCCGTCATCTGTCTCGTGATAGAAAGAATCGCGGCCGTGGAAGAAATCTTCCTTTATCTCATCGAGGCGCTTTTTAACATCTGCCTCGGGAATGCCGATCTCGGCAAACACGTTTCTGTAATATGTTTTCATGCTCATACCTTCCCCTGTATGGTTCAATATTCCGCTTCTAAATATAACACAAAGGACAAGACCCATACTTCCTAAGTCTTGTCCTTAATTAGTCATATGTTGCGTTTTTAGTCAGGTCTTACTGACCGTCATCAGTCACCGTCTCGGTGCCTACCTCATTCCCGTCCTCATCATAATATGTGATGGTGGTTTTGCCCTCTTCCATGTCCATTCCGGACTGCTCGCCGGCTTCCAGGTCGTCTCCCTCGCCCGCCTCGGCGGTGATCATATCGAGTATTCCGCTTCCGTCAAGTTTGCCGTATCCGGGGATTCTCTCCTCACCCTTTTTGCATTTAAGATTGAGGAAACCTTCCGAAATTATAAACCACTTGAAATTGATCGGTGATTTATCTCCAAGGAACACGTTATCGGGAACGACACTGAGATCATCTTCTGCCAGGTTGAGAACCTGCCCGTCGGGAGTGATTACCTTATCGTTTGCAGCCACGAAGTCATGACTTATAGTAACCGAGGAGGTATTTGTCCAGTCTCCGGCAATAGCGGGCTCATAAAGCCTTTCTCCTGTCGTTGTGACTATTGATACATAATACTTATTAGTGTCTCTTAAATAAGAACCGAAAACTATATTTTCATTATCCGGAGAGATCTCATAGTCGATTATCTTTGTTCCGATCTCCACAGACTCTTTTACAGTACTTCCGTCTACATTGTAAACACTGACATAGTTTCTGTCTTCGCTTATTGCGTAAATGATCCCGCTCTTGGTCATAGCGGCATCAAAGGTTCCTTCGGGAGTCGTAAAAGCATCGGGATAATTCGGGCAGTCATTCTCGTAAAAATCATTCTCATTTGTGCAGTTGCCGAAATTCTCAAGAACCGCCTCGGGTGCGAATCCGATTGACACGCCCTTTGCGAGCTTTTCTTTGTTGAATTTGATCCATACACCGTTCGATGTTGGAACAAACGCATATCCGATTGCCTGGTAAGGAGCTCTGTAGAAAGCATATGTTCCGGCATCAAGATCGATATATCCTCTTCCGGTCTCGCCGTCGATTATCTCAATAAATCCTTCCGTTATCTGCTCAAACTTAACACCTTCGAATTCTCTTCCGTCAATGACAAAGTCAGAAACCTGAGTGCCTGTGGAATCAGCGATATAATACTCATCACAGTCATCAGCCACATTGTGTTTCCGGATCAGGAATCTGTTGTTATGCCTGAAAAGAACATCAAATGTCTGTGTGTCGTCTCCTTCAAGTTGCCCGGTCACATTTCCCTCTGAATCCACAAAGAGAATCTTATACGGTTCGGAGGCCGATGCATAGATCCACGAAACTCCGGCCTGGATTGAAAAGTATCTGCTGTCCTGCGTCCATGCATAATCCGTGGTTCTGAAATAAACATTTCCTTCTTTATCGATGAGTCCGATTTCCGTCGTTTCATCAGGCTTCTGCCACTCTACCCATGCTCTTTCCTCTGAAAAAGGATAAGCATTTGTGATATTGTAGCGGATCATATTTACTATGATCGGTTCCGGCTCTTCCTCATATTCAATCTCAATCGGTTCCTCTTCCTTGCTGAAGGAATCTACCACCTCCTGTATCTGTGCGCAGCCCGTTGTAAGGAACATCATACCTGCAAGTAATACACCTATCAGTCTCTTCTTCATTCTTATCTCCTTTCGTGATATGCTTTTCTTAAGCCTGTTTCTCAATTCTTATATTTGTTACGGTACACTGGTCGCCGGTGAGCGCCACGTATATGTCCGCGCCGTCATCCAGCACGGTGGTGGTATTCTTGATGCTGATTCCCTGATTTTCGGTATAGGTTGTGACTTTATTGCCCTCTCTGGCAAAGGTAACCGTCACATCAACACCCTTCTTGTTCTTTTCCTTCCACGCTTCCCATCCGTCAAATTCATCACTGATATTAACGATAAGCTTGTTCTCGGCTATTCCCCCGGCATCCCAGCTCTCTCCGTCAAGTCTTACAAGGGCATACTCCCTGTAAGCCTCTCCGCCGATCTTTTTATCGGCAGAATAGAAAATATCCATGAATGCGCAGTGCCATACAAGTCGTGCTGTAGGGAGGCTCCTTGTGTGGAATGTCAGCTTCATCTTATCCTCTATCCTGACTCCTTCCGTAGCTGCTGCTCTGTAGCCGTCGATCTGGATGTTGGGCAGGTCGCCTTCCGGTCCGTCGATATACGAAACCTTTTCGGCGATCCTCGGGATATAATCCTCAGATACCGCTCCATCATCCTTGATGATATCAAAATCAAAGAAGTGGCAGTTTTCACCCGTGAATCCAAGATAAGCAAACCTTGAGCTGTCGGGCAGAGCGACGGTGACTGTGGTATCACGGAATTCGCTCTTTATCTTTATCATGATATGGTCGCTTTGCTTAACGGCCTCAACCTCGTAGTCAGTATTTCCGACCCATTCAGCCGAGCTTCTGCTCTTTATGTCCTTTTGGACTTCTATCTTTCTTACTCCGCTGTCGTCATAGCGGCCGTCAAACCATACCACTGCATATTCATAATAGTTCAGGCTCTTTATTTCCCGCTCCTCATCATGATAGCGGCCGTCCAGCGAATCAAACAGGATCATCGCAGGTTCAAATTCTTCGATGAATTTATCGTGAGGTCCGCACTTAAATGAAATGTGTCTGACCTCGTCGCTCATAACGATTCCTTCGGAAACATTCTCGCGGAACTTGGTGCTTACGACCTCATTCTTTCCGGAGAACTCTTTTACCTCATCCTTTTCCTGCATCTCAAACTCTGTATCAAGGTCGATGAGATGCTGCATGATCTTGGCAAATCTTGGATCGAACTGGGTCCCCGCACCTTTAACTATCTCCTCCCTTACGCTCTGTTGGGGAATGGGATCACGATAGCTTCTCTTTGATGTCATGGCATCATAGGCATCTGCAACGGCGATGATGCGGGCGATCTCGGGAATATCCTCACCTTTAAGCTTTTCGGGATATCCTTTTCCGTCATATCTTTCATGATGATAATGAGCACCAACGCTGAGATTGGGATACTCGGTGATACTGTGAAGGATCTCAGCACCAAATGCGGAATGGTCCTGCATTATACGGTATTCTTCGCTTGTCAGCTTCCCTACTTTATTGACGATCTCCTCCGGGATGGCTATCTTTCCCACATCATGTAAAAGCGCTACATAGTATATTTCTTCACACTCAATCTTGCTTTTTCCGGCCTGTTCGGCTATCTTTCTGGCATACTCTGCCACTCTGGCAGAATGACCATGTGTGTATTTGTCCTTTGCGTCAACAGCGCTTACAAGAGCTATAGCTGTCTGTTCAAACAGACGCTTCGCGTTCTTTGATTCTTCATCCCTCTTAAACAGCGTTCCCTGGAAGGAAATGCAGACATAAATAATGGATCCTACTATATAGAGAGCGGCGATGGTATCGAAATAATTCCCGCCTCTGGAATACTCGGTCACAAGCTCCGGGAAAAAGTATCCGACTATCCAGCAGGCAGTGATGATGACCGTCTCGCTTATCAGCATCACTGCTTTAAGCGTTCCGTCCAGAATAAGAGCTATATAGATCGTTCCCAGCAGCAGCCAGATGGGTGTCCCTCCGGAAACTCCGCCGTTGGTAAAAAACATTCCCGGCAGAAACAGAGCCACCAGTATGACCGAGATGACTATCTTTGCCTGCTTTATGGTACCTGTGCTTACCGCGATAGCAAGATATACCGTAAAAAACAAAGTTCCTGCTGCCGTGGCGAGCGTGGCCATCAGAGGCTCACGCATTATAAGCCCACATGGTATTGCCGCAAACAAAGCAAGCAATACTGCCGTTGAAAACAGTATGAAGGCTCTGTCCTTAACATCTATGGACTGATCGTAAATATATGCTTTAAATCTGCCGTATTCTTTTTTAAAGATCTTGATCATCTCAGTCTCCCGAAAATAACAAACTCTGAATATATAGAAAAAATGTGGTATACATTATACCACATTTTGACTATATAAAGTAAAACATTATTCACAAGGGTCATAAGCCCATTTACCTGAGTAATCCGATCACCTGTAATACTTTGCCTGTGCCTCAAACATTTCGGCATAAATACCGCCGGGGATGCGCTCAAGCTCGTCATGGGTGCCGTACTCGGCGATCTTTCCCTCACTGAACACGGCTATCTTATCACAGAACTTGCAGCTCGAAAGCCTGTGAGAGATGTAAAACGCGCTTCGTCCTCCCACAAGTGTGTTAAACTGTCGATAAATATCATACTCCGCAACAGGGTCGAGGGCTGCCGTAGGCTCATCAAGGATAACCACCGGCGAATCCTTGTAAAGGGCTCTTGCTATGGCTATCTTTTGCTGCTCGCCGCCGGAGGGCTCAATTCCCTCTTCGTCAAAGAACTTGAAAATATTTGTATCCATACCCTTATCAAGTTTATTTACGAAATCTTCAAGGCCCACAAGCTCTGTCAGCTCGGCAATGCGCTTTTTCTCCGCTTCATCCGTCTCTTTGTCAAAGACGATATTATCCGAAAGAGTGAGAGCAAACAGCTTGAAATCCTGAAATACAGGAGCAAACTGCTCCATATACTTCTTATAGTCGTACTCTTTTATATTCACCCCGTCCAAAAGGATCTCACCCTCGGTCGGATCGTAGAGCCTGCAAAGGAGCTTTATGAATGTGGTCTTTCCCGCGCCGTTAAGTCCTACGATTGAAAGATGCTCGCCGGGAGCGATCTTTATACTGATATCGTCAAGTATCTTTCTCTCCGTTCCGGGATAGCTGAAGGAAACATGCCTGAACTCTATTTCATGAGGCTTTTTCTCCACAGGCTTATCCCCTTTCGGAAGAGCCGCCGGATAATTCATAAACAGCACATACTCGTATGCGTAATTACATCTCTTTATTATCTCGGTAATATTCCATACAAGACCGCCTAAGGTTGCATCGAGGGCTCCCTCGGAAGCAACAAGCTGGCTGAATATGCCGACACTGTAAAAACCTTTTATTGCCAAAAGCGCTACGTAGAAGTAGGCAAATATACTTCTTATGATTGAGAAAAGATCCAGCATCATCGCATAAGGAAACTGCGTATCCGCCTGCCATTTCCAGTGCTTATTGCTCTTGTCGGTATTATTCTGCCATGCAGACACAAAAGTCTCCTGCGCTTCGTAAAGCCTTACATCTTTTCCATATCTTGGATCGACTATATTCCAGCCGAAGTATCCGAAAAGCCTGTTTACCTTAGACAGCTTACCGAAAGCCTCAAGGCTGATCTTGTTCTGCCTGGAAACAAGAAACGAATTGACGGCCACATATACCGCCATAACAGCTAAAAGGAGTGGCGCGTGGAGCGCTATTACGGTTATGAATCCGATTATCTTAAACACATTTCCGATAAACAGAAATACCTGATCCGCTACTCCCTTTACTCCGCCTGAGTACCAGTCCATTCCGGTTCTCGCCTTTTCTATCTGCTCAAGGGCTGCTTTGTCCTCGGTAAGCTGAAAATCAAGTTCCATTGAATGCTTTCCGATAAGGATATTAAAATAATTGCTTAATTTCTCCCCATACTTATTAAGCTCTGTATCACATTTATTGATGGTCAGGGAGAAAACCGCCTCTCCGAGAATAATTATCCCGGAATAAATGATCATCTTCTTAAGGTCTCTTGCTCCCACTATCTCGTCAATGATAAGTGGTGATACAAATATAGCGATAAATGGTTGACCGATAGTTGCCAGAGTCTTGATCATCTGTACGACAAAGAATCCCGGGTACTTCTTTCCTGCCGTTGAAAAAAGAAGGCTTATGGTCTCAAATATCTTTTTAAATTCTTTTTTATTCATTTTCACTCACCCCGCTTTCCTCACGATAGTACTGAGCCTGGGTGTTGAACATATCCGCATACTCCCCGCCTCTTTCCATAAGCTCATCGTGTGTTCCGTACTCGATCATCTTTCCGTCCGCGAACATAGCTACGTTGTCGCAAAATCTGGTAGAGGCAAGCCTGTGGGAAATATAAACCGCACTCTTTGTTCCGACCATCTCGTCGAATCTCTCGTAAAGTGCCTGTTCCGCAAGGGCATCAAGAGCGGATGTGGGCTCATCGAGCACAACAATCTTTGCCCCTTTATAAAGGGCTCTTGCAAGAGCCAGCTTTTGTTTCTCTCCGCCTGAAAGGTCCACACCGTCATCCTCTACCACATTGGTAAGAGGCGTATCGATACCCTTTTCAAGAGAAGATATCTTATCAGAAAGATCCGCTTCCCCGGCGCATTTAAGCACCTTATCCCTGTCCGTCTTTTCCATCTGCTTAAGGGAAATATTCTCTCCGAGTAAAAATGCAAAAATCTCGACATTTTGGAATACCGGCGCAAAAAGCCTGTAATAGTCCTTTCTGCGGAATCTTCTGATATCCGTTCCGTTAAGCGTAATATACCCCTCTGTCGGATCATAAAGCCTGAGCAGAAGTTTGATCATCGTGGTCTTTCCCGCCCCGTTAAGTCCTACAACGGCCAGCTTCTCTCCCGGCTTTATCTTTAGATTAAGGCCGGTAAGAGCGTCCTTTTCGGCTTTATGATATCTGTAAGATACATTTACGAATTCTATCTCGTACTCATCCGCTTCCGGCACAGGGATCGCATCCTGCTCATCGTCAAATATTTCAAGTTCCATAAAGGATCTGAAATCGTCCGTCTCTAAAGAAGCCTTCTTGTAATCTCCGAATCTGTTCAGGAAATTGGTAAGGGCTCCCGAAAAAGCAATAGCCATCGAAAGAAACATGGTAAAGTTTCCGACGGAAAGGCTCCTGTTAAAGATCGCCAGATAAAGGGCTCCGTATATGCATGCCTGGATAACGATATAGGTAAGCCTTGCCACTACGTTGTATCCAAACCACATATCTTCGTGAAGAGCAATACGCTTATATCTCTTGTCGTAGATACCTTTTTGCTTATCAGCAAGAAAAGAGCTGAGACCGTAGAGACGGATATCCTTGGCGAAATCAAAATCCTGGGTGACTCTTTCCATGTAGTGGGTTTTGCGCCACGTAGTGGAAAGCTTATCCCAGACCTCTTTTTTGTCCTTTTTTATGATATATCTGTAGTATAAAAACTCGCCAATACTGAGGATGATTATTGCGATGATGAGTCTCCAGTCAAGCACCGTTACCGCAATGAAGGTCACAACAAGAGTGAATGCGTTCTGCCCAAGCTCACGCATTCTGTTCATCATGCCCTCGACGCCGTTATAATTGCCACCGGTTGCCTCGCTTGCCCTTTCAGCTATATCCATAACATCAGGCTTTTCAAGCATCTCAAATTTCAGGTTAAGTACGCGCTCGATACGCTCTGTGATCATGTACATTCGAACGAAGATCAGCCTGTACCAGAGCTGATTGTTCGAGATCGTATTCCCCAGGGACAAAAAGATTGCTATAGCTCCCGCTATGGCGATGGTTATCAGGAGTTTGTGTATGCTCTCCTTTTCTCCGAGTCCCCCCGTAATATCGTCGATAACAAACTTTCCGAAGATTCCCCAAAAGTACTGGAATACCGAGCCGCATACTATGCCGAGCAGAGTCAGAAAGATCGCCTGCGGGCAGTACTTTGTCATATTTTTAATGATGTATCCGGTATTACTCCATATACCGAATTCTTTGTGCAAAGGATTGTCTTTGCTTTCTTTGTAGTCTGACATGTAGTGATTACTCCTCCCGTTTTAGATAAGAGCCGAATGCATTATAGCACGACTCACAGTTGAGTTGAACTGTAAATTTCTAATGTAATTGATGTTTTGGTGGGATAATTCAGCAATTTCTACTTATGGTGGAATTGGGGCCTGTGATCATGAATAATAGCTGAATTATTTATGAAAGGTATTATCGGGTATTGAATCCGGCAATATTCGGTAGTATAATATAACTAACGGTAAGATAATAGAGTTTATGATAAAGGGGTGGCAGTCATGACAATAGAGGAATTAAAGAAACTCAAAGAAAAAAAGGGGTATACCTACACACAGATATGTGATCACAGCGGAGTTCCGATAGGAACAATAATCAAAATCTTCTCAGGTCAGACATCAAATCCCAGAAGGTCTACTCTGGATGCAATAGAAAAGATGTTGACTGATCCACAGTACGAGCATCTGGGAAAAAGTTTTTATTACGACGAAAAATCCAAGCCCACCGTTACATCATATACAAATGTATACGGGGAAAGTGTAGTAAGAGAACCTATTCCCTTTTACGGCAGTGACATCGGTCCACATACTGTGGAAGAATATAATAATCTTCCACAGGGAGTGCGGGTTGAACTGATAGACGGCGAATTCTACGATATGTCTTCGCCCACGCCCCTACACCAGGAGATAGTATATCAATTTGCCAAACAGGTGGATCGGTTCATCGACAGTAATAAAGGCAAATGCAAAGTGATCCTTGGCCCGGTGGATGTGCAGCTCGACCTTGATGACAAAACGATGCTGGTGCCGGATGTCATGATACTGTGCGATAGAAGCAAACTTCGAGACAGAGTCTATGGTGCTCCGGATTTTGTGCTTGAGGTTCTGACTCCCTCGACTCAAAAAAAGGATTTTGAGAAGAAATGCCCCAAGTACAGGAATGCCGGTGTACAGGAATACTGGATGATCGATCCCTTGAAAAAGATGCTTATCAAGTATGACTTTACAGGGGAGGACTATGCACCTTACGTACCGCAGATAATGCCGCTTCAAGGTACCGAACCGATAAACATGTATCACGGTAAATGCATTATAGATCTTTCAGAGTTTAACAGGATCATCTGTGATTACGAATAAGCCTGACTGTTAATGAAAACGCCCTCTCCCATTTGAAAGGAGAAGGCGTTTAATAGGTTAAAACAATATAACAGATCGAGATCAAACAAGCTTTATTGAATCAAGATCAAATAAACCTTATTGATACAAGATCAAAGCTACTGCCGGGAAGGAAGATAAACTTCACATCACCTTTTCCGGTATAACCGCTCACTTCAAATACCTGCTTCTCGGGGGCGGTACCACTTCCGGCGGAAGGCTGCTTTTCTCCCGCGCCGGCCTTAAATTCAATTATATCTCTCTTTGAATCGGTTCCGTTATCAAAGAGCACATGGATGGTATTTACCGGAATATGCGATACTCCGGTTATCTCAAGCCTGCCGGCGGCTTTATCTCCAAAGTCCATATCCTTGAATTCAACGGTCACGTTGTTTCCGATGTTATCTATCCGGTCTGCTTTCTTTTCAAAGCTGTCGCCGTATACCGCATCGCATTCAGCTGCATTCAAAAGCTCATAAGCCTTTTCCAGCTTCTTAAATGAAAATCCCGCAAACTGTGCCTTATCGTAGGTCACGAAATATAGAGAGCTTACTCCCTTCACGCGGCGCCCCAGCTTATAAGTCTCACTCTGATATTCATTCCAGAGCGCAGGCTTTTCATAGACAACATCAGCCAGCATCTCACTTCCTTTTGCATCCGGGAGGCCTTCCCATATCTGCATCGGGAACTTTCCGCCCGAAAGCACAAAGAGAGGAATCGTGATCTCGTCACTTCCGTAGCTTCCGAAGTCGATATCATCATATCCGAATACGGTCCTGTCGCCCCTCTGGGTGGCGATACCGTGCTCGTTGCCGTTACCCAGCTCGCTGTCGGAATAAGTATAGAGACCGCCTGCAATAAACCCATAAGGATCAAGCAGTGCCTGCCCGATTCCCTCTGCGGTAAAGCCAAGCTCTGAAATGACCTTTACGGCCTCACAGCCGCATTTGGTCATGCAGCGGATCTTGAAGTATCCGTCTCCCAGAGCCTTGACTGTGGCACTGAACCCTTCCGTTTCAACGATCTTTGCTATATTACTGTCGATGCCGGCTTCATCCACAGCTTTCCATATGAGCTCGTCGGGATCTACCGCGCCTGCTGCCGCTTCGGGCAGTATCCGGGCATTGACCTTTATCTTGACATGATCGGGAGTGAGCACTCTTTCCTCGTCACACGAGAGTGCTATCTTCCTTACCCTCACGCCGTTTATACGGCTTTCCTTTACTTCGCGGCTACCGGCTTTTGTTTCGCTGCGGTCTTTTAAATCACTGCCGGTATCTTCCCCATCCTTCTTTTCTGAAAATCTCTCGGGAAGCAGCGACATACCCTCGATATCTTTTTTCTCAGATACTTCAAGGGTTACTTCCGCGCCCTCAAGCCCTTCTGCCGAGGCGGTTACCTTTATTTTGCCCGTTTCATTTCCCACGGCCGCGCATATCAGCATCTTTCCGGAAAACAGCCTCTTAAAGCTTCCCTTGTATTCTGCATCATCCGCGGAATCGCCGTTATCAAGGCCCGCAAGATACCCTGCGCCCTCCACCTTCACATTCACAAGATCGGTCGCATTTTCAACCGGATATCCGTCCTTATCCGTGGCGTATACCTCGATAAATGCCATATCTCCCATGCCTGCGGTGAGCTTTCTTTCCGGCTCATATACATTAAGCACAAGGCGCGCACTGTCTCCGAAGGAATGGCGTGTCTGCCTTGCTATCTCTTTTCCGCTCTCATCATAGGCAACTGCGGTGATCTCGCCTGCTCTGTACTGCGTGATGTAATCCCCGGTGAGTACTTTTCCGTGAGCATGGTCTATCTGCTTTTTACCAAGGCTCTTTCCGTTTACAAACAGCTCCACACAAGGCGCATTTGATGCAACCCTCACATCAACAGTCTGCCCTTCATTAAAGTCCCAATAGGGAAATACATGCACAAATGGAGCTTTCTTTGCATCCGTCCATGCGGACTTATAGATATAAAATGTGTCCTTGGGAAATCCCGCGGTGTCTATCTGCCCGAAGTATGAATTGCGGGTGTGATACGGCGTGGGTTCTCCTATATAATCAAATCCCGACCACAAAAACTGTCCCATTGAAAAACCGTGATCGCGCTCCGCTATTATGCTGTATTCCGCATTGGGCGCTCCCCAGCTTGTGGTGGAATTGCCCAGGCACGAACACTGCAGATCATCATCTGCAAGGGTGCTCCTCTTATAGGGGAAGCGGTAAATTCCTCTGCTCTGAACGGTGGAGCTTGTCTCGCTTCCGAATATATACCAGTCGGGATGCTCCCTGTGATGCTCATCATAGAGCTTCTCGCCATAATTGTATCCGGCATATTTAAGGATATCCGCACATTTCTGTGCGCCCTCCCATGCCATATAATTGGAGCCTATGCTTATTATGGCATTTCCGAGGGGATCGTTTTCTTTTGCCTCTTTCTGAAGGCAGCGGGTTATATCCTGGCCGTGAGCATCCTTGTGGGTGTCATAGATCTCATTCCCGATGCTCCAGATAAATATGCTCGGATGATTGCGGTCGCGCCTTATCCAGCTGCGCACATCCCTCTCCTGCCACTCCTTGAAAAAGCGGGCGTAGTCGTATTCTGTCTTGCTGCCCTCCCACATATCGAAGGATTCGTCGCAGACGAAAAATCCCATTTCATCCGTAAGCTCAAGCAGACCAACTGCGGGCATGTTATGCGAGGTCCTTATAGCATTTACTCCCATGGTGCGAAGTATCTGCAGCTTTCTTCTCATGGCTGCCTTGTTAAATGCAGCGCCCAAAGCGCCCAGATCGTGGTGCTCGCACACTCCGTTTATCTTGGTATGAACTCCGTTCACAAAAAAGCCCTTATCCGTATCAAAGGTAAAGCTCCTGAATCCGAAGAGCCTCTCGTCCCCCTCCCCCTTGGGGGTGCCCGGGGCTAATGCGATCTTCTTTTTTTCTTCCTCTGAGTCCTCTGAAGCAGGCTTTACAAGGGAGCTCTCCATATCTTCATAATCCTCATCCGGATCAAAGACAGACAGCCTGCAGTCATAGAGCTTAGGGCTTTCGGGCGACCATAACTCCGGCTTTTCGATCTTTTCCGTAAACTCGATCCTTGTTACGCCGCTTGGGTATTCCTGCGCGGTAACTGCCCCTATAAGCGCGCTGTGGCTCTTTCCGAGCATCGGGAACCAGAGCGTAGCCTTTAGCCTCGGGCTTAAGCTTTTCACTCCGCTCTTATCATAATCGCCGTTCCATGAGCAGTCAGCCTTTCCGTTAACGAGCTCGGCACTGACCTTCACTTCCCACTCGCCTGTAAGGTCGGTATCCGCAGTTATCTTTTCCCCTGCGGATACCACAGGCTTAGCGGAGATATACATGCTGTCCGTTACTATATGGGTGCTTCTGTGCTCGATAAACCATACATCGCGGAATATACCCGCTCCGCTGTACCATCTGCTGTTGGGCGAAAGGAAGCTGACCTTCACGATGATCTCGTTTTCCCCATCCTTAAGCAGATCGGTTATATCAAAGAAAAAGCTGGAATACCCGTATTTCCACTCACCTGACGCCTTACCGTTAACGTAAAACACAGTATCCATATAGACGCCTTCGAAATATATCTCGTAGCGCCTCCCCGGCTTTTTCTTTAAGTCAAATCTTTTCCTGTAAAATCCTGTTGAATCCTCATACAGATTCCCGGTCTGATAAATCAGCCAGTCATGCGGGAGATTCACTCTCTCAAAACGGGCTTCGCCCGGGCCCGGAATATCCGAGCCCGGCCTTAGCTTTGTAAACTCCCATCCGTCATTAAAAAGTCTTTTCATAATCACCTGATCATTCCCTGAGTTTCTTAAATACTGATACTGCTGTCTCGTTGTCGGTCTTTCCGATGGCATCCTCTAAGCCTAATACGGCAAGCGTGCACTTTGCAAGGATCCTCGGCTCCTCGAAAGGATTGTAATCACTTGCCGAGAACAAAATAGCGTGAACCATATTTAGCCTTATAAAGTCCACAAGCTCCTCATCGCGCTCAAATCCCTGCGCGTTGCGGATAAGGTCAAGCTGCCTGCTGCCCACAACGATATTGCCGTTCACATCCTTCTTGGTCTTGTGCTTAGATACATAGCTTTCCGGCTTGTCATGATAGCGGAACTTTTCCTCCACCTGCTCCCTTGCAGCGTAGATGTCCTTGACCGTTGCGTTTCCGGCACCCTGATAATAATCTCTCACGGTGTTCTTATCGGACATGCAGTGCCAGAAATAATTAGCAAGATCAACAACCTTATCGATGATCTTGGAGGCTCCCTCCACACCGGCATATTCGGCTACCTTGCCTGCCACGGTCCCTGCAGCCTTGGATATCTTCCGGGACTCGATATTCTTTGTCATATCGGTACCGCCGCTGACAAGGGCCTTATTGTTGTTCAGCACTTCGGTAAGAGATACCTTCTTTTTCTGCGAAACATTGAGGTTCTCTATCTTTGACTTATCCTCTGCGCTCTTTTTTGCGCCCTCATCCCTTGCATCACCAAGCTTTTTGATATTGATGGAGGCCTCTACAATATCCTTGAAATCTCCGATCATGGAGATAACGGGGTTAACGTAGGTCTTTGCCCAGTCAAGAAGGTCACCGGATGCTTCCGCAGCCTTAAGCAGATTGGTGACACTGCTTTTTACAAAATCGGGAAGCAGGTCGTCAACCTTCTGCTCAAAGGCTTCCGCCTTTTCGGTATACCACTCTCCGATGGCCTTGGTGCTGACAAAGCCCTTCATGTATTTCTCGATATATCCGTCGATCTTCTCAAGCTGCTCATCGTTTTCCGCAAAGGCATCTATGGCAGCCTTGGCATCTGCCGCTCCCTTTATCGCCTTACCGGAGAACCTGAGCACCATATCAACATACTTATGACCTGTGATCTCGGGATTAACGATCTCGGTTGCCTCTATACCCTTAAGTTTTTCGGACAGCTCGTCGGAGAGTTCCTTTTCCTCTTCCTTATCGCCCAGTACATCCTTGTATGCGCCTATTACGCTCTTGATGTTTTTACCGAAGGTCTTAAGCACCTCCTTCTGTTCCTGAAAGGAACCGGCCAGATCATATATGCCTCTGAGGTCGTGGTTCTTTCTCTTGAAGGCTTCTTCTTTTTCCTTCTTGATCCTTGCCTCAAACTGCTCCTGAGTCTCGCCGTCCTTGGGCTTTTCCTCCTCGACCTCCATATCCTCTACAAGGTCGTCTTCCTTCTCCTTATCCTTCTCAAGCATCTCATTTGCCTGATCGTGAAGGAAGTTTGCGGTCTTCTGGGATACGATGTAATCGGCAAATCCCACCGCGGTATCGAAGAACCCGAGATTATCCTTGATCTCGTCATAGCCCTCCCTTGCGAGGAATCTCATAAATCTGGAGCCCGTATGATGCAGGTTTACCCTGAGGAACGAATTGTCCATCTTGAACTCCCCGTTCTTCTGCTTATCCCCGAGGGACTCATATACTGCCTGATCACCCGATACCATCTTGCTTTCGGAAGTGGTCCTGGTAACGAACTGAAGAGCTCTCTCAAAAAGCTTCCAGTCAATAACCGTCTTCCTGTCGGTGACAAGGAGCTGGTTGTTTACATAGAGATTCTTGTTTGCCCAGTTGATATCAACGTTTTCGAATTTCATATCATCGTTGACTTCCCTGGAAAGAAGACTCTCAAAGGCAGCCATGCAGGCTCCTTCGCCAAGCTCTGTGTCATTTCCGTTCGCCAGATATTCATCTATCAGAGCATCTCTGTCAACGGGGTTAACGAAATCGCGCTCAGCCAGTCCGAATACATTCTTGTACAGGTTCTTCTGCGATACGTCAAGGATGTCTCTGTTCTCGAGAGCCTTGATAAACAGCTTCTTTTCGTTGGCATTAAGCTTATAATAACCGGTGAGCAGATCATCCGCATTGGACTGTCCGTTATTGAGCTTATCCTCCTCAAACGCCGAGATGATCATGTTCTCAAAGGTCTCGACAGAGGAAGCTCCCGTCTCCATAAGAGATTTATGCTGACTGTAGAACCTTGCGGAATTGGTCTTTTTATCCTTTTTCTCTTCAGCGTCCTGCCTGAGCAGGTTTCTGGACTGCCTTACGGCAAACTTCTTGATCCTCTCTCTGTCGATCTCTGCAAGGAAATCCATCGCTGCATCGAGAAGATCCCAGTCAACTACCCTGATCCTGTTTATTGAGGATTCAACAAAATCCGATTCCCTGAGCTCTCCCTCGGGAAGCTCCACATCGTCCCTTACCTGGAAGCTGAGAAGCGATGCCAGAGCTTTCTGTACGAATTCGGGATCCGCTGCGTCTCTGAGAGCTTCAAGCCTTCCCTCTTCACTCAGAAGCTTTTCGTACATCTTGAATCTTCCGGCAGAATCCACATGAGGAACCTTCTTGGTCTTTTCATCCTTTCCCGCGCTGGAAAAGTCAAGTATGGTACGATTCTGAAGGATGTAGATAAGCAGGCCTCTCTGGCTGCTGCTCATCTTGTCGAATCTTGCCTTAACATTCTCGACCTTGACCCGGTTATGCAGAAGCTTTGATACCTTTGTACCCACTCTTCCTACAAGGCCCTGATCGCCCTCTCTCTTAATATCGGTCTGGGAGTAATCCCCCAGGAACCTGTAGAGATCGCTCTGGGAATAAACTTCAGCCTTGTTGAAGGTCTTGGACTGCTGCCCGATCTTGGATGACTTGGTGCCGGTATCTTTCCTGTAGCGGTCAGCCACCTTCATGTTCTCTTCGGCGGCATTCATCCGGTCAAAGTCCTTGGATCTTAACAGGTTCTTCTTCTTTTCGACCTTCTCAACAAACTGAAGCGCAGTCTTAAAGAGCTCCTCATCTCCGGTGAGACGGAAGTTTTTGTATCTGAGGGTGACTGCGCGGATACTGCGGGCATAATCCACCTGCAGATCACCCGGCTTTCCGGCGATGTAATCGAGGATCTGCTTTCTCTCGGTCTTTATCACATCCGCCTTCATTCCGTATACTGCTCTCTGCGTTCCTCTCTCCTCCGGTCTGGACGCATAAAGAGCTATCGCAAATATCTTTCTCTGCTCGGAATCGAGCTCGTTGTACTTCTCAACCAGCCACTTGTCGCTGGTGATACCTATCATGTGCTCAAAGTCCTTCCTGGTCTTTACTCCGGGATAGGTATTCTGTTCTTCAAAATCCTTGTTGCTTACGGAATCGCCCTTTACAAGCAGAGCTTCTATGTTAAAGGAGGTGGATATCCTTTCCTTTACTTCCTCCGCAAAGGAGGCAGGGTCAAGCTCTCCCTCGCTGGCGGTGATGATGCTTCCGGTAAAGTACTCCCTGAGACCTCCCACATATCTCGACTTTGAAACCACGTCAAGATCCTTGGTGTAAGCATCCTCTGCAAGCACTTTGTCGATGACGCCGTATGCTTTTTCCGCACAGCTCAGGTACTTTTTCTGTGCATCGATCATACCCGCGAAAGCCTTCTGATCTCCGTTCAAGGATATGATATATGCTCTCATCTTCTCGCAGATATCTCTGTGAGCCAGAATAAGTCCGCTGTCGTTAAAGCTCATCTTTTCGAGCTCCGAGAGCTTCACATAGAAGTTCTTAAACTTGGATGTGAGCTTTTTAAGATTATCTCCCGTTCCGGTCTTCTCTTGGAATTTAGCCGCATAGACGAGGTAAAGGTCCATTGCTTCCTCGGGGATTTTGGCTTCGCCCGCCGCGTATTTGTAAATTCCCTTCAGCCTTTCGGCCTCGATCTTTACATCATTGTCTTCTCCCAACACCCAGTCCGCAGCTCTGTCTGCCTTGGTAAGAAACGAGCTGTTAAGCCTTACATATTCATCAAGGCAGTCCGCAAGGATATCGGGATAAGTGATGTCCCCCTCTTTCCTGAACATCTGCTTTGCTTCCGCGAAGCGGCTCTTATCCTTTTCCTCTCCCTTGGATCCGACCTTTGCCTCACCCTTCTTACCCTGAGGAGCATAGATGAGCGATGTCTTAATCTGTCCCAGTTCCTTAAGGGTATCGAGCTTACCCGCAAAGAGCTTTTCGCTATACAGGGTGCGTCCTTCCGACTTCTTGATGGCAACAGCCGTCTGCGCTTCCTGCATCTGCTTGATGCGCTCTTTCGCCTCAGCAATGCTCTCGGGACGGAATGAAACATCCTCCTCAAGGGCGGTTTTCTTGGAGCTTAGGAACTCTCCTACAGTTTTATCGAGCTTCTGTTTAAATGTCTTCGGATCTACGGTAAGGGCGCTGTCCCTGATGTAACTCCTAAAATCCTCAAGAGAGCTCTGAAGCTTTCTCTGTTGCTCAAAAGTCATGGAGCTGATGGTCTTTCTGACATCGATATTGCTCTCGAATCCCTGTGAAAGCACTTCACCAAGATCCTCACTCACGCTGTCGGTATGAGTGAGCAGGTACTTTAGGAAAGTCTCCTGAGCTAAGGAGTCATTGGCCTTGTAATTTTTTACCTGACCTTCATAATACGCCTCAAGGGTTCCCTGAAGGTTTGCAGCCTGAAGAGTATCCGAGCTTGCAAGCAAATGGTCGTTCATCTGCTTGATGAGACCGTTTGCTTTTCTTTTGCCTCTGTCAAACGAATCCGATATGCTGTCAAGCTTTGCGGTGAGTCCGAAAGTCACAACATTACCGATCTTGAATTTTAAACTTCTTCCTTCTTTCTTGAGCTTATTTCTCTCCTTTGCATCCTGGGCTTCGATCTTATCAAACCAAGGATTTTCCTCCTCTGCTTTGAAATAGTATGTAAGGCTCTTTTGGGCGCTTTCCGCTCCCTGCTCGAGGTTTGACAGAATGGATTTGGTGTTCTGTTTGCTCTGGGTCAGATACAGCCCGGTGAAGTCATCGAGCTTTCTCTTCCAGTATTTCACCGCCATTTTGGGATCGTCTTCCTGTAATACCTTCTCGTATTCCTTATAGTCGGCCTTTTCCTCATCCAGGTAATTCTTGAGATGATCCTCCGTAAAGAACTCTCCCACAAAGGAATAATTCTGATCCTTGATCGCCATTCCCAGAGGTGCAAATCTCGCATACAGCTTTTCTATGCATTCGGTTGCCACGGTCTCTGCGCTGTCGAGAATATCGATCGTAAGCTTCGGAATACCCATGATGGTATCGGCAAGAGGCTCCAGCAGTCCATCCTTGTACTGTGCAAGCAGATTTCTTCTCTCTTTGTAAAGTCTGGCGGTTTCAAAGAGCTCATCGCTCTGCTTTCCGTCTTTGGCGCTTATCAGACTGTGGAGCATATCGCCCAGCTGTTGCAGATTCTGTACTCCAAACGCTTCCAGGTTGACTCTTTGCTCTTTGTATGAGTATTTTGCCTTGTCCCCGATGCTGAACGATTCGATATCTTTCTCGACGGCCTTGATCTTTTTCTGAATATCCTTGGCCTTTCCGTTGTTCAGGTTTATTTTTTCGAGGGCTGCCGTAACAGTGTCATTGCCTTCGCTTATTACTCTCTGTGCTTTGAGAAGCTTATCGTGCGCACTGTACTCCCTCTGTCTGTATTCCTCCAGCTGCGCATTTAAACTGTTACCGACAATCTGCTCGGCCTCTTTCGCAGCCTTTTTCTCCTCTTTTTTCTCGCTTTTGCTTTTCTTATTTACTTTATCTTTTTTCTCATTCTTTTTGTCTTTTTTTAGTTCTTCAATATTCTTTTCGGACTGGACAATGGCTTCCTCTATCATCTGCCTTTGCTGCTTTGCGGATTCATAATCCGCTTTGAGCTTATCGAGACTATCTTCAGCATTGGCTATAGCCTTCTTGGCTTCGGTGATATCCTTCTCGAAAGTATCATTTTCTTCAGCGAGTTTCGCTTTCGATTTTTCGAGATCAGATATCTGCTTCTGCATTTTCGGAAGCTCTGCCAGGGATTCTTTTTCCGCCTGGAAATACTGATTCCTCATGGTAAGCACAGTCTTAGCCAGCTTGTTTCGCAGCTGCGGCTGAAGCTCGGGAGGATAATCCTTTATCATATTTTCGATGACCTCAGTCCTGTCAAATGCAAACTTTGCGATACCGAAAAGCTTATCCCTGTACATTTCCTCGGGGTCATCACCGTATGCAAAGAAATCCTCCTGGAACTCTCCACCGTGACCCATGAGAATATCCTGCACACCAAACATACACATCTCGTAAATAAAGTCTGTTACTTTGACATGCTCTTTCTCGGTTTTCTTTTTCTTTTTCTTCTCGATCGCTTCGAGCTCATCTTCCGCGTCAGACTCTTTTGTTCCCAAAAAGGCTTCCCTGATCGCATTCAGGAACTGTTCTTCACCGTCTTTGGAAGCAAGCTTTGCGTCTGTCACCACATTGGCATTGGCCTTAACCTTTACTTTAAAAACCTTGAACTTCTTTTTGTCACCCTGAAGGGCCTGAGCGAGCTCCATCAGGCTTCCGTGGGGATTATCGGAATCGATCGCGCTCTTTAGCCACTGCCTTACCTGTGCCACCGCTTCGGGGCCGATCTCTTCAAGCTTCTTCCATACTTCTGTAGCCTTGTTGGCATGCGCCGCGCGATTCCTCATCCAGTCCTTATCCCATCCGATAAGTGACTGCGCAAGTGTCTTCTCCCTGTCAGGCATATCTTCATAGCGGTAGCGCAGCTTTCCGTCACGCATCTCCTTATCGGTACCGATGGTGACGAGGAGCTTCTTTCGTGCAAGCTTATTCTGCTGGGACTTTTTATCATACTCCGCCTGGAATATTTTCTTAACATCGGCCTTTTTCGCACCGGTCCTCATTACTTCGAGAAGGGCACGCTTTTGCACTTCAGGCTCTACTTTATAGCCATCAAGAGCCTCTTGTATCTCCTTAGCCATCCCTTTTTCGGATATACTCTGAAAGAGAAAAGCCGCCATATTCTCGACCTGATCAAAGCCAAGATCGTCGAGCCCGTCAATTCCCTTTATATCCTTCATGAACGGGAATTTCTCTCTGATAACGGGATTCCTGAACAGAATGACATTTAAGTTGTCAGCGAGGAACTTTCTGATATCGGTATCGGGGATCACTGCCGAGAACTTGTCTCCGTTAATGAGCTGCTTTATCATTTCCCCAAAGGTGAGAGTATCCACCCGGGGTTCTTTAACTGCAGCCTTCCTCTTTCCGCAGTACTCATAACAGGATATCTTCTCCCCGCCTTCATCCTCGTCAAAATACACCTTTGTGGATCTTTCAACAACAGCGGCAAAGCCTTGGATCATTACGTCATCGGACTCTCTTTTCAGGCTGCCGACCTTGTCTGTAAGGAACTTGGAGCATGCCTTGTACAGCTTTTTCCAGCCCTGTTCCGACAGAGTCTTTCCTTCCAGCGCCTTTTCCATTCCTGCAAGATAGAGCGCGACGACCTCCAGCTCCCGTTCCATCAATTCCTGCTGATTTCCGGCTTCATCCCACTTGTCCTTCCTTGAAAGGAGATACTTTTCAATGGCAGGTCTCATCACTTCGGAGAATGGTCCGCTTATCCTGTTCTTATATGCCTCATCATAAGCCTTCTGCTTTTGGGCATATTTTCTGTTGGTGAGCGCCAGTCCGTTAAGGTATCTTTCGGCATAGTCCTTGATCACTCTGTTACCCGCAAAAAGTGCCTTATCTCCGATAAAATTGCGCAGATCCTTATAAATATCGTCGGCGGCGAATCTGCCGAATCTTTCCACGACCATACGGCGCAGGAGTCTGTCTGTTCCCTGCGCACGTCTTACCATATTTGTCAGATCCTCATCCTTGAGTCCCAGTGCCTCTGTCTCTTCATCGGGGCCAAGCAGCTTAAGGAGAGCCTTGCTCTTGGCCAGTACGACGCCTCTGCCTCCAAGATCCGCCTTCTGCAGTATGGACCATCTGCCCGCTGCCTTGTAAAAAGGTGCTATATCCCCCTTCTTGATCGCCATGGTACTCTTTTTGAGAGTATTTTCCACGCTCTTACCCACCAAAAGGTTATTTCCGAACACGGCCTTATGCATATCCACACAGTATTTCTTAACCCATGGTACTCCCGCATCCAGAAATGATATGAGCATCTCCCGCGACTGCTTGTTCTTTTCCTGCCCACGGATACTGTTTATCATTCCCTTTACAGCCATCCTGTCAAGAGCCTTAAGGTTTTCTTTTACGATCCCGTTAAGCTCTGAAAGCTTGGCTCTGTACTGTTCATCCGTATACAGATCATGTTCCTTATCGGTGAAAAGCTCGTTGTTGATAAAGGCACTGAATTCCGTAAGCTTCCAGTCGCTATCGATCTCCTTTTCCTCTCCGTCATCGCCTGCCCATTTCCCGCTGATAACCATCTGCCTTCTGGCATCGATGGCGTTCAGTCTTCTCTGCTTTTCTGCCTGGCGGGCTTCTCTTATTTCGTCTGCCTTGACATTATCTCTGGCGATATTCTGCTGTGCGGTATGCTTTGCTTTTTCCTTTACGTGACCGGTCACATTTTCCCATGTGAAATACTTTCCGTAACCCTTGATATTACGGATCTCTTTCATCTCTTTATCAAGCTTTGCACGAAGCTTCTTTATCTCGTTTGCATAGCCGTTGCGGGTTCTCTCGCTGATACCCTCATCCCGGGAATGATCGATATACATTCTGATCAGACGATAGTATTTACGCATCTTGTTCATGGAAATATCTATCGCATATTTATCGTCATCGACCATATAAGCCTTAATGTATTCTTCCCTCGCCTCCGCATCAAGCTCGATATACTTTTTCTCAAGCTTAAGCAGCTCACCGGACTTAAGGATCCCGTGACCCATCATGTTGTCGAAATCCACTTCGGCCATCTTGCGGTTTCTTATATCCTTGCTTCTGGCGACGCTCTTTTTTCTGTCCTTTGCACTGTATTTTGAATTCTTTTTTTCAAGTGCCCTGGCTTTCCTGTCATCAATGGTCTGATCCTCTTCACTTGTATTGATCTTCCGGAACTCGGAAAAAAGCGCCTCAACTGTCCAGCTCTTGTTCAGGGCTATATCTTTATTCTCATAGAACTTGTATGTGTTAACCTTTTCGGCCCCGATCATAAGGCCCCGGTCGCCCTCCTCGATATGAGTTTCCTTAACCTTTATTTTGTTGAGCTCGTCAAAATCTGCCATTTCATCATCCTCATCGTAACAAATGCACCGGGCAAAAAATGCTGCCCGGTGGCTGTATAGTTTACTGTGCCATCATCTCACCGAATTCATCCAGCTCCTCGACAGACCAGCCGTTCCAGGTTGCAATACATACCGTCTGTCCCTCGCTCTTATTTCCAAAGAAACCGTCCGCCATTCCGGCAGCCTCGGGTGTCACGGCGGAAAACCAGATATCCGCATCCGGATACAGATCATCCGCAACCTTGCAAGCATGACCAAGCAGCTCTCCCACCGCGATCGCATTCCTTGCCTGTGTGAAAAGGAACGAAAGCTCAAGCTCCTTTTTACCGTGTTTCCTGAAGAACACCGCTCCGCTCACCTTTCCGTCACTTACGGCAGCGAGGCACATATTCTTTTCAAGAAGAGGATCCTCCATGTCGACAAATCCTTCGAAGCCTTCCTCCGATGCCGCCCTGATAAAGGCTGTCCGTTGCTTTGCATCAAGCGAAAAGAATTCCTTCACCCCGGGGCTTGCCTTTTTCAAGGTCTTCCAGCGACTGCTCTTTTTTCTGGCATCCGCGGTGATCGTAAATATTTCCTTGTTCTCCCTCACCGTAAAATTCGGCTGTGCCTCGAAAAACTCCGCAAGATCCTCACTTTCATCTGCAAGGAAGGATGCCTGCACCGGAACAAATCCTTCCGAACGGGCGATAATGCTCAAAGCGTTCTGGAGCAGCATGCTTCCTATACCCTTCCGTCTCTCGCTTTCTTTCACAAAAAGGTATGTGATATTGACCCCTTCAGACAGTTCAAGGCAGAGCTCAGCGATGAGCCCTGCCTTTCCGTTTCTTACTCCGAGTCTTATTTCACCTTTTTCTTCCGAAACACTGAGTTTAACTACTTCTGGTCTCTCCATATGTTTTCTCCCGGTAAAATAATCTTTATAAAACTATTCTTTGTCTGTCTTTGCCGCATCGATCTCGCGCTGCGCGATGTCATTGGGAGCCTGCTCATATCTTGCAAACTCATACGAGAACACGCCGCTTCCCCTTGTCATGGAGTAGAGCCTTGTGTCGTATTCATAGAGCTCAAGATAAGGAATCTCCGCTGTGATCTCGGTGTTGCCGTTTCCGACGGGATTCATTCCCAGCACCTTGCCTCTGCGCTTGTTGAGATCACCCATTACATCTCCCGTGAAGTCATCGGGAAGGGTGACTGTAAGTGTAGCGATGGGCTCTAAGAGCACGGGATCGGAATTCATGAATCCCTGCTTGAATGCCTGCTCTGTAGCGACCTTGAATGCAAGCTCGGATGAGTCAACCGTGTGATAACTTCCGTCGTAGAGAGTAACCTTTACTCCGGTAACGGGGTATCCTGCAAGAGGACCTGCCTTGACTGATTCCGCAACACCCTTTTCGACTGCGGGGAAGTAGTTCTTTGGAACCGCACCGCCCACAACCGTCTGTTCAAATACATACTGTCTCTCAGAGTCGTAAGAAGGCTCGAGATAGATCTTGACATGTCCGTACTGTCCGTGTCCGCCCGACTGCTTTTTGTATTTGTACTCGGTGTCGGATTTCTTGCGTACAGTCTCCTTGAAGGCAATACGGGGCTTTTCGAGCACGATATCGACTTTGTATTTGTCGGACAGGATGCTCTGAACCACATCGAGCTGCTGACCGCTTATACCGTAAAGGAGCGTCTGACCGTTCTCGGCATCGTTTACTGTCTTGAGAGTAAGATCCTCTGCGCACATCTTTGCAAGTGCCTGTGAGATCTTGTCTTCATCACCCTTGTTCTTAGCCTTGTAGCTTCTGTAAACATAGGGCTTGGAGATCGCTGCGCGCAGGTAGGTAACGGGATTCTTTCTGGTGGAAAGTGAATCCGTGGTCTGGGTGACTGCCAGCTTTGCAAGAGCGCCTAAATCTCCTGCGTGAAGCTCTGCAACTTCCTCGGCCTTTCCTGCGCTGAATATGTAGAGCTTTCCAATCTTTTCATCCGCATCACGGTGATAGTTGAAAAGCACGTCATCGGGCTTTAACACACCCGAATTAACCTTGATGAGCGAATACTTTCCGATGAAAGGATCCACGATGGTCTTGTATACGTATGCCGACTTGGGCTTTGAGAAATCGTAATCTGCCTCAAATACTTCGTTGTTGGTGGTATTGATTCCCGCACATTTACATCTGTCGGGGCTGGGGAAGTATTTGATGATGTCGGCCATGAGAGTATACATTCCTCTTGCAAGGGTATTGGATCCCATGAGTACCGGTACGATGGAGCCGTCAAACACGCCGACTCTCATTGCAGCTCTGATCTCGTCCTCGGAGAATTCGTCACCTCCGAAGTATCTTTCCATAAATTCTTCGCTGGTCTCGGCTACTGCCTCGAGAAGCACGTCACGGCAAACCTTGAGGTTTTCCTGTGAATAATCGGGAACGTCGAATTTATCGACCTTTCCCTCGGCATTCCAGCGTTTAGCCTTCTGCTGGATAACATTAACGTATCCTACAAATTCTTCGTTCTCGCGGATGGGAAGGTGGAACGGAGCTATTCTCTTGCCGTAAAGATCCTGCAGATCCTTAACTACATTCTTGAAGCTGGCCTTGTCGATATCCATCTCGGTAACGAATACCATTCTCGGAATCTTCTTCTTTTCGCACATTTCCCATGCACGCTTAGTTCCCGCTTCGATACCGGCCTTACCTGACACAACTATGATAGCTGCATCGGCCACCGAGAGTGCTTCCTCTGCCTCTCCTATGAAATCAGGCGATCCGGGAGTGTCAAGGAGATTGATCTTGCAATCCTCCCATGGGATCGCGATCAGAGTAGTGTTGATGGATATTCCTCTCTTAACCTCTTCCTTGTCATAGTCACTGAGAGTGTTTCCGTTTGCGGTGCTGCCCATGCGTCCGGTTACCCCTGCCAGGTACGCCATCGCTTCCGCAAGCGAAGTCTTTCCACAGCCTCCGTGCCCCAAAAGCACTACGTTTCTGATCTTGTCAGTAGTAAATACGTTCATGCCCAAATTCCTCCTTCTCGAGTTATATAATTTGTACCCTGATCACTATTCTAACACATTTTTCTGTCTTTTAATATCCTGTTTTAACTTGCTAATAGTTTTATGATTTAACTTAGTGACGGACTTCGCGTTTCAAGTATGGATTCGCTACGTCTCCGCGCTGGCGCAAAATTTGTCTCCGCAAAGAGCAAAACCGCCCTGCTACAACTCGC
>DFKZ01000092.1 GCA_002373975.1 Lachnospiraceae bacterium UBA3632 | reverse complement strand
ATACTCTGGAAGCCGGGTAAGCTTACCGAGGAAGAATTCGCTTTAGTAAAAAAGCACCCTGTTATCGGTTATAATATTGTTAAAGTGGATATGAACCTTAACGAGCATGTAAAGAATGCCGTTATCATGCATCATGAGAAATATGACGGAAGCGGCTATCCCTATCATATGCGTGGCGACAGGATCGACAAATATGCCAGATACATGGCAATTGTTGACACATATATTGCCATGGCCTCTCCCCGCTCCTTCAGAAATGCTTTTACTCCGCTTCAGATACTCGGCAATTTTGAGAAAAACATCGACAAATACGATGTTGAAATCCTTCTTCCCCTCATGGCCAAGATTGCCAACACACAGATCGGATCAAAGGTGGTGCTGAGTGATGAATCCGAGTGGGAGGTAATAATGATAAACAACACCAATTATTCAAGGCCTGTTTTAAGGTCCGAGATGGGCGAAATATTGGATCTGCAGTCCAAGCCCGAACTTGAGATCAAGCGCCTTACCTGATGTGAAGCGGATTGAAACTCACCTTTATCTGATCTCTTCAAAATACAGATCAAACAGTTTTTTTGCTATGGGAACAGCGCTTTCACTTCCGGTACCGCCCTTTTCCACAATGACGGTGATCGCTATTTCCGGATCATCCAAAGGCGCAAATCCCGTAAACCATCCGTGGGAATCTCCGCGGTTATTGTACTCTGCGGATCCGGTTTTTCCGGCAGCTTCATAGATATCGGAGCTCAGCTGCGAGCCGGTTCCTTTTGTTACAACAGATCTCATAAGCTCTTTTAAAAACGCCGATTCATCATCCGTGAGCAGTTCTCCGTAACTCTCCGGATGATATTTTTTTATGGTTAAGCCTCTTGAATCTTCTATGCTGTCTACCAGATAAGGAACCATAAGCTCTCCACCGTCCGCTATTGCCATGGTTACAAGGTTGATATGATAGGGCGAAACGGAAGTATCTCCCTGACCTATCGAAGTCTGAAGCTTTTTAAAATCCGAGCTTATATCGTATGAAGATACAGAGATCCCCTGATTGTAAAATCCGGCGGGCAGCTCAGTACCGAATAAAAGGTTTGAGAGCCCTTTTTTAAATTCCTCATTATTAAGAGAAGTACCTATATTTGCAAAGGATGAATTACAGGATTTGGCAAATGATGTCTCAAAATCCACATGCCCGTGAGACCCTCCGTGAAAGCAGCTTATCCTGTATCCGTCAGCATTAAAATATCCGTTGCAGTCAAATCCGTAGGTTTCGTAATCCATCCCCTCGCGGTAATATTCATAAGCAGTAAATATCTTAAATACGGATCCCGGAGGATAAAAGCCCTGAGTAACTCTGTTTAAAAGCGGCGAGGAATCATTCTCGGCTATATAATCCCAGTTTTCTTCAAGCTTGTTGGGGTCAAATGAAGGATGCGATACAAGAGCAAGTATCTTACCTGTTTTTACATCAGTTACGATAACAGCTCCCTCTCTGTCTCCCAGTGCCTCGTCTGCCATCAGCTGAAGCTTGGAATTCAGGGTTGAAACCACCGTATATCCGTCAGCGAGGCCTCCTTCTCCAGATTTTTGAGCTCTGTCAAGCACGGAATCTCCTGTATTTATCAGGTAATAATTTGACTGCGCTTCTATTCCGTTCTTTCCAAACGCATTATATCCAACTGCATGACAGAATATTCCTCCGTAGGGATAAACTCTTGTCTGGCTGCCGTCCGCATTAAGCTTTGAATAGGCAAGAACGGTCCCGTCTGCGGAAAGTATATCTCCCCTCAGGGTCTTTTTAAGAAGATTGGCTTCCTGCTTGTTATAGCTGTTGGAAAGAAGCTCTTTTGAATCCTTAAAATACACTGTAGTAATATAGACCGCAAGCATTACAAATAAAGCGATGAAAATACCTGCTGATATATATATATTCTTTTTTTGTGGTTTAAAATCAAATACCTTTTTTAGATCTATTTGCATTATTCCTGTCCCTGTCCGGTTTCCTGTGGAAAATAAAGGGTTTTAGAGCATTATCTACAGTCTCTTTTCGAAGCTTGATATAAACAGCCTGTACGATATAATACATCACCATGGATACGAGCATGGATGTTCCGCCGTAGCTCACAAGAGGATAAGTCACTCCTGTAAGGGGAATGAATTTGGTGCCTCCTCCGACAGTAAGGAATGTCTGGAAGGTAAGAGAAAGCGCTATTCCATATACGATCAGCCTGTAAAAAGGATCCACGATCTTTGAGGCAAGCCTCATCATCTCTATAAACGAGCTGAGGGATACAAGAAGTAAGCCGATGGCAAAGATGATCCCAAGTTCTTCCGTTATGGCTGAGAATATAAAGTCGGTCTCCACATAGGGAATATCTTTGGGACTTCCGTTCCCGAGTCCCATTCCAAAAAGCCCTCCGCCGGTTATCTTAAACAGGCTTTGAGCAATCTGATATCCCTTATTATCGATATCACTCCAGGGATCCTTCCATATCATGAATCTGACTCTCACATGGGAGAAAAGCTTATATGCCACAACGGAAAATCCCGCACCGAGCCCAAGCAGACCCACGAGGTACAGATAATTGCCGCTTGATACATACACAACAAACATAAACACGATATAAAAGATGAGCGCCGAGCCAAGATCCCTTGAAATGACAAGTATCACCACGAATAAAGCCGACACAACAGCGGTAAACACAATATTCTTAAACTTATAATTATCCCAGAGCATTCCGGCCAGAAAGAATATAAAGAGGATCTTTACGGCTTCTGAGGGCTGGAAAGTAAGTCCGAATACGGAAATATTTATCCTGGATCCATGGATGACCTCGCCGGCTATATATACGGATGCTATCATTGCAAGACCTGCTCCCGCATATATCCATTTGAGCTTTCTGAGGAAATTGATCTTGATGAATATCAAAGGGATCGCCATGCTGAACATCAGGCTTATCAGGAAAACAACAAACTGCCTTAACACCTTTCCAGTGGAAATCCTTGAGATAATAAGTATTCCCACTGTAAAAAGCATGGACATATTGTTTAAAAGAAGCCTGTTGGAATCTCTGTAGATCAGCTTGGTAAATCCAAGCATCATAAGAAGAGCCATTACAACGCCCAGACAGATGATCAGATATACAGGCTTTCCCGATACATAATAAAGGTGAAAGAACCCTGTTAATGCAATAAAGATATTGCACATATTCTGGCATCCTGCGATAACCGACTTTCCGGTGCCGTTCTTGACTGCGAAGTCAAAAAGCGCCAGAGCCGCGTAGCATATCATCAGAAATGCAAGTATGTAATTGGATATCTGAGGTAAAATAAATCTCATATTCCTTACTCTGTACTCTTTTTATCGAATCCGGTGGTATATTCCCATTCGGGCTTTCCGGATTTTACTCCAGCCATCATCCCCGAATAATACCCCATCACTTTCACGGTATTATCGTAATCTTCATCGGTCAGATCGATCCTGAAAGTGACATTATCCGATAATCCCGCTTTATCTAGATCGTATGCACTGTATACCACCGCATTATATATGGTGTTGTTGCAGTGCTCGCAGTCGGGATAAACGGGAAGCATTCTGCCCGTTCTGTCTTTGATATAGATAAATCCCCTGTTTGAAACATCTTTTTTCCTGCATTCAAAGCAGGTCTTAAGCACGCAGTTAGCGCTCTGCATCAGGGGAAATCTCCCGTATATCATCTTTTCAAAGGCTTTTTCGTGAGCATTCGCCGCCTCTGCTTTCTGCTCTCTTACCGACAGCTCAAGAGGCAATGTTAAGCTGTCTGCATAGGATCCGAGATGCTTTATTGCATGATCGTTCCAGATATAAATAGTGTGATCGCAAGCCAGAATAATATCAGGGTTATTTTCCTTAAAGGCGAGCATCATTGTGAGGTCTTCAAGATTTCTTACAAGAAATCCCTTAACAGTGCCTTTAAGCGCCAGCTCTTTCATTTTGTCCGCAAGAGCTGTATCCTTATAACGTCTCATATAGGGAAGCGCACAAAATATCGGAATATCCGCAGGTAAAACAGCATTATTTATAACAGATACGCCCGCTCTAAGTATAAGATCTTCCGGAATATATATTCTTCCGATACGATCGCTGAAGCGTGATAATGCTTTTATCTGATCTGCGGATGAAACCAGCACGTGAAGCTTATCGCTTTTATTGATCATACTATGACTTATCTTAACGTTGTTTATCTTTGAACTGTCGATATAGTCGGAAATGTTTTCGGGAATATCCTTTTTAACGGCTGCTATCTGATGCTCCAGCTCAAAAAGAGCCTTTCTTCTCAGTTCATTGATTCCCTTTAGGGGATAATATGCCCGCTCCGAAACCACAATATCCCTGAAAGAACTCTCTTCTGCTTCAAACACAGTGTTACCGAGCTTTTTTAAGGATCTGACAATATCATCTGTGCTGATAGGGCTGCTTTTGGCCGCTTCTACAACATCCCCTGTCACAGTGGCCTTAAAATCACCGCATTTTGCAGTAACGGATGCAGGCTTTCCTTCAACAAAAGATGCCTCAAAGTCAATCACAAAAGGTTTTAAGCGCTTATTCGGAGATGAAGAAAGATAGTCTGCCCTTATCCTGTCAAGCACAGCATCATCAGCGCCTTTATAAGAAGGCGAAGTGACGGTTATCATGCTTTTACCGTTATACTTGTCATAATAGCCTTCGGATATCTCGCTTCTGATATAAAGGTCTTCAAGAGTTCTGATATCTTCAGGGTCTATATCAAGAGATTTATTGACAAAGTACCTGTCGATATATTTGCGGTAAATGGCTGTAACGCCTGCGGCATATTCGGGCTTTTTCATTCTTCCCTCTATCTTGAAAGAATCAATACCCGCATCTATAAGCTTATCAAGGATATTAAGAGTGCACATATCCTTCATGCTTAAGGGATAAATCTCTTTTCCGTCTACCTTATAGGGCAATCTGCAGGGCTGAGCACATTTGCCTCTGTTACCGCTTCGCAGGCCGATACATGAGCTGAAAAGGCACTGCCCCGAGTAGCTGTAACACATGGCACCGTGAATAAAGCACTCCAGCTCAAGCCCGGTTTCTGACTTCATACGCTTAATCTCAGCCAAAGAAAGCTCTCTTGCGGGAACTATCCTTGTAACTCCCATCCCTTTAAGGAATTCAGCTCCGTATGTGGTGGTAATGCTCATCTGGGTACTTGCATGTATCTCAAGATAAGGAAAATTCTTTTTTATAATGCTGATAATTCCAATATCCTGAACAATAACACCGTCAACACCGGACTCATAAAAAGGCTTTACAAAGTTGATAAGATCATCGGTCTCACTGTTTTTGATCAGAGTGTTTATAGTTATGTAAACCTTTTTGCCGTATAAATGGGCATATCTTATGCAGTTCTCCAGCTCTTCATTGGAAAAATTCTCGGCATAGGCCCTTGCTCCGTAATGCTCACCTGCAAGATATACCGCATCTGCTCCGGCCCGCAAAACCCCAAAAAAGCTCTCCTTGCCCCCGGCGGGAGCAAGGAGCTCGGGTTTGTAGATTATATCATTATTGAATGCTGTCATTTTTTATTCTTCAGTTCCGTTTCGAGCCTCATTATCTTTGCCGCATTCTCCGCAGCGCCGTTTTGAAGCTCCTCCACCTGTTTCTTTGCGGTCTCAAGCTCTTTTTTAAGGCTTTCATTCTCTCTTTTAAGCTCGTAGATCTCTTTATCCCTTGATGCCAGATTGGTCATGGCCTCATCGAGTCCGCTCTTTGCGGAGATATAATCATCTCCCATATTCAGCTCCAGAAGCATGATCTTTGTATCGTTGGTCATTTTATTGTATCCCGGAGCGGCCTGAGCCTCGGATAATTTCTTATTAACGTAATCGGCAACTTCCTGTAAATGACCTTCCGAATCACTGCCGGATATTACAAGAGCTTTGCCGCCTATTGTAATCTTTGATTCTGCCATGGTTAATACTCCTTTTAGCTTCTCCACATATATCAAAGCCCCATATGCCTGTATGCGTTGTCGGTCGCAACTCTTCCCTTGGGAGTGCGATTTATAAAACCGTTAAGCACCAGGTATGGCTCATATACATCTTCTATAGTGCCCGGGTCTTCCCCTGTGGCGGCAGCCAGCGTATCAAGTCCCACGGGACCGCCGTCAAATTTCTTTATTATGGTCGACAGGATATTTCTGTCCACATGATCAAGCCCGAGCCTGTCTACCGCCATCATATCGAGAGCTTCTACAGCTATCTCCCCGGTTATTGCTCCGTCATACCTTACCTGCGCATAATCTCTCACTCTTTTGAGTATGCGGTTGGCAAGACGCGGAGTCCCGCGGCTTCTTCTGGCCAGTTCCTTGGCACCGTCAAGGCTTATCGTAACTTCAAGCTTATCGGCCGAAGCCATGATTATCTGAGTAAGCTCGGGAACTGTGTAAAACTCAAGCTTATAGATAAGTCCGAACCTGTCTCTTAAAGGTGCGGTCAGAAGGCCTGCTCTTGTCGTAGCACCCACCAGTGTAAAATGCGGAAGCGGAAGCCTTACCGATCTGCTTGATGACGAAGAATCCTTACCGATGATCACATCTATGCAAAAATCCTCCATTGCGGGATAAAGCACTTCCTCCACCTGTCTGTTAAGCCTGTGGATCTCGTCAATGAAAAGCAGATCTCCCTCCTGGAGAGAATTGAGTATAGCAGCCATCTCTGCGCTTTTCTCGATGGCAGGGCCGCTTGTCACCTTAAGATGTGTGCCCATCTCATTTGAAAGAATTCCGGCAAGCGTAGTCTTTCCAAGACCGGGCGGTCCGTATAAAAGCACATGATCGAGAGCTTCACCCCTCGCCTTTGCAGCTTCTATGGCTATGGAGACACCTTCCTTTATCTGTGACTGCCCGATATAGGAAGATAATGTCTGCGGCCTTAAAGATGTCTCTATTTTTTTGTCTTCTTCTGTAACTCTGGTCTCTATAGTTCTTGGCATATCAAACCACTATCGCAAAATTTTCTGATCGGTCGTATTAATAAAGCTTCTTTAAAGAAGCGCTCAGAAGCGCACTTGAATCCATATCCGCAGCGCCTTCAACGCTTCCCACCGCTTTTCTGGATTCGGTTATACCGTAACCCAGAGCCACAAGTGCAGATACAGCATCTTCCATATCGGATGTAAATGAAGAATCTCCTCCGGCAGGTACCGCGGCTGCGCCTTCGATTCCCGGAGCAAAATCCCTGTCGGTTATCTTTATCTTATCCTTAAGCTCGAGCACTATACGCTGAGCCGTTTTGGCACCGACACCCTGAGCCTTGGCTATAGCCTTGGGGTCTTCCGAGATTATGGCCATTCTGAGAGTCTGAGGGTCCATTGCCGAAAGTATGGAAAGCCCTGCCTTTGGTCCCACTCCGCTTATACTTATAAGCAGCTTAAACAGTGACAGCTCATCTCTGTCCGCAAACCCGTAAAGGCTTATACCGTCCTCCCTGACTGATGTATAGGTATAAAGCTTAACATGTTCACCCATACCCGGCATTAAAAGGGATGTTCGTGAGCTGATCCCGACATTAACGCCAAATCCTCCGACATCCACCACACATGAATCAATATTCAGTTCATCAAGTAATCCTTCAACAAAAGCAAACATAGAATTATTTTAACATAAAAACGATCTGTTTTCTACTCTTCTAAGATTGTGATCTTCCTTTGCTCACCCTGCTGAAACATATCGCAAAACAGATAAGATGAACAGCCGTTGTGATAAACCAGCTTATGGGATAAGAGATATACAGAACCTCAAGCTTGTGAACCTGTCTGAAGATTGTAAATATCCATACTATTCTGAACAGACATGCTCCGGTAAGGCTCACGATCATAGGCATAACGGAATAACCCATCCCTCTGAGAACACCTACTATCGTATCCATTGTACCGCAGAGAAAATATGCTGCACAGATATATCTTAGCCTCAGCACACCGTACGAAATAACCGCCGGGTCCGTTGTATAAAGATGCAGCAGCGGCTTTGCAAACAGTATAAACGTTCCGCCGAAGATAAGTCCGGTAACAGTGACGCAGATAAGTGATAGCCACATGATCTTCTTTATCCTGTCGAATTTGCGCGCACCGTAGTTCTGCCCGGAAAAGCTTAAGGATGTCTGTGAAAAGGCGTTCATAGCCATGTAGACAAATCCTTCAAGATTCATCCCGGCAGTGTTTCCGGCAACGGCCGTTGTATCAAAGGTGTTGACGGATGACTGGATTATTACGTTTGAGAAAGAGAAAAGTACCCCCTGAAGCCCTGCCGGAATGCCGATTCCGATCATTTTAAGGAATTTATCTCCGGTAACATGCAGCTTTGTGAGAATAAGCCTGTAGGCCGCATCTGTATTCATAAGGCATCTGATTATAAGAAATGCGGCTATACCCTGCGAAATGACAGTGGCAAGCGCCACTCCCGATACACTCATCTTAAAGGGAATAACAAATACAAGATTCAGGACAAAGTTTATAAGGCCCGAGATAAACAGATAGATAAAAGGTCTTCTTGTATCTCCGATGGCCCGCAAGATGGCGGCTCCGAAATTATAAAGCATCATAAAGGGCATGCCGCAAAAATATATACGTATATAAATCTTGGCGAGAGGTAAAGCATCGGCTGTGGTTCCCATAGCCGTAAGGATCGGCCCGGTCAAAAAAAGACCGACAGCAAGAAGAACGACCCCGCTTATCAGCGCCGTTGTTATTGCTGTGTGCACCATATCAGAAAGCTCGTCATCCTGGTCGGCGCCGTAATATCTGGCAACCATAACATTTGCGCCAACCGACAACCCCATAAAAAGGTTGGTGAGCAGGTTTATCAGTGAAGATGTTGAACCGACAGCCGCAAGTGCCTCCGGGCCCGCAAATCTTCCCACAACGATAATATCCGCTGCATTGAAAAGTAACTGAAGCATTGATGAAGCCATTAAAGGGAAGTAAAACTTCAGCATCTTTCCAAGCAGCGGGCCGTTGCACATGTCTATTTCGTATTTTTTAACAGATAAAGAACCAGATGCCATATTTGTATTTAGCGATTGTTTATGCGTGACAAATAATCATTAACGATTATTTATGTAATTTACCAATCCTTCACTTGCTATGATCTTCTGCATGAATTCAGGGAAGGCCTGGCCTTGAAAAGTCATATTTTTTGTGATATCGGTAATTATACCGGTATCGAAATTAACTTCCACTTCATCCCCTGCTTCTATAGCCTTTGCAGCCTCGGGGCACTCTATGATGGGAAGCCCGATATTTATTGAATTACGGTAGAAAATACGGGCGAATGTCTCGGCGATAACACAGCTTACTCCCGACGCTTTTATGGCAATTGGTGCATGCTCTCTTGATGAACCGCATCCGAAATTCTTGTTTGCGACTATTATATCGCCCTTTTTAACCTTCCCGACAAAATCCTTATCGATATCCTCCATGCAGTGAGTTGCAAGCTCTGCGGGATCACTGGAATTGAGATATCTTGCGGGGATTATAACATCGGTATCAACATTGTCTCCGTATTTAAAAACTGTACCTTTTGCGTTCATTTTATCAATCTCCTATACTCAGAAATGTAAATATTCTCTGTAAACCTGCTCAGTCAAGCTCGCATGGGCAGCTGATGGTGCCCGTAACCGCACTTGCCGCAGCAACAGCAGGGCTTGCAAGATACACTTCAGATTCGGTATGGCCCATACGTCCCACAAAGTTGCGGTTAGTTGTTGATACGCAGCGCTCACCTGCCGCAAGAACGCCCATATATCCTCCAAGGCAGGGTCCGCAGGTAGGAGTTGATACTACAGCCCCTGCTTCTATAAAGGTCTTTATAAGTCCCTCTTCCATAGCCTGCATATACACAGCCTGTGTGGCAGGGATCACGATAAGGCGCATATCCTTTGTCTTCTTCCTGCCCTTTAATACGGAAGCAGCTATACGAAGATCGTCAATTCTTCCGTTTGTGCATGATCCGATAACTACCTGATCTATCTTTATGGGATCCATCTTTTTGATCTCATCTATAGTGTGAGTGTTTTCGGGAAGATGAGGGAATGATACGGTAGGTCTTAAGCTTGAAAGGTCTATTGTGTATTCCTCATCATATTCCGCATCGGCATCCGCTTCAAACACTTTGTATTCTCTGTTTGTATGCTCCTTAAGGTAAGCAATGGTCTTGTCATCAACAGGGAAAATACCGTTCTTTCCGCCTGCCTCTATAGCCATGTTCGCTATTGTGAACCTATCATCCATTGAGAGTTCATGCACACCTTCGCCGGTAAACTCCATGGATCTGTAAAGTGCTCCGTCAACACCTATCATTCCGATGATGTGGAGTATCACATCCTTGCCGGACACCCACTTGGGGAGCTTGCCCACAAGATTAAACTTTATAGCGGAAGGAACCTTAAACCATGCTTCGCCGGTAGCCATTCCCGCAGCCATGTCTGTGGAGCCGACACCTGTTGAAAATGCACCGAGAGCGCCGTATGTGCATGTGTGCGAGTCCGCTCCGATTATCACATCACCGGGAACAGTTAGTCCTTTTTCGGGAAGAAGTGCATGTTCAATGCCCATTTCACCCATCTCAAAATAATTGGTGATCTCGTTTCTTCTGGCAAACTCTCTGACACATTTGCAGTGCTCTGCCGATTTAATATCCTTATTGGGAGCAAAATGATCGGGTACAAGAGCGATCTTATCCTTGTCGAACACTCCGGTGGTCTTCATTTTCTCCATCTCCTTGATGGCTACCGGGCTTGTGATATCATTTCCGAGTACAAGATCAAGCTTTGCCATGATAAGCTGGCCTGCTTTTACCTCACTTAACCCTGCACCGTTTGCAAGGATCTTCTGGGTCATCGTCATTCCCATTTTGTGTTTCCTCCGATCATTTCTAAATAGTATTATTTGCCCCCGAACAGCCTGCCGACATAAGGAATCTTTCTAAGAAGCCACGCGAAAGGTATTCCGATGGCAAGTGCACACACTGTCCACAGTATGCCTGCCGGGAACCATTTAATGGTCATATAAGACTTGTCATATACAAATTCAGTTATCCTGTGAAGCTGTGGATCAAGCAGATAAGTCACGATACCCCCGGCAGCACAAAAAGAAATAAATGAAGCAAATCTCTTTTCTCCGAGCTTTAGCTTATCGCTTATGAATTTCACATCACAATAAACGATAAGTGCGGTAAAAAGCATAAGTCCCTCGAGAGTGTTAAGGCTACCGGTTTCAACAAGTATCCTATGTGAATAATAAATATTAAATACATAGAATATCAGCCCTGCTCCGTTTAAACACAGCAGGAACTTTTTATCGTTCACCTTATCTCCGAGCCGAGTTATAACAAAATACCCGATAAGCGGTTTGATCACAATCTGGTCAAACAGCGGGAAATACAGATCTATCCTGTCATATTCCATAAAGAATTCGAAGATAACTAGTGCCACTTCGAAAATGAAATATATTACTATCAGATACATGAAATGCTTATCCTGCATATTGCGGGCAAGTATCCTAAGAAGCGGAAGCAATATCAGAAAGGCCATATAATAAGCCAAAAACCAATATTGTGCCACAACATGCTGCGTATAGACAACTCCGAAAAACGTCTTTACGGGATTAGTCTGATATGCGGGATTCTGCAGATAATCGGGATTTGTCAACAAGGTATAAACAAGCTGTAATACCTTGAAGGATACAAGCACAATGGCATATCTTAAGATACGCTTCTTAAGCACATCTTTTATGCTCTCTTCTTTTCCCAAAAGAAGCCCGCCCGATATAAAGAAAAACATCGACGGACTTGCTATGGTAATAACATGGAAAGCGATGCAGAAATAATAAGAAAACGCATCGCCTTCCACAAGATAATGATTCATTGCCTTGTTTCCCGTATGACCGTACATAACAAGAAACATGGCAATGAATCTGAAAATATCCAAATGAACTTTTCTTTTAGAAACAGAATTGGTCATCATCAGTTATTGATAAGCTTATCCTCTTCATTGTTCCAGCTGTAGAGCTTACGAACTTCCTCGCCGACCTTCTCTGAAGGATGCTCGGAAGCAAGCTTTCTCATAGCCTGGAAATGTACCTGCTTACCTGCAGACATCTCAAGAAGGAATTCCTTGGCAAAGGTTCCGTCCTGGATATCGGAAAGGATCTTCTTCATAGCCTTCTTGGTATCTTCGGTAATGAGCTTGGGACCGGTGATGTAATCGCCGTATTCTGCGGTGTTGGAGATTGAATATCTCATTCCGGCAAATCCTGACTGATAGATAAGGTCAACGATCAGCTTCATCTCGT
>DFKZ01000044.1 GCA_002373975.1 Lachnospiraceae bacterium UBA3632 | reverse complement strand
AGAAAATCCTTGTCCATAAATGCTTTCATTTTATGATCCTCTCTTTCATAAGAAATCTGCATTGTGTTCTTTGCGATACAGATCGACGGTGCGATGCCTCAACGCATAGTACACTTATTACAATGTAACGCCCCTCTTAAATATAGCCATATCGTGGAATCCGGCTCTTTCGGCAGCCACCTTTTCACCCGAAGCCACTTCGATCACATAATCAAAAAATCTCTTTGCCGTAGTATCCATATCTTCATCTTCCACAAGCACTCCGGCATTGAAATCGATCCATCCCGACTTTTTGCCTGCCAGGCGAGAATTGGTGGATATCTTCATGGTGGGAACAGGGCACGCAAAAGGCGTTCCTCTTCCGGTGGTAAACAGCACTATATGAGCTCCGCTTGCAGCAAGTGCGGTAGCGGCAACAAGGTCATTACCGGGGGCGGAAAGCAGATTAAGGCCGGGATTTTCCACTCTTTCTCCGTATGCCAGCACGCCTTTTACAGCGCTGCTTCCGGACTTCTGCGTGCAGCCTAAGGATTTATCCTCAAGAGTTGAAATGCCGCCTTTTTTATTGCCCGGCGAAGGGTTCTCATATATGGTCTGATTATTGTCTTTAAAATACTGTTTGAAATCGTTTATAAGATTAACAGTCTTATCAAAGAGCTCCCTGTTCTCGCAGCGGTTCATAAGAATCGTCTCAGCGCCGAACATTTCCGGAACCTCGGTAAGGATTGTGGTTCCACCCTTTGAAACAAGCATATCGGAAAATCTTCCCACAAGGGGATTTGCAGTAATACCGGAAAAGCCGTCGCTTCCACCGCATTTCATTCCGATGATGAGTTTCGATACGGGGATCGGCTCACGTACAAAGCTTGCAGCGTATCCGATAAGCTCCTCCATAAGCTTTTCAGCCTCTGCCATTTCATCTTCCACTTCCTGGCAGACGAGGAATTTTACCCTGCTATCATCATACTCCCCAATATATGCTTTTAACACATCTATATTGCTATTTTCACATCCGAGCCCGAGCACCAGCACGCCGCCTGCATTGGGATGATTGATAAGATCGCTCAGGATCTTCCTGGTGCTCTCCTGATCGTCTCCCATCTGCGAGCATCCGTAGGGATGAGGAAAAGCGATTACCTCGCTCACTCGGCTCTTTACTATATCGCTCATTCCGGCAAGAGAATCATTTGCCTGCTTTGCAATGGCTGTTGCAATGTTGTTTACGCAGCCCACAGTAGGGATGACCCATATCTCATTTCTGACAGCCACTTTTCCGTCGGGTCTTTTATAGCCCATAAAGAAAGTATCATCGCTATTTTCTGGTTTGATATCGGTCTCCACGGGCTCGTATGTATAATCAAGTATTTCGCCAAGGGCAGTCCCCACATTGTGAGTATGGATCCATGAGCCGGCTTTGATATCTTCCTTTGCATTGCCGATACGGTAGCCGTACTTGATCACAGGCTCTCCCTTTGAGATATCATTAAGCGCCATCTTGTGGCCCGCAGGAATCTCATCTACAGCGGTAACGCCCTCTATCACGGTACCCTTTGCTATGTCCGTAAGTGCAACTATCACGTTATCTTTTTCATTTATCTTTATATATGATTTCATGAAAAATACTTCTCCATAGTCTTTCTCATTCCGTTTTCACGGATGCTTGAAATATACTCGGTTATGCAATCCGTAAGTCCGTCGATCTGTGAAAGATCCTGCCCCCAGAAGTCCGTATTCGAAAGAACAGCCTTTGCGAATTCTGCGGGAGCTTTTTCGCTGTTTGCCGCAAAGAATTCGAGCACCGACATATCGTCAAGGATCTGGTATTCTTCTCCGTTTCTGTGTCCGATAAGGGCTTTGTCCCTGATCTCACTTCCGGTATAAAATGCCATAAGGGCAGCGATGGAGAACGTGAGATGTGCGGGCAGCTTTCCTTCGTTCTTAACATAGTCCAGGAAGCTGGGCATACATCTTGCGCGCCACTTCGATACAGAATTGAGCGCTATCGAAAGATGAGCATGCTTTACGTAAGGATTGTTGAATCTTGCAAGCACGTCATTCGCAAAGCTGATAAGATCATCCTTGGGAAGAGTGAGTGTGGGAATAACTTCATCAAAAAGAGTTCCCTTTATGAATTTGAGGATCAGATCATCATTCATTGACTGAAGCACGATATCATTTCCGCAAAGATATGAAGCCAGTACAAATGATGTATGAGCGCCGTTAAGAATGCGCACCTTTCTCTGCTTGTAGGGATGATGATCCGGAGTGTAGATCACCGGAAGGCCTGCAGCGGGAAGCGGAAGCTCATCGGAAAGATCTCTCGGGCTTTCGATAACCCAAAGCGCAAAAGGCTCGCCTGTTACGATAAGCTCATCCTTATATCCGAATTCTTCGCAAAGCTGATCTGCTTCATCGCGGGGATAGCCGGTAACTATACGGTCAACAAGGGTGGATGTAAAGATGCAGGCTTCATCGAGCCACTTCTTAAATCCATCCTCGAGATTCCAGTTATCTGCCTGTTTAAGCACGCATTCCTTAAGGTGCAGTCCGTTATCATCGATAAGCTCGACGGGGAGCATGATAAGCCCCTTATCTACAGCTCCGTTAAAGTGCTTATATCTCTCATACAGGAACTTTGCGAGCTTACCGGGATAGCTCTTGGGGGGATTAAGCTCAATGCTGTCACTCTCGTCATATACGATACCAGCCTCGGTAGTGTTGGATACGATAAAACGAAGGGTATCAAGCTTTGCATATTCTGCATACTTTTCATATTCACCGTAAGCATCAACAGCGTCAGCCACACTTGTTACGATACGGTTGATCTTCTTGGGCTCTCCGTCAACACGTCCGCGAAGCTGAACGGTATACTGGCACTCTTGATTGTGGAATCTATCAAGATTACCGAATTCAATAGGTTTAACAAGCACGATATCTCCGTCAAACTTTCCCTGCTCATTGGCGATATCTATCATATAATCAACAAAAGCACGAAGGAAGTTTCCCTCTCCAAACTGAAGAACCTTGATGGGTCTCTCCTTCTTTCCTGTCATTTTTCTTGAAATAAGTTCCATTTTTATACCCCTTTCACATATTATTCATAAACTTTGAACCATAAAATACTGTATAGTGGTTTAGCCGTGTTTAACCTGTATAGTGTTTTAGCCTGTATAGTGATGATCACTCTTCTTAACAGTATTTATCACTATCATAAAATTATTTTAAGAATCGCATAAAAAGTCATCTTCTATGTAAGCGTTTACATTTCATATTTTACACCATTCTGAAATTAAGTCAATGAAAGAATTTAAATCTAAGATCAAATTGGCAATTTTAACAGTTTGAGAAACGGATTTTGTGAAAAATAACAATAAAAAAAATTCGATTACATTTGAAATTAATTCACAAAAAGAATATAATGAATCAATGAATGTAAGTAGTTACATATTAAGATATTGCATGCATTACATCTGATATAATACTTTCGCCAATTTGGCGGATCACAGGAGGTTTTCACCTGCATGTCCCTTACTATCTATGATATTTCCGAAAAAGCAGGCGTTTCGATTGCCACCGTATCAAGAGTACTGAACGGAAGCTCCAAGGTCAAAGAATCCACCAGACAAAAAATAATGGATATAATCGATGAATACGGTTACACTCCCAATTCATCCGCCCGTGCCATGGGTCTTAAATCCATGCGCACCATCGGTATTCTCTGCGCCGATTCATCAGATATATTCCTTGCAAAGGCAGTCTACTATCTGCAGCAGAATCTCCAGGCAAGCGGATATGAGTCTCTCCTGTGCTGCACAGGTTACAATCTGGATGCGAAAAAGAATTATGTAAACCTCATTCTTTCCAAAAAAGTTGATGGTCTTATACTTGTGGGTTCCAACTTTATCGGAGAAGCCGAGACAGAGAACCAGTATATTATAGACAGCTCTGCCAAAGTGCCTGTCATGGTGCTTAACGCTTCATATCACAACGACAACGTATACTGCATTCTCTGTGACGACAGGAACTCCATGTACCGCGCCGCTACCGAAATGTATGAATCAGGTATCCACGATATCCTCTATATCTACAATTCCCTCTCCTACAGCGGCCGCAAGAAGCTTGACGGCTTCAGAATGGCAATGCAGAGCCAGAAAAAGGAGGATTACGAGGATCTCATCTGTCAGATTCCCTCTGAGATAACCGGTCTTGAAGATATCGCGGAATATATCGCAGACTATGAAAGAAGGGGACACTCCTTTAACGGTGTGATGGCTGCCGACGATCAGCTTGGCATTGCTGCGGTTAAATATGCACAGAAAAAAGGCCTCCGGATACCGGAAGACCTTTCTGTTATCGGATATAACAATTCAGTTCTTACAGGATGCTGCACTCCCGAGCTCACCTCCATAGACAACCAGCTCGAGACCCAGAGCCGCACCCTTGTTAAAACCCTTGTTGGTGTGCTTTCAGGGCAGGATATGCCTCACAAGACAGTTTTTTCCGGCACACTTGTTAAGAGGAACACCACCGCCTTCTGATACACCCGGAAAAAACTAATCCGGACGTTTCCTTTTGCTGTTCTTTTCTTTGTAGAACAGTTCCTTATCCTTATACATTTCTTCATCTGCACGGCGGAATACCTGTTTATACTCGGTATCTCCGCCTTTTACAAACATCGCATAACCCTGGGACAGCGTCAGGTCCACATCATAGAGCTTTCCGGATTTATTATGCCTCTCCAGAGTTTCCCTGAGGGAATTACTGTACCTGTCAATATCTTCTTTGGTCTCACTTTCCACGATCGTTACAAACTCATCACCGCCCACGCGGTATACTCTCTCGGCTCCGAATACAGCCTTAAGAACATTGGCAGAATCGGTTATGACCATGTCACCGTACTCGTGCCCAAGCCTGTCGTTGATCGCTTTTAATCCGTTAACATCAAACACACCGATGAAGAAGTCCGCAAAGCCCTCTTCTATTTTGCGATCCAGTATCTTGATCATATCGGCGTAGGAAGCCTTGTTGCCTACACCTGTCATCTCGTCGGCATAAGCCTGGGCGTGAATATATCCGATATACTCCTGCAGCTCTCCGGCCATCATCCTGATGCTGTCAGCCAAAGCGCCTATCTCGTCATCCGAATGATAATTGATCGGAACGCTAAGCTCTCCCTTTGAAAGCCGCTTTGCTGCAGTCGTAAGCTCCTTTACCGGGTTTATTATCTTTGTCATTACAAGCCAGACCACTACAAATATAACCGCAAATGCTGCGCAGAAAATAATAAGCATCTTGTGCCACAGCCTCAGCCTGGGCGCAAGGATCTCCTCCTCCGGAACCGACAGCGCCAGATACATTCCGTTACCAAGGGATGATGATGTCAATATATGCGGTTTTTCATTCCAGAAATACTTGATATTTCCGCCATCCGCAAACTGATCGCTTATCACCGCATCAATCGCTTTTGCAAGCTCTTCGTCCACCATCACGTTAGACAGTCCGTAGGGATAATCCTGATGATATACGATATTACCGTTTGATTCTACCAGAAAGCCGAATCCGTCTTTGTAATCTATACTGTCCATGACACTGTGTATGAATGTCATGTAGATATCCATTCCGACCACGCCGAAAAAGCGTCCGTTCACCACAACAGGCGACACGTATGAAGTCATGAAGATATTGATATTCCTGTTGTAATACGGGGCCAGCCAAATGGCATTCCCGCTTTTTAAAGGCTCATAATACCAGGCCACATGATCCCTGTCATCGGGCTCATACGCAAGAATATCCGTACATTCAACGCTGAGGAAATCATCAAATGCGTTTCTGATAAGAAAGATTCCCGATCGTGATCCGTACTCGTTGGGCTCCGGTCTGAAATAGACATTTTCCACATTTCCCGCTATCCTTGCAGCATCGATGCTCCTGACGGAAAGCTGATCCATAAACTCCGTCATATAGGCTTCATCGGTCTTCATCCTTTCGGCGTCAGCGTTCTTTTCGATGTATTTTGCAAGCTCATCCACCGCGCGCTCAATCCCGGAAAGGCGCACGTTAAGCTCCTCCGCTTTCTGATGAGTGATCATCGACATCTCGAGAGCGGTGTCTTCTTCGATGGTTTCAAGCATATCGTGTGCTCCCACAAGTGAAAGCACCAGATACACGCCAAAGACTATTATGAAAATGAGGAAAAACAGCTTTGTACGTAATGATCTCAAATCAGTTCCCCTATCCGCGTTTCACACCGTTTCCGCCCATCTCCTTAACAAGATAGCAATACTGCGCGGCACGGTAATAATTCTTTTTGATGGTATCAGAGAGTCTGACTTCCGTCAGTCCTATGGAGACAGTAACCTTACCCTCATTCTGAAGCTTCTGGCAAAACTCTCTGCACAGTCCGTATCCGAATTCTATGGACCACTCCATGAGGATCATGAATTCGTCTCCGCCCCATCTGAATATCTCGCCCTTTTCTCCGAAGACTTCCTTCATACTCTCGGCCACATGCTTAAGTATCTCATTTCCGTCTTCCGTATCGTTTACTTCTTTAAAAAAGTCGATATCAAAAACCGCAATACTCTTGTAACGTACAGTATTGAATATACCGTGTTCACCGTATACCGCCTTGAAGTAATTACGGTTATATAATCCGGTAAGCTCATCCACCTGCGCATCCCGGCCGGATTTTTTCGAGGACTGCGTTTTTCTGAGTATCACCCATATTCCCAACCCACAGATCGCGCATCCGATCAGTTCAAGCACATAAAACATGGGATTTATCATGGTGTATTTGTGCATGGACGACCGGCTCTGCACCACAAGATACCACCCGAGAGAATCCACAAACTGGGTGATCACAAAGCCGCTTGCCCCTTTGGATGTATAGACATAATCCGTCGAAGTGGAAAGAAGGCTGCTTGATTTATACACATTTTCGATATTAATGGTATCCGTATCAACCTGCACAAGGCCTTCCGAATCTACCAGCGTGATCTTTACCCCGTATTCCTCCTCAAAATCTCTGATAAGGCTCTGAAGCTCATTTATTTCGATGCCTACTCCGCACACTCCCAGGAAATTGCCTGCATCGTCATACACCTTGTAGTTGACAAAAACAGTCCATATCCCGCCCCTGGCTTCATCCGCATCGGCATTCATTTCATACATGATATCTTTGGTTATAAATTCATTGTACCAACGATCATAATAATCATTAACGGGATCGATGATCTTGTATAATCCGTCGCAGGTAAAGTACCTGAAGCTCCCTGCTGATACAATAAAAGTCTCATAACTTTCAGTTCCGTCCCTAAGCGTGGAAAGATACCTCTGCGCTATATCCGAAGCATCTTTATCGGAAAGGCTGCCCTCATCTCTCATAAAATCTTCGACAAAAGTATCCGATGCCATAGCCCTTGCCACACTGATAGGCTCATTCATAACCTTATCGATGGAAGAATATATCCTTTTCGACAAAAGAATATGGGTCTCCATCTCCGGATCACCCATGGGATCACCGAAGAAGCTGTATATGATCATTGTATATACACACAGGGCTGCTATAATGAGCAGCACCCAAAGTTTTCTTTTTTTCTTCATGGCAATGCCCACTTTCTGCGTTCACCGATCACTTCCACAACCCAGAGCACGCTTTCAAGCTTTCCTTCCGCGGAGTACTCCATCGCAACAAATCTTCCGCAGCATCTTCTGTTTCTTGTATCGGTGAACTCTCTGATAACAGTCTTGTTTCCGTCAAGCCTCTCCTGCAGAGTTTCAAGATTGGTAAAAGTGAATATCGCTGCCTTGAATCTTTCGTCCGTAATGGAATCCATTATTGATCTCAGCTTTGTCTGAGCCTGTTTAATGCGATTCTCCGAGACATCAAGTCCCTGCGCAAAGCGATCCATTTCAACATAGGTATCGGTCTTAAGATCTATAAGATACGCCATTTCGAACATTCCGCCGGCAGTTACAACCTGCTCTCCGACTGCTCTTATCTTTTTATGTTCCTTTCTGACACCATATATAACAATACCTAAAAGGCAGGCAACCACTACACATGAAAATATAAGCAGGGTGTTTACATCTTTGAATCCGCTCTGAAGGGTCACATCCTCCACAACTGCAACAGAACGCCACGAATTATCTATATCCGCGGCAAAAACCAGATATGTCTTTCCTGAATGATTGATAAGCACAGGCTCTTTCAAGGCTTCTCTTATGCTCTTCGAAACAAGCGAATTAAAGGAGCCCCTATCCTGTGCCAGATTTACTCCGACCTGACTGTGATCGGAATGAGCTATCACGTTATTATCCGAATCGACTATTATCGCGCTGGTCCATCCGTTTTTGGCAGCCGCATTCTCGGTAAGCCTCTGAATCCCGTCAAGGGAAACGTCAAGCGATATTACGCTCTGCCTGTCGGAAAGCAGGCAGCTTACAGACATCATAACATCCGTTGTCTGGGCATCCACATAGGGAGTGACAAGAGTAACCTTCCCTGCAGCTGCCAGTGCGGATCTGTACCATGGGCGTTCCTCGGGGATATATCCCTCGGGCGGGACCCAACCGACTCCGTCAAAATACTTCCCGTTTATAACACCATAGAGGCCGTCAAAATCCGGATCCACCGCATTGGTATATGTTACGGACTGTGTCTTTAAAAACTCTGAAATGTTTTCATCCGTATCCGTTCCGTTCTGCATCATACGGTCGATCGTGTAGGCAGTTGTGCGCACAGCGTCCATACTGGCATCGAGCACATAATTGGTATCGATGGCAGCTCTTAATATCTCGTTTTGCTGCTGCGAGATCAGATTGGCTCTCGCATGCTTATATATCTCTATAAAGTTCAGAGTTATAATCCCCAAAGCGAGTACCGATGCAATTATCATTATTACGACTTGCCGTAACGAAGCCTTCATACAGTATCCTCAGATCAGGATCCGTCTTCTATCCTGAACACTTTATCCTGTGGCAGATGTTCCGAAAGCAATGCTTCCAGTGCATACCCTTTAACAGGCTTTGACAGATAATCCGTAAAGCCTTCCGTCAGGTACTTTTCCTTGGCACCGGAAACTGCATCCGCTGTCAGGCATATAACAGGGGTCTGTGTATTCATGCCGTGAAGCTGGTTTCTGATATGATGCAGCGCTTTTGATCCGTCCATCTGCGGCATCAACTGATCCATAAATATAAGATCATAAGTTGTGGACATGGTAAGCTCAAGGGCCTCTTTTCCGCTCTTTGCTGTATCGATATTTATCTTGGTCTTTTTAAGAAGCCTTGTTATTACCGTAAGGTTCATGGGCATATCGTCCACAACCAGGATATGTGCATCGGGAGCAATAAATGTCTCCTTGTAGATCCTGCTCTCCTTTGCATTCATCTCAAATTTCTTGTGATAATCACCTATAGGCTCGTCCGAAGCGATCTTCTGGGGAAGAGTGATTATAAAGGTTGAGCCCTTGCCGTAGATACTCTCCACCTCTATTGTTCCGTGCATCATCTCCAGAAGACTGCGCGTGATGGCAAGCCCAAGACCTGTACCTTCAACCGTTTTATTCTGACCGAGGTCAACACGTTCAAATTTGCCGAAGAGCTTGGGAATATCTTCCTCTCTTATTCCGATACCGCTGTCCGTCACTTTAAAAACAAGACATACGCTTCCGGCGGTTCTTTCTCCCGTAACGGAGAATCTGACAAATCCGTTGTTGGTGTACTTTACAGCGTTGTTTAAAATATTGACCAGCACCTGCCTGATACGGACTTCATCTCCTATAAGTCCGTCGGGCAGAAGTTCATCCACATTAGCCTCAAAATCAAGTTCCTTTGATGATGCTTTTATGGATATCATATTAACCACATCATTGAGAACGGAACTGAATTTATATGGGCCATCCACGATCTCCAGTTTTCCCGCTTCTATCTTGGAAAAATCAAGAATATCATTGATGATGGAAAGCAGGTTATTTCCTGCACTTTCAACGTTTCTTGCATAAGAGATGACCGTCGGATTCTCACTCTCTCTTAATATCATCTCGTTCATTCCGATCACAGCATTAAGAGGCGTGCGGATCTCGTGAGACATGTTGGCAAGGAAATCCGATTTGGACTGGTTTGCGCTGTCGGCTTTCTTTTTGGCTTCCTCCAGATCATGCATCGTTTTGATCAGGTATTTATAGTCGGAGTTTTCATTACCGATATAGAAAACATAAAGGCCTAACACAGCTCCTAAATAGTTAAAATAAATACCGGTATGATTGAACGCCTCAAGAGCTATCGCTCCTATAGTGATTCCAAACGCAGCAACAGCAGTGACCACAGCTCTCCTGTCAAGCTGCTTGCGCCTTCTTACAAAGAATACCGCAGAATAAGTCAGGTAATATAATTCGATTATGAATCCTGTAACATAACGGTACCAGCCGGGCATATTCAGCTTCTCGGGAGTACCGTCCAGCATGGGTATTCTCCACAGTGCTCCGAATATAACAAACAACACTGAAAAGACTACCAGGAAGGAATTAAAGGACGAAAACCTGCTTTTAAAATCGCACTCAAAATAGCTTTCTATATATCTGGCAAAAAAATATGTAAGGAATATATTTGAGCCGTATGCCAGATGATTGGCAATGAGCGCCACAGGCTGAGGGACAATAAACAATCCGACTCTTCTCGTGACACAGTCAAAACAAGTGAAGATTATTCCAAAAATAATAAATATCGAAAGTGTCAGGAATCTATTATTCCTGTTCTTTTTTTCTCTGCCGAGGGAAAGCTGTAAGAAAATAAGTGCCGCATCAAATATAAATGCTGAAAAATGAAATGACAGGTTTCTTACGGCGGTAGGAATCAACTCATAAACCATCTCGTCACCTTACACAAACAATTCTCAAAATAGTGCAAAAACACAAAATAATCTTACCATAAAAGTAGACATAATACAATATTCAATCTATTTTTTGAATTGTCAGAATATATCATCGCGGCGAGTTAATCCTCCGGGTTATTCTGGGAGCTTTCCCGGAAAGCAAAAACCCCCGGGGGTACTTTACCCTCGGGGATCCTGTTATGACATATTATCCTTCGATCATTATGCACTTTTTCTCGGGAATAGCTTTTGCGTCCTTCTTGGGAACAACAAGCTTAAGCACTCCGTCCTCAAATTTGGCCTTGATGTCCTCTTCGGTGATCTGCTCTCCGACATAGAAGCTTCTCTGCATCGATCCGGTGTAGCGCTCCTGACGGATTACTTTACCCTTCTTGTTTTTCTCTTCCTCGTCAAGTCCCTTGGAAGCGGAAACCGAAAGATAGCCGTTCTCAAGATTAAGATTTATCTCGTCCTTCTTAAATCCCGGCAGATCGATATCTACTTCAAAGGAATCATCATGCTCGTGAACATCCGTCCTCATAACGCGGGCTGCATTCTTTCCGTAAAGCTTCTTGTCAACTTCGCCGTAGTCTCTTGGGAATACAGGAAAATCAAAATCCATAAGATCATCAAACAAACTGTCATTAAATAAACTTGGATACAACATAGGTCATTCCTCCTTTCGCTCTGCCGCCCGGCAGGCTATAAACTATTTTGTTTCCAAGCAAGGGATCTGTAGCGAATTCAGAGTCTTTTCTTTTGTTTCTGCTCTGAATGTTCCTTATCTCTTGTTCTATATGTGTTATAACACTCATTGTTAGCACTGTCAAGAGGTGAGTGCTAATTTAATTCTAAAAAAAATATAAACTTCATATCCGCGCGAGCCGCATCCTCGCGGAGCTTTTTTACCTTATATGAAAGCTTGAAGGACTTTCCTATAAGGTAAATAATGTGGTAAACTGAATATATATGTTTTGCTTCGTGATGACGCGCAAGGCAAACCCTTAAATCCGATCGTTTTACGAGTATAAACTAATAAAAGCTTCCAACCTGAAAGGACTGAACATCTGCTCTATGACCACATTTTATGTTGATAAAAATACTACGGAAAACGAGAATCATTTTTCTTCCCTGTCGGCTGCGATAAATGCGCTCCCGGGCGATCCTTCGATTGATGTAAATATAAAAATATCCCCGGGTGAATATTACGAAAAAACAGAACTGCGCCGCGGTAATGTTACGATCGAGGGAATGGGAAACTCAGCCGTGGAAACTGTAATATATTATGACGACTGTGCAAGGCAGGCTATGCCGGACGGAAGCAAGCGAGGCACTTTCCGCTCATATTCATTCTTTATAGATGCAAGTAATGTGACTGTCAAAAACCTTACTATTGCAAACTCTTCCGGAACTGAGGACAAAGCATGGCAGGCTATCGCTCTATATGCGGACGGTGATGATCTTTATTTTGAAAACGTGCGGCTCCTCGGTCGCCAGGATACTCTCTTTACAGGTCCTCTCCCACCCAAGGAGATCCAGCCCGGCGGATTCATCGGTCCCAAGCAGTTTGATGAGAGGATTAACGGACGCCATCATTATAAAAATTGCTATATCTGCGGAAATGTGGATTTCATATTCGGAAGTGCGACTGCACTTTTTGAAAACTGCGTGATAGAATCACTTGCAAGAGCATTTGAAGTACAAAAAAAGAGTCCGGCATCTGAGTCAGGCTCTGATAAATCTGATAAAAACAAATCCGATGAAAAGCAATCTGATGATATTGTTATCCACGGCTATGTAACAGCTCCATCCACTCCTGAAGGCCAGAAATACGGATACATATTCAAAGGCTGCAACTTTGTATCCAAGGAATGCCCTCCCGGAAGTGTTTACCTCGTAAGGCCCTGGAGGGATTATGCCAAGGCTGTATTCATTGACTGCACCGTTGGCGAGCACGTCTGCAAGGATGGCTTCCATGACTGGGACAAGCCTCATGCAAGAGAATGCTCATGCTTCGCCACATACGGATGCTTCAGGCCCGATGGTGAAGCTTTTGTTCCCTCGGCGCCCTTCGCCCGCGAGATAGACGAAAACGAGCTCGATTTTCTGACTTACGAAAAGATTTTCGACAAGTCATAGATCGAGCCCGTTAGTATGTTTTGGTCTATTGTCATGAATGATCATGTATAAGTGATCATATATCGGTAATCATTCATCAATAACCGTTTATCAATTGTCAAGCATCTCTGCAGCTTCCTTCATAAGGTCTATGATAGGAAGATGCTGAGGGCATACTCTCTCGCACTGGCCGCATCCGATACAGTCGGAAGCCTTTCCGCCCGACTGGGAAACTCTTGAATAGAAAGATTTTGCCCTCCAGTCGTTAGGATAATATCTGAGCGTATTTACAGTTCTGAACACATCGGGGATGCTTATCTTCATAGGGCATCCGTCACAGCAGTATCTGCATGCTGTACATCCGATCTGAGGTGTGCTGAGCACCTTCTCCGTCACTTCATCCACAAGCTTAAACTCATCCTCGGCAAGAGGCTCGAAATTCTTAAATGTATTTATATTATCGAGCATCTGCTCCTCATTCGACATACCCGAAAGTATCGTCATAACTCCGGGAAGCGAGCCCACAAAGCGAAGAGCCCATGAAGCGATTGATTTATTGGGCTGACGTGCCTTAAATACCTCCTCGATGGCAGGCTGCATATTTGCGAGCATTCCGCCCTTTACAGGCTCCATGATGATCATGGGGATATTCCTCTCGGCAAGTATCTCATAGAGTGCCTGGGACTGAACCACCTGATTCTTTCTGTCGAGATAATTAAGCTGGATCTGAACAAATTCTATCTCGGGATGGGAATCCACTATCTCTTTTAATAATCCGGGAGTTCCGTGGAATGAGAATCCAAGATGCTTGATCTTTCCTTCTTCCCTCTTCTTTACGCCCCAGTTAAAGCAGTCATATTTAACGTATGTATCGTAATTATGACCATCCTCGATGGAATGGAGCAGATAGAAATCGAAATAATCTACGCCTGCACGTGAAAGTTGCTCATTAACCAGCCTGTCCACATCGGATGGCTGCTTGATCTCCCATGCGGGAAGCTTGGTGGCCAGCATAAAGCTGTCGCGGGGATATCTTTTAACAAGAGCTTCTCTTGCAGCAACTTCCGATTTTCCGCCGTGATACACATAGGCAGTATCAAAATAGTTCATTCCTGCCTTCATATAATCATCAACCATTTTGCAAACCTGCTCATGATCGATCACACCGTCCTTTTCGGGAAGTCTCATCATACCGAATCCGAGCTTGGGCATTTTGGAAAGATCAATACTCATACTGTCTCCTTTCATGCAGTCATGTAATGTTATCCGAAAAATTTAATCCTATGATTTAATGATACCACTTGGTTTAATGATACCATTTATCAGTATATACTGTACGCAGGAATTATAATATTCATTTTTTGTAAATCACATGATCATTTTTTGTTACACACCGGGCAATGTTTTTAACGGATCATAATTGTGTCCCTTCATATATGCCCTTATAACCTGTCATATATTCCCTGTATGAATACTCTGGTTTTGACGGCATTTTCCGGCACCGTGTTCTCGAGAGTCGCATGCATATAGGGTTTCTTTTCTTTGACGAATCTCAGTATGTTTTCATACTGCATCTCCCCTGTTCCGCAAGCCACCGATTTAAGGCCGCCGTTTTCCACAACATAATCCTTGAGATGAAGTACCGCTATATCCTCACCCAGCAGTTCCATGGCCTGCGCAAACACTTCCTCGCGCCTGTCTATATTGGAAATATCTAAAAGATTAACAGGATCAAATATGATCTTGAGATTGGGTGAGCCCACTTCATCCAGCACTTTTCTGGCTCTTTCAGGATTGCATACTATATGCTTATATACAGGCTCAATTGCGAATATCACTCCGAACTCTTCCGCGCATCTGATCACGGGTTTAACTCTTTCAATGAATATCTTCAGAGCTTTATCCGAATGATTCTCTTCTTCGAATTTATACTCTTCATTTACCGCACCGGTTTCGGTACCTACTACCCCCGCTCCGAGGAAGCTTGCGAATCTTATATTTGCAAAATACCTGTTATAGGTCTTTTTCATCGTTTCCTCGTTGGGATCAGCCAGATTGAGGTAACAACCCAGCACGGCAACATCAAGGTCGTATTTCGCAAACTGTTTCCTAAGGTACATTCCGAGCCCCGGTGTTAAAGCAGCATCATTCACGGGATATTCGCTTATCACCTTTGAAAGTGCGATATGTCCGCATTTGAATCCCTGCTCGTGTGCTATCTGCAGCCTCTCCTCGAGGGGCGCTTTCTTAATATCGTGTAATCTTATTCCAAGTTGCATACTAATCTCCTATAATTACTTCTTTTTAAGTTACGCGAGCCCGCACAAATGTATGCTTCGAGCACCGCCTCTCGGCTATGGGTCTTCGAGCAGCGGTACTAAACTCGTGCTTCGCATTGCTTGCACTCGTTAAGTGCCGGCCTCAGACACATTGCTCTCAGCATAGCATTTGCACGAACTCGCTGATACTGGGATTGAACCAATAATAACTTGCTTAATTATATATACTGGGTAACAGGATTTCGCGTTTTCAAGCTATGGTGAGCGGAGTACGTCGGGAG
>DFKZ01000103.1 GCA_002373975.1 Lachnospiraceae bacterium UBA3632 | reverse complement strand
AGAAGTTTTTTTATACACAATGGTCACTTATTGTGATATATTTAAGAAAATAAATAGAAAAGGAAGGAGGAAAAACAGATATGAGTGGCATGGCGACTCGTATAATGAATGATATCGTCGTAAGAAGCAGTTACGGAGCTTTTTCAATGGCAGATGTTATAAGGAGTTTTAAGGAACGCTTACAGGGTAGAATAGATAATGATATTATCGTTAATATGAATCTGTTTGGTTCGTATGCAAGAAACAGTGCCGGTGATGACTCGGATATTGATATATGCATCATATATGATGAGCACAAGATTTCAGAGCTTAACATTAATCTAGTAGTAGATGAAATCTCAGATGAATTGCTCGGAGAATATGGAGTGATAATACATGCATTGTGTTTTCCTCGTTCATATTATAATGCTAATAGCGGAAGTAGCAGACTTTTTAAGGATATAGCCAGAGAGGGGGTTCCGTGTTAGATGGATGAGGATAGGATAAAGGCATCAGCCGGATATTATGATTTAGCATTGCAAAAGAAGGAATTAGCTGACTATTGCATGAATTCCAGTCGGTACAAACAGGCGATTCCTTTGGATTATTACTACATATTTAACCTTTGCAGGCTAATTTATTCAGTAGAATATGAGGATACGTCAAAGCATAAGACTTTGCTTGGCGAATTCAATAGGATTTATGTACATGAAAAGAAAGCAATTCCCAGTGAATATGGATCTTTCTTAAATTCGTTGGAAAAACAGAGAGGGCTTTGCGATTACGAAGCAAACTATTCGCTTGATAAAGATTTGGCACAATATCTCCATAAAAAAGCCGATGAATTCGGAAAGATACTTGTAGAATATATCAAGAGCGAATGTGCTGAAATTGCAAAAGTTATCGGTATATAAGTGTGACGTCAGAATGGCGTCAGGTTGATTTGGGGCAGACGTCGGAATGACGACGTCGCCCTTTTTTGCAAGACTCATAGTCGAGACTGAAATAAAATATTGAAAAATGGCGCTTAAGTATGTATAATTCATCAGCAGATAGGAAATACTAACTGCTGATAGATATTAAAATCATGGCGTCTTTTTTTATCCATAGGTTATGAATATCTAACAAATTTTTATCAAGACACTTCCCAAGGGCTATAACATGGAGGTAAAAATGAAAAGATTAATAGTTTATTATTCATTATCGGGAAACACAGAAGAGGCTGCAAAAAAAATCGCAGAGGCACTTGATGCGGATATCATGAAGCTGGAAACCGTAAAGAAGATGCCAAAAGCATTTCTTGCACAGATGCTGGTCGGCGGGGGACAGGTAATGATGAAATACATTCCTGAATTAAAACCGCTGGAAAAAGACGCAAACGAATATGACGAGATTATCCTCGGGTCACCTATCTGGAACAGCAAAGGCGTACCTGCGATCAACGCATTTTTAAAAGACGGGAAAGCGGCCGCAAAAGTCACATCACTGTTTTTCTTAAGTGGCGGTGGTGAAGTCGAGAAAGGCCTTGCCGCAATAACAAAACTGCTTCCGAACCTCAAGAACACGGTTTCATTACTTGACAAGAAACATGAATTGTCAAAGGACAACGGATCAAAGATAGAAGACTTCATCAAAAAAGTATCGGGACAGCAGTGAAAGGACATACGAAGATGTAAAGCATCAAAAAACAGGGCACCGGGAGTCAGGAGGGAAGACTGCGCAACTTTTTTCTACATTTTAATGCCCAAAATGTTATATCCGCTTGATAGACAACCGGATCAGATGATGTACAATAATGTTAAGCATAGTTGCATCAACATGAAATACAGGGATAAAACGAAAGGTTGGAAATGTATGAACAACAAGGGGGCAAATCGACACGGTATAAAGTCTTTGACAGTATTGTAAATGGAATCGGAGTAATGAATTCGACGAAATAAGTGAGGGTTGAAATGAGCATTTTAAAGATCGAAAACTATACAAAAACATACGGCGGAAACAAGAAGGCATGCGATAATGTCTGCCTCAGTGTTGAGAGCGGAGATATCTTTGGATTTATCGGTCACAACGGGGCGGGAAAAAGTACGACCATCAGGGCGGTTGTAGGTGTCATGGATTTTGATGAAGGCACAATCGAGATAGACGGTCATGACGTCAGAAAAGAGGCACTGGAGTGCAAAAAAGTGACCGCGTATATCCCGGATAATCCTGATCTTTACGAGAATCTCACGGGTATCCAGTATCTTAATTTTATTGCGGATGCGTTCGGTATCAGCCGTGAAGAAAGAGAAGAAAAGATCACCGATTATGCAAAGCGTTTTGGGATAGCGGACGCATTAAAGAGTCTTATATCTTCATACTCACATGGTATGAAACAGAAAGTTGCGATCATCGGCGCGCTTATACACAGTCCCAAGCTGCTTGTTATGGATGAGCCTTTCGTGGGGCTCGATCCTCAGGCTGCATTTACATTAAAAGAGATAATGCATGAAATGTGCGAAAACGGAAGCGCAGTATTCTTTTCAACCCATGTGCTTGATGTGGCGGAAAGGCTCTGCAACAAGATCGCCATCATCAAAAAGGGCCGGATAATAGCAAACGGAAAAGTTGAAGAGCTTATCGGCGAAAAGACGCTGGAGGAAGTATTCCTGGAGGCGGTAAAAGATGAATGATCAGATACTTCTCCTTAAAACCATCATAACTTCGACGAGTAATATAAACGTGCTGAGGCACAGTGATGATAAGAAAAAGCGAAGCCTGGCCACCGGCAATATAATAGGATTTGGCTTCATCTATCTGCTTCTTGCGATATATACCGGAGGCATTTCTTTCGGTATGTCGTATTTCGGAATGGCGGAAGCTGTTCCGGGTATCCCTGCTACCATTATCTTTGCGCTCTCATTTTTCCTGACGCTCTTTAAGGCACATGGAATCCTGTTTGGCTATAAAGAATATGACATGCTCATGTCCATGCCTTTTACTGTGAAAAATGTGGTATCGAGCCGCTTCCTTTTCATGTATTTTGACAACTTAAAATGGACCTGCGTGCTGTCCTTTTCATCACTTATCGGATATATCATCGGAGGAAAACCATCCGGACTTTCGGTCATAATCTGGGTGGTACTTACCTTTTTCCTTCCCGTAATACCGATGCTGATCGCAGTTTTCATAAGCGCTCTTATCGGTGGCATCGGTGCGGGATTTAAACACAAGAATATCGTGCTTACGATCCTCACATTCATCCTTGTCATTCCTCTTTTCTTTGTGCGCTTTTTCATCGAAGACACCATCAAAAATAATAAGATAGAGGAAGTGGTCACAGGCTCGGCCGATGCCTTTTCGAACGCCTCAGGCTTCATTCCTACGGCAAAATGGTTTTCCGATGCGGTAAACGATCACAACATCCTGGCCATCATTTTGATCTTTGCGATATCGATAACCGCTTACGAAGTTTTCTTCTTTATCTTCTCGAGATTTTATAAGGGGATCAATTCAAAGCTGAGTGAATCCCACACCTCAAAGGCCCGGGTTAAAGATACAGATTTCAAAGCCCGGAGCGTTGTGATGAGTGTCTGCATCAAGGAGGCCAAGCGTTTCACCGGGTCGGTTGCGTACATGACAAATATCGGAATGGGCGCGGTTATGTCAGTGGTTTTCGGTATTGCCATTCTCTTTATAAATGTCAATAAGATGATCAGCTCAATGGCCGGAATGGAGGTTGATCTGAGCGGTGTAGCGGCAGCGCTTGTGGTGCCTGTCCTTGTATATTTCTTTACCGGAATGGTTCCGTCCACGGCCTGCTCCATGTCACTTGAAGGAAAAAACTACTGGATCATGCAGTCCCTGCCGCTCAAAATGATGGATGTACTTAAGGGAAAGATGCTCTTTAACATTTTCCTTTTCCTTCCGGTAGGATTATTTGCGACTGTAATGTCCTGTATCTCACTTAAGGCAAGCCCTGTGGAAGTCGTAGTGGCATTATGCTATACGATCACAGTCAATCTTTTTTCGACGGCCTTCGGAATGCTGGTTGGCGTAAAGAACATGCAGCTGGACTGGGAGAATGAGATCCAGATTATAAAACAGGGAAGAGCGGTTGCGTCTTACCTGCTTCCCAATATGTTCGGAACCATGCTTATAGGAGGCGGAGCGGTTGCACTCGGGATCGCGTTTAAGATCCTGCCGATAACTATAGGCATATTGAGTGCGGTATACCTTCTGCTTGCGCTACTTTCTTATTCAAAGCTGAAAAAGTACAGTTTTTAACGTGATTCATGGGATGACTGATGGAGAAAAAAGCTACGGAAAAGTTATATGATAAGGACGCCTATGCGAGAGAGTTTACAGCGAGGGTAGAGAGCTGTGAGCCGGAGGGGGACGGGTTTTTGATCACTCTGGACAGGACACTTTTTTTCCCCGAATCGGGCGGACAGACCGCTGACAGAGGAGTTATCCTGGTTTTGGGCGATGACAGTTCTGTCTCTGTGGCCGATGTTCAGAAAGAAGGTGAGACCATCTATCACAGAGTGCCTGCCGGTATTGCAGTCGGTACCGAAATATGCGGGCGTATTGACTGGGACCACCGGTTTGACAATATGCAGCAGCACAGTGCAGAGCATATTTTTTCCGGTACTGTCCACAGGCTTTACGGATATGACAATGTGGGGTTTCACTTAAGCGATAATACTGTAACTATGGATTTTAGCGGAGTGCTGGAAGAAGATCAGATCCGCAATGTGGAATCGATAGTTAATAGTGCAATTTATGAAAATGTTGAGATAACCGCCAGCTATCCGTCAAAGGATGAGTGCGACAGAACAGATTTCAGATGCAAGAAAGAGATCGAGGGTCAAATTAGACTGGTCACAATACCGGGCTATGACGTTTGTGCCTGCTGTGCTCCCCACGTTCACCGCACCGGCGAGATAGGCATATTGAAGGTTCAAAGCTTCCAGAGATACAAGGGCGGAGTGCGCGTACATATCATCTGCGGAGGCAGAGCACTCAGGCTGTTCAGGGCAGAGCACGATCTTATGACAAAGCTTTCGATGGATTTCTCCCTTCCCTTTGAGGAAATAGGAAGAAGGATAGAGGAACTTAAGGAGGAGGTCTACACTCTTAAAGGACGTCTAAGGGAAGCTGACCTTAAGCTTTCGGAGATAAAAAGGGCATCCATTCCCGCAGATCAGAAAAACGTAATACTGATCGAAGAGGATATGGATGCCGCTACTATGCGTAAAAGCGTAAACGAGCTTACGGAGCTGCACCCCGGATACTGCGGCATCTTTGCGGGGAATGATGAAGCCGGTTACAGATTTATCATAGGCATCAAAAACGGAGACGCAAGAGAAGCCTTAAAAGCCCTGCAGAAGATATGCAGCGCCAAGGGCGGCGGGTCACCGCAGATGGTGCAGGGATCAGCGACAGACCTCACTGAAACAAAGCTGAAAGACCTGTGGAAAAGCTTTGATTAATAGAAATAACCGCCCGGGCGGTTATTTTTTTGTGTTTGATCAGCGAAAAATGCGATTCACTGCAGAAAAAGTGCGTTTTGCGCAAAACGATCGATTATAGTTCGCGAATGCCGATAAAATAATTGTGGTATGCCCTTAGGAAAGGAAAAGATATGAGATTAGCTATATGTGATGACGAGAAGAGAATAAGGGAACTGATAGCCGAGTCAGTGCGCGATGTATCCGGCAGTATAGAAATAGAATTCTACACAGATGCTCAAGGATTATTACGACCTGATTTTGACGCCGATATTTTATTCCTTGACATTCAGATGCCCGGAATTGACGGAATGAAGGCCTCAAAGCTTTTAAGGGAAGCAGGGAAGAAAACCGTGCTTGTATTTGTAACAGCTCTGGAAGAGCAGGTATTCAACGCATTTGATGTCGGTGCTTTCAATTACATCGTCAAGCCATTCAGTAAAAACAGGATAAAGAGTGTCATTACAAGTGCAATCGAGAAGGCGGAAGAGCAGAAAGCTATAGAAAGAACACTTCTTGAAAATGACGGGGGAGAGAATGCGGTCAGGACTATAACAGTTAAAAGCGGCGGCGCAAATACGAGAGTGATCCTTTCGGAAGTCAGATATGCGGAGATTTTTGACAGACGTATCGTGCTGCATATGGCAAACAGGGATGATATCGAGTATTATGGCAGAATTTCCGATCTGGAAAAAATAGCAGGAAAAGATTATTTCAGAGTACATAGGGCATATCTCATAAATCTGAGATACGTAAAGTCCTATGATTCCAAATGTGTACATATGTCGGATTCCGATATTCCGGTGGCAAGGGGAAAATACCGGGAGCTGATAAGAGCATACATGTCGTATCACACCAGGAGGGAATCTTTGTAATGGGATTTATCATTGATAATTTTGATGCATTTGCCAATACATATGTGTCCGTGCTTGTTAATGTTTATCTTATTCTTGTTGCTGTCATATTTGCCATCTGGCTTAAGCCCTTCGTTGTAAAGCAGAGAACAGCATATTTAACGGCGCTTGTTTACGGAATGATCACGGTAATAAATAATCAGACGGAAGTTTCAAGAAACATTGCAGCCATAATAACGCTGGGCATAACTGTCATATCGTTTGTCATCTTGTGGCTGCTGGATGGAAGACGTAATTCGATGCAGAAGATCCTGCTATGTGTACTGTTTAGATTATTCAGTTGGTTATCCATTGAACTGTTTATAGAGATCGGATTCTTTGAAAGAGATCTTGTGCTTGGCTTCGACTGGTACAGTAACAGTATGAAAGCCATAGTTTTGGAATTTATAATATGGAATCTTATCCTTTATATTCTTCCTCTGATACTCCTTTTTGCAGTGACCAAAGTAATCCATAAAGTATATAAGCGCAAGAGTGCGGAAATAACATGGCGGGAGCTCATAATATTATTGACACCTGTCTGCTCTCTGCTCCTGGTAAAGCCTATCGTATCATCATACTACAGGCTTTGGATGGATGGGATAGCCAATGGCAGCATAAAGGAAAACATTCCTGCGAATCCTTTCAGGATACTGTTTTCGATACTATCGTTCTTTCCTGTTATCATCACCATAGTGCTTTATCAGGAATTGAAAGAAAAGCAGGAGGAAGAATATATCAGAGAATCTGTTGAAAAACAGGTGGGTGATACGTACAGATATACGGCGCATGTGGATGAACTGTATGAAAAGATGCGGGCGATGCGTCATGATATGGGAAATCATCTGGCAGTGATAGAAGGACTTGCGGAGAGTGGAAAGAACAGGGAACTGATCGATTACATTGGGGAGTTCAGGGACCGCTTATCTGCTTTCAGGCCGGCTGTTGTTTCAGGAAACGCGGTAACGGATATCGTTTTGTCTGAAATATCTGATGAGTGTAAAAACGCGGGGATAGGGTTTGAAAGCTTGTTTATATATCCGGAAAAGCTTGCTATCAATCCGTTTGATATGAGCGTAGTATTGTCAAATGCCTTGAATAATGCGGTTGAGGCATCAGAAGGACTGCCCGATCCGCGAATAGTGATCAAGTCCGTAGAAAAAGAAAATACATTTCTTATCAGTATAAGAAACAAATGTGTTAACAGAGCGGTCTTGTACGAAGATGGACTTATTGAATCGACAAAAAAGGAATCAGGTCATGGGTATGGACTTAAGAATATACGAAGTATTGCGGGAAAGTATAGGGGAGATATAGAAATACGCCAGGAGGAAAAAGGGGGAGAGTTATTCTTTATACTGAATGTAATGATGATGGGCTGATCGACGCAATTTACAACAATAAAAGTGCGCTTCACAGATAATCCCTTGTTTAAGGAATGTGATGACCGATAATTACAGTAAATACCTATAAGGAAGGAGGTGGAAAGAATGGTAAGGCTTAGCAGTTTTAACTATGGCAGCTTTTTTGGCTCTTCCGGCAGATCCGGGTACGGAAACTCTATTTTAAGTAATATTTCTCAGCTTTCCAGCATCAGATCCGGAGCATACACAAAGGCGCTTAAGGCTTATTACGGAAAGAATAACAGCACAAATGCCACGCAGAAAACTACCGCATTAAGCAGGAATAATCGCCTGATGTATGAGGGAAACAGTGAACTGTCAGTCGTTTCAAAGGAAAGCAGTGAACTGGTTGCAACTGCAAAGAAACTCTCGGATACCGGAAAAGACAGTTTGTTTTCAAACAGAGAAAAGTATGATGCCGATGCCGCATATAAGGTTGTAAGCGAATTCGCTTCCGATTACAACGATACTTTAAAGGCTGTCGGTAGCACCTCGAATGTGGCTGTAAAAAATGCGGCAAACAGCATGACCCGTATGTCCGGTATAATGACAAAGAGCCTTGGAAGCATCGGAATAACCATCGGAAGTGACGGGAAAATATCCGTGAACGAAGAAACGTTCAAAGGTGCTGATTTTGATAAGGTAAAAAATGTACTTGGAACGAATGGATCCTATGCGAGGATAATAGGATCTTCGGCACAGAGACTTGAGTCAGCGGCGGAGCAACAGAGCAGATATTCCGGTGTGAACAACGGTATTTACGGGAGATACGGAACATCAGCCGGCAGCTATGGTTACACAGGATCAAGTTTTAACGACTGGTTTTGATAATTGAAAACCGCTTGCTACCATAATGAGGCACTCTGTATCCAAACAGGGTGCCTCGCCGCGTTTTACAACGTAAAATATACGTTTTATGCAAATAACAGTTCATATATAGCCGGAGTGTTCCGATAATAATACTGAGGAATAGTAAGCGGCAGATCACATGGAGGTGGATTATGCAGGTAAGAAACAGATCTATATATGTAGGGGATGACATACGAGGAAATCGGAATATTAACGATAGTATCAAAGCCGGCAAAAAAAGGGACGGCTCTGTAAACGGAGCATCATTAACCGAAAAGTTCGATCCGATATCTGCCAGGAAAAAGCAGGCCAGGAAGCAGGCAATGAAAATAATCGGCGATGCTTTTGACGGCGATAAAAAGATGGACACAGACCTTGATGCGCACAGACAAAGAATCCGCGAGCTAAAGAGTGAAGTTTCTGAATACAAAGAAGACATAAAAGGCATAAGAGAAAGCAGGGAACTTCTCAGGAATGAATACGGAGTGGCCGGGGATAGCGAAGAGGAAAGAGAGTTAAGACTCCTTGAAAAGGAAGCTGATTCCAGAACAAAGGGATCGGGAGTGACACTCACTGCGGATGAAATGAATGAGGTGGGAGCGATCAGGGCAAGAGGCCTTACCGAGTATCAGAGTCGTTCCATGGAATTGAAAGAAACGGAAAGATCCTACGCAGATCGCATATATGACGCGGAAACTGATATAAAAACAGAAAACACAATAATATCACGCTCAAAAATAGAACGTCTTAAATCCAATCCAATGCTGGACGCCAGAGAGCAGGCCGATGAAGTGATGGATGCCGCAGGGAAGGAGATTCTCGGAATGCTCTATGCGGAAGGGAAAGAGCATATCGACGAAGAACTTGCCAAGAAAGAGGAAGAAGCCAAAGCTCAGAAAGAAAAGAAAGAAGAACTCGAAGAGAAGATCGAAAAAGCAAAAGAAAAAAGAGAGGAACAGGAAGAGTTTACCGAGGATATCTTAGAAGCCGTAGCCGAGAATGAAACAGTAAACACTGATATAAGTGATGCGCAGGAGCAGGTTAAAGATATGATGAACAAGCTAAAGCTCCTCGAGGAAGATGTGAAAGGGGCTGCGGTAGATAAGGAAATCTGAAAGAACGGTTTTATCCAAGTTCCTTCAGATAGAATCTGTTCATAGCGGAATGTACGATCCCTGCGGGCTTTTCTATGCATTTATATCCAAGCTTTTCGTAGAGGCAGATCGCAGCTTCAAGAGTGGTGTGAGTCTCAAGATAGATACGTTTGTAACCAAGCTCAAGGGCTTTATCTTCAGCTGCTTTCATCATCAGCAGGCTGAATCCGTGGCCTTTTGCTTCATCGGAAAGATAGAGCTTTTGAAGCTCTGCACAGTCATCAAACAGGCGGATATCGGCTATGCCGACACCGCCTATTATTTTGCCTTCATCATCGGTAGCGATATAATAGAATTTTTTTTCCGGATCTCCAAGATAATACTCACTGAGGTTATCAAGTGATTTATCATAATAGGCGGTGCCGGGTATGTCAAGCCCCACAGCTTTCAGATTGGTGCGGATGATATCGGCTATTTTTTTATTGTCACTTTTTTCAATTCTTCGAAGTTTCATAACATCATCATATTACATTAATGATTCAATCCGCACAAGAGGTCTTTACGACGAATTAACAGGAACATCTTTACGATAAATAATCCTGAACATATAATAGTGAATTAGAAAAATTATCTGACGAAAGGCGGCAGACCATGAGCGATAAGGTATTTACTCCGGTGAATCCAAATGCACCCGAAAGCGTGAAAAATGTATTAAAGTATCTCTCCGATATCTCGGGAGATAAGATACTCACCGGGCAGCACACACAGACTATGGCGATGGAGGAGCTGCATCACATCAGAAAGATCACGGGCAAAGAGCCTGCGCTTCTGGGATTTGAGCTTCTGTCATACTCACCCAATATAAACTATTACGACACGGATGAAGAGTGTATGAAAGAAGTGGAGGAGAATTACGGAACCCTTAAAAGAGCCTGGGAATGGGCACAGAGAGGGGGACTCATCACATTCACCTGGCACTGGTTTTCACCAATGGGCGGACGATCCAAATCATTCTTTACCGAAAACACGGATTATGATGCCGCAAAGGCAGTGATCCCGGGTACGCCGGAAAACAGAGCACTGCTTTCGGATCTCGATTATATGGCAGGCCTCTTAAGGCCTTTTTGTGATAAAAACATCCCGATTCTGTGGCGGCCTTTCCATGAGTGCGAAGGTGCATGGTTCTGGTGGGGTGCCAAGGGCGCAGAGCCGGTAAAATCGCTCTGGAGAATTATGTTCCAAAGGTTTACGCAGGTACATGGCCTTAATAACCTTATCTGGGTCTGGAACGGAACGGAAGCGGGAAGATATCCCGGCGATGACGTGGTTGATATCATTTCCCGCGATATGTATCCCGAAAAGCACACGCACACAGGGTGCGAAAAGGAATATCTTGCGCTTGAAAAGATATCTTCGGAAAAGAAAATCATCCTGATAGGGGAGATCGGCTGCCTGCCTGACCCGGACGAGATCCATGAAAAGAAGATCGGCTGGTCGACATATATGACATGGTCAAAGGATTTTTGCCTGACGGAAGAGTTCACGACCTTTGACATGATGCGTAAGGTTTATAACAGCCACTATGCCGTTACCCGGGAAGATCTGCCGGAGTTTTGAAACGATCAGCTTTGAGTGGGACATCAGACAATTTCGTATCCCATTGTTGAGTTAAATCCCATTTGGATTTATAATAACACTGTGTGACTGCGCGAATAATAAGCGAGTGTATACGTAATGATTTTTATGATCAATTCCCCTCAACGAAAGGAGACCGGACATGAAAAAGACACAGGAGATACGCCTGAAAAGCAACGGAGAGGATATGGATGATGTGCTTAATGAAGCCACATCGTTTTCTGGGAACATGAACCTTTCCGAAAAGGATGCTCTCAGGATCAGACTGCTCACGGAAGAAACAATGTCCATGATAAGGACACTCACCGGAGAGCCGGAGCTTTCACTTTCCTTTATCGGACAGGAAAATGAATGCATCATCCGGATCGAGACGGATACAAGAATGGATTTTATGAAAAAAGAGGACATACTTGCGGTGTCGTCCTCCGGAAAGAATGCATCGGCAAAAGGGGTCATGGGAAAGATCAGGGATGTATTCGAAACATTATTTACAATGCCGGCAGACAGCTCCTTCGAGGATTTCAGTTCTTCATCGGGGCTTCAAGGAATGCCGGGCGATATGTATTCGGGTCCGTTTATGGACACTGTATACTGGACACTTTCGGATTACCGCAGCAGCGTGGAATCCCTGGATGAGACACCGGATAAAAAGGAACGCTGGGATGAGCTTGAAAAGTCCATTGTTTCAAACATTGCCGATGACGTGCAGGTCGGAGTGCGCGGAGGTCACGTGGTAATGACGATATCATATAAAATTCACACCGAACAGGAGGGTAAATAATTGTTAAACATTGAGATGAGATCAGAAGAAAAAGAGCTGGTATTCGCGCTTTCGGGAAGGCTTGATACTACCACCTCTCCCGAGCTTGAGGCAAAGGTCAGGGAAAACATCGAGGGAGTAACAAAGCTGGTATTTGATTTTAACGGCCTTGAGTATATTTCATCGGCAGGGCTCAGGGTGCTCCTCGCATCCCAGAAGATAATGACCAAGCAGGGAGAGATGATAGTGAAGAACTGCTCGGAGGAAGTGAAATACATTTTTGATGTGACAGGCTTTTCGGGTATACTTACCATCGAATAGGACAAATCACAGGATCCTGAAAATGACACTCTAAATGCTTCACAGAAATAACAGGAGGTGGAAACATGCCACAGACACAGTCGCAAAAGACTAAAAAGCTTCAATCGGAATCTACGATGTACAGAAGCCTTGAGATGCATGAGGTGGCGCCCCTGCAGCAGAGGGAAATGTTCCCGGACCTTGCTGACGAGGCCGATGAACCTGCTGCGCCGGAACAGCTGCACCGACCTTATTCGAGTCTTTCAAAGGACGAGAAAAAGGCCGAAAAGAAAAAGTACAAAGAAACAAAAGCAAGGAATTCTTTTGTGACAGCCAAGGACCTTGAATCGCCTTATATGCAGGATGTAATGGCGAAGGAAGTGGAGATCAGTGGTGAAAAGATAACGCAGAGGGAACTTTTCAATCGGGTTTCCAGAGGCGACTGCACTCATATGCAGGATCTCGATTCCGTCCTCAGGAACCGTGCGGCCACGCAATGGATGGCACAAAATCATCCGATAAGTGAGCATCAGACCCCCGAGGAATTTATAGAATCCTTAAAGTATAACCATGACAGGGACTACATATCCGAAATGATGAACCCTCTTCTGCGCATGGGTATTTCATGTGTGATAAATTCACCGGATGTAGAGCCTGCAGTTGTGGCTAAATACAGAAAGATCGATGAGCTTCTGAATAAAGAGATCATGATAGCCACGATCATCAAAAAGGTTCCCGGCAGCACGCCCGGGTATACCCGTGATGAAAGAGAGCAGAATTTAAAGTCGCAGGTATTTATTTTTAAAACCATGCTTACATGCCATCTGGGGAGAATGAAGGTAAAGGATTCAAAAAAGACGCCTCCCGTTAATGAAGACTGGCATGGAGCTGTCGCAAATGCATTTGCACACTGTTCAAGAGTAATGATCACTCTTCCGGGCGCCGGAGGGGAACAGTTTTCGGAACAGAGACAGGAAGCAATGTTCCAGAGCTTTAATAAAAAAGCAGGTTTTGAGCCCAGACTGGGGGCCACTCACACGATGAGCCGCAAGAAAAAGGGCTCTGACGGTGAGGCTAAAGAAGTTAAGTTTTTCTCTCCCAGGAGCCAGTATGGACTAAATGTGGCTGTCGGAGGTATGGGTAACAACGGTATTCCCGATGCCACAGGCAGGCCGCGTCTGCTCCGGAATGACGGAAGCTGCGGTCACCTTTTCATGCATTTTGAGGAAGGCACAAAGAGCAAACATGCAGGTATGCTCATAGGCTTTGAAAGTGATGCATACATGAAGATGAACCAGACAGGCCATGTTCACGACAAGAAGGCTACCGGCGAGTTTGCATCAAGCTTTGGCGGTCAGCGTTGTGACGAGATAGGAGATAAATACGGCGGAAGAGTGGTAGATATGTCAGGCTGTGACGAGGTCGCTTATACAGAACTGATGAATCTGGTAGACTCCCTGTACACCCAGCTTCTTACCGATCAGGTAAACGGGAACCCTGAGTTGCTCAAGGATATTGCGGACCGCGTTTGCGGCGATCTTATGGACCAGAGTGATGTGGAGTATTGTATGAGGCTGTTATGCGCGTCTGTAGGCAGGTATGATCTGCAGAATGATGCTGTCGATATGGTCAGGAGACTGCACATGCCGCAGCCGGGACCGATAGTGCAGTAATGTAATGGTTCGTAATGGTACTGTCACAGTAAACAGATGCAAATTGCGAGGATAATATATGGAGCTGATAGATCTTAACGCAGAACAGAAAGAAAGGTTTTATGAACTGATCACGTGGGACGGACTGGCGACTCTCAGAACGGGAGACAGTGTGGCAATAGGGCTTTTGGAAGATGATGAGCCCGCAGGAGCTATCGTGGTGGATCCGGGAGTGATCGGAGATGCCGAGATAATATCACTTTTTGTTAAGCCGGAGCACCGCAGAAAAGGATTCGGTACAGAGCTTGTCAGCCAGGCACTGACGATGCTTTTTTCCGTTGACAACATGTACAGGCTGACTCTTTCCTTTACTGAGAATGAGAAGGAAGGAGCTGACCTGCGGGAGTTTATCCGGTATCTGGAATTCGAGCTTGTGGAGGATGAGGAACACGGATCATATTCATTTTCGCTCGGTGATATCGCCTCAACGAAGCTGATATCGGGAATACAGACAGAGAATGTGACCCCGCTCTCCGAAACCTTCAGCAGTGTTAAGAATACGATATTGGGAAAACACCCGCATTTAAGACATTTTACGGACAGCGGGCAATTGAACGAAAAGCTGAGTTGTATTATTGGTAATGACAGCAACGACAATTCACCGGCATGCCTTATCATAGGCGAGGAGGATGATCACCTTGTGGTAGCATGGGCCGAGACAGCCGAGAACGGCGCGGAGCTTATGTACATGCTCAAATATGCGGTGGAAAAGGGAATAGAGGAATACGGCGATTACAAGATGATCACCGTTCCTTACATCAATACAAACTCAAAGAAGATAATCGAAAAGCTTTTGGGCGAAAAGGCTGTTTCTTCCGAGAAAGTATGGAACGCGACATTATATCTCAGCTGGACACTGGAGGAAGCGCTGTAGCGTGAAAGACAAAACAGATCTGACGGTAGGCAATCCTTTACAAAAAATACTGCTATTCATGTTGCCTGTACTTGTTGGAAACATTTTTCAGCAGGTGTATTCTGCTGCAGATACCATAATAGTGGGGCGCACACTCGGAGCAAATGCTCTGGCAGCGGTGGGCTCCACCAACAGTATTCATTTTGTCATATTCAGCCTGATGTCGGGCCTGTCGAGCGGTGTGACCATACTCACCGCCCAGTTTATCGGGGCGGGTGACAGAGAAAAGGCAAAGCGGTCCGTTGCGATGGTATATATCATCGGGACGGTTATGGCACTTTTGTGCACCGGCTTCGGGCTTTTGTTTTTAAGAGGGTTGTTTGTTGTCCTTAAGATACCTCCGGAGCTGTATGAGGATGCCTACATTTACCAGCTTATCTGTATAGGCGGATTTGCGGGCGTGCTGCTCTATAACATGGTATCAAGCCTGTTAAGGGCCATAGGGGACAGCACAACCCCTCTTGTATTTTTGATAATTGCTTCGGTCATTAATATCGGACTGGACTTTTTGTTTATACTGGCCTTCGGGCTCGGCGTAGCCGGGGCGGCTTATGCAACGATCCTCTCCCAGACTCTTTCGGGAGTAACATGCCTTATCTACAGCATGAAAAGGTATGAGCTTTTCAGATTAAAGCCGTCCGATTTCCGGATAGAAGGGCGTTTTTTGTGGGATCATGTAAGGACGGGACTTCCCATCTCAGTGCAGAATTCCATCACAGGTATAGGCGTGATGTTTTTCCAGAGCGCGTTAAACGGCATGGGACCCGACGCGATAGCTGCCTATACAGCCTGCAGCAAGATCGATACATTTACCGTATCTCCGATGTTCGCCATAGCGACGGCGCTGGTCACGTTTACCGCGCAGAATTTCGGGGCCGGGAAAAAGGAGAGGATCAGGGAAGGAGTCAAAGTTTCCCTTATCGCCGAAGGCATATTCAGTATAGTGATGGGAGCGGTGCTGATCGTAAGCTGCAAAGCCCTTGTATCTATCTTTGTCGGAAAAGAAGAACTGGAAGTGCTGAGGCTTTCACGTATATACATGACCATCGAATCATGCTTTCTGTGGAGCGCAGCGGTTCTTTTTATTTTCCGTGCGGCGGTGCAGGGTATCGGGGAGACGCGTATCCCCATGCTCGGGGGTGTGCTTGAGCTTTCGATGAGAATAACCGCAGCGGTAGTGGTGAGCAGGATATTTGGATTTGTGGGAATCTCTGTTGCCACACCCATGGCGTGGATCGCTGCAGCGGCACTTAATATGATCTATTATTTTGCACGAAGCAAAAAAGATTTCGGACTAAGCAGGGTAAAAGCAGGGGAACCGGTCGAGATATAAAGCATACTATAAGGCACAATACAATTCGGAGGTTAATCATGAAAGGGTATGACAACTTTACGGTATCGGCATATGTATGGGCGTACTATCTGAACCGTGCGGACGAGGACAAGATGAGAAAGGACCTGGAGACGGCGCTTGAAAAGGCACCCATCGGAAAGGTTTACATCGAGAACCACAGGGGCAGATCGGATGTATCGAAGGAACAGCTTAAGATAGCTAAAAAGGTCTTTGAAGAAAAGGGGATCATCACTGCCGGGGGAATTACTTCAACGGTTTTTGAAGGCGAAAGAAAGCCCACCGTAATGGATGTATTCTGTTATACGGATAAATCCCACAGGGACAGATATCTGCAGATAGTCAGGGATCTTTCCGAAGTGTTTGATGAGATAATCCTCGACGATTATTTCTTTACATCATGCAGATGCGAAAAGTGTATACAGGCCAAGGGGAAAAGAACATGGGCGCAGTACCGCACCGAGCTTATGACGGAATTTTCCAAAGAGATCGTAAATCTTGCCCACAGCATCAATCCTAAGCTTAAATTTGTGATCAAATATCCCAACTGGTATGAGAGCTTTGCGGAGAACGGATACACACCCGGCACGCAGAAGGATATATTTGACGGAATATTCACCGGAACGGAGAGCAGATCTCCCATCTGGTCGCAGCAGCATCTGCAGAGCTATATGTCTTATTCCAATATAAGGCTTCTGGAAAACACCGCACCCGGCAGAAACGGCGGCGGATGGATAGATCCGGGCGGATCAGCAGATAACGCCAGCGTGTGGATCAATCAGGCAAATCTTACGCTCTTTGCCGGAGCTAAAGAGCTCATGCTCTTTAACTATGAATGGCTTATAAATAACCCGCTCCTTTCCTTCCTTGGCGCATCGCTTACAAGGACGGATGCTCTTATGGCAAAGGTCGGAAACCCCATTGGCGTAAAGGCTTTCGAACCCTACGACGGAGAGGGCGAGGATCAGCTTTACAACTACCTTGGTATGTGCGGAATACCTGTAGAACCGGTCAGAGAATTTGAAAAGGATGCACCGGTCATGTTCCTTGCAGCCAATGCTCTTTACTGCGAAGATGTGCTGGAAAGGCTTGAGAGCTATGTAAGAGCAGGAGGAAATGCGGTTATAACCACCGGTTTCTTCAAGGGAGTATCGGGAAAAGGCATAGAGGATCTGACATCGGTAAGGCTCACCGGAAGGCATATAGAAGGTGCGGAGTTTGTGATCGGAAACCGCAATTTCAACGTGATGAAGACAGCCTCCGCTGCCGGCAGGATAGGATTCGAAGCGTTGAATTACAAGACAAATGCAACCTGGGCCGATATTTTCGTACAGGCCGGAGAGGATAATTATCCCGTTCTTACCGAGGATCAGTACGGAAAGGGAAGGCTCTTCATACTCAATATTCCCGAGAATTTTGCCGATCTTTACAAGCTGCCCGCAGCAGTGAGAGAGAATATTGCAAAGCATATCACCCAGGGGCTTCCCGTGTATGCGGGCCCGGATGAAGCCACATGCAGCACCGATAACGGTGACCGCGGAAGCGGAAAGTTCAGCCTCTTTGAATATGATAACGGAATATATGCTCTGATGAACTATGGGGACAGAAACCAGAATATAAGGCTGATCGTCAGAGGCGATATGTACGGTGATGATGATAAGCAGTGGTACGGCGATCAGATGGATATGCAGCCCGGAGATATCACGTCCATGGGCGCAAGGACTGCTACAGACGAAACAACCCGCAGGCCGCAGGGAGTGACCGATATCGAATCCGGTCAGCGGTATATGGATGTTAAACCTTTACCCAAGCCGGCATGGCGTCTTGACAGTGCCACCATTATTCCGGAACCTCTTGAGTTTGCGATCGATGTTCCGGTAGCCCCGGGGGCAGTGCGTTTCGTAAAGATTGACTGGTAGTATCGTTTGGGTTATGAGAGAGATTATCTCTCCAAGCCGGTGAACCCCATGGAACTTGAAAGCCTCTTGAAAAAATATTTAGTCGGTGTATAACTATAAAGTAAAAGAATAATTGATACAAAAAGGAGATTATCATGGACAACAATTCAATCTACCAAAGCGACACACCCCAGCAGCCTCAGCAGCAGGTTTACCAGCAGCCTGTATATCAGCAGCAGGTTCAGCCTGCTCCGGCATATAATTACAACCCTGCGGCAGTGCAGCCTGTAGGAACCAAATGCCCCGGAAAAGAGATCACGGGTCTTGTAATGGGTATAGCATCCCTGGTTGAAGGTATTGCAACCGTCACTTGCGGATGGATCCCTATTTACGGAATCATCTATGCCATTATTTTCGGCCTTTTCGGAATCGGAACGGGGGTTGCAGCAACCATACTTCACAAAAAGGTTCATGAAGAAGCTACAATTATCACCAAAAAGATCGAAACCGGTAAAAAGCTTGCGGTTCCCGGAATCATCCTCAGTGCAGTGGGAATCGGCCTTAGCATAACTATCGGCATTATCGTATGTGCCGCTATAGGAACTGCGGCAGGTCTCGGCTCATTGGGAGCTTCATCGGATGTATTCGGTGAGATATTACAGGAGTTATATTGATACGACGGTTTCCCGAAAGGATTTAATGATCTATGTTTAATATGATTCCGCCGGTTATCGGTGTGATAGTAATCGTTATAATTGCATTGGTGGTGATCACTGTGATCAGAAAGATCGCGGGAGCGGCAAAAGACATTACCGGAGTGATATCCGATGTTGCGGATATCGCGAAAGCGGTATCGGACTCGGGTATCACCAAAGGTGATATATTAGAGCAGCCTCCCAAGTCGGTATCAGGACAGACCACGCTCCTTTTGCCTGCGATAAACAGGGATTTTCCCGATCTTGATTACGAGGAGGCAAAGGCCAGAGCACAGTCGGTTCTGATTTCCTTTCTGCAGGCTGTGAGTGAGCTGGATCCGGAACTTCTCACTGAAGGTTATGACGAGCTTGAAAACAAGCTTGAAAACCGTATCAGGGATCTTAAAAACAGTGAATGCAGGGAAACATACGAGAATATCAAGATACACCGTACAGAGATCAACCAGTACAGCAAAAAAGCCGGCAGATGCATTATAACATTTCAGTCTGCTATAGAGTATTTTTATTACCGGACAGACAGGGACGGACAGATCGTTAAGGGCAGTAAAGAAGTCAAGACCCAGTCCAAGTATGATGTGGATATGATATATGTGCAGGACAGGGATGCCTCTCTCGACAATTATCAGGCCGGGATGGGCGTGAGCTGTCCCAACTGCGGTGCGCCTCTTAAGATGCTTGGTGCCAAGAAATGTACTTACTGCGGCACTCCGATAGTGGAGATAAACATAAAATCGTGGAATTTCAGTGATGTCAGGGAGCTTTGAAGTGACCTTGACTAAAGCAGTCTTAAAATGATACAATAATCGTGATTTATTGTACTATGAATATACTTTCCCGGAGGGAATATGGCAAACGTTCTGGTCATAAGGGAAGGACGAAAGTATCTGACCACTTCATTAATTGAATATATACAGAGCTATGATCATAAGATCATCGAGATAGAGCCCGATATGAGGGAAATCGCCGCAGTACAGGAAACTCCCGATATATGTCTGATCATCGTCGAGTCCACCATGAGCGACAAATCACAGGCTCTTGTCTATCTCAGAGATATTGCGATCGAAAAAGACATCCCCATATTCCTGTTGGGATATCCGATAGATATCGAGGGCATACGCGGCATCATTACCGAGGCAGCCATCGAGGAAGAGATATTCAGACCATTCGATGTAAAAGACATCGCGGCAAGGGTTAATGAGTATCTTGAAGAGAAGAGTAATGTCATTAAAAAGAAGATACTTGTTGTTGACGATTCGGGTGTTATGCTCAGAAACGTCAAGAATCTTCTCGGAGAAAAATATCAGGTGATCCTGGCCAATTCGGGAGCGATGGCGGTTAAGTATCTGAGCCTCGACAAGCCGGATCTCGTGCTTCTCGATTACGAGATGCCTGTTATAAACGGTAAGCAGGTTCTTGAGATCGTCCGCACCGAGCAGGATTTCATGGGGGTTCCGGTAATCTTCCTTACGGGAAGAAATGACAGGAACACCATTATGGACGTTATGGGACTTAAACCGGAAGGGTATTTATTAAAATCCATGTCTTCGGACGCTTTTGTTCAGGCGATCGATGATTTTTTCGAAAAGAAAAAAGTGCTTGGATGATCACGAAGGCCGGAGCCTACAGAGGCAGTTATTGTTCGGGACTGATGCGAATGATAGCTGCTTCATTTATTATGTTTATGAGGTGACAGGAAATGTCTGAAAAGTTGAGCGATCTTTTAAAAGGTCTTGAATGTGAGGTATATTTCGGAAGCGATGATGCTGAAATATCATCCCTTGTGTACGATTCACGGAAGGTTGAAAAAGGAAGTGCTTTTGTATGCATAAAGGGAGCGAATTTTGACGGCCATGATGCGGCACTTTCGGCAGCTCAGAGCGGTGCCGCAGCGGTTATCGCCGAGAGGAAGATCGAAGGCCTTGAGGGGACAGGATGTGTGTGCGTGGTTACAAAGGATACCAGATACGCTCTTGCGCTCATGTCCGCAGCATGGTTCGATCACCCCGCTGAAAGGCTAAAAACCGTGGGCATCACCGGTACAAAAGGGAAAACCACCACCACTTATCTGGTAAAGTCGGCTCTTGAACATATGGGCAAAAAGGTAGGGCTTATCGGCACCATAGAGGTCATTATAGGTGATGAACATATCCCTGCCAAGAATACCACCCCCGAATCCTATGAGCTTCAGGGATACTTTAAAAGGATGGCGGATGCAGGACTCGATACCGTTGTGATGGAAGTGTCAAGCCAGGCTCTTATGCAACACAGAAGCGCCGGATTTGTGTTTGATATAGGCGTGTTTACAAATCTTTCCCCCGATCATATCGGTGCTAACGAGCATAAGGATTTTGACGAGTATCTCATGTGCAAATCCATGCTCTTTAAGCAGTGTAAAGTGGGAATCGCAAATGGGGATGACGAATTCTTTGAGAGAGTTCTGGAAGGTCATACCTGCACTCTTGAGACCTACGGAATGGGCGAAAAATGTGATCTAAGGGCAGTGTCGATCAGCCTCGATAAGGAGCCGGGCCATCTTGGTGTAAGCTTTAAGACAAAAGGGCTGCTTACCCTCGATGCAAAGGTTCCTTCACCCGGCAGGTTCAGCGTGTACAATGCCCTCTGCGCCGCGGCTATCTGCAGGCATTTCGGCGCGTCGGAAGATGATATAGAAACAGCCCTCCTTTCCGCACATGTAAAGGGCAGGATCGAAAAGGTAAAGGTATCGGACGAGTTCACTCTTCTTATCGACTACGCTCACAACGCAATGGCTCTTGAAAGTCTGCTCACTGCGCTTAAGGAATATGATCCCGAAAGGCTTATATGCCTTTTCGGATGCGGAGGAAACAGGGCTAAGTCAAGGCGCTTTGAGATGGGAGAGGTGAGCGGAAAGCTGGCGGATCTGACGATCATCACCTCGGACAATCCCAGGTTCGAGGAACCGCTTGATATAATAGCGGATATCGTTACCGGAATATCCAAAACCGACGGTAAGTATATCGAGATACCCGATCGCAAGGAAGCCATAAGGTATGCCATTAAGAACGGAAAAAGAGGGGATGTTATCGTCCTTGCGGGAAAAGGACATGAGGATTATCAGGAGATAAAGGGCGTTAAGCACCCGATGGATGAGAGAGTGCTCATTAAGGAGATCCTGGAGGAAGAAAACATCAAGGTTTAATGACTTGCCGATGAAAAGATACGCTAATGTGATAATCGATATAAGTCTGAGTTCTCTGGACAGACCTTTTTGCTATCATATTCCGGATGAACTTGCGGGAAAGATAGATGTGGGCAACAGAGTGGATGTACCCTTCGGAAGAGGAAACAATCCCCGCAAGGCCTATGTTATATCGCTTCTCGAGGAGCCTGACTGCGACCCTTCGATAGTGAAGGATATTATCGGAGTTTCGGGAGCATCCGTCTCGATAGAGGAAAAGCAGTTTGAACTGGCGGCTTTTATCAAGAGCAATTTCGGCGGGACCATGAGTCAGGCACTTCATGTGGTCCTTCCTGCCAAGGCAAAGGTTAAGCAGCTTTTACTCCGGGAAGTGGTCAGGACTCTCGGACGGGAAGAACTGCTGAGTTTAAAGGGCGAAGCCTTAAGAAAGAAGAATCAGAACGCCAAGGTTAAGCTTCTTGATGCTCTTCTTGAGCAGGAGAGCATTCCCTATGAATGGATAACGGGAAAGCTGGGAGTGTCCGCTTCCACCATAAGATCCCTTGAAAAGGCAGGCGCGCTGAGAATAGATTCCGTTACGAAATACAGGAATCCAGTGCATGTAAACAAAGGGGAAGGACCGACACTTACGCTGAGCGCATCCCAGCAGGCCATAGTCGATTCCGTAAAGAAAGATATCGATGAATCCCGCCCCGGGGAGTATCTGATCCACGGAATAACCGGGAGCGGCAAGACCGAAGTGTATATGACACTTGCACAGATCGCTGTAAGCAGGGGCGAGCAGGTGATCTTTATGATCCCCGAGATAGCTCTCACTTATCAGACACTTGTAAGGTTTTATCAAAGGTTCGGAAGCAGGGTGAGCGTGATGAATTCCACACTTTCTCCCGGCGAGAGATACGATCAGTGTATGCGGGCATCAGCGGGGGAGATCGATGTGATCATAGGGCCGAGATCTGCACTGTTTGTGCCTTTCCCCAACCTGGGAATGATCATAATAGACGAGGAGCACGAGACAAGCTATAAGTCGGAAAACACTCCGAGATACCATGCTGTGCGCGTCGCAGAATATATTGCGCGGAGAGAGAATGCAGCCCTGATACTGGGCTCGGCCACCCCCTCTTTGGAGAGCTATTATAAAGCAGAAAAAGGCGAGATAAAGCTCTTTGAACTTAACGAGAGGCTTACAGGCGGAAGCCTGCCGGAAGTGACCGTGACGGATATGAGGCAGGAACTTAAGGAAGGCAACAGGTCGATCTTTTCCAGAAAGCTGCAGGCTCTGCTGAAAGACAGGATAGAAAAAAACGAGCAGGCCATGCTCTTTTTAAACAGGCGGGGATATGCCGGCTTTATCTCCTGCAGGGAGTGCGGAGAGGTGATAAAGTGCCCGCACTGCGATGTTTCGCTGTCGGAGCACTACGGCGGAAAGCTGGTATGCCATTACTGCGGATATGAGACGGCAAAGCCGAAAAAGTGCCCGTCCTGCGGATCGGGTTATATAGCGGGATTTAAAGCGGGAACCGAACAGATAGAGGAAAAGCTTAAGGAAATGTTCCCCGGTGTGACCACCCTCAGAATGGATGCGGATACCACAAAGACGAAGGATTCATACGAGAAGATATTATCTTCTTTTATGAACGGGGAAGCACAGGTGCTCATAGGCACCCAGATGATAGTAAAGGGGCATGATTTTCCCAATGTTACGCTTGTGGGGATCATTGCCGCGGATATTTCGCTCAACGGATCGGATCACAGATCCGGAGAAAGAACATTCCAGCTGCTGGCCCAGGCCGCAGGGCGCGCGGGGAGAGGAACCCTTCCCGGAAATGCTGTCATACAGACTTACCGCCCCGATCATTATGCCGTGGTGCACGCCGCGGCGCAGGATTATAAGACATTCTATTCCGAGGAGATCGCATACCGAAGGCTTATGGGGTATCCTCCGGTGGCACACATGCTGGGAATAAGAACTGCAGGCCCTGACAGAGCGCGTGCGGAAAAGCTGGCGGGAGAGCTTGCGGATATCGCAAGGAGGGGAACTTACAAGGTACCGGTGCTCGGCCCGGCACCCGCCGCTATAGAGAAATTGAAAGATATGTATCGTTATGTGGTATATATTAAAGCCGAGGATTATGATATACTTGTGAATGTTAAGGATTCACTTGAGGAATATATACTGGGGCAGGGCACGGGCGGATGCTTTGTTCAGTTTGATTTTGATTAGTAGCAATCGCATTTCGTACTTTGAAATGCGACGGAAAGTGCAATGCATCAATGCACTTTCCGAGACGAAGTCGTTGCGGCGGGCGTGCCGTACTTTGGCACGACCAGCTTCCTATTTGAAATAATTTAAGGAGACACAAAATGGCAATAAGAAACATCAGAGAATTCGGAGATCCCGTTCTTAATAAAGTGTGCAAGGAAGTAGCGGAAGTTACGCCCCGCACCAGAGAACTTATACAGGATATGCTGGATACCATGTATGCAGCAGGCGGCGTGGGGCTTGCGGCGCCCCAGGTAGGCATACTCAAAAGAATAGTCGTGATAGATGTAACGGGAGAGGATCCCCATATACTCATTAATCCCCGCATCGTGGAAACAGAAGGAACACAGACTGGCTCCGAAGGATGCCTCAGCTTCCCGGGAAAGGCCGGAGACGTGACCAGGCCCAACTACGTTAAATGCGAAGCTTTTGATGCGGATATGAACAAGATCACCCTTGAAGGAACAGAGCTCCTCGCAAGGGCTATATGCCATGAATGCGATCACCTTGAAGGCCATCTCTACACCGAAAAGGTGGAAGGCGAAGTATATGATGTAAAGAGCAAGGATGAAGCGGAGGATAATAAATGAAAATAGTCTTTATGGGAACGCCGGACTTTGCAGCCGGCTCTCTTAAAGCTTTAATAGCAGCGGGACATGATATCCTGCTCGTGGTCACACAGCCCGACAGGGCAAAGGGAAGAAGCGATAAGCCCGTGCCCTCCCCGGTTAAGGAAGTGGCACTTGAGAATAATATCCCCGTTTTTCAGCCCCTTAAGATCAAGACTCCCGAGTCGGTTGCGGAGCTTAAAAAATATGATGCGGATATATTTGTGGTAGCCGCTTTCGGGCAGATAATCTCCAAGGAGATACTTGATATGCCCCGCCTGGGATGCGTAAATATTCACGCATCGCTTCTGCCTAAATATCGCGGAGCTTCTCCCATTCAGCAGGTTATACTGGACGGAGAAGAAAAGACCGGAGTCACCATCATGCAGATGGATGAAGGCATTGACACCGGTGATATGCTCTATAAGATAGAGACGGAGATAACCGAAGAAGATACCTTTGAAACCCTGCATGACAGGCTTATGGAGATAGGCGGAAGGGCTATAACCGATGCCCTTGTACTCCTCGAAAAGGGAGAGCTTAAGCCTGAGAAACAGGATGATTCAAAAAGCAATTACGCAAAGCTCATCAAAAAAGAAATGGGCCGGATTGATTTTACGAAAAGCGCCGATGTGATAGGACGCCTGGTAAGAGGAATGAATCCCTGGCCCAGCGCATACACCTTCCTGGAGGGAAAGCAGCTTAAGATATGGATGGCTAAGCCCGTAAAGGATGAAAACGGAAATCTGACAGCCGCACCGTCAGGTGCCGCGGCAGGTGAAGTCACTGCCGTGTATAAAGACAGATTTACCGTGGCAGCAGGATCGGGACTAATAGATATCTATGAGCTTCAGAGCGAAGGCAAAAAGCGCATGAGCGCGAAAGACTTTCTTCTTTCCGGAAGGATAAAAGAAGGAACGGTTCTTGGATAGAATGATAAGAACATGAAAAATACCAGAGAATTAGTCCTCGAAGGGCTCCTTTCGTTTGATAAGGAGCTCGATTTTTCGAGTAAGATAATAAAAGAAATACTGGACAAAAACGACAATCTGACGGGGCCCGAGAAAGCATTCATAAAGCGTCTTTTCGAGGGAGTTATAGAAAGAAGGATCGAACTTGATTACCGCATCGATTCCGTTTCGAAGACTCTGGTTTCCAAGATGAAGCCGCTGATACGAAACCTTATCCGCATGGGCGCCTATCAGCTGATATATATGGATTCCGTTCCCGACAGCGCGGCGATAAACGAGTCGGTAAAGCTTGCGAAAAAAAGAGGTCTCGTAGGGCTTTCGGGATTTGTTAATGCTAATTTGAGAGCCGTTTCCAAGAATAAAACGGAAGACATTTTTGAATCGTTAAAAGATGACCGGATAAAGTACTTAAGCATTCGTTATTCCGTGCCGGAATGGATATGCGAAAAGTGGTCCGCCGAATACGGAGGTGGCCAGGCCGAGGAGCTTCTTGATGCGCTTCTAAAGACAAGACCGGTAAGTCTGAGGTTTAACACAAAGCTTTCGGATGAAGAGATAAAAGCCGCCGTGTCGGAACTTGAAAATGAAGGTGTCAGACTCTCTAAAGATGACCGCCTGAGATACGTTTTTTCGGCTGAAGGAATAAAGGGATTAAAACACCTTAAAGGATACGATGAAGGACTGTTTACGGTTCAGGATATCAGCTCCTGCCTTGCGATAGAGGCAGCAGGCATAAAGGCGGGAGACTGCGTGATCGATGTATGCGCGGCACCGGGCGGAAAGAGCATCCTGGCATCCGAAAAAGCGGGGGAGAACGGAGAAGTTCTTTCGTTTGATTTATCGGAAGATAAGATTCCGCTCATAAAAGAAAATGCCCGCAGGATGAAGGCGGAAAACATTAAAGCCGCAGCACGTGATGGATCCGTAAAAGACGAGTCGCTTATCGGAAAAGCCGATGTGCTTATCCTCGATGTTCCGTGCAGCGGATTGGGCGTTATGGGGAAGAAAAGAGACATCAAATATAACGCTTCTCCGGAAAAGATAGCAGAGCTTATAAAGATACAGGAAAGCATCGTCGATGCCTCGTGGGAATATGTTAAAAAAGGCGGCAGGCTCATCTACAGCACCTGCACCATTAACTCTTATGAAAACGAAAAACAGGCGGAGAGAATAGCCGCGAAATACCCTTTTAAGATAGTTGCCGGTCCTGTTCAGCTTCTGCCGCATAAGGATCATTGCGACGGCTTCTTCTATGCGGTATTTGAGCGGACAGAATAAAAAAACAAATATTGACTGTAAAGCGGTTATGGAGTAAGATTTAACCATAAAAGAGGTGTTGCTGTAGTTCACGGTTGACCCTCGATGTTTTAGGTTTTTAGAAATAACCGCAAACCATTGGTGAGGGAGCGGTTATTTCTTTTTCTTTTGTTCGCTTCCGAACAGATATCCCAACTGGAACACCGCTATCGAAAAGGACAGCAATGCCATTATATCGAGCACTGTCATAGGCATCCCCTCCTTCCGTAAAGTCGGAGGGCGAAAAAGACTCCCTCCGCGAAAAGAACGGAGGGTCAACCGCTTACCGTATAGCAACACCTCTGCAGGATTGCCCTGCAGTTATATTATAGCAAAAGTTGGATGGATACACAATAGAAAATACGAACAAATGTTTGGAATTTTCCGTTTAATACACTTAGATTAACTAAATCCGCAAGGAACTAGAGCAAATGTATACTCTGAAAAGCAAAGAAATACTTGACACATAAGCTAAGGAGGTTGACCATTTTGACAGACAGACAGACAGACAGACAGACAGACAGACAGACAGACAGACAGACAGGATATCCTTCGGTAGATAAGCCCTGGCTGAAATACTATCGTGAGAATGCCGAAAAGGAAGCGAATGAAATTCCGGAGAATAAGACAGTTTGGGATGTGATCGAAGATAGCTTAAAAAAGCATATGGACATTCCCGCACTGGAATACTTCGGAAGATCGATCTCCAGAAAAGAGTTCATAGATAATGTCTATTTGTGGGCTAAAACATTTAAGGCGTTGGGAGTTAGAGAAAACGAGATTGTTGCGTTTTACGGCCCATTTATGCCGGATATCTGTTATATGGCTTTGGCTTTGAATCATATTGGCGCATGCCCATATTTTCTGAAGCTGGCTATAAGCCCGGAGGCCTTGGCGGAGGAAACAGTAGAGTGTAAGATCGCAATCGTTTTTGACCAGATGTGGGAGAAAGTGAAAGGGGAGTTTACCAAGGAACGATTTGAAACTGTTATTGTGGCAAAGATCACGGATGCGATGTCCGCTCCTAAAAAACAAATAGTATTTGCTTTATCAGGACTTAAGGGCAAGACTAAGATCCCTAAGGAAAAGAAGTATTTATCGATCCGCGAGGCGAGGAAACTTGCCGGTGGGTATGATGGCGAGTTAAGGGCCGATTTTGTCCGGGAAAGAAATACTTTTATCACATCATCCAGCGGAACTACGGTAGGTGGTGTCGTAAAAGGTGTTGTCGCTACGAATGAATCAGTATTAACACAACTATCAATGGCGGATGCTTCGGGCTGCCAATATTTTAAAGGTGAAAGATGCCTGAATCACTTTCCGCCCACTGCAGCAACGTCTCTTAATATCCTGTTTTTGCTACCGCTGTATCGTGGAATGACGATTGTAATGGATCCCCGAGTTTCGGAAAAGGATTTTTACAGGCAGCTCACAAAGTATCATGTGAACGTGGTTTGTTCTACCGGAAGTGCATGGGAAGCTTTTTTTAACAGATTGGATGCAGAAATCCGGAGAGGACGCTGCTTTGATTTTTCATACATTAAATCATGGGTGGTCGGAGGAGAAGGAACAGATTCTAAGAAATTTATCAGATGGCAGGAGATCTTGAGGAAAACCGGTTCTGACAGAGGTCTGGCAAGCGCCTATGGCTCGTCGGAAGTTTTTGCCTCGGCTTGTTCAGAATGGGAACATGTAAGATATGATTTTAGTAAGCCCATTATGAGCATAGGGATCCCTTTTGCGGGCCTTAATGTAGGTGTGTTTGATCAAAACGGAAATGAACTTGGATACAATCAGAGAGGCGAGCTGAGAATAAAGAGTAATTCAATAATGAAGGGGTATTACAACAAACCGGAGTTGACTGCAAAGACAAAGCTAAACGGGTGGATATGCACCGGAGATCTGGCAGAGATAGATGAAAAAGGGTTTGTTTATATATGGGGAAGATTGAAGGATACCGTCAAAACGTCGGATGGTCGAAGCATTTATTTATTTGATATAGCTAACAAGATAAAAGAGAAAGAATATATCGATGATGCGATAGTGCTTAATAAATCAGCCGATTCGGAATCTGTGGATCTTGTGGCGCATATCGTGTGGGATGCGTCGGTTAAGAATGAAGACAAAGAAAGAAATCTTATTGATCTGACGGAATGCATTAAACAATATGAACCATCAGTTAGCCTGAATACATTTGCCTTTCATGACGTGATGTTACCATATTCGCCTACTACGCTGAAGAAAGACAAAAACAGGATGGCAAGCCAGAAAGAAGGTTTCATAAAGGTAATTGACGGTAAGGTTATCAAAGATATTTAGGATAAAAACAAATATTGACTGTAAAGCGGTTATTTCTTTTTCTTATGTTCGCTTCCGAACAGATATATATGACGAACGCGAAGATTTCATGTGGAAGATGTTCAGGAAAAGACTTAGAAGCCAAGAGTCAATTGATTTCTGGGGAGAGTAAGTATAATAATGTGAAAAAACGGTTATGAGATTATCATAGCCGTTTTTAATTGCAAGAGCTTCATGAAATTTACTATTATTCATGTAGAATAAGAATTTGTAATGGCATATCGATGTTTGGCTTGATGTACTATCGGTTCGGAATACTCAATCTCTTCAAAAACAGCTCTTTATCCTGTCTTTTTTTGAATTTTTCTTCTTTGTATTTTAGTAGTTCTTTTATGATGCAGACACTGTCCGGTGATACTTTAATACCACTTAAACTATCCATAACTTCATCCGGAGATGGTATTTTACCATGATATCTTGAAGCTATAATGGCTTGTTCATCATAACTGTTGCTGGAATCCTTCATTATTTCATATAAGAACTCATTACCGGTTTCTATTTCGCTTCGCTTATAAATACCTTTAGCTTCAATTAATTCCCATTTTAAAGATGCAAGTATATCTCGTAATTCTAATGTTTTTTCTATCTTTTCATCAAGTGGAACTCCTTCATAAGAAATATTTTTACCTACGATTGCTTTATAGTCCTTGCATTCATAATCCAGCGCTATTGGAATAATATCGGCACCGGTTTTGATTGCCATTTCTATTGTTCCGGTAAATAATTCTCCTACAACCTTGTTCTCATGAATGTTCCATGCACCCTCCGGGTAAATCCAAAGTGCTCCACCTTGTTTTAAGAATCGGACACAGCCTTCTAAACAATTATGTCTGTCTTCTTTATATTGCCTGTCTGTATCAACTGCTATGTAACCCTGACCACCAAAGAATATCATTGAATCATTACGATATCCCTCACCAGGATCTCCCCAAACAACATAAGCATCTTCACCTATAGCAAGTGAAAGTGTTTCTAAATCATAACGACCAATATGTGTACATGCATATATTCGTGGTTTGTCTGTTTTGACTCTGTCATCCCTTACTTTTTTATATGAGATACCTTCAACTTTTAATTCCACTTTTAGTAAGGCATGAAAAAGTCCATGGATTTTTCTTCTTAATCCGATATTTTTGTAAGGAACATTATGTTTAATATTGTAGTCTCTTTCTCTGCGATAATATTCGGAAAGATTATCAATACTTAGTTTTCGCTTTTGAAAAAAATTTAACTTCTTAAACTCTTCCATGACCAAGACCTCTCTACGCTGCAAGTATAGCATTCATCAATATTTTTGACAAATATGGAAAACAAGGATTTTGAAATATTTTATTGAGTAGCGGGTGATGGACGCGGTGTTCACAGAGTCTTTTCTACATAATTGTTGAATCGGAGTATAATAAGAGTATAATAATCAGTATAATTAAAGACAGTGAATCAAGCTGACCATAAGTGATATTTGTGCTGTTTTTATGTGCTGATGTTCTAAAAGTGAGATTTTGAAAACGTTTTGACACAATTCTTTTTATATAACTTTAACAATATTATTTGACAAACGGAGATATAAAAGACAATGCTTAACAGACAGACAGGTGAATTGACGGGATACCCGTCTATTGACAAACCGTGGCTTAAGTATTATAAGCCGAATGCTGATGCAGCAGCAAACAATATTCCTAAAGGGAAAACTGTTTGGGACGTTGTCGAACAAAATCTGTATAAGCATATTGATATCCCTGCGATGGAGTATTTTGGCAAAACCATATCTCGTAAGGAATTTATAGATAATGTATACCTTTGGGCAAGAGCCTTTAAAGCTTTAGGTGTAAAAGAAAACGAAATAGTAGCATATTATGGCCCTTTTATGCCGGATGTTTGCTTTATGTTGTTTGGCCTTAATATCATTGGTGCGTGTCCGTATTTTCTTAAACTTGCAATCAGCCCCGAAGCTCTTGCTGAGGAAACAAAAGAATGCAGGTATGCTATTGTTTTTGATCAGATGTGGGACAAGGTTAGTTCAGAGTTTTCAAAGGACAGATTTGAAAAGATAATTGTGGCTCGTATAAATGATGCAATGCCGGCACCAAAGAAACAGATTGTTAATATCATCTCCGGAATAAAAGGAAAGAGAACAATACCTAAGGAACCCAAATATATTACGGTCCGGAATGCAATAAAACTTGCTGATAACTATAGTGGTGAAGTAAGAGTGACCTTTGAAGAAAATAGAAATGCGTTTATAACATCCTCAAGCGGAACTACTGTGGGAGGCATGGTAAAAGGTGTAATAGCTACTAACGAATCAGTCATAGCCCAGGCATATAGTACTTTATGTTCAGAAACACCATACAGGCCGGGAGACAGAACATTAAATCATTTTCCCCCTACTGCTGCGACATCATTGAATTCATTATGTTTTATTGGCCTTATAAGTGGAGCGACAATCCTAATAGATCCAAGAGTTTCAGAAGATGCATTCTACCATCAACTGGTTGAGAAAAAGCCGAGTATGTGTATAAACACAGGAAGTCTGTGGGAAACTTTTTTCAATAGAGTTGAACGGGAAATGGCAAAAGGGAAAAAGTTTGATTTCTCTTATGCCAGAGGATGGATGATCGGCGGCGAAGGAACTACCGTTGATAAAATGAAGAAGTGGAACAGTATAGTTCAGAAGTGTGGAGGGAACGGACTGTTCGGGGGATATGGATTATCTGAGACATTTTCAGGAATATGCATAGACAGGCCGGAATTCAGAGGCGGTTTATTAAAACAGATTGTAGGAATAGGAGTTCCTCAGGCCGGAATGGAAGTGGGTATTTTTGATAAAGACGGTAAGGAGTTGAAATACAATCAAAGAGGAGAGTTATGGGTAAAAACAAAAGCCGCCATGAAGGGATATTATAATAAGCCGAAGCTGACGGCAAAAACTAAAGTGGATGGCTGGATTCATACGGGAGATTTAGATTCCATTGATGAAAACGGGTTTGTATATGTTTGGGGCAGAGTCAAGGATTCTACAAAGTTGCCCGATGGTAGGGAAATATACCTTTTTGACATAGAGAACAAGATCAAAGAATATGATTTTATTAATGACGCAGCAGTGATTGATAAATCGACCGATTCCGAATCTGTGAATCTGGTGGCACATATAGTGTGGGATGAGTCAGTTAAGGACGAAGACAAAGAAAGAAATCTTATTGATCTGACGGAATGCATTAAACAATATGAACCGTCAGTTAACCTGAACACATTTGCCTTTCATGATGTGATGTTACCATATTCGCCTACTACGCTGAAGAAAGACAAAAACAGGATGGCAAATCAGAAAGAAGGTTTCGTACATGTAATCGACGGGAAGATCATCAAAGATATTTAGGATAATAACAAATATTGACTGTAAAGCGGTTATGGAGTAGAATTTAACCATAAAAGAGGTGTTGCCGTAGTTCACGGTTGACCCTCAGATATTGGTTAGATTTGAAATAACCGCTATCCTTGGACTGGAGCGGTTATTTCTTTTTCTTTTGTTCGCTTCCGAACAGATATCCCAACTGGAACACCGCTATCGAAAAGGACAGCAATGCCATTATATCGAGCACTGTCATAGGCATCCCCTCCTTCCGTAAAGTCGGAGGGTGAAAAAGACTCCCTCCGCGAAAAGAACGAAGGGTCAACCGCTTACCGTATAGCAACACCTCTGCAGGATTGCCCTGCAGTTATATTATAGCAAAAGTTGGATGGATGCACAACAGAAAATACGAACAAATGTTTGTTTTTTTTTTCAAGTAACACACTGAAGTATACTAAATCCGAGGAACCGGAACAGATTTATACTCTAAAACGAAGAAATACTTGACACATAAACCAAGGAGGATGACCATTTTGACAGACAGACAGACAGACAGACAGACAGACAGACAGACAGACAGACAGGTGTAGTTTTTACAGAGAAAACCCGGTAAAGAGATTAAATATTCACCAGACCATGTATTCGTTAGTCAAGGAAATGAATGAAACACGGTCGGAGACTATTGCAATAGATTTTTTTGGCACGAAGATAACGTTTGGTCAGCTGTTTAAGAGAGTCGATCGCTTTGCAGATGCTTGCAGAAGAAGCGGTGTTAAAGAAGGAGATTGTGTAGGAATTATCTCAATAAATATGCCGGTTGTGCAGGAATGCCTTTTGGCTTTGAGCAAATTAGGAGCTGTCTCAAAATGGATTGATGTGCGGGTAAAAGAATCGGATCTTATTGAGAAAATCAATGAGAGCAATTGCAAGATTGTAATTGCGTTTGATGGGGTAGCGAAAAACATAATAACTGTTTTATCCGAGATTTGTCCTGAAAAAATAGTAATTGTTTCACCCAAAGATTATTTGAAACCAATCGTTAAGGGAGCATTATTGTTTAAAGAAGGAAAGTCCGGTGGAGATAAAAACAAGATCAGATACGATAATCGCATTATTCGATACAAAGATTTCATAAACAGTGGAAACGAAAGGACTAAAACAGAGCCAGTAAAGTTTATAAAGGAAAGGCCGTCGCTGATAATACAATCGAGTGGGAGTACAGGCCGGTCAAAGTCCATTCTGCATACAGAGTATAATCTGAATTCGGAAATGCTCAAAGAATCTTTTTCAGATCTTCCATTTGCAGATGGCAAAAGAATGCATATTTCTGTTCCGCCTTTTATTATCTACGGTTTGTGCAATTCTGTATATGCTGCATTAGTTTTCAGTATGACCGCGGTGATGACTCCTTATGTAAGAGAAGAAGCTATATTCGATGATTTAGGAAAGTTTGATTTTGCGTGTGGAGCACCTTTTCATTTTCGTTATATTTACAACAGAATTGTGACGCTTAAGTGTGAAATTGAAATGCTTAATGAAAAAGGTTGTGATTCCGAGAGAAAAATGAAGGAGAAGGAGCTGTCCAGGATAATGCGTGGACTGTATAGCGTTTCCGCATTCATTTGTGGGGGTGATAAGATTGCCCCGCAGGAGTTGTTGAATATGGAACACATGTTTAATACGCCAATCATTAATGGATACGGAAATAATGAGATGTGCGGAGCAGCGATTTTGTCACCTTTATATGCTATGAAACCTGACTCGACCGGAGTTCCGTTAAAAGGCGTTGAGGTTCACTCGTTTGATACAGAAAGTGGCGATCAGTTGCCAATAGATGTAATTGGGGAAATATGTATGAGGTCGGATAGTATGTTTGTTGAATATATTAATAATCCGACGGAAACAAGAAGAATAAAGCAAAAACATACAGATGGAAAAGAGTGGATTCACACCGGCGATCTGGGCTATATAGATTCTGATGGATTTGTTTTTATTAAGGGACGGACAAAAAGACTGATAAAGATGGATGGTTTCAAAATTGCTCCTGAAACGATAGAGACAGTAGTGCTTGAGATGGAAGAGATTAAAGATTGCGTCGTTGTTGGTGTTCCGGATGAGAAACATGTAGAAGTCCCTATGCTGTTTTGCGAAAAGCAGGAAGGGAGCAATCTTACGAATGAAAGTATTGTTGAGATTGTTATGAAACGATGTCATGAAGTTTTACCGGAATATGAAATTCCCAAATATGTTGAAGTTATTGATGTAATACCGCATAAAAACGGAAAACATGACTTCACTTCTTTATCGATTCGCGGGAAAGAATATGTACAGTCTTTATCTTGATCCGGGAATAGAAAGTTTTTGTAAATGGACTTACGATCATTAACCCTTGAAGAATTGAAAAGTGAAATGGAAGCGCTGGGGGAAAAGTCTTTCAGGGCTTCGCAGGTATATGACTGGCTCCACAAAAAGTGCGCTCTCTCATTCGATGAGATGAGCAATGTCAGCAAAAGCCTTAAAGAAAAGCTTGTGGAAAAATTTGAATTCGGAGGCTTTGAAAAGGTTGATGTGCAGGAATCAAAACTGGACGGAACCAGGAAGTACCTTTTCAAGCTGGCGGACGGAAATATGATAGAGAGCGTGCTGATGAGGTATCATCACGGCAACTCGGTATGTATCTCATCCCAGGCAGGATGCAGGATGGGATGCAAATTCTGCGCCTCAACCATAGACGGGCTCGCAAGAAGTCTTACCGCAGGGGAGATGTTGGGTCAGATCTACGCGATAACCCGGGATATATCCGAGAGAGTGTCAAATGTGGTGGTGATGGGAAGCGGAGAGCCAATGGATAATTTCGATAATCTCACCAGATTTATCGAGATGCTCACTGATGAGAACGGCCTCAACATCAGCCAGAGAAACCTCACGGTTTCTACCTGCGGACTTGTACCGAAGATAAAGGAATTTGCCCGGAAAAAGTATGCGCTCACATTGGCGCTTTCCCTCCATGCACCCACGGATGAAAAAAGAAAGCAGATAATGCCTGTGGCAAACAGCTATACCATAAGTGAAACCATAGAGGCTTGCAGGGAATACTATGAGATCACCGGCAGAAGGATAACCTTCGAATACAGCCTTGTGGCGGGCTTTAACGATTCGGATGAAGATGCTGCTGAACTTTCGCAGCTGGCAAAGAAAACCGGGGCGCATGTGAATCTCATTCCGGTGAACCCGATAAAAGAGCGGGATTACGCTCCTTCCGATACAAAAAGGATACGTGCTTTTCAAAATAAGCTTGAAAAAAACGGAATAAATGTTACTATAAGAAGAGAAATGGGTCGCGATATTGACGGCGCCTGCGGACAGCTTCGAAGGAAGGTAATGCAGGAGCAGTCGTATTTTGCGTAAAAATGCAAAAATCGCGGCATGATCGGAGACAAAATCAGTGCTGACAAGCTTTTCCGGAACGGACATTGGAAAGAAGAGAAAAATTAATCAGGACTACGTATACACCAGAGCGGAAAAGCTTGGGAACCTTTCAAACCTCTTTATCGTGGCAGACGGTATGGGAGGACATGCGGCAGGTGATTACGCATCAAGGACCGCTGTGGATGTGATGGAAGATTATGTGGCTTCCTCTTTTGAAAAGAACCCTCAGGTGATACTGACCAAAGCGGTTGAAGCAGCCAACATCGAAGTGTATACCCAGGCTAATGCCGTAAGGGAATATATGGGGATGGGAACAACGGTCGTTGCCGCTACATTTGTCGGCAGATATCTTCAGGCGATCAACGTCGGAGACAGCCGCATTTATCTGATAAGGGCCGGTGCGATACGCCAGCTCAGCGTAGATAACTCCCTTGTGGAGGATATGATACGGAGTGGCAGTATCTCGAGAGAACAGGCCAGAAACCACCCGGATAAAAACATAATAACCCGTGCTGTGGGTGTTAAGGATTACATAGAATCAGATCTTTACACCGAGGAGCTTTTGGACGGAGACATTGTGCTCCTGTGCTCGGATGGTCTAACCAACATGCTTGAAGATGATGAGATATGCAGGATCATCAAAAAAGCGCCGGATCTCGAAAAAGCGGTTGAAACGCTTATAGAGGATTCCAACAACGCGGGAGGTAAGGATAATATTTCGGTTATCCTTATCAGATACGAGGACTGAGATAAAAAGAATTACTTTAGAATGCAGGATTAGTTATGGTCAAAATCGGAATGATAATAAATGACAGATATGAGATCATTGAGAAGATAGGCACCGGCGGAATGTCCGATGTCTACAAAGCTCTCGATACCAAGCTCAACAGGAATGTTGCTGTCAAGGTGTTGAAGGCTGAGTTCGGTGAGAACGAGAACTTTGTCTCGAAGTTCCGCGTGGAAGCCCAGGCTGCAGCGGGGCTTATGCACTCAAATATCGTCAATGTATATGATGTAGGCGAAGAGAACGACATTCACTATATCGTAATGGAACTGGTAGAGGGTATCACCCTCAAGAAATATATTGAAAAGAAGGCACGTCTTACCTACAAAGAGGCGGTGAGCATTGCTATTCAGGTGAGTCTTGGTATTGAGGCTGCGCATGCAAATCATATCATTCATCGTGACATCAAGCCCCAGAATATAATCATTTCAAGGGACGGAAAGGTTAAGGTTACCGATTTCGGTATAGCCAAGGCAGCCACCAGCAATACCATCACTTCGAATGTTATGGGGTCCGTTCATTACACTTCCCCTGAGCAGGCAAGGGGCGGATACTCCGATGAGAAGAGCGACATTTATTCTCTCGGTATATCCATGTTCGAAATGCTCACCGGACGTGTACCTTTTAACGGTGAGACAACCGTTGCCATAGCGATCAAGCATATTCAGGAGGAAATGCCTTCTCCCAGAGAATATGTACCCGAGATCCCTCAGTGTGTGGAATCCATCATCTTCAAGTGCTGTGAAAAGTCTCCCGACAGGCGCTATCAGAACATGCAGGAGCTTATCGCAGATCTTAAGCAGGCGCTGCTCACACCCGATGTTGATTTTGTTGTGAGAGGTGAGCACGAGATGCTCGGCGGAACCAGGATCGTTTCGGAAGAAGAGGTTGCGCACGTAAAGAGCAAAGTAAGCAGCAATGCGGAACAGCCCACCGAGGAAGAGAGGCTTATGAAGCTTGCTCCCGGTGCGGCACCCGACCCCGAAAGCAGAGAAGAATACAGAGAAGAATATAGGGAAGAATATAATTCTTCATATGATGGCAGGGGCTACAGTGAAGCTCCCCATTATGAAGAAAATGCAGGATATAACGATAATCAGGGCTATGCGGAAGAGGGCTACGATCAGGGCTATTATGAGCAGCCTTCCCGCGGCGGTTATGATAACTCCGGCTATGAGCAGGGCGGCTACGAGCAGAGCGGTTACGGTCAGGAAAACTATCCTCAGGATAATTACGAGCAGGAGCCTTATAACGAGGATAATTATGAGGGCGGATACCCTCAGGAATACGAAGGAACAGGCCTTGAGGGCGAGGAGGATTACAATCCCAAGATGGAGCGTATCACCACAATAATCGCCATCGGCGCAGGTGTTGTGATCATAGCTATAATTGTCATTCTTGTCATCACTTTGGTGGGGAGAATGACGGGTAACTCCTCCAAGCAGCCGGCTGAACCGGAGCAGACCGAGAGCCCCGTAATTGACGATAATGAACCCGAAGCACCCAAGCTTGCCACTCTTCCCGCTATGGCAGGCGGTAATGTGGATGATGTGAGAAATGCCCTTTTTGCACTGGGCCTTAAGGTGACTCCCGAGTATGAGGAGTCGGAGACTGTAGAAGCAGGCATAGTCATCGGAGCTACCGATGCGAGCGGAAAGGAGCTTGCGGAGGGAATGACCATAGAAGAGGGTTCGACTGTCATCCTCAAGGTGAGCAGCGGCCTGGCAGGTGTGGTACTTCCCGATGTAAAGGGATACTCGGTTGATTCAGCAGAGAATGCTCTCAAGAAAGAGGGCTTTATAGTTAAACGCACCGATCAGCACGATGATGAGATCGCCGAGGGTATCGTAATAAGCATGAGCCCCGCTTCGGGTACAACAGTTCCCAAGGGAAGCACAATAGAGCTCTTTGTGAGCATCGGCCCAGAAGTAAAGAGCGTAAGAGTGCCCAGCCTTATCGGAATGGACGAGACCGATGCGGTGATAATGCTTACCGAGCTGGGTCTTAAGGTTGGCGAGATCACTCAGATCAACAGCGATACCGTTGAAAAGGATAAGATCTGCCAGCAGAGCGTGGCCGAGGGCAACTATGTCGATGAGGGAACCAAAATTGATTTTGCGGTCAGCCTCGGAAAAGCGAATGTGACTTATAAGTATGAGGCAAATATTTCAGCGCCCACGACTGAAGAAGCACCCGGGTTTATTTCGGGAACGTTGGTTCATATTGTAGTAACCACAGCAGAAGGAAAGCCGGTGCTTGATACCACGACAACTACTTTCCCTTATCAGGGAGGAACTTATTACGGACTTACTTCGTCAACAGGAACCGTTACGATGTCTTATGTGATTAAGACTGAGGAAGTTAAAGATGCCGAAGGAAATGTTGTTACACCTGCAAGTGAAGAGACTAAAACAATCACCAGAAGTATCCAATTTGTACAGGAGTAATATTTGGACGAACAAGGAAAGATAATCAAAGGAATCGGCGGTTTTTACTATGTAAAGACCGCCGAACGTATATATGAATGTAAGGCAAGAGGACTGTTCAGAAAAGACGGTATCAAGCCTCTTGTGGGAGATGACTGTGAGGTTTCTCCCATACGTGATGTCCTTACGGAAAACGGATATGAATCGGCAAACATCACGCGGATCCTCCCCCGCAGGAATGCTCTTATAAGGCCGGCTGTCGCAAATGTAGATGCAGCACTTGTGATATTTGCCATAGCGAGCCCGCAGCCGCCACTGGGGCTGATAGACAGAATGCTGATCCTGCTCGAAAGACAGGGATTGCCCTGTGCGGTCTGCTTTAATAAATCGGACCTTGGGGGTGAGGATGCAGGCAATGATTTCAGAAGGATATACGAGAGCGCAGGGTATGAGGTGTTTGTGGTCAGCGCCAAAAAAGGCGAGGGCATAGAAGAACTCAAGGGCTTTTTACAGGGAAAGACAACAGCGGTCTCGGGACCTTCCGGAGTTGGGAAATCATCGCTGATAAATCTGCTTGCCGGGAAAAAGGTGATGGAAACCGGAGATATTTCGGAAAAGATCGATCGTGGAAAGCATACCACCAGGCATTCCGAGCTGTTTAATCTTTGGGATGAGGATACTTTTGTGTTCGACACCCCGGGTTTTTCAAGCCTTGAGCTCGGCGTGTGCGGAGTTGAAAAGGAAAAGCTGTGGGAGTGCTATCCGGAGTTTGTGCCGGAGGAGAAATACTGCAGATTCGCCGGATGCGCTCATATCTCCGAGCCCGACTGCGGAATAAAGGCTGCGGTTTCGGAGGGAAGGATCGCTCCCGAGCGGTACGAGAACTACAAACTGCTGTACGAAGGGCTTAAAAACCGCAGGAAATACTGAATATTGTGGATTCAATAGAAAATGTATAAAAATATCACTAGATATTGTAGAAAGATTTAGTCATTATCCCAAATTTACACAGGGAGTTTCATGTGATATGATTTACTTCGGTAATTAGTGGCCTGTCAGGCAAAAAGGGCACTTTTTACACTATATCTAGTATTCCTTTACTTATTTCTATTACTCCAAAGGAGAGAAGGAGAGATCAATGAAACTCATTTACCAGGTTGATGACAAAGTCAAATTCGGCCCTCTTGTGGTGTTTGCCATCCAGCAGCTGCTGGCTATCATGACGGCAACGCTTGTAGTTCCCATTATCATTAATGGGAATGTTTTGAAAATGATAGCCGAAGGCACTTCCCTTTTCGGCAGTTCGGAATATGTTCCGATGAGCCCCGCTGCGGCGCTTTTCGGTGCCGGAGTCGGAACCCTTATCTATGTTCTTTTCACTAAGAGAAAGAGCCCGGTTTTCCTCGGCTCGTCCTTCGCATTTCTCGGATCAATGACCGCAGCATTCGCAGGCGCCGTTTCAATGTCACTCGGCTACCTCGGACTTATCTTCGGTGCGGTTTTTGCCGGCCTTGTGTATGTAGTTATTGCACTTATCGTCAAGATAGCGGGTGTAGACTGGATCAACAAACTGATGCCCGCAGTCGTGATCGGACCCACCGTTGCCATCATCGGACTTTCACTTGCGGGAAACGCCGTGGGTGACATCCTTACCGGCGGTGTTAAAGATGAAGCCGGTGCACCTGTTGCCACACCTGTTGTTGCTCTTATAGCAGGCCTTGTTACCCTTGCGGTTACCATGCTCTGCTCCACATACGGAAAGAAGACGGCCAAGCTGATACCCTTCATTTTCGGTATCCTCGCCGGATATGCATTCTGCCTTGTTGTGACCCTTATAGGAAATGCAGCAGGGATCGACCAGCTCAAGCTTCTTTCGTTTGATTCATTTACCGCTCTGGTTGATGGCGGCGTATCCATAAAGACATTTTTTGCGGTACCCGATTTCACATTCCTTAATTCAAGCTTTGACAGGATGAACGGTGCATATATCGGCACCATCGCAGCAGCTTATATCCCTGTTGCATTCGTTGTGTTTGCCGAGCATATCGCAGACCATAAGAATATTTCTTCCATCATTGAAAAGGATCTCCTCAAGGAGCCCGGGCTTCACAGGACCCTCCTCGGCGACGGTGTGGGATCCATGGTCGGTGCGTTCTTCGGAGGCTGCCCCAACACCACTTACGGTGAGTCCATCGGATGTGTGGCCATTACCAAGAACGCATCTGTTTATACTATCATCACCGCAGCATGCGGAGCGATAATCATTTCATTCATCTCACCTTTTATAGCCTTCGTTAATTCGATACCGAGCTGTGTAATGGGTGGTGTATGTATGGCCCTTTACGGATTCATCGCCGTATCCGGTCTCAAGATGATACAGAACGTCAATCTCAACAAGAACAAGAATCTGTTTGTCGTGTCCGTGATACTTATCGCCGGTATCGGCGGGCTCACACTCAACTTCGGATCGGTTACGATCACTGAGGTTGCATGTGCACTGATCCTCGGAATCCTTACGAACCTTCTTTTGAAGAAAGCTCCCGAGGAAGAGTAAGCTGAATAGAGATACAGTATCCCAGCTGCGTGCAACTGGGATATTGCTATATATAAAGACATTTAAGAAAAAGTGAGGTTTTTATCTATGCCCAGGCGTGAAGACATCAAAAAAGTACTAATAATAGGCTCCGGTCCCATAGTTATCGGACAGGCATGCGAGTTCGATTATTCGGGAACACAGGCATGTAAAGCACTTAAGAAGCTCGGATACGAGATCGTGCTTGTCAACTCCAATCCCGCAACCATCATGACAGACCCCGAGACTGCTGATGTGACCTATATAGAGCCGCTTAATGTTAAAAGGCTTGAGCAGATAATAGCAAAGGAGCGCCCCGATGCACTGCTCCCCAATCTGGGCGGTCAGTCGGGACTCAACCTCTGCGCCGAGCTTAATAAAGCAGGCGTGCTTGAAAAATACGGCGTAAAGGTAATCGGCGTGCAGGTGGATGCCATCGAGCGCGGCGAGGACCGTATCGAATTTAAAAAGACAATGGACAGCCTCGGGATCGAGATGGCAAGGAGCGAAGTTGCTTATTCGATTGATGAAGCGCTGGCAATAGCGGACAAGCTCGGATACCCCGTGGTACTTCGCCCCGCATACACAATGGGCGGAGCAGGCGGCGGACTTGTATATAATACCGAGGAACTCAAGACCGTCTGCGCAAGAGGACTTCAGGCATCACTGGTAGGACAGGTGCTGGTTGAGGAATCCATACTCGGATGGGAAGAGCTGGAACTGGAAGTAGTCAGGGACAGCGAGGGAAACATGATCACGGTATGCTTTATCGAGAATATCGATCCCCTCGGTGTTCACACCGGAGATTCCTTCTGTGCGGCTCCCATGCTCACTATCTCGGAGGAATGCCAGAAAAAGCTTCAGGAACAGGCATATAAGATCGTTGACAAGGTGCAGGTCATCGGCGGAACCAATGTGCAGTTTGCACACGATCCCGTTTCGGACCGCATCATCGTAATAGAGATCAATCCCCGTACTTCACGTTCATCAGCGCTTGCATCAAAGGCAACGGGATTCCCTATCGCACTGGTATCCGCAATGCTTGCATGCGGGCTCACACTCAAGGACATCCCCTGCGGAAAGTACGGAACTCTCGACAAATATGTTCCCGACGGAGATTATGTGGTTATCAAATTCGCACGCTGGGCTTTCGAAAAGTTCAAGGGCGTGGAGGACAAGCTGGGAACACAGATGCGCGCCGTGGGCGAAGTAATGAGCATCGGAAAGAATTTCAAGGAAGCTTTCCAGAAGGCTATCAGATCCCTCGAGACGGGACGTTACGGACTGGGACATGTAAAGAACTTCGGTGAACTTTCAAAGGAACAGCTCCTCAATAAGCTTTCCGTTCCCTCAAGCGAGAGATATTTCCTCATTTACGAGGCCCTCAGAAAAGGAGCCACACCCGGGGAGATATTTGATATCACCAAGGTTAAGCATTACTTCCTTGAGCAGATGAAAGAGCTGGTAGAGGAAGAGGAAAAGCTTCTTTCCATGAAGGGCAAGCTTCCTGCGGATGATGTGCTCACTACTGCCAAGAAGGACGGTTTCTCGGATAAGTATCTCAGCCAGCTTCTGGAGATACCCGAGGATGAGATCAGAAACAGAAGAAAACAGATCGGCGTGGTGGAAACATGGGAAGGCGTGCACGTAAGCGGAACCAAGGACAGTGCATATTATTTCTCGACCTACAATGCACCGGATAAGAACCCCACATCCGATAACAAAAAGATAATGATACTGGGCGGCGGTCCCAACCGTATCGGCCAGGGAATAGAATTTGATTACTGCTGCGTTCATGCGGCAATGGCACTTAAAAAGCTCGGCTTCGAAACGATCATCGTAAACTGCAACCCCGAGACCGTTTCAACCGACTACGACACATCGGATAAGTTATATTTTGAGCCACTCACTTTGGAAGACGTGCTCAGCATATACGAGAAAGAAAAGCCGCTTGGGGTGATCGCACAGTTTGGCGGGCAGACTCCCCTAAACCTTGCGGCAGATCTTAAAAAGAACGGTGTAAAGATCCTTGGAACCTCTCCGGAGGTGATAGACCTTGCCGAGGACAGGGATCAGTTCAGAGCTGTTATGGACAAGCTCGGAATACCGATGCCCGAGTCGGGAATGGCCACCACCGTGGAAGAGGCAAAGTCCATCGCAGGAAAGATCGGTTATCCCGTAATGGTTCGTCCTTCATACGTGCTGGGCGGAAGAGGAATGGAAGTTGTCTATGATGATGATCAGATGACAGACTATATGCGCGCCGCCGTAGGCGTTACTCCCGACAGACCTATCCTTATAGACCGTTTCCTCAATCATGCGATGGAGTGCGAATCCGACGCTATCTGCGACGGAACGCATGCCTTTGTACCCGCAGTAATGGAGCATATAGAGCTTGCCGGTGTTCATTCCGGAGACTCAGCCTGCATAATTCCTTCGGCGCATATTCCGGCTGACAATCTCGAGACCATCAAGGAGTACACGAGAAAGATAGCGGAAGAGATGCATGTTCAGGGACTTATGAATATGCAGTACGCCATCGAAAACGGCAAGGTATTTGTGCTTGAGGCCAACCCCAGAGCATCGAGGACAGTTCCTCTCGTATCAAAGGTATGTAACATCAGAATGGTTCCTCTCGCAACGGAGATAATCACCGCAGAGCTTACGGGAAAGCCTTCACCGGTACCTGCGTTAAAGGAAAAGCACATCCCTTATTACGGAGTAAAAGAAGCGGCATTTCCTTTCAACATGTTCCAGGAGGTGGATCCCATCCTCGGACCGGAGATGCGCTCCACAGGCGAAGTGCTCGGACTCTCACCTTCATACGGAGAAGCATTTGTCAAGGCGCAGGAGGCAGTTCAGTCGCCGCTGCCCATGGGCGGAACGGTGCTCCTTTCCGTAAACCGCAAGGATAAGGCCGAGATCGTGGAAGTGGCAAAGCTCTTTGAGGAGGATGGATTCAAGATCCTGGCTACCGGCGGAACATACGACCTTATCACCGAGGCCGGAGTGAAGGCGACAAAGGTCAAGAAGCTCTACGAGGGGCGCCCCAACGTGCTGGATGCCATCGAAAATAAAGAGATCGACCTTGTGATCAATTCCCCTGTCGGAAAGGACAGCGTTCACGACGACAGCTACCTTCGCAAGGCAGCCATAAGGAAGAAGATCCCGTACATCACCACCATCGCGGCGGCAAAAGCTGCAGCGGACGGGATCAGATACATGGAGTCCGGAAAGAAGAGCGAGATCAAATCACTTCAGGCACTCCATGCAGAGATAAAGGATAAATAAGAAAGGTATATATATGAAACTTGACCGCAGCGAATACGAAAAGACGGCAAGGCAAGCGGTAGCGGAAGGCGTAGTCCTCCTTAAGAACAATAAAAACGTTCTTCCCCTTTCAAAGGGTACCAAGGCAGCTCTTTTCGGACGTATACAGAGCCATTACTACAAGAGCGGAACGGGCTCGGGAGGAATGGTAAACGCCGGAAAGGTGTGGACTGTTCCCGAGGCGCTCGAGGAGGAAGGCATAGTGTTAAACGAGGGTCTGAAAGCAGTCTATGCCGAGTTTGACAAGAGCCATCCTTACGACATGGGTGCGGGATTCGGAAGCGAGCCCTGGTCACAGGAAGAGATGCCGCTTGATGAAGCAGTGGCAAAAAAAGCATCCGCAGAGTCGGACATAGCGATCGCGATCATCGGAAGAACAGCAGGCGAGGAGCAGGATTACGCCGACAAAAAAGGCGCTTACAGGCTTTCCGATACTGAGGCGGATATGCTCCGCACAGTGCGCAAATGCTTTGAAAGAATGATCGTGGTAATGAATGTCAGCGCCGTGCTTGATATGACCGATGTGGAAGGCGCAGATCCCGATGCCATCCTGTATATCTGGCAGGGAGGAGAAGTAGGTGCCCTTGGCGCAGCCGATGTTATCGTCGGCAACGTATCTCCCTCGGGAAAGCTCACTGACACGATAGCACGGAAGATAGAAGACACACCGGCATTTCCCAATTTCGGACGCACCGATTACAACTGCTATGCAGAGGATATATATGTCGGGTACAGGTATTATTCGACATTTAAAAAAGACGCGATCCTGTATCCTTTCGGATACGGACTCTCATATACAACATTTGATCTGAGACCTGCAGGGATAGTTCTTGAAAATTCCATGAATGTCCAAAACGACAGAGAGATAGCCGTAGAGAGGGACATAAACGGAAAAGATTTTAAAATACTTGCTTACGTGGATGTTAAAAATACCGGAAGCATGGCCGGAAAAGAAGTGGTGCAGATATATGTGGCAGCACCTCAGGGAAAGCTCGGAAAACCGGCAATATCTCTGGCAGGATTTGCAAAGACGGAACTGTTAAATCCCTCACAGGAGCGCAGAATAACCGTAGAAATCGATCCTTACATCATATCATCCTATGATGATTCGGGTGTTACGGGATTCCCTTACAGCTATGTACTGGAAGCCGGAGAATACGAGCTTCTGGCGGGCGATGTATCGGATAAGCTGCAAAGCTGCGGAAAGTTCTCCCTTGCCGAAACGGTGTGCATGGAGAAGCTTTCTTCCCGAATGGCTCCCATTAAAGAATTTAAGAGGATCAAACCCGAAACAGACGGTAAAGGTGCACTCACGGGAAGCTTTTCGGAGGAAGAAGTACCTACCGCAAAGGTTAAGGATCTGGAGGAGGCATATGCCGACAAGCCTGAATTTATCCCTTATACAGGAGATAAAGGAATAAAGCTTGCGGACGTTAAAGCGGGAAAAGCATCAATGGATGAATTCCTTGCGCAGCTCTCCGATGAAGATCTGGCTTCCATCGTGCGCGGTGAAGGTATGGGAAGCCCCAAGGTTACCGCAGGTACCGCAGCTGCATTCGGCGGTGTGAGCGACAGCCTTAAAGGTTTCGGCATTCCCTGCGGATGCTGCTCCGACGGTCCTTCCGGCATGAGAATGGACTGCGGCACCAGAGCTTTCAGCCTCCCCAACGGAACACTTCTTGCCTGCACATGGAATACCGGCTTAAACGAAAAGCTATTCTCAATGCTGGGCATAGAGATGGTTAAGAACAAGATCGACGTTTTGCTGGGACCCGGTATCAATATTCACCGTCATCCACTTAACGGCAGGAACTTTGAGTATTTCAGTGAAGATCCGCTGGTTACGGGACGCATGGCTGCGGCACAGTTCAGAGGCCTTAAATCGGCAGGCGTATCAGGAACTCTCAAGCATTTTTGCGGAAACAATCAGGAAACCCGCAGACATGACATCGACAGCGTTATCTCCGAGAGAGCGCTGAGAGAGATCTATCTCAAAGGCTTTGAACTCGCCATCAAAGAAGGTGGAGCCGATTCCGTGATGACCACCTATGGTGCGGTTAACGGCACCTGGACAAACGGAAGGCATGACATGCTTACGGATATCCTTCGCGGAGAGTGGGGATTCGAAGGCATGGTCATGACGGACTGGTGGGCCAAGATAGGAGATGTTGGCGGAAAGGTTTCCAGAAATGATTTTGCCAGATGCGTACTGGCCCAGAACGACTGGTATGCGGTAACTCCCGAAGCCGACCGCAATTCCGCGGACGACAATCTGCTCTCGGAGTTAGAGGCAGGACATATCACCAGAGGCCATTTCGTAAGATGTGCGGCAAATATATGTAATTTCCTTATGAAGACCCATGCCTTCGAGAGAATGAACGGAAAAGAGCCCGAGCTCGAGCTTACAGGCTTTGATTCCGAAGACGGAGCGGTGGATTCCGCAAATGTGGATTACTTTGAAATAAAGGACGGAACCACTATCGATCTGTCAAAAGTTTTATCGGTTCAGGGATGTGTTTATGCATTTGGACTGGATGTTAAGCAGATTGGGTGTTATCATATGGAGATAACAGGGTCAAGTGAACTGTCCGAACTTGCGCAGATCCCCATCGGTATTTTCTTCCAGAGCATACCCAGCGGCACCATAACATTTAACGGTACCGGCGGCGAATGGAAGACTCTGTCTCGTAAGGTGCTTCTCAGCTCCAAATACGGGGTGATGAGATTCTACTTCGGAGGAAACGGGCTTAAGCTCAAGGACCTTAAATTTGTGTTTGAAAAAGAGTATGATCCTTCCCTTGGCTGGGATGGATACTCTGATTATATTAAAGGATGATGGATGAGGTAAAAAAATGGAAATGACCTTTCGCTGGTACGGGTCGAAGTTCGATACCGTTACTTTAAAACAGATAAGACAGATCCCCGGGGTGACCGGTGTCATCACGACGCTTTATGACACACAGCCCGGTGAAGTTTGGAGCAGAGAGAGGATCAAAGCTCTCAAGGATGAGGTGGCTGCGGCAGGCCTTCACATATCCGGTATCGAAAGCGTTAACGTACACGACGCGATCAAGACCGGTGCGCCCGAGCGCGAGCAGTACATCGCTAACTATATAGAGACTCTTGAGAATCTCGGAAAAGAAGATATTCATCTTGTCTGCTACAATTTTATGCCGGTATTCGACTGGACCAGAACGGAGCTTGCAAGAGTGCGCCCCGACGGATCCACCGTGCTTGCTTACACTCAGGAAGCTGTAGATGCCATAGAGCCCGAGAAAATGTTTGATATGATAGCGGGCGATGCAAACGGCGCGATACTTCCCGGATGGGAGCCCGAGAGAATGGCTCACATTAAGGAGCTTTTTGAGCAGTATAAGGATGTCGACGACGAAAAGCTTTTCGCAAACCTTAAGTACTTCCTGGAAAAGATAATGCCTGTCTGCGACAAGTACGACATTAACATGGCCATCCATCCCGATGATCCAGCATGGAGTGTATTTGGTCTTCCCAGGATCATCATCAACAAGAAAAACATTCTACGCATGATGCAGATGGTGGATAATCCCCACAACGGAGTAACCTTCTGCTCGGGTTCATACGGAACAAATCTGGAAAACGATCTTCCGGATATGATCAGATCCCTGAAAGGACGCATTCATTTTGCCCATGTCCGCAACCTTAAGTTCCACTCCCCTACCAATTTTGAGGAGTCGGCTCATCTTTCAAGCGACGGAAGCTTTGATATGTATGAGATCATGAAGGCACTTTATGACATAGGTTTTGACGGACCGATCCGTCCGGATCACGGCAGAATGATATGGGATGAGGTGGCAATGCCCGGCTACGGGCTTTATGACAGGGCTCTCGGAGCTACGTATCTCAACGGGCTCTGGGAGGCTATAGAAAAGAGTCACACGAGAGGAATCGAGAAGAGATGAAACTCAGTTTAAGCGGTATCAGCAACAAAAAAGAGTGGGAAGACAAGGGTTATGATCTCCCCAAATTCGACATCGCATCCGTAAGCGAAAACACAAAGAAGAACCCCGAATGGGTGCACTTCGGCGGCGGTAATCTGTTCCGCGCATTCCATGCCGCACTCAGCCAGGATATGCTGGAAAAGGGCTATTCCGACAAGGGCGTTATCGTTATCGAGGGTTTTGATTATGAGATAATCGAAAAGTCCTACAGGAATAACGACAATCTGTCGGTGCTTGTGACGCTTAAGAGTGACGGATCCATCGGCAAAAGAGTGATCGGATCCGTTTCGGAATCGTGCGTTCTGGACTCGGAAAACGGTGCCGAATTTGACAGATTAAAAGAAATATTTACGTCTCCTTCGCTCAAGATGGCCACCTTTACCATCACAGAGAAAGGCTACAGCATAGTAAATGCCGCAGGCACTGTTGCTCCCGCCATAATATCGGATTTCACCAAAGGCCCTGAAAGACCGCTGACATACATGGGAAAAGTGACAGCCCTTCTCTATGCCAGATTCAAGGCCGGAAGGCTTCCCATTACAATGCTTTCCACGGACAACTGCTCACACAACGGTGATAAGCTTTACGGTGCAGTGAGCGCATTTGCAAAGGCGTGGGGCGAGAATGGAAAGGCAGAGAAAGAGTTCCTCGATTACATCAATGATCCCGCCAGAGTTTCATTCCCGTGGTCAATGATAGATAAGATAACCCCTAGGCCTGATGCATCGGTTGAGGATATACTCCGCGGAGATTCCCTTGAAGGGCTTGATCCCGTGGTTACCACTAAGGGAACCTATGTGGCGCCTTTTGTAAATGCGGAGGAGACTCAGTACCTTGTGGTTGAGGATAACTTCCCCAACGGAAGGCCTGCGCTTGACAAAGTGGGAGTGATCTTTACCAACAGAGAGACTGTTGACAAGGTTGAGAAGATGAAAGTCTGCACCTGCCTCAATCCTCTGCACACAGCTCTTGCCGTATACGGATGTCTGTTGGGATTCACCAGAATATCCGACGAGATGAAGGATGCTGATCTGAAGAAGCTTGTGGAGATCATCGGTTACAAAGAGGGACTTCCCGTCGTGGTTGATCCCGGAGTGCTGGATCCCAGGGAGTTCATAGATACGGTACTCAACGTGCGCGTGCCCAATCCTTTTATGCCGGACACTCCTCAGAGGATCGCAACCGACACTTCGCAGAAGCTTCCCATCAGATTCGGCGAAACGATCAAGAATTATATTGCAAGAGGAATGAATGTGGGAGATCTTAAGTGCATTCCTTTTGTATTTGCGGGATGGCTCAGGTATCTTATGGCTGTTGATGATAGCGGAAAGGAGTTTAAGCCCAGCGATGATCCGAGGCTTGAGGCTTCGATGAAGGTTGTTGCGGGGATAAAGCTTGGAGACAAGGTGTCCGCAGATGCGCTTAAGGATCTTCTTGAGGATGCGACTATATGGGGTGTCGATCTGTTCAAGGCAGGGCTTGCAGAGCTTGTCACAGAATATTTTAATGAGCTTATCGCAGGAACCGGCGCTGTCCGCAAGGCTCTTCACAAAATAGTGGGATAAAATGCGGTTAACTTACTATCAATAATTCATTTTTACTTAGTTACGGCATGGACAATATGAGTTGCAGTTTGTCTCATGGGCTCTGCTGCTATCTTCTTGATCTACGATCAAGAAGCATAAATTCGCGCTCACTTAGCTAAGAGCAAAATCGGTCTCGGGCAACTCGCGACGCTCGCGCTATATTTGCGCGAGCTGCTCAGACAATCCCTCGACACGATTTCCGCACGTGGCGCTCATTAAGCGCGGCGCCTAATTCGATCAAACTGCAATCTCATATCGCCCATACCTGTCACTGACAGTAAACAAGGGAACCCATTTTATCGCATAATACTATTATGACGATTATTATCTATGTGACAGGATTTCGCGTTTTCA
>DFKZ01000076.1 GCA_002373975.1 Lachnospiraceae bacterium UBA3632 | reverse complement strand
ATCCTGCCTCCCCGCTCTTCCCAGAAATCTTACATGGGCTCTTATACAGATATTATCGTCTCCGCAGCACTTGGAGCGGATCAGGCGCCAATGCTCGCTTGTCTCTTCCTCTCCGCTTTCGATAGCCTTCTTTATGGTTGCTTCAAAAGACTTCCTGTCAGTCTCGGAAAAGCTTTCCCATGGATCGGTGGCGAGTATCTCCTGCTCGCTCACATTCATTCCTATCTCTTCAAGATACTTTTTATTCACCCTGAGGAGCTCAGCCTTTCCGGTATCCTCTTCATAGGAAAAAATAGCCGCTGCTCCCACAAAATCATTAAATACAAGAGTCTCAAAAGAATCCGGATCCCAGAATCTTCCCACTCCCATTCCTTTAACAAGCTTTGAAGCGGGCTTTATCGGCTCGGTTTCAAGCCTTTCAAGAAGCTGAAGATATTCGTTTTCCGGCAGAGGCTTGGAATACAGATAACCCTGTATATAATTACATCCCAGGCTCTGCATGTAGTCAGCCTGTTCGATCGTCTCAACGCCCTCTGCTATGACAGGAGTATTCAGCCACTTTGTCATCCGCACCATCGAGCTGATGATCACTCCGCCCCTTCCGCCGGTATTTTCGCTGAGGAAACTCATATCAAGCTTGATCACGTCCACATCAAGCTTTTTTAATATATTCAGGGACGAATATCCGCTTCCGAAATCGTCCATTTCGACGATATATCCGTATGTGTGCAGCCTGTCAAGCACGGATGAGACCAGATCACTTCCGCCTATAGCGGATGACTCGGTTATCTCGATCCTCAGGTACTTGACGGGGATCCCGATCCGCTTTCTGGTCTTTTCAATATCTTCGACATAGTCATGCCCCACTATATCGTAGCGCGACATATTAACCGAAACCGGAACCGGTGTTAATCCTTTATCCAGGCATGTTTTTATAAACAGACATACCTTCTCAAAGACAAACTGATCCGCTTTATAGATAAGGTCGTTTTTTTCAAGAACCGGAATAAAATCCGATGGAAACTGCACGCCAAATTCCGGATGCTTCCAGCGCAAAAGCGCCTCAGCTCCCACTATGCTTCCGGATATATGATTCATCTGCGGCTGATAGCAGACATAAAACTGATCTTCGCTGATGGCCGTATCAAAGGCTTCGACCATCTCTGCTTCCGTCATTACTCTGTACATAGGTATCTCCCATAGAATAAACACAGATTATAATTATAAGGACTATACCATATTTAAAGCGGGTTGTACACTATGAAATTTGTTGTATATCGTCCGGTGTGCCCTGCTGCGGGATTTCTAGGATTCTGCCAGGAGTTCTCTTGTATAATCCTCACGGGGATGGTTGAACACTTCCTCCTTATCGCCCGATTCCAGGATTTTTCCATCCTTCATGACCATTATCCTGTCGCTCACACGGTAAATAACATTTATATCATGCGAGATAAACAGGTAAGCTATACCAAATTCTTCCTGAAGGCTTTTCAAAAGATCCAGCACCTGATCCTGAATAGTGACATCAAGCGCTGATACCGGCTCATCCGCAAAGATAAGCTTCGGCTTTGTCATAAGAGCCTGGGCGATGCTCACGCGCTGCCTCTGCCCGCCCGATAGCTGGTGAGGTTTGCGGTTATAATAGCTCTCATCAAGTCCCACTCTTTTAAGCATCTCTACTGCCTGCTCCCTGCGCCACTCTTTGGATGTCTTTATATCCTTCTCAATCACATCCATTGCGTAGAGGGGCTCCTCAAGCTGCCATCCTATAGTCCTAGCGGGATTGAGACTGCTGTATGGATCCTGAAAGATCATCTGAGGCCTGATGGTTTTATTTATTATCTTTCCGCTTATCTCTTTATTGATCCCGAGTATTGCCTTGCAAAGAGAGCTTTTTCCGCATCCGCTCTCACCCACAAGCCCTAAGGTCTCACCTTCATAGATCTCGAAATCCGCTCCTTCAACAACTCTTCTTTTATAGCTTCTTCCGAATCCCTTTTTGCTTCTTTCTTTATAAAATACCGACAGATCCTCCACTTTAAGGATACTTTCTTTTTTCCGTCCGGTATCATTATCCGCACCTGATGAGGCGGCCTTTTCGCTCTTTCTTCCCGGCACTGCGGCAATAAGCCTTCGGGCATAGTCCGTTTGGGGAGAGGTAAAAATATCTTCCGTAGCTCCGCTTTCAACAATCTTACCATCCTTCATGACCGCAACCTTTGTGCAGATCCTGCGGGCAAGATTAAGATCGTGGGTTATAAAGAGCATGCAGTTTTTCTCACGCTCGTTTATCTCCTTCAAAAGGCGGACGATCTGATTCTGTATCGTGACATCAAGAGCTGTGGTAGGCTCGTCCGCAATAATGAGCTGCGGATGAAGGATCACAGCCATTGCGATCATGACTCTCTGTCTCATTCCGCCCGACAGCTGATGGGGATATTTATCATAGAGCTCTTCCGCGCCGTGAAGTCCCACACTCTCAAATGCCTCTACAACACTTTTTTTTCTGGACGCGCGGTCGGGATATTTTTCCTTAGCGTGGATAAGAAGCTGCTCCTCCACCTGAGGTCCAACCTTCATCGTAGGATTAAGGCTTGTCATCGGCTCCTGGAACACCATGCTCATCATCTTGCCGCGGTATGAGCGGAGAAGCTTTTCATCCTTACCCTTTTCGGCGTCAAATATAACCTCATCATCAAAGCACACCCTTCCGCTCTCGATCTTTGCCTCACGGGATAAAAGTCCCATAACGGTAAGGGCGGTGACAGATTTACCGGAACCGGATTCACCCACAAGGCCTGTTATCTCTCCCGGAACAAGCTCAAGAGAAAGCTCTGAAACAGCCCTTTTTCCGTCGTATGAAATTGTCAGGTTGTCTATTTTTATCATATAGTTAATTCTATCTCACTGCGTTGCGACGCGATATACCTTCCCCCATAAGCGCGGCTCCAAGCACCATCCATACTATGGTAAGACCCGGTGCCAGTGCATACCAGGGAGCCGTTCCCAGATATCCCTGAGCATCACTCAGCATGCTTCCGAGGGTGGCATCCGGCGCCTGCACTCCGATCCCCAGGTAACTGAGTCCTGACTCGGCAAGTATCGCATTATTAAATCCTATCATCACACTCACCCAGAATACGGAAAACACATTGGGCAGGATGTGAAGAAAAAGTATGCGCACACTGTTTACTCCCATAAGCCTTGCTCTCACGATATAATCCGCATCCCGAAGCCTTATGAATTCCCCCCTTACTATCCTCACAAAGCTTGGCGTAAATGCGATCCCAAGGGCTATGACGATATTCCATCTTCCCTTTCCGAGAAGGCTTATCATCACCAGCGCAAGCAGAATGCTGGGAAAGCCGTTGACCGCATCCACCACTCTCATGACCACGGTATCCACGATGCCGCCGAAATATCCCGTGACCGCGCCTATCAGCACTCCCGCAAGTCCGGAAACAGTCACCACAAACACACTGATAAGGAAGCTTGTCCCTATAGCCTTCATGACTCTGGAAAAGATATCCCTTCCGAAATTATCGGTGCCAAAGATATGGGTAAAAGTAGGATGCATAAATCTCTCGGATGCAGACATCTTGGTGGGAGCATACGGAGTCCAGAAAACGGAGATGAGTGCAAGAAGCAGCACGATCCCCGTCATTACAGAGCCCACGATAAGGTATTTATTCGGTTTTCCGTTTATCATAAAGATATTACTCTGTCCCAAACCTTATCATTCCTCTCTGATCCTGGGATCAAGCACTCTGTAGAGCACATCGACGATAAAATATACGACTATCACAACAAAGGTGATGTAAAGTATCAGTATCTGCGTAACGGGGAAATCCCTCGTTGATATCGAACTGATAAGAAGCCTTCCTATTCCGGGAAGTGCAAAGACCTGTTCAATAACAATAGATCCCGCGATAACCTCTGCGATTATCATTCCCAAAAACGTAACAACAGGGAGAAGGGCGTTTCTGAGCACATGTCTGAAAAGAATGCGCTTTTCTTCCACGCCTTTGCTCCTGGCAGTGCGGACATAATCCGACTTTATCTCGGTAAGAGCGGAATTTCTCATAAACCTTGCAGTCATTCCGATCTTGGGAATAGCGATCGCGATCGCGGGAAAGATCATGTAATGCAAAAATGCTCCGAAGTCTTTTTTGTAGCTGACATAAGCTCCGGGAATAAAAGCCTTGAGGACAACACCCAGAATAAAAGTGACAAGTATCCCCAGGAAAAATGCAGGGATAGCCATGGACACCTGCGTGACTCCGTTTAAAAGTCCGTCAAGAAACTTGTTTTTGGTTCCCGCCCATAGTATTCCGACGGGAATTGAAATAAAGATCGTCAGCAAAAGTGAGAACAGTGCAAGCCACAGGGTGACGGGGAGCTTGTCCCCTATAAGCTCCGCAACAGGCATCATCTCATTCATGCTTTTTGAATAGCGATAGCTGACCCCGAGGTCTCCTTTGATGACACCTCCGGCCCAGTTTAAATACCTTTCCACCGGCGGTTTGTTAAGTCCGAGTTCTTCGCGGAGGGCCGCTTCCATTTCGGGGGTCCCTTCGGTGCCTATAATGGACGTAACAACATCGCCGGGGATGATCTGAAAGGCGAGGAAGGCAAGGACAGACACGAGAAACAAAGTAATAATGAGAGTCGCTATTTTTTTAATAATATAAGTCATCCCTGCCTTTCCTCCTTTCTTCAGATTTTACAGTAAACACAATTTCTTATTGCGTTTACTATGGTTATTTTGTGTAATACACCGTTGACATGTCCTGAACATAGATCGGATAGAATGTGTATCCGTCAAGTTCGCTGCTCATTGCCACCTTGAGTACCGGTACCTGTAAAAATGCGGTTGCCGCTTCATCACAAAGGATCTTCTGAAGCTCTTTGTAGAGAATGCCTCTCTCTCCAAGGGATTTTGCTTCAAGAATATTTCCGTAGATATCATCATATGATGATGAATTGAAATTGATGAAGTTCTTCTTATTGTCAGATGTAAATCTGTTAAGAAGATATCCCGGAGTCATGTCGGATGTGATACCGCAGATGGTTGTCTGATAATTCCTGTCGGTGTAAACATCCGAGAGCCAGCTCTCCCATTCAACAGCGTCAATCTTGGCATTGATACCCACAGCCTTAAGCTGCTCTACCACAACCTCACCTGTCTGCATATGATACTCATAGTTGGAAGGAATGGTGATGGTAAGATCAAATCCGTCGGGGTATCCCGCTTCGGCAAGAAGCTTTTTGGCCTCCTCCACATTTCCCGTGGTTCCGTAGTGATCGTTAAGATCCTCGTAGTAACTTGTGAGGGTGGGAAGCATTGCGGTACTTACTATCGCTGCATCTCCGCCTGCCACAAATCCGATGATCTCCTCACGGTTGAGTGCATAGCAGATAGCCTGTCTTACCCTTACATCATTAAGGGGCTCCGCAGCGTTGTTAAAGAAAAGAGCCTGCACTACATCGGAAGGAGCACTGAGCACCTGCACGGTGGACTTTACTTCCTCAGCCTGTGAATCCGTGAGATAAGGATAAATCTGGATGTTTCCTGCCTTGAGCTCCATGATGGCTGTCTCGGCGCTTCCCACGATCTTGAAATCAACCTCATCAAGGTAAGGGAATCCCTTCTTCCAGTAATCATCAAACTTCTCGATCACGATCCCTTCCTGGGGTGTGTAGGATTTAAAACGAAACGGTCCGGTACCGATAGGATCTGCGTTCTCATCCTCACCGCTCCCTGCAGGGATTATTGCTGCGGTAAAGCTGTAAATCAGCTCGGGATTGACGCTGCCTACGGTAACACGGACCGTTTTCTCGTCTATGATATCTACTGCGGTTATGGCACTCATTGTGGATACGAGGGGTGTACCGTCCAAAAGGCCGCTCACTCTCTCAAGTGAATACTTTACATCTTCCGCAGTAACTGTATTTCCGTTGTGGAACTTTACATTCGGTCTTAATTTGAAAGTGTACTCGAGTCCGTCCTCTGAAAGAGAATACTCTTCCGCTACGGCTCCGGTGAGATCACCGTTTGCATCACACTTTACAAGACCTTCAAAAATGTTAAAGAGGATCTCTTTAGTTCCTGCCGCTGTTACCTTATGTGGGTCAAGACCATCAATATCCTGCTGAATACCGACAACTACGGTTCCTCCGTAGGTGGCGTTTTTTGAGGGTTTATCCTCCGAAGACGCTCCTGTACCGCCTGCGCATCCGCACAGTGCAGTCATGGTCAGAAGTGTCACTAAAATAGTGGTTAGATACTTCTTCATAATATCTCCTCTTCGAGTTTCTTCGAAAAACAGACGCCTCTCATTATTCTATTGTCGGTATTATTCTACCACACAAACGGTAAAATACAAGTGCTGTTTGTATAAAATTGGGGACGGAGTCACTTTATCCGGAATGTCCTGGGGGCCACCCTGCGCACAAGGCTCTGTGACACCAGTATGTAAGGCACTGTTATGATAAGTCCCGCAGCAGTCATTACGATCGCATTTACAGGAATAAATATGATCACCAAAAGTACCGTTCCGATCAGAAAAGACAGAAATCCGTAAAGCCTCGACTTGATCAGATAATCACTGTTGTAGGGCTGAAGGATATAATACAATGCCAGATGCCTTACAGAGAAAAGCACCAGGAAAACAAATATCTCCGCTACGGTAAACAGGCTTTGCAGCGGATAATCCTCACCGCCTGTAAAAAACAGAGTAAATACCGAAAATGCTGCCAATATCGCCGCCGGAGCAAGATTGTATCTGATGACCGAGCCTATCCTTAAGCGAAACATTTTCACAAGTGCATCCGGCGTTTTGTAAAACCCGTACATAAGAAATGATGAATCGCAGTTGGCGTACATGGCCCGGCAGATAGACGCACCGCTGTTTGCCAAAAAAACAATGATCGGAAATACCCCGGGATGCCTTGCGATAACGTACCTCACGACCGATTCATCGGTAACGCCATGCTTTATCACTTCGAAATATAAAAGGATCGAGCAAAGTGCGATAATGGTGATGATTCCGATGACAGAAACGATCAGCCTTCCTATTATCACATTGCCGTGCCTTTTAAAGAAAAGCTCGTTAAGATATCTGAATCCCCTTGATCCGCTCCGCAGCTCGCCGGATTCATTTATCCTGACTTCCCTCCTGCCTGCCTTCTTTTTCTTTACTTCTACTCTTTCGTTCTTTTCCTGCTCCGCAAAAAGAGCGGTCCTGTAATAACCGGGAGTAAATGCATTTATTATCAGAAAGCCGGGAACATTAAGCGCGACCGCGACATAAAAAGCGATCTCAACCGGGCGGCTTATGCCATTATAGACAATGTATATCGATCCGATTATCCCTGCCAAAGCGACTATTATCATCAGCACGGCGCTTACGACCTCATTGCCGCTTGCGGTTATGAGCCGGCCGTTTTTCATCCTTTTTCCCGCCGCCTGTTTTGCCGAATATATCAGCATTCTGATCGCCACTGAAGCTGCTTTTACACCTATCCCCGCCGCGGGTATCAGAATGGCGAAGTACCATTTAACTCCGGATATAAGTGCCGTGGGGATCCCGAAAAGAACATATCCCAGAAGCTGCGCCGCTATCTTGTACAGCAGCCTTGCCTTCACATATTCTCTCGCATCCATCCCCATTATGAAAACGGTATATTTTGTTTCGGTGGTGATGTTAAAGATGTTATAGAAAAAGGCACTCACGATCAGCATCCACAAAAAGCCCGTGAGGAAGATGGTTCCCGTAAAGGTTTCGTATCCCTGCCCGAGCATCTGCGTTGCTATGAACAGCATACCGAACCACAGGACCGGCTTCCAGAATGCCTTGGTAAATTCAATGATAAGTGAAATGATAAAAGCAAGGATCTTGAGCACTCTGATCCCGTAAATCCTCTCGCTTATGTGCTTTCCGATAAGAGGAATGTGCCTGATCGCATCCAGAATGCTGTTGATATTTATTGTATTTTCCACCCTCAGGATGATCCCGAGAGCCTTAAGTCTCTTCCGCATCCTTCAGCGCCTCAATGATCTTTGACTTAAACTCTTCATCGCCAAGATCTGCCTTATCCACAGGCTCCAGTCTGCCCCCGTTTAAAAGCACTATCTCGTCGCACAGGTCAAGCGCGATGTCCAGAAGGTGTGTGGAAAAAATGAGCACACGTCCCTCTTTCTGGCTACGCAGAATGTCCTTCATCTCCTCTGCCACCACCACATCAAGTGACGTGAGGGGCTCATCAAGGAGCATTAATCCCGGTCCACCGATGATGTTAATAAGCATCTGCATCTTATTCTTGGTTCCGTGGGAATAATCCTTCATAAGGCGATCCCTTGCATCCAAAGGTATCTTTACAAGATCAAAATATTCCTCTATTCCTTTTGGATCGGTTATCTTGTCCGAATGAATGTCAAGAAAAAAACGTAAGAATTCCCGCCCGGTGAGAAAATCCGGGACAGTGGGCACTGACAGCACATAGCCGATATCCGTGGGATCGACTTCTCTTGTCTTCTCGCCCTCTTTGAAATAAAAACTTCCCCCATCAAAATCAATATCCCTGTTCAGACAGTTGAACAGGGTGGTCTTGCCTGCGCCGTTACGGCCAAGCAGCCCGTAGATCTTCCCCTCCTCAAAAGAATAATCTACATCTGTAAGTACTTTATGTTTTCCGTAGCTTTTTGAAAGATGTGAAATAACAAATTCCATATTACTTCCCTGCGGATGACCATCGAAACGATCCATCCCGCATGATCATGATTCAAACTGCGTTATCTCTTCCAATGTCTTTTTGGGACGGCCCTCGGGTGTTTCATCGGGATAGCCCAAAGCTATGGCACTGGCGATCTGATGCTTTGTTCCGAGGAACTTTGAGATCTGCTTGTGAGCATAAACGGTATTTCCGATCCACAGCGTACCCAGCCCCAGCTGCGTTGCCTGCAGAAGCATGTTTTCTATAGCGGCACCGATTGAAAGAGTGTTATGTATCTCGGATACTCTCTTTCCCGCAAGGATCGGCGGATAGGGATTAGATGATAGAAGATTTAGCACGATGATCACTACCGGAGCCTCTCTCATTATGCGAAGAGTGTTGTCCGCGCTTGCCATTCCGTTCCGGTACTTTTTCGGCATGAAGAGTGAATGCTTCGTCTTTTCTATGCCCTTTTCCATCTCGGATAAAAGTGCTTCTTTTCTTTCCCCGGTAAACACAATGAACTTCCAGGGCTGGCGGTTCTTGGCAGACGGTGCCACTCTTCCCGCTTCTATTATGGTGCGGATATCACTTTCGGATACCGGATCAGGCTTGTATTTTCTTATGCTTTTTCTTTGTGAAAAAATCTCTTCTGACATTTATACCTCTTCCTCCCCCTACAACCACGTGGCTTAAGACTATCTGACCTATTTAAGCACTATCTGTTTCATTACCTTACCGACTTTATCCTTGATGCATAGGTCCGCCATGGAATCACGGGACGTGGGTGCCATATTGATCACCACAAGCTTTTCGCCTCTGAAATAATCTATCAGGCCCGCTGCCGGATATACGGCGAGTGATGTTCCCGCTATGATGAGCACCTGGGATTTGCTGATATAATATACCGATTTGCTCAAAGTGTTCTGATCGAGGCCTTCCTCGTAGAGCACCACATCGGGCTTGACCGGACCGCCGCACTCATCGCAGACGGGGTAATCACCGGTTGAATTCTTGATATAATCAAAGTCAAAAAACTTTCCGCAATGCTCGCAGTAATTCCTCATGGTGGATCCATGGAGCTCAAGCACTTCCTTGCTTCCCGCCTTCTGATGCAGGCCGTCGATATTCTGTGTGATGACAGCCTTAAGCTTACCGGCTTTTTCAAGCTCTGCAAGTTTCAAATGGCAAGCGTTCGGCTCGGCTCCCTCTATGAGCATCTTGTCCTTATAGAAGCGGTAGAACTCCTTGCGGTTCCTGACATAGAAGGTATGGCTCAGGATCGTTTCCGGAGGATAGTCATACTTTTGATTGTACAGACCATCCACGCTCCTGAAATCAGGTATCCCGCTCTCGGTTGAAACCCCGGCTCCGCCGAAAAAAACTATGTTATCATACTTGTTTATGATCTCGTTTAATTCTTCGATCCTGTCCATCCCATACCTCCTGTTAAATTGTTGTTTAAATCAATTACTTATTATCCGAGCTCTTTTCAGAACTATTCGAAACTATTTCTCTTTTACTGCCTTTTTTGATGTGATGATCCCCAGCATAATGGCTATCACAATAGCTACGCCCGAAACTATCCCAACAAGGAGCCAGTTGACATTTGCAAGGCCTGTTATCTCAAATTCGCCGCTCTCCGGATTCTGCAGATGTGCAAATATCTGTATCGAATCAAATACTACCGCAGCCACGATGAGTATACCCGCTACGGCTCTGATGATGGGGTAGGATTTCTTCTGCTCTTTCCTGTAATATCCGATTGCTTCATTTCTGAAATCAAGTAAAGACCCGATATAGTATGCCGCAGCCACCGTGACGATGGTTTCGGGTATCATGTATGTTGCATTATATCCGAAGGAATATGCAAGTGCTGCTGATGTGGGGATCGATAACCCCGCCCATACAGTCGCTCCCGACAGAACGTGGCATGCGTATCTGAGGATACATACTATCAGCGCACCGACTGTGAGAGCTCTGTGCTGAGGCATGGCCTGCTTGAACATTCCGCCGAGTCCGGTAACGGTATATGCGATGATATAATCCAGCAGAATAACTGCCAACACCGACTGCCATGTGGTCACGTATGAAAGGTTGTCAAGCCCGAGCAGCTGCTGGATGGCTCCGTATACCACGCCTGTAAGGAGTCCCCATTTAACCCCGTGCCTGTACGCTATGATGATAAGCGGGAGCATGCTTGCCACCGTCACCGATCCGCCGTAGGGCAGATCCAGAAGCTTGATCACCGAAAGACCCGTAGCCAAAGCCACCATAAGGGCGGATTCGACTATCATCCTGGCGGTGTGCTTTCCGCTTCTTTTTTCTTTGTTTTCTGTTTTTGTTTCGCTCATAATAATATAGCCTCCCTGAAACTGTTATCTTCAGCAGGAGGCCGGTCGCAAACTTGCACACAAAAAATGCACGCTTCCCTACGCCGGAATAACCCGGATCAGGTGATAAGGGTCAACATTTCTGTACTCTCAGTCCACGCCCGGACTCCCCTAGCTGATAATGCTATTGTAGCATTTTAAATACTTTTGTAAAGAAAAATTTATACGAGGGGCTTCGGGTGTATCCATCCAAATCCCTTTATTTAAATCCGATATTAACTCTAACACCGGCATCCATGCTCAGTGAGACGAGCTGAATACTCTGACCGCTTTCCAGAACTATTCTCGTAAGAGGTTCTTTGCTGAAGTCGATCCTTCCGTCCGGAGTAGGTTCAACAAGTATTCCGTCGACATCAAGAACAATCTTTTTATCATTTACTGATTTTACCGTGATCGTCGAATTAAATCCTTGGAAGATCAGATCACCCCGTTTTACGGGTTTGATAACCGCCGGTTCACTCGGAGTAGAACCCAGTTCCGACCAATAGTGCGACTCAACTATCACAGCCTTGTCTACGGGCCCTGAGTTTGCGCAGCCGGTAAGTGCAACAGCCATCAGGCTCAGCATTAAAAAAACACAAACAGGTATTTCTTTTTTCGTCTTTTGACGTCTCCTTTTTTCGGTGAACAGATCTGTTTACCGGGCGCCTTTTCACAGTCCCACATAACCGCAGGCCTCGATAAGCCGCTGCCCTTCATCTGACAAAATCCAGTCAACAAGTCTTTCTATATTGGGATTATCGTTATCCTTTCTGTACACGACATAGAAATTAGCCGTGACAGGATATAGTCCGTTTCTGATATTTTCCGCATCCGGATAACATTCGTCTATTATCGAAGCGTAAACCGGAACAAGCGCCGCAGCTCCGTCGAGCACCGGCAGATCGTCATCTTTCGTAAGTTTAAATGATGAACCGGTTCTTGCAAGAGTTGAATCATCCTCAAAAGGAAGATATCCGGAAACATCTATCATCTTAAGCTGACCGGTACCACTAAAATTGTTAGCCAGCTTTCTTGGGTCCGGTCAAAGTGTTTTTACTGTCAAAAAACTACCGAGATCATTCTTTCAAACAGCTCCATTATAGCATATAATGTAACTATGGATATTAACAAAGAAGAAATCATCAACCCCAAAGCAATACTTGTCGGGCTTAACACCCCTCACCGTGAAGATGCGAATACTTTCTCGGATTTCGATCATTCAATGACGGAAATGAAAAGCCTAATCGAGGCCTGCGATATGGTTGTATGCGATAAGCTTACGCAGACTCTCGATCACCCCGAGAGCGGAACCTATCTCGGAAAGGGAAAGGCTTATGAGCTAGCGGATCTTGTGCAGGAAACCGGCGCAGAGTACTGTGTGTTCGAGGGAAATCTTTCGCCCGCTCAGATGAAGAATCTGCAGGATATCGTTAAAGTTCCCGTATGGGACAGGACGAATCTTATACTGGAGATCTTTTCACGCCGCGCAAAAACCCGCGAAGCAAAGCTGCAGGTTGAATCAGCATATCTTCAGTTCATGCTTCCCAGACTCACAGGCATGTGGCAGCATTTGGGACGTCAGGGCGGAGGTGGAGGAAGCCGCGCCAACAAAGGTATCGGTGAGACACAGCTCGAGCTAGACAGAAGACAGATCAACCACCGCGTGGCAGAGCTTTCGAAGGAGCTTGATAAGATAAGCAAAACCCGATCCGTCCAGCGCTCGGGCCGTGAGAAAAATGCAACCCCGTCAGTAGCTCTCGTGGGATATACAAATGCGGGGAAAAGCTCTCTGATGAACCGGCTCCTTTCTCTCTCGGATACTTATAAGAAAAACGATGAAGGCGAAAATGAAAAAAAGGTCTTCGAGAAGGATATGCTTTTTGCAACTCTCGACACATCGATCAGACATATCTATCTTGAGAACAAAAAGGATTTTCTGCTCTCTGATACTGTCGGGTTTATAGAGAATCTCCCTCACGGACTGGTAAAGGCATTCAGGTCCACCCTTGAAGAGATAAAGTATGCGGATCTGCTCCTTATAGTTCTGGATTCATCCGATCCCTATCACAAGGAGCACAGAAAGGTCACCGACAAAACTCTGGCGGAACTGGGCGCCGGCGACATTCCGAGAATATATGTTATGAATAAATGCGATCTTATAGACCGCAGGGAAACAGGCGGTGTCGTATCGGATGAAAACATTGTTTATATCTCCGCAAAAAAAGGAGAAGGAATAGATGACCTTCTTGAAAAGATATCTTTCCTTCTCCACGGAGAAACCGTAACTATAAACGCACTTATTCCTTTTTCCAGAGGCGATCTGATAAGCCGCCTCCATTCAGACGGTGTTATTAAGCACGAAGAATACCGCGAGGACGGAACCTTCGTTGAGGCAGAGTGCCCCGCTAAGCTGGCAGAGGAGCTCAGCACTTTACTTCCTCGCCGAGACTGAAGGAGTAGAGTA
>DFKZ01000120.1 GCA_002373975.1 Lachnospiraceae bacterium UBA3632 | reverse complement strand
AAGGATGATCCGGCAAAATATGATAAGGAGCCTGCACTCAGATTCAAAAAAGCAGACCTATTCCTGAGCGCTGCGAAAGAAAGCGGCATCGCTATGCGCGGCCATACTCTTGTGTGGCACAATCAGACCCCCAAGTGGTTTTTTCATGAAGGCTATAACGAGAACAAGCCCCTTGCAGGGAGAGAGGTCATGCTCGCAAGGCTTGAGGGATATATCCGTGGGGTGCTCAACCATGTCCAGACATCATTTCCGGGCGTGATATATGCCTGGGACGTGGTAAATGAAGCTGTGGATAAAGGAGATTTCAGACAGTCGCTCTGGACAAAAACAGTCGGAAATGATTTCTTTATCAAGGCATTTGAGTTTGCAAGAAAGTATGCCGCTCCGGGTGTTTCGCTTTTCTATAACGATTATGAAACCGCGGAAGAGTGGAAAAGGGATTTTATCATCGGAAACATCCTGAAGCCGCTTATAGATAAAAAGCTGGTTGACGGCATGGGAATGCAGTCCCACCTTTTGATGGATCATCCCGTTTTTGAGAATTACAAAAAGGCTCTGGAGATGTACGGAGCACTGGGAATACAGATCCATATCACCGAGATGGACATACACAATAACGATCCTTCCGAGGAGTCCATGCATGCTCTTGCTCAGAGATACAAAGCATTTTTCGAGCTTTATATAGATGCAAAAAAGACCGGAAAGGCCAACATTACATCGGTAACGCTCTGGAATATCGTGGACGAGGCAAGCTGGCTTTCGGGCTTTAAGAGAGAGACCAGCTACCCGCTTCTTTTCAAGGGAAAGTGCGAGGCTAAAGAGGCTTACTATGCCGTGATGGAAGCGGCACTTCCTGGACAGGAGATAGAAAAATGGCAGGCTGATTACCCCGACAGCGATTATCTGATGACCGGACTCGAACCCGGAGCAATGCAGATATTCAGAAGGGAGATCTGGGAGAAGGGAGAGTACGATTACGAGGCGGCATACGGATTTACGCCAAATGTATTTGCGTACCTTCACAGAGACGATGAGATAAGAGACTGCATGCTGGTGGTGCCCGGAGGCGGGTACTGCATGTGCTGTTCTCATGAGGGAGAGCTCCCGGCAAAAGAGTTTTTTGACAGGGGAATGAACGTGTTTGTACTTTCATACACCACGGATATCACCATGTCGGTACCTCTTAAGAAGCAGCCTCTTAATGACATTTCCCGCGCGGTAAGATTCCTCAGGAAGAATGCAGCAGAGCTGCGGATAAAGAGTGAAAAGATCGTGATCATGGGATTCTCGGCGGGTGCACATGTATGCGGAAGCCTTGCAGTGCATTTTGAAGATGTAAAGGATAAGAATCCTGAATATGAAGCCTTTTCAAACAGACCTGACGGAGTGATACTCGCTTACCCAGTGATAACGACGGGAGAATATACTCACGCCGATTCGATCAGGGCACTCCTCGGAAATGAGCCGACAAAAGAAGAGCTTGATTATTTCTCACTTGAGAATCAGGTTAAGCCGGATACACCGCCATGTTTTATCTGGCAGACTGCAGAGGACGGACTTGTCCCCGTTGAGAACAGTTACCTCTTTGCCACGGCCCTCAGGGAGAAGAAAGTACCTTTTGCCCATTATGTATTTCCCAATGGTTTCCACGGTCTTTCTGTGGCGAATAAAAGGTATTTCAGGGGCTGGTCCGGAGGAGAGTATTCCATGGAACAGACCATGCGCGCGGTACATGCCGTAAGGGACGGGAAAGGCGTAAATGTTTCGGAGAAAAGGAAAGAAGAACTGATAGAACAGTTCTTTGGCGGAAATGAGCAGGAGTATTTCCCGATAGATGAGAGTCTGCAGGAAGATGTGGGACTTTGGACCGATCTCGCAGAGGCCTGGATAAAGAGACTGTAAAAGTGACAAAAACGGCCCCACTATTAGCGGGGCCTGATATTAAGCGGTGCTTATAAACAAAAAAAGCACCGACCCCAAGGCTCCTGCGTCCTCGAAATCAGTGCTCCGAAGTGCACCGCCAGGGGCTCGAACCCTGGACACCCTGATTAAGAGTCAGGTGCTCTACCAACTGAGCTAGCGGTGCGTTTCTCTACAACAATCGATATACTACCATATCGAAGAGCAGATTGCAAGAAGTTTTTTGCATTTTTTTGTTATTATTTACCAATTTTTTTATAAAACACCGGAGCGATCCAAAATGACCCCTATATTTGATACACATTCACATTATGATGATGAGGCGTTTGATGCCGACAGAGAAGAGCTTCTGAGTAGTCTGCTGCAGGGAGGAGTGGGCTATGTGGTAGACGTGGGAGCGGGAATACCGTCCTCGAAAAGAGCACTGGAGCTGGCAAATTCCCACAGTTTTATATACTGTGCCCTCGGAGTGCATCCGGATGAGGTGGGAGACCTTAATGACGAAACCTGCAGATGGCTTGAGGATGCCTGCGCCGGAGAAGAAAAATGTGTGGCAGTGGGGGAGATAGGGCTGGATTATCACTGGGATGTTCACAGCCATGAAGAGCAGAAGCGATGGTTTGAGTGGCAGATGGAGCTGGCGAGGCGTATAAAAAAGCCGGTCATCATCCATTCCCGAGACGCGGCAAAGGACACCTATGATGTGATGAAAGCATGCAGAGCGGATGAGATCGGAGGAGTTGTTCATTGCTATTCCTACAGCGCGGAGATGGCAGCAGACTTTCTTGATATGGGTTTTTATATCGGGATAGGAGGCGTGCTCACATACAAAAATGCGAGGAAGCTTGTGGAAACAGCACAGATCACGCCTCTTGACAGGATAGTGCTCGAGACGGACT
>DFKZ01000040.1 GCA_002373975.1 Lachnospiraceae bacterium UBA3632 | reverse complement strand
CCCAGCGTCTCCATGCTTACTTTACGTGCGTCTATCACATAAACCGCTCCTTTATAATCACCCAGAAGCGGTAATATTTCATCTTTGGATTTCTGGGTATTTATAAGAATTCCGCCGTTTTCCTTAAGACCGCCCGTAACATTGACGGAATGCAGAAGCGTATCGTCAACAACTGCAACATAATCGGGATCGTAAATATTCGAGTGAACCCGTATCTCTGTATCGCTTATCCTGTCATAAGCGGTAATGGGTGCTCCCATTCTTTCCGGTCCGTATTCAGGGAAACCCTGTACCTGCTTTCCTGCCTGGAATGCGACATCGGCAAGCAGCAGTGCTGCCGTCTTGGCACCCTGGCCTCCGCGGCCGTGCCATCTTATTTCTGTAAGTTTACTCATGAATCTGTTCCTTCTTCTTTTCCGGGTTATCTTCCCCTTGATCCGAATCCTCGCTCTCCGGTTCGGGGAGTGTTACTTCTATTCTCTCGATCCTGTTCTGGTCAATGCCTCTGACAGTAAGCTTTATTCCGTTATCAAGAACTACGCTTTCCCCATTTTCCGGGAACCTGTCCAGCTTTTCGATTATGATCCCGCCAAGAGAATCGTAATCATCGCTGTGTATCTCAGTTCCGAGCGCATCATTTACATCATCCGTGCTCATCGAAGCCTCGACCAGATATACTCTGTCATAAATCTTGGTGATCAGCTCCTCTTCGTCCTTATCATATTCGTCTCTTATATCACCAACGATCTCTTCAAGCAGATCTTCAAGAGTGATCATGCCGACACAGTCACCGTACTCGTTCTGCACCAAAGCAACTGTTGTGGTACTCTCACGCATTTCCTCAAGAAGGTCGGCGGCTTTTTTATGCTCATGAGGGAATATACACTCATGAAGATGATCTCTTACAACGAAATTGTCAGTATCCTCAAGAAAAGCAAGGTCCTTGATATTGATCACTCCAAGGAAATTGTCATGTTCTCCCTCTTCGTCCTCTTCATAAACGGGAAGCCTGGTGTACATATGTTCCTTGAAGGTTTCCTTTATCTCCTCAAACGTATCGGACACTTTGACGGTAACCATATTTACTCGGGGGATCATGATATCCTTTGCTTCAGCATCGGAGAATTCGAACACATTGAGGATCATCTCCCTCTCTTCGGATTCAAGCACGCCGTCCTCATGTCCCGCCTCAACGTACGTCTTTATCTCAGTCTCGGTTATGGCTTCATGATGATCTTCATCGACCTTAAGAAGCTTCTGAACGCCCTTTGTTATCGCATCAACGATAAATATAACCGGAGTAAGGATTATCATTATGGCGTAAATGATGCCGGCATAGGCAAATGAGATCTTCTCGGAGTATGTCATAGCCCAGTTCTTGGGGATGATCTCGCCAAAAATGATTATCACGATTGTGATCGCTGCAGTCATTATACCTATCGCAAGGCTTTCCGACATACTTGCACCTGCATTCTGGCTTAGCCTGATGGCAATTACCGTTGCAAGAGATGATGCGGAAATGTTAACGATATTGTTCCCGATAAGGACTGCAGAAAGCATCTTGCTGCGCTTATTTATTATCTTGTCGACAAGCGCTGCGGCTTTGCTTCCTTCCTCTGCAAGGCTGTGTATTCTGATCTTGTTAACTGCGGTAAGCGCTGTCTCGGCAGATGAGAAAAAAGCCGACAAAATGATCAGAAATAATAAAACGATTATCTTGATAATACTGTCTATGTCCAAGTAAAATGCCCTCCTACGGCATTAAATAATATAATACCATAAAAGGGCAACAGTTTCTACAAAAAATAAGCATTTATCCGATCAGTTCTTCCATCTCGCAGCCAAGTGCACATTTCTCTTTTGGGAAACCATAAGTCTTTTGATACCGCTTCTTCCAGCCAATTCATTACGCTATGATCATTATGATCCAGTAATCGTAAGCCTTTAACAAATGATCATCTGATGGTTTTTATATAATCCTCATACCGCATATTGTGGGATTTGATGGCTTCATCGGAATCAACATAAGCCAGAAACCCTGCGGTATCCACCCATTTGTAAGCCACAGTCTCACCTTCCTGCAAAACGATGGAATCCTTCTTGCAGTTCACTCTTGCGATATATGAATAAAATGTGCTCCTGCTCTTTTCGCTGAAGCTGTGTCCCACCAGTTCAAGCTTATCCGCATCTATATCAATTCCGGTTTCTTCCTTAAGCTCTCTCACCGCGCACTGAAGGGGGCTCTCGCCTTCCTGGGCACTTCCGCCCGCGCTTGCCTCCCAGTATCCGGGATAAACCTCCTTTTTATCATGACGCTTTGTGAGCAGATATGTGCCGTCCCTGTGGATCACAAGGATATCGCACACCATGTGATAAAGCCCGTCCGGAATAGGTTCGGATGAGTATCTGTCTTTCTTGTACTCACTTTTTCTGCCCATATTATCGTATAAATCCCAGATTTCTGATTGCATATAATACTCTTTTCTTAAGCTTAGATCAATATTGCTACGATCACCGATCTTTTTGGAGTTTATAAACTGCTTTATGCCTCGTTATTCTCTCCGATATGTTTAATGGTTTTATCGTATATCCTCTTAAAGAAAAATGTTGTGGCGGCAGCCGACATAAGCTCCGCAATGGGAAACGACCACCAGACATAGTCAACATTTCCCGGTAAGGAAAGCAGATATGCTGCGGGAATAAGCACCACGATCTGTCTCATTATGGATACTATCATGCTGTACACACTCGTACCAAGCGCCTGGAACATGGATCCTGTCACAATGCAGTAGGCGGCTATCGGGAAGTGAATTCCTATTATCCTTAATGCCACCGTTCCTATCCTGAGCATGTCATCGGATGCGTCGAAAAGAAGCAGCAGATACTGCGGTATGCTTTCAAAAAGCGCAACACCCACAAGCATTATGGCCGTTGCATAGATCCATGCAAGGCGCCAGGTCTTCATCATCCTCTTTTTGCTCTGTGCACCATAGTTGAATGCGACTATGGGGATCATTCCGTTATTAAGACCGAAAACAGGCATAAATGTGAAGCTCTGAAGCTTGAAATACACCCCGAATACGGCGACTGCTGTGGATGAAAAGCCGATAAGGATCTTGTTCATAATATAGACCATTAGTGATCCTATAGACTGCATTATGATCGACGGAACACCTATCTTGTATATGTTGCCTATCATGGCTCCGTCCGGCTTAAAGCCCTTAAATGAGATATGTATGTCCGGATTTTTTTTGATATTAAAAATGCATGCCATTACTGCTGCAACTATCTGACCGCAGACCGTTGCTATGGCAGCTCCGGTAACGCCAAGCTTCGGCGCTCCGATAAGACCGAATATAAGTATCGGATCCAGTATCAGATTTATGATGGCACCTGTCCCCTGGGTGATCATTGTTAAAAGGGTTCTTCCGGTGGATGTAAGCAGTCTCTCAAATATAAACTGTCCGAAAATACCGAAAGAGCATGTAAGCACCACCGTTAAATACTGTACTCCGTATTCAATGATTTCAGGATCGCCTGTCTGGCTCATGTAAAAGGGCCTGACTACGGTAAGCCCGATTATCAGAAAGAGCAGGAAGCTGATTGCCGCAAGAAAAATGCCATTTACGGCAGCTTTATTTGCTCGCTCATACTCCTTTTCTCCAAGGGATTTTGAAAGTATGGCATTGATTCCGACTCCGGTACCGCCGGCAAGGGCTATCATAAGTGTCTGAAGAGGAAATGCCATTGAAACAGCGGTAAGAGCATCCTCAGCCACTCTTGCTACAAATATGCTGTCCACTATATTATAAAGAGCCTGTACAAGCATGGATGCCATCATGGGAAGCGACATCGTAATAAGAAGTCTGTTTACCGGCAGCACTCCCATCTTGTTTTCTTTACGGCCATCTGTCTGTTCTTTTACATCATAAGCCATAACAATCCATATACCTCTCAGTCTCCTCAAGCAGATCAAAAAGTGCATCCTCCGAGAGCACACCTCTTTTCAGGTCTTTTGGGAGCTCGCCTCTTTCATCTGCTTCAAAATCCTCTCTCCACTCATTCTCGTAATAATCCTGAAGCTTTTCTATATCCGATGAAAGATTCCCCAGCCTGTTAAGATGCTCTCTGATGACGGTAACAACCTTATTTACTCTCTCCATGGAGGCTTCCATTTCGGTAATCCTCTTTACACGGTTATTGTCAGCCATATTCTCTCCTTTTTCAGCTATTACCTGTTCCGCCTTTACCGTCCCATATCATACTGCCGGTTTTATAAGATGTTTTAGGGGATGTTTTCTGATTATACCACAAACAAAGACCCGCATCAACTTTATGTATGCGGGTCCTCATTGGCTGTTACTTCTCTGCTTTAGAGCAGTCAGTTTTTACTTTGGTTTTCAGATTATACAATACCCTGAGCCATCATAGCATCACAAACCTTAAGGAATCCGGCAATGTTAGCGCCTGCAACATAGTTGCCCTCAAGGCCGTACTTCTTGGAAGCATCATCAAGATTGTGGAAGATGTTGATCATGATGTTCTGAAGCTTAGCATCTACTTCCTCGAATGTCCATGAAAGTCTCTCGCTGTTCTGGCTCATTTCAAGTGCTGATGTAGCTACGCCGCCTGCGTTAGCTGCTTTGCCGGGAACAAAGTATACCTTGTTGGCCTGGAAGTACTCGGTAGCCTCAAGAGTGGTAGGCATGTTAGCACCCTCGCATACAGCGATAACGCCGTTTGCAACAAGCTTCTTTGCATCATCGA
>DFKZ01000047.1 GCA_002373975.1 Lachnospiraceae bacterium UBA3632 | reverse complement strand
GCGCCTCTTCAGCCTCTTGAGTATTTCTCCAAATCTGAATTGCTAACCTACCAAATATGTATTTGACCCTTCCGTATTTGAGTACCTTTTGGAAAGGCAAAGACTATTATACATAGGGTGTGTGTGTTTGTCAAACACTATTTTGATCCCTGCAATATTCCTTTATCGCAGTCTCATAAAGATTGTTTCCCTGCGAATCCATAACCACCACAACAGGAAAACTCTCCACGGTAAGTCTGCGGATCGCTTCTGTACCCAGATCGTCATAAGCGATCACTTCCGATGACTTGATGGCCTTGGACAACAATGCTCCCGCCCCGCCCACAGCCGCGAAGTATATTGCCCCGTTTTTTATCATGGCGCTTTTCACTGCCTCTGATCGCTTTCCTTTTCCTATCATTCCGGCAAGCCCCAGATTGATCAGCCTCGGTGCATACTTGTCCATCCTGCTGGCCGTTGTCGGGCCCGCAGAACCGATTGCACGACCCTCTCTTGCCGGTGAAGGACCCATATAATAGATAACATTCCCCTCTATATCAAACGGCAGCTTCTCGCCATTATCAAGGGTTTCATCCATTCTTTTATGTGCTGCGTCCCTGGCTGTATATATTGTTCCCGTCAGGTACACGTAATCCCCCGCCCTGAGTTTTCTCGCGGTTTCTTTATCATAAGGTACTTCCAGGTAAATCGGATCTGCTAATTTTCCCATATCTCTTCCTTATAAGACTCTGACCGAATGTCTGTTAACATGACAGCAAATGTTTACTGCAACCGGCAATCCGGCAATATGAGTCGGATAGGTATAAATATTTACAGCCAGAGCAGTCTTTGTTCCTCCAAGTCCGCCCGGCCCTATTCCGCTGTTGTTGATCTTTTCGAGCAGTTCTTCTTCCATTTCCTTTATATAAGGAATATCCGAGCCCTCATTTATGGGCCGTGTCAGCGCTTTCTTTGCCATGATCGCACATTTTTCAAATGTTCCCCCTATTCCCACACCCACTACCATCGGTGGGCAGGCATTGGGCCCGGCATCCTTTACGGCTGTCATAATGGCATTTTTAACCCCTTCGATACCGTCGGCGGGTTTAAGCATAAAGATCCTGCTCATGTTTTCACTTCCGAACCCCTTAGGAGCCAAAGTGAGCTTAAGATTCTCCCCCGGAACTATATCATAATGAATGATCGCAGGAGTATTATCGCCGGTATTGTTTCTTTCAAGCGGATCGTCTACCACAGATTTGCGAAGATATCCGTCAATGTATCCCCGTCTGACACCCTCGTTTATCGCATCGGGAAGCAGCCCGCCTTCAAAATGTACATCCTGGCCGATCTCTGCAAATACAACCGCCATACCGGTATCCTGACAGATAGGGATCATATCCTCTCCGGCAATCACAAGATTATCCATCAGCTGTCCGAGAACCCTTCTGCCAATAGGAGACTCTTCCTCCTTGGCTGCGTTACACAAAGCATCCCTCATATCTTCCGAAAGGAAATGATTTGCTTCTACGCACATCTCGGCTATGGCTTCAGTTACAACACTTACATTAATGGTTCTCATCGAAATAACCCCGTGTTATTTGAGTTTATTGCAAAGTGACTCAAGTTCTTCCTGGGAGGGTGAACCCGGCTTCCATCCTATCTTCTGCCCGTCATCTTTGTATCTGGGAATAACGTGAATATGGAAGTGCATAACTGTCTGGCCGGCTGTCTCTCCGTTGTTCTGTACTATGTTTAATCCGTCTGCCTCCAGTCTCTCAACCATACGTTCTCCCAGCTTCTTGGCAAGCTTCATGGCCTTTCCGGCAGTATCATCGGGAAGTTCATAGAGATTGTCAGCATGTTCCTTGGGAATAATGAGAGTGTGACCTTTAGTAGCGGGTCCCATATCAAGGATCGCCCTGAAATCCTCATCCTCATATACCGTATTTGTTGGTATCTGTCCATTTGCCAGCTTACAGAAAATGCAGTCGTCTTTCTTCATTGTCTCACATTCCTCCATGATATTACTGATCATTCTTTTCGACACGGCCTAAAAGTGCAGGACCTGGTCGAGTGCACAAAGTATTCTGAAGTCGCCCTTCATTTTCATAGAGCCTGACATGAATGCCCTTTGAAAAGTCATCCGGCCAGCAATTATATCATTCATAACTGACTTGGTTGTTTCCATTTCCACATCAGTTTTTTCAAGACTGCCATATTCACAGGTCATTCCTGCCGCACTTACGCGTATAACAAGATCCTTATCGGATCCTTCCATCTTAATAACGTACGAACCTGCCACTCCGGCTTCCGCTTTAAATGCTCTCCTTATCTCGCCGATATATTCCTCGGACATGGCACCCTGGTCTTTTCCTATCTGATCTCTGTATATTGACGTCAGCTCCTGAATATCCTGCTTCTGAGTCTGTACATAATTGTCATCCGTAACATATTGGGACAATTGAGCTGACTCCTCGGGCGAAAGATTCTCTACCCTGGGAAACGCCACCTTTTGCTTTATTATCTTGTTGCTGGCCGGTAAGTACGCAATCTTCTGACTTACGGTCCTGTATAGATTCTCAGCTTTCTTTTCCACCAACTCAACGTAATTGGGATTTAGCTCCAGCTCAACCGCATTCTGAATATATCCGCAAATACCGCTGCAAGGCTTACCGCCCAGAATTTCCCATGCGATATCGAGATCAAGCTTGGCTTCTCTTTCACCATATGTGCGGGATATGACAACAGGCATCATGTAAATCTGAGATATTCTTTCCTTGTCGCCAAACTCCCAGCAGGCGTCCAAAAACAGTTGCATATAACCGCCGACTCCAAACCATTCTACCGTTGATGCCAGAATGATCGCATCCGCATCTCCAAGAGTCTGAGGCAATGTCGGTATAGTGTTCTTATACTCATAGAGATTATATCTGGTTACCTTAACCCGCAGTTCCTCAAGAACATCCTGTATTTTGCCTATCACCGTCAGAGTAGGATCATCTATCCGTCCCCTTCCGCCATAATATACATTAACATTCATGGTTTATCCTCCATAGAGTATCACTCGGACCTTTCTATTTTATCATAAACCACCCGGTTATCACAATTACCTAAATAATATATTGAAACTACCCAGTCTGATCTCGTCGCCCTCCATCAGCCTTCTCTTCTCATAGGGTTTTAGTCTCAAGCCGTTTTTAAATGTCCCATTTGTGGAATTAAGATCTTCTATCATATATTCCCCATCTTCTTTGAATACTCTTGCATGGATCCTGCTCACCATTCGATTATCTATCACCACATCAGCTTCCTCTTTTTTCTTTCCGATAACAAGAGGAGTGTCATCTAAAACAGCCAGAACCGTACCTTCTTCGTCGTATAACCTTCTCTTTGTTTCTTTGGCTTCAGCTACATTTTCCAGATATACAGTCCGACCATATTCAGCTTCATCCTCCTGCTCATCATCATAAGATACCGGCTCCTCCGCAACTAAAGAAAGGTCTCTTCCATATTCCATCGCGTAGAGATTTTCCTGCTTGATCCTCCCTCTTTCGGCCTTGTCCTTTCTCTTAGCTCCCTCGAGAAAAGAAAGAAGCCCTCTCTTTTCGTTCGTTTTTTGCCTTTTTGTTTTTTGTTTGATCTCCGGCTTCACTTCAAGGACCTCAGACTGCAGTGGTTCAATGTCATCAACATCTTCCCCGGATTCCTTTCCTTTCCTCTCTGTTCCATTAGGACAATCGTTCGGAATCTCATCCAACACCTGAACATCCCGGAATATCTTATCCCTTATATAGGTGTCACCCATATCTTCGTACTGTTCGTACATTCTGTAGACACACTCTACAAGAAGTTCATCATCATAATCCAGCTTTTCAATGACAAATTCAAGGAACTGCCTGAACCCATTCTCTCCATCATAGTAAGGATAATAAATAAAATTCCATCTGCTGTCCTCGATATCACGATAAACCTGCTCCGGAAACCAGATGATGCTCTTATCATCCAGAAGAAAGCGGCTTGCTTCCTGTTGAATCCTGTTTAGATTCCACACAAAATCCTTGACCCATTCCCGATCCACCGTTTTTTTGTTATAGAACATTTTCGAAATACTTTGTTTGGAAGTGATATCATAATACAAAAAAGCATCTCCGTTAATGAATCTCAGACTACAGTCAAGAAGACCTCTTATCCCGCCCCTGCTCAGGATACAATACTGATATCTCCTTTCTTCCGGTTTCCCGTCCAGTTTGATCCTCTCATAATTCAGATTCATACTTTTCAAATACTCTGTTTCTAGCATTTTACCCCCTTTATAATCCTGTAAAACTCTTTATTTTTCTGAATGTTCTCAGTCCAAAGGCTTTATCTATTACGGTTCCTTCCCTCCTGGCCCCTGATTCCCAGATGTTATCATCACTCCAAAAACTGAACCCGTAAAAGGGAAATTCCAAAGAACCCTCTATCTTCATTCTGACTTTTCCCTTTTCAACACTGATTTCCGGATTGACCATCCTCCATGCGTAATATTCATCCGTATATAAGCCCGATATCAGCTTCCGGATATGCTCTACTCTCTCCTCCGGACTTAAGCCCTGTTTCTCCGTACCAAGCACGGTAATAAGCGCATAGTCCTGCTCCATAAGACATCTGTCATATTGAAAGAACCACATATAAATCACCAAAAGTATCACTCCCATAACAAACGGGAATATCATAGCCGCCTCTACCGTAAAGTACCCCCTTTCCATATCCCTGAACCTATCCATGTACCACTCCTTTCACAGCATTTAATATGAACCATAGTATATATCCGCCTTCAAGAAACGGGACAAACGGCATTTGCGTCCTGCGATTTACCTTTTTTGCGATAAGGAGCGTTATCGACAAAAATGACAAAAGGATCGACCCGGTACACAATACAAATATTCCGCATACATAGTTCTCGGATAAGCCCAGAATACCCAGAATGATCCCATCAGCCATTCCCGCCTTCTTTGAAAACCAGCCGATCACACAGAACGCAAGTCCCGGCAGAATTCCAAGCGCAGCTGTTATCATTACTCCCGGGCCTCCGCCTGAAAGCAGTTTTATGATCACTTGAGAGACAGATAGTATTCCGGCTAAGACAAGATACAAAAACGGGACCTTCCTTTCCGACAGATCACGCAGCGATGCCGGAATAAGCAATATAATGATTCCGATTTTCAAAATGTATATCAAGTAAGGCATGGCTTCCTCCGCATCTGCTGCATGGTCTGTGTGTATTGATCACCGATCTAAGAGAAACCGCGGAATAACTTCTTCTAAGCGTAAAGCAGTTTCTTGAGTAATGATATTTACCTCCTTCATCGCAGATGTATACCACCGGTGGCGGAGTACCCAGTGAACATATAAGGCATCTTCCATACTTACCGCCATCAGCATTTCTCTCCTCTTTTAGAGAAGTATACGCTGTCGGCCTGACAGAAAGCTTCAGGTACGTACAATTAACGTTAGTATGGTACACATCACTGTCTTTTGTTATATATACTATCCGGTCTTTATCCTTGTCCTTACTCCCGCCACTGACATTGTAACCGTTCCACAGATGAGCATAGTATCTGTTAAACATGCGAAAGCTGATCAGCTCTTCCGGCATTATCGGAGGCGCGACCTTATATGTCGCTGTTATATCAACTATATCGTCCCTGAAAAGGTCACTTTCCCAAAAGCTGATTCCCTCCGTTATCGGGGAACTCTCCAGATAATCATTACCCAGTTTCTCAAATATTCTATTCTTAATGAATGTGTAAGAGACAACCAGATCTCCCAGTTCGGTTCTTAATATGTCCGCATTCTCTTTTTCATCTCCCGTTATATAGTCCGACTCACCGGTATATGCATGGTTGTGTCCTGCTTTATCGATTGTCTTTAAAGGATCCGACAGGAATGCCCCATAATAGGAAATCTTTTTCCCCGTATCCCATAGAGCAAAACTCAGATTACTGTGCAGTCTTATCATCTCTATGGAAGATGCCAGGTTAACAAAGAAAATGAGAAAAAGCGGCAGGACAATTGAAGTTTCCACAGTCATGCTTCCCATTACCGGATGCAGTAAAGCCTTCTTTATACATTTGATGATCATAGCAGAATACTTCATGTTATCTTCCTTAATAGCTGTCAAATACCCTGTTGCGCCCCGAAGAAGGTCTTATCGTCGTCCGTAAAGAAGGCTTTACTGCACCCGATACCTGCCTATTCATATCTCTTCCTGACGCGAAAATTGTTTTCATAACCAAAACTACTGTATGTACTGATCATCAGCTCCACAGTATCAACGCAGGAATCCATCCTGAATTCCTTATTCCCTTCGGTTAGCCTGACATCGGACTCAATAATGTCCATTGCTCTGGTAGTAACGATCTTGTCCGGAAGAACCAGCATGAATGTCCTAAGAAAATCTTCGTACCTGAGCCCACTCTCATCGCCGTCCGTATTCTCCATAGCGATCGGATCCAGAATATTCGGAAGCGTAGTAAACCAGTTATCCGAGTTTTTAAACGGTTCGATTCTCGAGCCTGCCAGGAGACATTTAACATCGTGCTGAGCTTCTGCGCATGCCCATACAAGAAGTATCAGCTCCGTATACTGATCTATAAACTCTTCGGTGTAGGTATACACTGCTATAACTGTGGCAAGAACCTTCGCCCCCGCTTTCTTCTCGTCATCCCCCTGAATGTATAAATAGCTTTCTACAAATCTGATTGCATTTATCATTCCTACGACTGCTACCAGGTTATCTATATCGGCATCCATCCCTCCGATCACATATTCGATCTGATATCTGAGTGCGTCCTCTTTGTCGACATTAAGGTAGTTCCCCATATATCGCATCAGATACTCCCGGAATGCGAACTTTTCTATCCCTGTTTCGACGATTCCCTCTTCTTCGAGCTCAAGGTTTCCGGTGCTTATCTTTCCCGCTCTCTTTCTACCGGATAATAGTTCCGAAGTGTTTATGATATTCTCGGAGAGATCATTCACATTCTCCACATATTGATAAAGCAGAAGCGGATTCATCCTGGCAATAGCATCCGAAGCAGGATTGTAGGGTTCATGAACCTCCGATATTTCCTCGTCAAGTTCATCATAAGCTTCACTTTCTTCCGGTTTATCATCCCCCTCCTCACCGTCTTCCTTCTGTTCTGCCTTATCTGCCTCCCTCTCCCTGGCTTTTTCTTCCCTGCGTTTTTTAGCTTCCTCGGCTTCTTTCTTCTTCTCTTCACATGCTTTTCTCTGCGCACTGTCTAATTCTGACTGAAGACCATACATTCTGTCGGTAAGTCCCTGATCATCAAATCCCCTCGCTTCTATGACATTTGCATATTCCACCAGTTCTTTCATGGCTGTCAGCCCTATATCATCCTTAATTACTTCATATGCTCTTCTTTTAAACACTCTTCCGTCATAGTCCGTAATATACATCGCTTTTTCCGTTTTCGCATTTTCAACGCTGAGTCCGAGAAAATCCCGATAAAAAAAACGTCCCAGAAATATATCATCTCCCGACAGATTCTTTGTCATATAGTTTGCCAGGTGTTCGTCGATATTACTGATGGCCGCATGATCTGTCCCATATGAATCCTCTATGGCAAAAATGTTATACTGTCTGAACAGTTCACGATTGTATTCTGCCATTATACTGTCAGAGGCTATCGAAACCGCAATTTCGGATTCCAGCTTTATCGCGCTGCTTCTGGCCCCCTCAATAAGCGTGAGACACAGGGAGAGGAGAACTGTCATAGTCAGGGTTAGATATACCGTCATATAACCGTTTATTCTTGTCTTGTTCTTATCCGGCATCCCGGGCATATTCTCCCCTCCTCGTATTGATCAGAAATTGTCAGTGCGGTCTGTGATCTTCTTAAAGATATTGTTAACGACCTCCTGGATCTGCGTTCTGAAAATAATGACCAGACCGATAAGTACAACTA
>DFKZ01000062.1 GCA_002373975.1 Lachnospiraceae bacterium UBA3632 | reverse complement strand
GAATATCGCTTATTGTTGCTGTATCATATATAATACTTTCCTTATCCATTCATTTCACCGCCTTCTGCATCTTTGATTCTATAATAATCTTCCATCTTCACGTTCAGCTTCACATAAGAATCCGCTTTTCGGTTGCTCACGCGTTCCAAAAGCACGCAACTTTCCACATGCCCCGAGACACCATTATGAATGTCAGGGCTCTTACTAAACAGGTCAATAGTGCCTCCTACCAAACAAATCTACTGTTCCAGGTCACTCCTGATATCCTCTATCAAGCGGAAATAAGTATTCTTGAATCGTTCTGGCACACAAGCATAACTTCTGAGAGCTGACCTGCCTCTGAAATTCTGCGCCTTTCTTTGGATTATCTGAATTACTCATCAGCGCTTTCCTCCCCCAGCGCATCAACCAGCCTCTTTTCAAATTCTTGAAGCTGAGCGTACTGATCATTTAGAATCTGAATAATGTCCTCATCTGACATATCTTCCGGAATTGTCACATGGCTTGTAATAAAAGTGCAACGCCACTGCCAATTAACCTTCTGCTGCTTTGCCGGGAAACGCTCATTGATCTTTTCACAGATTTCTTTCAAATCATCTGGAATGTTCTTTGCGCTAAGTGCTAACTGCATGTGAATTGACTTACCGGCATTATTGATAATCTCATAAAAGTAATGATTTCTGGTCCCCCAGCCACTTGCTGCTTCCGGTGCATCAGGGAGTATCTTGCTCATCACATCGGTTGTAAATCGTACGTACTTTCTGCTGCAGCTATCTGGTGCTATATGAATTTCTCCTGCCGCATCCTTTATGTTCGCAAAGCTCAAGTTAAGTGCCGCAATGTAGGCAGAGCGGTTTCCATTCGCCTTTTCAGTAGAAACCGACACAGCAGTGATATTCTCCTCGGTGATCTCGTCAGGAATCTCTCGTCCATCTTTCACAAAAGCTATATGTAATAGCTCGTCCATCTGCTCAACGCTCTCAAACTTGAAGCCCCAACGCGTCTCCATAAAATGAAGCAGCTTTATGCCACGATTGTAAATATGCTCAGCATCCCACTTATCTTCTTTGAAGATTTCCACTTCACAATGGCAGCCATTAGCATATCCGCGGGCCTTTTTATCATCGAAGCTGTCATTCTGCAGGCTTGAATTGATACTCTGCGATAACGGCAGCATATTGCCAAGAGATGATGACAACGATTTAATCTCCGCATCGTTAAACTGTCTGAAGTTATTACGCCAGTATAGCTTTGTCGGTGTCTGCGGGAGAATGTGTTCTACCGTGATTCGGTCCTTTACAACCTTTGTCAATAATGCCCACGACAGCTTCTCCAGCTTATACTTCGTAGCCAAAGAATACTCGTACTCATAAAGGAAGTAACGGAGGTCATGCCAACTGTAAAAACCATCAGCAGAGATGAATCTACGGTTCATTCTGGTAAGGAATACGCGTACAGCATCCTTTGCATTCGCGTCGGTAGTTGTATTCAGATCATCGGTAACTTCCGATAACGTCATACTTCCAGTATAGACTTCACGTGTTTTTCTGTAATAGTCACTGCTCTTGTAGCTCGACTGATACATCGCCATACGGAAGTTAATAAAGATAAATCTCTCTGCCGCCTTAAACAGTGCAACACGGTCTTCCTTCGAATATCCCAACCTCGGTATAAGCGAAACAGCAATCATCGGTCTAAAATAGCCAAGGCCGATACGGTTAAGCTTATCAAGCCACACCTGCTCTTCATCGCTTATAGAAGTGCATTTATCTGGATAATACGTGTAATACCAAAACTCAGCCGCTTCATTCAGGCTATTAACATAGTCCATAATCTCCTTGGGCTGTAAAAACTCTCCAGAGATAGGCTCAGGGATATCAGGCGTATCATCGCTATCATCATCGTCATCAGCGCCGGGATCAGGAATAGCATCATCAACATCCTCGTCCTCTGGAAGCGCCTGAAGAACGTTTTCAAATATAGATTTATGCGAGAATTTTCGCAAAAGGAACTTGATGTAGTCATCGCCTTTCTTTCTGGAATAAGCGAAGTACATGATCCAATGTGCCCTCAAAAACTCATCGTCTGACAGAAGATCATTCTCATTTCTGCCAAGCTGATAATAAACCTCTCGCCAGGCTTTATTTATTAGCTCACGAAGAGCCACTTCATTTGTCTCATCAAGAATCTCTTTCGGATAAAGCGTCGTAAGATAGATAAGTCTATTCTTAAGAAGTTCCAGGTTTGTCAATCGCTTACCACGGTTATTCATGGTCTCGAACGCAACGAATACGTCGTAGTCGTCCTCAATCTCATGAATATTAAACATGAGCTGCAATGTGAGCTTTCGATACAATTCAGCAATTCCGTCAATGCCCTTTATCTCATAAAAAGCCGCAAGTTCTCTTGCAAAGAACTCTTTTGCATATTTCAAGTTCTTTGTATAATATGTTTCCTTGATCGTTCCACCAAAAGGCTGTCCAAGGATACGATACTTTAAGTACTCCGCGCTGGGATTGTCATTCTCATATCCGAACATATAGGTAACAATCAATCCATCCGGCGGACGTTTCCTACTCAGGTATTTTGCCCTGATATCCTTTATATTTTCAAATCCCAAGTAAATCTCTTCTTCAGATTTACCTTCATTTTCCGGAAGGTTACACACGAACTCGATAATTTCATTAAGCATGATAATAAAAGTGGTAAGACGCTGCTGTCCGTCCACGATGTGATATGCCTTAAAACCACTCTGTAATAACCAGGCATCCTCATTACCGAGCTTTTGACTATCCTGTCTGCTGAGCACTTTCAGCGAGAGAAGGCCCGTGTAGTGATATCTATCCGTTTGAAGGTTGACTACATCTTCCCAAAAATCACGAAGCTGAAGATCCTGCCAAGCATACCCTCTCTGATAATCCGGGATTCTAAAAATCTTGTTTTGAAAAATCTGCGCTAACGACTGCAGCTCGTTCATGATGCACCCTTCTTTCTACTGTTCTTTTTTGACGTAGGTAAGTCAATTATTAAACTGTTTATCGTTTTCTTAACCATTCTGTATTCCCAACCCCGATTTTTTAACTATCCTATATTCTCAACGAGGTATTATAACCAACTTGTATTCCCGACCTTTTTTACACTCTTCCCGGTGGACTGATTCTGTAATACTCTTAATGCCCCATTTTGCCATTTCATGCCTTTAACTCAAAGTGCCGAAGCCCTTTGATTTCAAGCCTTTTCGAGGCACTTTATCTTTAAACCCGTGAAAGCGAAACTATAGTTTCCACATGCCCGGTCCAAGGGAATTGGTCTATACAACAAAGCTTCGTTGCTTCGTATCCGTTTTCGATAAATACTTCCAAATCTCTTGCAAGACTTGTAGGCTTACATGAGATATAGAGGATATGCTCCACACCGTAGTCGATGATCTTTCCGATCGCCTTTGGATGAATGCCGTCCCTGGGGGGATCAAGAATGATCATATCCGGTTTTTCTTCAATCTCATCCAGCACTTTTAACACGTCGCCCGCTATAAATTCGCAATTGTCGAGCCCGTTCTTTTGAGCGTTTTCCCTTGCTGCCGTAACAGCCTCTTCGACGATCTCAACTCCTATCACCTTGCCTGCAGAGGGGGACATCAGCTGTGCGATGGTCCCGGTACCCGAGTAAAGATCATAAAGCACTCCGCACTTTTTTCCGGATTCATAACCTTCAGACAGACTGTCGTTACCCAGAGCTTCCTCAGCGTATTCCCTGGCCTTGGAATACAGCACCTCACAGCCATATGTGTTGGTCTGGAAAAACGAGAATTCGGTTATCCTGAAGGATAATCCAAGTATCTCCTCTTCAATATAATCCCTGCCGTACAGGACAGTGCTTTTATCGGAATATACTGCGTCTGCAAAGGAATCATTTATCGTATGGATAATACTTTCTATCTTCCCGTTCAGAGACAGACTCTGTAGTTCGGAAACATATCCACACATATCAAACTCAAGCTGCGATGTGGTGACTATCGCAACCATTATCTCGCCGGTCTTTGCCGCCTTTCTCACAAGCAAATGCCTAAGATACCCGGTATGCTTTAATCTATGATAAAATGGAAGGCCCTGCTTGTCGAAGTAATCCCTCGTCAGCCCGAGTATCTTCCGGTAATCGTCATCAACGATCCTGCACTCACACACATTCACAATGTCATAATGACTGTTTCGTTTATGCATACCGAGGGCAAGAGGCCCTCCCATATATTCGTCACCGAAAGTGAACTCCATCTTGTTTCGATATCCGTACTGAACGGGACTTCCGCATATATCCTCCCACGCATAGTCGCCGTGTTGCAGTGAAAGAACAGGCTCAAGAAGCTTATGGATCATATTATTCTTGATCTTCAATTCCTCTTCGTAGGGCAGAGATATATAATTACATCCACCGCATTTACCAAAATGAGGGCAGTTTTCCCCTGTTTCCGACGGCGATTTTTCCGTCACTTCAAGAAGTGAACCTTCCGCTTTGCCGTGGCGCAGTTTGTTTATCCTGGCTTGTACTTTCTGCCCCGGGAGAGAATTCTTTACAACAACCCTTTCTCCCTCATCTGTTTCAACCACACCGATATTAGGATATTTTAAATCAATTACCTTTCCGGTTATCTCCTGACCTTTTTTCATAATTCTCCGATTGTAAAAAAATTTATCCTTTAAACACAAAAATCAGGGAACGCGATCTTGCCTTCCCTGATATGCTACACAAATGACAGAGTTACACGCTCTATCCGTTCAAACTATTATTTCCTGTCAGATCAGATTATTCTTCGTCGTCAAAGAATTCGTCATCATCTGCGAAATCATCACTGAAATCATCAAGATATGACGGTTTCTTCTTGCTGCGATAAACAAGATATCCGACAAGACATCCGATAGCGATAACGCCGATAATAGCAAGGATGATTACCCATGCCTTAACCTTGCGCTCTTCTTCGATCTCCTCGATGATCTCCTCAGCCTCTTTCTTTTTAAGGAAATTCTTGAGTTTGATATTCTCTTTCATCTGCTCAAGCTTAGCGGGAGCTTCCGTCTTGATGTTGTCGAAATACTCTTCAATTTTACTCATTCCTCAATCCTGCCTTTCCGGGCAAAACCCCTAAAACTGAATTTTCTTAATATTAGCATATTCGTCAGACTTTTTCAAGCTTTGCAAAGGAAGCGTACATAATTTTTTGACCAAAAGCATCAAAATCCACAGTTACTTTAAAATCTCTCGGTTCCTTCGATATGCTTAATACGGTTCCTCTTCCGAATTTCTTGTGATTAACGGTATCTCCGGTCGTGTACGAAAGCTCCGTTACAGGCCCTGACGGAGCACCTTTTGTAAGCCCGGCCAGAGCATTCAAAGCGCCTATTTCCTTCTGCATGGCAGGTTTTCTGCTCTCCGGCATTACAGGTCTTTGGATTACTGCCGATGGTCTCTCATACCTTTCTACTGACCTTTCGTAACCTCTTGCATTTCCGTCAATGAGTTCCCGGGGAATCTCTCTCACAAATCTGCTTATGGGGTTAAACTGCGTCTCTCCCCTGAGCATTCTCATTTTGGCACAGGTGAGTGTCAGGTACTCTTTTGCTCTCGTGATCCCGACATAGGCCAGTCTTCTTTCCTCTTCCATTTCTTCAAGGTCTCCTGAAGATATGGTTCCCATTCCCGGGAATAAACCGTCCTCCATTCCCGCAATAAACACCCTCGGGAATTCCAGCCCTTTGGCGCTGTGGAGAGTCATGAGCAGCACTCTTCCGTCGTCGCTTTCTATATTGTCTATATCCGAAACAAGCGCAACTTCCTCAAGGAAATCCGTCAATGACACTTCATCATGAACCTCCTCAAAGTTCTTTGCTTTGGTTATTAGTTCCGCAACGTTATCTATACGGTCATCAGCCGTTTCGTCATCCTGATCTCTGAGATAATCATCATATCCGGTCCTTTCGATGATCTGAGTGATAACTCCCGAAATACCGATCTCTTTTATCTCTCCGCGCAGGTCCTCGATCAGTTTTACAAATGCTTTGATCTTTGCTGCACTCTTTGAAAGTCCCGGAACATTATCGGCATTCTGCATGGCCCCAAAAAGCGAATCGTCCGTCATATCGGCAAAATCGAGCAGCTTGTCCAGAGTTGCCGTTCCGATGCTTCTTTTTGGAACATTTATAATGCGTCTCAGGGCCACTTCATCCTGTCCGTTATCTATGGTCTTCAGATAGGCGATCATGTCTTTGATCTCCGCACGGGAATAAAAGTTGGTACCGCCCACCACATTATAGGGGATACCACGCAGTATCAGCCTTTCTTCGATAAGACGGGCCTGAGCGTTCGTCCTGTAAAGAACCGCAAAATCGCTGTATGATATGCCTTCCTTTATATTCGCGGTACTGATCTCATCGACAATCGTCTCCGCTTCCTCATATGCGTTGTCCAACTGAAGGAATCTGATCTTGTGCCCCGCTCCCTCGGCGGTCCAAAGGCTTTTGTCCTTCCTTGAAGCATTGTTGGCTATCACGCTGTTTGCCGCATCAAGTATATTCTGAGTTGAGCGGTAGTTCTGCTCGAGCTTTATCACTTTGGCTTCCGGATAGTATTCCTCAAAATCAAGGATATTACGGATGTTGGCTCCTCTGAACTTGTATATGGACTGATCGTCATCTCCCACTACACACAGGTTTCTGTACTTTGATGAGAGCAGCCTGATAAATTCAAACTGTGCCTTGTTTGTATCCTGATACTCGTCAACGCTTATGTATTTGAAGCGTTCCTGATAGTAATCCAGTATCTCGGGATGCTTCTCGAAAAGCTCCACCGTCAGCACTATAATATCGTCAAAGTCAAGAGCGTTACTCTTTTTGAGCTGATCCTGATACTCTCTGTATGCTCTGGCCACAACAATTTTAGTGAAGTCTCCGAAAGTAGAATTGGCATACTCCGTCACACTCACAAGATTGTCTTTTGCGTTTGAAATCGCTGTAAGAAGAGCTCTTTCTTTGTACTGCTTGGTATCGATGTTAAGCTTTTTGCACACATTTTTCATTACCGATTTCTGATCATCTGTATCGTAAACGGTAAAGTTGGTGTCGTATCCCAACAGATCGATATGCCTTCTGAGTATTCTGATACAAGTGGCATGGAAAGTCATGACCCATATTCTGTCTGCACCGAATCCCACAAGCTTTTCGATCCTGTTTCTCATTTCTTCTGCTGCTTTGTTGGTGAACGTGATGGCCAGTATGTTCCACGGGTCGATATTCTTCTCACCTATCATATATGCAATGCGGTGAGTGACGGTCCTTGTCTTTCCGGAACCCGCTCCCGCAAGAATAAGCAGTGGCCCTTCTGTGTGAACCACTGCTTCTTTTTGTTTGTCATTGAGTAAATCGGTTATCGCCATATCATTCCTTTATTTCACCGGCCTCAGATCAGCTTCTTGCTAAGAGAGGAATACGACTGTGTCCCCTTTATCTTTTCCTGCCTTGCCTTCTCCAAAGCCTTGTTCTTTTCATGTTTTAATTTAGCGATGCGCATAGCTTCCTGAGTAGCTTCCTTGGCCGCTTTTTTGCGCATCTCATCCTCGTAAGCGCTCTCTCTTTCGATAATATAATCATCGGAAATCTCATCCACCATCTGCTCGATTATATATTTCTTGAGATATATGTCATACGAAAGCTCGCATATAAACGCAAACTTCTTAAGATATTCCCTTTTATCGCCTGAAACGCCGTCAAAGGCGTCTTTGACAGATTCGTAATTTCTCTCCAGCTCTTCGCGCAATCTGCCTCTTGTGCCTTTTAGCATGTTATACAGGGATTCGTATATGTCCTCTATTCCGAATCCTTTTTCTTTTCTCTTCCCGAAAAATTCTGCCGTAATGGGGGAAAGAAGCGTCTGTATATCCCCTATGGACATGAAATTCTTAAAGTAGAAAATGAAAAGAAGCTCGTAGAGATGATCTTTGGAATATCTCTTTTTGATCGGAGGCGGTATCAGATCGTTCTTTGCGTAATTGTTGATCATGGTCTTGGTCAGGACCTTATCCTCGGTGGAATTACGCAGACTGCTTCTCAGCTTGCTGTCCATAAATGTAGTCAGCTGGTCCATATACAGCGGAACTACGGGAATGTCTTCCTTATCGATGGGGCTGATGGCAGTTATCTTGTTATCTATCTTTTCCAAAAGCTGATCCAAGCTTTGTTCCTGCATCTTGCTTTCCTCTTCCTTCATTCACGGAATATCACTTAAACCGCACTAATCCATTTTAACTTTTTTGGGGGTATTTTACAAGACGACTTTAGTATAATAAAGTCTTTACTTTAATCAAATAAAGAGTTAAAATGTTTTTAGTTTCATGTTTTAACGTATGAAAGTGTAATTGATGGGAGACTTGAATTATGAGAGACAAACTGAAAAATGAGGCCACAGACACGCTGTTTAAGGCTATTCTCCAGCTTAAGGATCTTGATGAGTGTTATGCATTTTTTGAGGACCTCTGCACTATAAACGAGCTTCAGTCCATGGCTCAGCGTTTTGAAGTGGCCACAATGCTTAAGAGCGACCAGACCTACCTTGCCATAGCATCAAAAACAGGAGCCTCCACAGCAACGATAAGCCGTGTGAACCGCTCTCTTACCTATGGCAATGACGGTTACGACCTTGTGCTGGGAAGGCTCCGTGAAGAAGAAAACAAGAAATGATTCTTGATCAAACGCTTTCTGTCTGTATATCAGAATCGGATTCTATATCTTTTAGGGCATCATTTACAGCCGATTCAGCTGATCTTTTGCCGGATTTGATAGCCTTTCTCAAAAGATATCCCCCTTTTCTCTCGGGAGCTTCCTGATTCATGTTTACTGCACCCTGGAATACGGCATTTTCATCGATGACGATAAGGTTTGTCGTGATATTTCCGATCACCTTTGAAGTTGATGTAAGTTCCGCTCTCTCGGGTGCGTTTATATCTCCTGTAACCTGTCCGCCTATCTGAACAGCCTTGGCGGTAATATTTCCGTTGATCTCACCTGCTGCGCCGAGAACAAGGATTCCGCTCACGGTAACCTCTCCGTTAACGGTTCCGTCGATCCTGACGCTGCCATTACATTTGAAGTCTCCGTCGCAGACACTTCCCTGTCCGATCAAAGTTGCGATTTTTATTGTTTCGTTTTTAGCCATTTCGTCTCCTTTTTTTACCCTTCTATCTGGATAACTTCCAATGGATCTATGTATGTTCCCTCGTTTGATATCTGATATCTCAGCTCGTAATTTCCGTCTCCTATAATAAACAGGGTCGTGCCCTGAGATACCTCATCGCCCTTCTTTACCATTGCATCACCTTTATTCATATAGGTGGTGATGTATCCGTTCCCGTGGTCGATAACTACTACATTTCCGTAGTTCTCATCTTCGTAGATCTCCGATACTTTTCCGGAGGCCGTAGCGACTACGGTAACACCGTCAGATGCCTCAAATACGCATCCTATCTCGTCCCCATCCATCGGATTAACGGTGGCACTTCCGGTAAGGGGATAATCTGAAGGGATGGACTGTGCTTCCAGCGTTTCCGTAAGCTCGTTTTCGTTGGCTGTCTTTGTTGCAACCGTATTGCTCAGGATCTCGATCTTGTCGTTAAGAGAGGCGATCTCTCCGTTAAGTGATACATTATCACCCTCAAGCTGCTCGATCACGCTGTCCCTCTCGGCTATGGTCCGTTCAAAACGCTGGTCCCTTCCTCTTTCAAATATAACGAGGCCTACAAACCCTCCAAGCACCAGACTGAAGATTATCGCCAGAATGATTATGGTCATAACATGATACTTTAAGACCTTAGGTCTGTCTTCAGTGTCATCGGAAGCAAGGATCAGATGCCTGAACACTTTTCGCTTATGCTTGCTCGATTTTAATCTGATAACATATTCGTTTCGCAAAAAAACCTCCTGCTATGCGGAAAATGGCATAATTATCCGCAAAGATAGCACCAAGTCTATTTAATGTAACACATATTTAATAATTTTGCAACGTTATGTTAACTATTTATTCCCACCATCCTGCATATCTTTTCAAATTCCAGCTTTCCCCCAAACAGATCCAGTGCACTTCCCACGGTTACATTAATATGTCCCCCGCCAAGTTCCCGGATAGTTTCAATATCCTCATAGCAGCTCACTCCCCCGGCATATGTTAACGGATTCTTTCCGTGACATGCCATGATCCTTACCAGTTCCTTCTCGATCCCCGAGTTCTTCCCCTCCACATCCACTGCGTGGATCAGGAACTCATCACAGTAGCCGGACAGCTTTTCAAAAAGCTCCGGATCCACTTTTTCATCGGTGATCTTCTGCCACCTGTCGGTGGTGACCATATATCCTTTTTCGGTAAGCCTGCAGCTTAGATCGAGCACTATTCTCCCTTTTCCCACAGCCTTGATAAGCTTATTGAGATTGTCGTAATTGATCATACCGTTTTGGAACACATATGAGGTTACGATAACATGTGATGCGCCTGCTTCTATATATTCCCCGGCATTTTCGGAATTGATGCCGCCGCCGATCTGCATTCCACCCGGAAACGCACTCAGAGCCCCGAGAGCCTGCTTTTTACTTTCATCATAATAAGAGCTCCCGGCGGCATTTAATATGATTATATGCCCTCCGGTAAGCCCTTTTTCCTTATAAAGCTCCGCATAATACGACGCGGAGCTTTCCGAAATGAAATTTTCACTTGCGCTGTCCCCCGCATCCTTGAGGGAGCTTCCCACTATCTGCTTGACTTTTCCGTTGTGAATGTCGATACAGGGTCTGAATTCCATTATTTTTTCTCTTTGCTGTAATTATCGGTTATTTCTGCTTTGCCAGCAGCTCATCTATAACATTGCTCATATCATAGAGCCCCGGCTGCTTTCCTGCCAGGAACTTGGCTGCGGAAACCGCGCCTCTTCCGAAAAGTGCTCTGGAGTAAGCCATATGAGAAAAAGTGACCACTTCATCCTGGCCGGCAAAGATGACATCATGATCTCCCACTATGGTTCCGCCTCTTACCGCACTGATCCCGATCTCTTTTGCACGTCTCTTCTCCCGGCGGGTCGATCTGTCGTATACATATTCATATCTGTCAGACTCATCAAATGCGCTGTTGATCGCGTCTGCCAGAGCTATAGCCGTTCCGCTGGGAGCATCGAGCTTCTGATTATGATGCTTCTCAAGGACCTCGATATCAAAACCGTTCTCGGCCAAAATAGGTGCATATTCCTTAAGTGCCTTTATCAGGAGGTTAACTCCCAGAGACATGTTTGCTGATTTGAGTACAGGAACCTTTTTGGATGTATCAGCCACTTTGGCAAGCTGTGCTTCTGAAAGCCCTGTGGTACACAATACTACGGGGATGTTCTTTTCAACACAGTAGTCAAGAAGCGCATCCACTGCCGATGCGGTTGAAAAGTCTATTATAACATCAACGCCGGAGGGGAGCCGGTTCAATTCCGAATAAACAGGATAGGGATTGTGACCGTCATCAAATTTATCGATGCCCGCCACCATATTCAGGCTGTCATCCGCTGCGACGATACCCGAAATAACCTGTCCCATTCTTCCGTTACATCCATTCATAACAACGTTTATCATATTCCGCCTCTTTCTGTTCTTTTCTCGATATCCAATGATTATCGATGTGGCTCAAAGCTTTATTTTATCAGTGTTTGTAAAATAATATCGGTTGTTATGAAAAACGTGTTTTATTCATAACAGCCGATATTTAATTCAATTATTTAAGTATTCCGTACTCTTTCATTGCCTTGGTCAGGCGCTCTGTGTTGGCAGGCTCCATCTCGGTAAGGGGAAGTCTGATGCCTCCGGGTATGATTCCCATAAGCTCAAGTGCTTTCTTAACGGGTATGGGATTTACCTCGCAGAAAAGAGCATTGCAAAGATCAAGTGCTCTGAGCTGCTCTGCGCAAGCTTCCTTAACCTTTCCGTCAAGATAGAGCTGACAGATGTCATGAGTCTCCTTGGGTGCCACATTGGCAAGCACGGAAATAACTCCGATTCCGCCGAGTGACATGATGGGAATGATCTGGTCATCATTTCCGGAATAGATATCGATGCATCCCTTGCTTATGGCTGCTAGGTGAGCGATCTGACTGATGTTTCCGCTGGCTTCCTTGATGCCGACGATATTCTTTACTTCCTTTGCAAGCCTTACTGCTGTCTCGGGAAGGATATTGCATCCTGTCCTGCTGGGCACATTGTAAAGGATCGCAGGAATGCTTATCGCTTCGGCCGTAGTCTTGAAATGCTGGAACAGACCGTTCTGGGTGGCTTTGTTGTAATAAGGGCTTACAAGCAGCACTCCGTCCACACCGTAGCTCTCGGCCTCTTTTGAAAGATAAACCGCCGTCTCGGTGCAGTTTGAGCCGGTTCCCGCAACAACGGGGATTCTCTTCTTGACCACGTCCACACAGAACTTGATGGTCTCGAGATGTTCCTCATGACTCTGGGTGGAAGCCTCTCCTGTGGTACCGCATACTATGATCGCATCTGTGCCTCCTGCGATCTGAAACTCTATCAGTTTTTCAAAAGCGGGATAATCTATTTCTCCGTTCTTTTTCATCGGTGTGGCGATTGCGACACCTGAACCTGTAAATATAGCCATATTAACCTCTTTTCAGTACCTGTCACGTATTGTTTATGATACTTGTGCGCTTACATAAAGCATACACTTAATGATTATAGCACTTTGGATCTCTTATGTAAATCCGGCACGCTTTCTGAGCCTGGAATCCAGTATCTTCTTTCTTATGCGCAGCTTGGTGGGAGTAACCTCAAGCAGCTCATCGGTCTCTATGAAGTCAAGAGCCTGTTCGAGGGAAAGTATCCTCGGAGGAGTGAGCCTCAATGCTTCGTCGGCACTTGATGAGCGGGTGTTGGTAAGCTGCTTTTTCTTGCATACATTTACCTCTATATCCTCCGATTTACCGGTCTGTCCAACTACCATTCCGGCATACACCTTTTCACCGGGGCTGATAAAGAGTGTGCCTCTCTCCTGTGCGTTAAACAGTCCGTATGTGATAGCTTCTCCCGCCTCGAATGCGATAAGGGAACCCTGCTTTCTGTATGCTATATCGCCCTTATAGGGTGCATATCCGTCGAATATGGTGTTGAGTATTCCGTTACCCTTTGTATCCGTCATGAATTCGCCGCGGTAACCTATAAGCCCTCTCGAAGGTATGGAGAATTCCAGTCTGGTATATGTTCCGCCGGAAATGGATCCCATATTTTTGAGCTCGCCCTTTCTCTGGCCGAGTTTTTCTATTACCGCTCCGGCAAAGTCGTTGGGGACATCTATATAAGCCAGCTCCATTGGCTCAAGCTTCTTTCCGTTCTCATCTTCCTTATAGAGCACCTGCGCCTTGGATACGGCAAATTCAAAGCCCTCTCTGCGCATATTCTCTATAAGCACGGAAAGGTGCAGCTCTCCTCTTCCGCTCACCTTAAAGCGGTCGGTAGAATCCGTCTCCTCGACACGGAGGGACACATCGGTATTGAGCTCTCTTAAAAGCCTGTCTCTGATATGACGGCTTGTGACATATTTGCCTTCCTGCCCTGCAAGAGGAGAATCATTTACCATAAAGTCCATGGCAATGGTGGGCTCGGATATCTTCTGGAACGGTATCGGAACAGGATTCTCGGGGGAACAGAGGGTATCTCCGATATGGATATCCGAAATACCGGAAATAGCCACGATTGAGCCTATTCCCGCTTCCTTTACTTCTACCTTGCCTAGTCCGTCAAACTCATAGAGCTTGCTTACCTTAACTTTAACCTGCTTATCCGGCTCATGATGGTTGCAGATCACAACGTCCTGATTGACCCTGATCACTCCGTTATCGACCTTACCGACGCCGATCCTTCCCACGTATTCGTTGTAATCAATAGTGCTTATAAGCACCTGTGTGCCCGCATCGGGATCTCCCTCCGGAGCAGGGATATAATCAAGTATCGTCTCAAACAGAGGCTCCATATCGGTTCCCTTTTCTTCTGCGTCAAGGGATGCGATACCGGCCTTTGCGGATGCAAATACAAATGGGCAGTCAAGCTGTGAATCATCGGCATCAAGCTCCAGGAAGAGCTCCAGTACCTCGTCCACAACCTCATCCGGCCTTGCCTCGGGACGGTCTATCTTGTTGATGCATACAATAACCGGAAGCTTGAGCTCCAGGGCCTTTCTGAGCACGAACTTGGTCTGGGGCATAGCACCTTCAAAGGCATCGACCACAAGAATAACTCCGTTTACCATCTTGAGCACACGCTCTACTTCTCCTCCGAAGTCCGCATGGCCGGGAGTGTCGATTATATTGATCTTGGTGCCTTTGTACATTACCGCGGTATTCTTGGAAAGAATGGTAATGCCTCTCTCCCTCTCGATATCATTTGAGTCCATGACTCTTTCGGCCACTTCCTGATTCTCGCGGAACACACCGCTCTGCTTTAAGAGCTCATCCACAAGGGTAGTCTTTCCATGGTCAACATGCGCGATTATCGCAATGTTTCTTACGTCTTCTCTTTTCTGTTTCATTTTTTCATAATCCTCTTATATCATCTCTAATGAGTTTTTTTATACTCATCTGCCCGTAATTTCATATCCCGGGCATTATCCACCGCGGCTTTCGACTCCTCATCACTTCCCAAAAGCCTTGCGAGTTCACCTATACTCTCCTCATAGTCCAGGCCTCGCACATCGGTGGTGGTGCTTCCGAGGGAAGCACTCTTTTCTATCACAAAGTGTTCATCAGCCATGGCTGCTATCTGCGGCAGGTGCGTTATGCAGAGCACCTGGTGCTTGCGGGAGAGCAGCCCGAGCTGTTCCGACACTTTCCATGCCGTTCTTCCGCTTATCCCTGCATCGATCTCATCAAAGATAAGTGTCCCGGTGTTGTCCCTTGCAGCCATAACCGTCTTTATGCCAAGCATTATCCTCGAAAGCTCACCGCCGCTGGCAACGCTTTCAAGAGGCTTAACAGGCTCTCCGATATTGGTGGATATAAGAAAGTCCGCCTCGTCAAAGCCTTTCGACGTAATGTTTTCCGATCTTTCGATCCTGATCTCTATCTGAACCTGCGGGAAATTCAGTCCTTCAAGTGAAGCTTTGAGCTGCTCCGACAGCTTTACAGCCACTTTTTTCCTCTTATCTGAAAGCTCTGCGCAGCATTTTTCAAGTTCGTTTTTCTTAGCTTCAATCTTTTTCTCAAGGGAACTTATATATTCTTCGTAATTCTCGTACTTTTCCAGCTTTTCCTGTGCCGAAGCCGCATATTCCCTTATCCTGTCGATGCTCCCGCCGTACTTGTTCTTCAGATCGTTGATGAGATTGAGCCTTCTTTCAACTCTCTCAAACTCACCTTCCTCAAAATCATAATCGTTCAGGTATCCCGAAAGCTCCCGGTTAAAGTCATTTAAAAGGGATTCAATATCGGTTATCTGACCTTCAAGGGATTCCAGCCTTTTGTCGTAGCCGGATACCGATGATATGCTCCTGAGGGCCTGTCCTATTTTGCTTGCCGCATCTCCTTCGCCATCAGAAGTAAGATTATACGCCTCCGAAAGAGATTCTGCAATCTTTCTTGAATTGGATATTCTCACATAGAGCTGTTCGAGCTCTTCGTCTTCTCCGTTCTTTATGTCTGCATCCTCTATCTCTTTCACCTCAAATTCAAGAAGAGATTTTTCCCTGAGGATCGTTTCCGTATCCTTTTTGTTCTCGGAATACTCGGATTGCAGCTCTTTATATTCATGATAGAGCGCCCCTGTCTGCGATGCCTTTCCGGCAAGCTCTTCCGCGCCGTATGAATCTATTATCTCGAGATGCTTTGATCTTTTCTGCAGATTCCTGTGATCATGCTGTCCGTGAATGTCTATAAGCTCTGCCGACAGCTCCTGAAGCGCTTTTAGTGTTACGCTTTCTCCGTTGACCCTGCATGAACTCTTTCCCTGGGAAAACTTCCTTGTGATGATTATGCTTCCGTCTTCCTCCGGGGTGATGTCCATCTCTGCCAGTTTATCCGATACAGTCTTTTCTTTACAATAAAAAACCAGCTCCACAAATCCGCTCTCGGCTCCCTGTCTTAGCATTGAAGCATCAAACTTTCCTCCGAGTGCCAGATTTACCGAACCGATAAGAAGCGATTTACCTGCGCCGGTCTCTCCGGTGATAATATTCAGACCCTCTGCGAATTCCACCTCCGAATCCGCAATCAGAGCCAGATTTTTAACATGAATGCTCTGTAACATAGTCCTCCCATCCCAAAATAAACCTTCGTTATACACATCAGATCAGTGATCTGATCTTCCCCATAAGTGTTCTGGCCTCGTGTGATGTCCTCACGGCTGCCATTATGGTGTCATCTCCCGCAATGCTTCCCACTATCTCCTTGAATTCAAGCGCATCTACAGCGGCTGCCACAGCCATTGCCATTCCGGGTACGGTTTTTATAACGAGTATATTCTGGGCGACGTCGATCGATACAAATCCGTCCTTGAGCACACGGATATATTTATCGTTAAGATCCCCCCTGTCTTTGCCCATTATAATGTATTTATGGTTTCCTTCGGGGGTTCTGATCTTGGTCAGGCCCAGCTCTTTGATATCTCTGGAAATTGTGGCCTGAGTCACTTCAAATCCGCTTTCCGCAAGCATCTTGACCAGTTCTTCCTGAGTGCCGGCCATATCTTTTTCAATTAATTCAAGTATTCTTTTTTGTCTGCTTGATTTCATTATTCATTCATCTTTCTGTTGAGCACTTCAACAAAACTGTCTTTTCCTATCTTGGCAAATTTTGCGTATTTTCCGGATCTGCGGATGGTCACGCGGTCTCCCGTTGAGACTGCGGCCTTCCTGCTTCCGTCAAAGCTTATCTCAAGCTCCTGCGAGCCTCCCTCCTTTGACTCGGGTATGGATATCATTATCTCATCCTCGGAAGAGAGGATAATGCTTCTGTGATTGAGTGAGTGAGGGCAGATGGGCGTGAGCATTATAAGCTCCGATGCGGGATTGGCTATAGGCCCTCCGGCTGAAAGATTGTAGCCCGTAGAACCCGTTGGGGTTGATACTATTATTCCGTCGGCAGAATAATTCGCAAGAGGCTGCCCGTTTACAAATATATCGAAATTAAGAACGTAAAGCCCTTCCTTTCTTGCCAGCACCACATCATTGAGGGAACAGATCTTATCGTTTCCGTTGATGCTGCCTTCAAGAAGCATTCTTTTTTCGATCCTGAAATCATCCGATAAAAGCTTTTCAAGGGATTTCTCAATATTTGAACTGCTGTTTTCTATCTCGGCCAGAAATCCCAGAGTTCCAAGATTGATACCCACCATGGGACCCTGCATGGAAAATCCTGTTTCCATGGATGCGCGGAGCATCGTTCCGTCTCCGCCCAGCACGATCATGCATACATCTTCGGGATAATCGCCGGTATGGTCCTTAAAAAATGAAGCCTTTGCGCCTCTTTCCTCAAGAAACTCTTTAACCTTCGAGGATACTTCAAGGTTCTTATCTTTATTGGGGTTTGTGTAGATAACAAAGTTTTTCATAATGAATCGTGGGATCTTCCTATCATCTCTTTTATCTGCTGTGTCATCTCTTCAGGCAGAGCACACGTCTCGCTTTTTTTGACTATATACATCAGATACTCTATATTGCCCTCGGGTCCCTTTATCGGCGAGAAATCAACAGCCTTTACTTCAAAGCCTATAGATGCGGCAAATCCGGCGATTCGAAGTACCACTTCCTCATGTACCGCGGGGTCTCTCACCACTCCGTTTTTACCGACCTTTTCTCTGCCTGCTTCAAACTGCGGCTTTATCAGGCATACCATCTCTCCGTCATCTTTAAGCAGATCCCTTGCGGGAGGAAGTATCTTATCAAGAGAGATAAAGGATACGTCCACGCTTGCAAAATCAAGCTTATCATCGATGTCCCCGGGCTTCATGAAGCGGAAGTTGGTCTGCTCCATAACAACCACTCTCTCGTCGTTTCTGAGCTTCCATGCAAGCTGTCCGTGCCCCACGTCGACGGAGTAAACCTTTTCCGCACCGTTCTGGAGCATGCAGTCGGTAAACCCGCCCGTTGAAGCTCCTATGTCCATGCAGATCTTTCCGTCCAGCTTAAATCCCCATGTTTCCATGGCCTTTTCAAGCTTGAGCCCGCCTCTGCTCACATATTTGGGTGTGGCGCCTCTTACTTCTATTTTTGATTTTGAGGTATCGAAAAAGCTTCCGGCTTTATCTTCTTTTTGTCCGTTAACATACACTATACCGGACATGATTATCGCTTTTGCTTTTTCTCTGGAGGGTGCATATCCTTCCTGCACCAGTATCACATCAAGTCTTTCTTTCATGTTTGATCACAATACGTTAAGTATCTTCTCGGTGACGGAATCGGCATCAATACCTGCCTTTTCCTTGAGTATGCGGCAGTCGCCGTGCTCTATGAATTCATCCGGAAGGCTGATTATCAGGCACTTTGTGCCGATTCCGGGGTAGAGAAGCTTTTCGTTGTTTACGATATCCAGGATCTTTTCACCAAAGCCTCCGCTTCTGACATTTTCCTCGAGAGTGACTATCAGCTTGTGGAATCTTAAGGCCTCTCTTACGGTTTCCTTGTCGATGGGGCTTACAAATCTTGCATTTATAAGGCTGGCCTTATGGCCCTTTTCTTCAAGCTTTCTTCTCACCTCATCAGCCACGCTTACCATGGAACCCACCGCAAAGAGAGCTATCTCTTCTTCGCGGTATATCCATTCCGCTTCGCCCGCTACTATGTCGGTCCTGAATTCCTCAAGCTCCTCGCACACAGGGCCGCGGGGATATCTTATGGCTATAGGCGCACCGTATGAAGCCGCAAACTTCATCATATCGGAAAATTCCCATTTATTCTTGGGCGCACATACGGTCATTCCCGGAATGCCCGAAAGGTATGACAGGTCAAACACTCCCTGGTGCGTCTCTCCATCGTTTCCGACTATTCCCGCTCTGTCTATCGCAAATATCACATGCAGATTCTGCATGCACACATCGTGAATGATCTGATCGTATGCCCTCTGCAGGAATGATGAATAGATGGCAACCACCGGTATCATTCCGCCGGCTGCAAGTCCCGCTGCAAATGTAACGGCATGTTCCTCGGCAATTCCCACGTCAAAGAATCTGTCGGGATAAGCATTGGCAAATCTTTTGAGCCCCGTGCCGTCCGGCATGGCGGCTGTCACGGCACATATCCGGGGGTTGCGGTCACCCAGCTTTGTCATGATGGTTGAAAACACATTGGTCCAGGATACAGCCGATGACTTCTTGGGAAGCCCCGTCTCAATGTCGAAGGGACCGGTACCGTGGAATCTGGCAGGGTGTCTTATCGCAGGTGCATAGCCCCTTCCCTTTTCGGTCACCACATGTATCATTACCGCACGCTTAAAGCGCTTGGCTTCCTTTATCGCTCTGCGGATCTGTCCTATGTCGTGGCCGTTAATGGGTCCGAGATAAACGACGCCCATCTCCTCAAAAAGCATACCCGGAGACATAAGGGATTTGAGGGAATTCTTTGCGCGGCGGATATTCTTTACGATGCTGTCCCCGGCAGGTGTTCCCGCGATCTTATTGTACACATCATCCTTAAGGTCCAGATAGCCTTCGGAAGTCCTTATGGAATTGAGGTACTTTGGTATGCCCCCCACATTCTCCGATATGGAGAGCTTATTGTCATTGAGTATTATTATAAAATTGGAATTGAGCTTTCCGGCGTTATTAAGAGCCTCAAAGGCCATTCCTCCGGTCAGGGAGCCGTCGCCGATAACGGATACTATAGTCTTTTTTTCACCTGTAAGATCGCGTGCTTTGCACAGTCCCAGCCCCGCCGAGATAGATGTGGAGCTGTGCCCCGTATCAAACACGTCACATTCGCTCTCACGTCTCTTTGGGAATCCGCTCATGCCTCCGTACTGACGGAGAGTATCAAAATCATTTTTTCTGCCTGTAAGAAGCTTATGAGTGTAAGACTGATGCCCCACATCCCATATGATCTCATCCTTGGGCAGATTCAGCTCAAGATGAAGTGCCATGGTGAGCTCCACGGTTCCGAGATTTGAACCCAGATGTCCTCCTGTCACACTTATCTTTTCTATCAAAAACTCTCGTATCTCAGAGCTTAATGCGTTCAGATGCTCAGCGGGGATCTTTTTGATATCTCCCGTCTGATTTATTCTATCAAGATACATAAATACTAATTCTCCCTGCTTATCAGCGAATCAACCAGCGCTTTAAGAAATTCCTTGTCTCCGGGCAATGAGTCCATAAGACTTTCGGCTTCCCTGCTCAGCCTTTTGACCTCTGTTTCGGAGTTCTCAAGCCCATTAAGTGAGACATAAGTCACTTTATCGTTAGCCTCGTCACTGCCGGTCTTTTTCCCGAGCTTTGCGCTGTCCCCGATCACATCAAGGATATCATCCTTTATCTGAAAAGCTATTCCTATATCCGATCCTATTTTTTCAAGGATCTCCGTTTCCTTCTCCGATGCGCCTGCAAGCACGCCGCCTGCCATGAGCGCGGCCTCTATCAGGCATCCTGTTTTGTGCTCATGAATATACATAAGCTCTTCTTCGGATGCGCTGCCGCCATGACCTTCTGCCTCGAGATCGGCACATTGTCCGCCGATCATGCCGTTTACTCCGGCCTTGTCCGCAAGTATCCCTGCTGCGACGATACATCTTCTGCAAAGCTCCTGCTCTCCGGATGCGGCATAGGAAGATGCCACACGGATCATAAGCTCATAAGCGTAGTTTAAAAGCCCATCTCCGGCCAGAACCCCCATTCCGTCGCCATATACCTTCCATGTGGTAGCTCTTCCGCGCCTTAGTTCATCATTGTCCATAGCCGGAAGGTCGTCATGCACAAGGGAATATGTGTGTATATACTCCATGGCTGACATAAAGGCCGACAGCTCCCCGGGCATGCTCTCCGCATCCGCAGGATCAAAGGGACAAAAAAGCCGGAAGCTCTCCATCATAAACAGAGGTCTTAACCTTTTGCCTCCCGCCATTACGGAATAATCCATCGCTTCCGCCACTTTTCCGTTATACGCCCCGGCTTCGGGAATATGGCTTTTAACGGCTTTTTCCGCAGCGGACACCCTTTTATTCAGTTCTTCTTTGAAGACATTTTTATCCATCATGAACCTTTTAGCATTAATCCCGATAACGGTGTTTAATCAAAATCCTCCGTGCTTCCGTCATCCATAAGCTTCTGGACCTTTTTCTCTACACGGTCAATGGATCTTGAGCTCTCCTCCGTGAGCTTTACACCCCTGCTGTAGAGTGCAAACGCCTCATCAAGAGGCAGATCCTCGTCATCAAGCTTTTCCACTATTTCATCGATTTCATCGAGCATTTCCTCCAGTGATCTGCTCTCTTTATCATTTTCCTGTGCTGCCTGTTTTTTTGATCCGGCTGCCATATTCCGCTACCTCATGTACCTGTCGTCTTTTTGTTTATCGTCTTTTTATAGATCGTCTGTTTACTTGTCGTCAGTTCATTGATCGTCTGTTTTCTTAATGATCGTTTCAGCAACGGATGCTTTCACTTTTCCGTCCGAAAATGTCATGTTTATATCGTCCCCGGCTTTAAGCTGCGCGGCACTCTTTACTCGTTTTCCCTTACTGTCTTCGACATAGGCAAAGCCTCCCGCTATCTTCTTGAGCGGCGAGTTTCCCTCAAGCCCCGAAGATAAAAGCCCCAGCCTTGATTTCCTCTCCTTTATGAGAGAAAGCATGTTGTCATGAAGCTTTTCCTGCGCTCTCGCAAGCCTTTCACCCGATTCTTTTATCTTATATGCGGGCGACAGAAAACCAAGCCTTGTATGGGAAAGCCTGAGCCTTTCCCTGTCGCGCCTTATAAGCGCAGATACCGAATCGTATAGTGCCTGCCTCCTTGCATCTATCTCATCATCGATATCCGACAGCTTACTCACCGCAAGCTCCGCAGCCGCTGAAGGAGTCGGTGCTCTGAGATCAGCCACAAAGTCTGCTATAGTAAAATCCGTCTCATGTCCTACCGCCGAAATGATGGGGATGCTGCAGTCAAATATTGCCTGAGCCACGCACTCCTCATTAAACCCCCAAAGGTCCTCTATGGAGCCGCCTCCTCGCCCCACTATCATCACATCCACGCCGTATTTCTCAAGTGCTTTTATTCCTTTTACGATGCTGCGCGGTGCTTCCGCTCCCTGAACGGTTGCGGGATAAAGAATAAGCCGTATGTATGGGTTTCTTCGTGTGGCAATGTTTATGATGTCCCTTACGGCAGCTCCCGTCGGTGCGGTTACTATTCCGATAGTCTGCGGATTGGAGGGTATTTCCTGCTTGTACTGCGCCGCAAACATTCCCCTCTCTTCCAGATCTTCCTTTAGCTGCATGAACCTTTCGTACAGCTCGCCGGCGCCTTCCTGCTCTATCCTTGTGGCATAAAGCTGGTATACACCGTCCTGCGCATACACATCAACGCTTCCCGTCACGACCACCTGCATTCCGTCCGTCAGGCGGAATGAAAGCCCGCCTCTGTTTCCGGCAAACATGACACATTTAAGGTTTCCGTCAGTGTCCTTCAGCGTAAAAAAGATATGTCCTGAGGTAATATATTTGCAGTTGCTGACTTCTCCCCTTACGGATATCCTTTTAAGGAGATAGTCGGTCACAAACATATTCTTGATATATTTATTTACCTGGCCTACTGAATAAACGTTATCCATAAAACAGTATAACTGTAACAAAATAACCCCTTAAAAAAGGTCATCCCGTTACAGTTATGTATTAACCCAATTTCTTAGATTCCTTAACTTTGGTAAGAATCGCATTAACAAAGGCACCTGAATTATCCTGCCCGTATGTCTTTGCAAGCTCCACAGCTTCGTCCATCGCCACTGCCGTCGGAATATCGTCATCAAAGAGCATTTCATACACCGCAAGGCGAAGCAGGGAAAGCTCTACCTTTCCCATTCTGTCCGTTTTCCAACCCTCGGAATTATCATCAATGATGGAATCTATCTCTTCTATCCTGCTGATAATATTATCATATCGGGATCGTACAAATTCACTGTCTTCATCCTGCGATGTGCCGTATTCCGGATCGCTGCAAAAAAGCCTCACCTGTTCAGGCATATCCTCAGGACTATTAAATTCTTTTCTGAACAGCAGCTTAAAGCTTCTGTCCCTGAGTTCGTGTCTGTTCATAAGCGCTAATGCCTTATACTTCTACATCCACGACACGGACATTAACACACTTAACGGTCATACCGGTCATGTTCTCGACAGAATTCTTAACCTTTTTCTGAACCTGCTGTGAAGTGGTGGGAACCGAGCATCCTGCCTTTATGGAAATAGCGAGTGAGATCTTAACGGTATTGTCCCCGATAACGACCTTAACGCCCTTTGTCTTGTCGTGTACTCCGACTTTGCTCATAAGCTCGCTGGTGTAGGTATTTCCAACATTGCTTACTCCATCGGTCTCCCCTGCTGCAAGTGCAGCTATCATCGCAACAACATCATCCGCAATAAGCACCTCTCCGTTTGAAGAGTCTCCCGCAAGCTTGGTGGTGTTATTCTCGGGATGTCTTGCTTTCTTTATATTCTTGATGATTGTCTTGGCAGCCATAATATCTCCTTTCGGTACCCTTGACCATAGGCTATTTGCAATTTGCTCTTCCGATCAGAATAATTAAAACCCTTCACGAAATCTCTATGATTATACCATATATCATGACAAATAAAAACCATTTTGTGACACTACACTCTGCGATTTTAATTCCGCCTATGGACCTAAGGAAGGTGCGATCACTCTTATCAGTTTCTGCTAAACTCAGTAAGGATCAGCCCTTTATTACGCTCCTCGGTCATGCCGACGCTCCATGCGTTGATGAAAATAAGAAGCGGTCTGCCCTTCATATCCTTTACCTTCTTCATATCCGAAGTTCCGGAAAGCTTCTCGATATCAAAGTCCTGATAGTTCTCTATCCATCTGATATGTTCGTAGGGAAGATTCTCAAGCTTTATCTCTACGTTATATTCATTTTCGAGCCTGTATTTAAGCACGTCAAACTGAAGCACACCCACCACTCCGACGATTATCTCCTCGAGGCCGGAATTAAGCTCCTGGAATATCTGGATCGCACCTTCCTGTGCTATCTGCTCGATACCTTTTACAAACTGCTTTCTCTTCATGGTATCGATCTGTCGCACTCTGGCAAAATGCTCAGGCGCGAATGTAGGGATCCCCTCATATTTGAAATTGCTCTTGGGTGCGCAGAGAGTGTCTCCGATGCTGAATATACCCGGATCAAACACGCCGATTATATCACCTGCGTAGGCTTCGGTAAGGATCTTGCGGTCATCCGCCATTATCTGCTGGGGCTGTGAAAGTCGCATCACCTTATTGCCCTGCACGTGCCTGACCTCGGCGCTTGCATCATATCTGCCGGAGCAGATCCTGATAAACGCGATACGGTCTCTGTGAGCTTTATTCATATTTGCCTGTATCTTGAATACAAAGGCACTGAAATCCTCTGAAAGAGGATCGATCTCTCCTATATCGGCCTTTCTCGGAAGAGGTGTTGTGGCCATATTGAGGAAATGCTGCAGGAATATCTCCACACCAAAATTGGTGAGTGCTGATCCGAAGCATACCGGAGTGAGGTCTCCCTTCTGAACGGTATCAAGGTCAAAATCCGCTCCCGCTCCGTCAAGAAGCTCAAGCTCTTCAAGCAGCTTATCCGCAGCCTCGTCACCTATCGTTTCCCTAAGGAGCTTGTCATCGGATACGGGGATCCTGGTGGCGATACCTTCCTTGGTTCCCTTTTCGGTGTCGGAATAACAGATAACACATTTTTCGTTTCTGTCGTATACCCCCTTGAATCCCTTACCTGAGCCTATCGGCCAGTTTACCGGGCATGTGGCGATGCCAAGTTCCTTCTCGATATCATCCAGCAGATCGAATGTATCAAGTGCATCTCTGTCCATCTTGTTTATAAAAGTAAAGATGGGAATATGCCTCATAACGCAGACCTTAAAGAGCTTTCTTGTCTGCGCCTCGACGCCCTTTGATGCGTCGATAACCATGACAGCGGAGTCCGCAGCCATAAGTGTACGGTAAGTATCCTCCGAGAAATCCTGGTGCCCGGGGGTATCAAGTATATTAATGCAGTATCCGTCATACTCAAACTGAAGCACGGATGATGTTACGGAAATACCACGTTCCTTCTCGATCTCCATCCAGTCAGAAACAGCGTGCCTTGCGGTTGCCTTTCCTTTTACGGATCCCGCGAGATTGATCGCTCCGCCATAGAGAAGAAACTTCTCGGTAAGAGTTGTTTTACCTGCATCGGGGTGTGATATTATCGCAAATGTTCTTCTTCTTTTTATTTCTGATGCCGTATCTGACATTTTAAATCCTCTTTCTTTATGTCTTATTTGTTATCTCTTTCTTTTGACCGTCGGCGTCTACTATACCATTTTTCCCCTGAAAAGTAAAGGAACTCAGACGAGTTCCCTGCTTTTTTGGAGTGCCGCTTCTATCACTGCATCCATATCATAATACTTATACTCTCCTAGCCTTCCTCCGAAGATTACTTTTTCCTCTTTTTTCGCCAGCTCTCGGTACTTTTCGTACAACTCATTGTTTGATGAATCGTTTATCGGATAATAAGGATCGTCCCCGGGTTTCCATTCCTCCGGGTATTCTCTGGTTATAACAGTCCCCGTGATATCTTTTCCGTTTTCATCCTTTCCAAAATCAAACCACTTATGCTCTATGATCCTTGTGTAAGGAGTCTCGCGATCGGTATAATTCACCACCGCATTTCCCTGAAAATTCGGAATATCCAGAAGCTCTGTCTCAAATCTGACGCTTCTGTATTGAAGCGTTCCAAGCTTATAGTTAAAATATGCATCTATCGGGCCGGTGTAAACAATTCTTTCAGCGAGCTTATCAAGCTCAGCCTTTTCCTCCAGATAATCTGTGTTTAATCTTACTTCTATGCCTTCAAGAAGCTTATCTGCAAGCTTTGTATACCCGCCCACAGGGATTCCCTGATACATAGCATTAAAATAATTGTTATCAAAAGTGTATCTTATGGGAAGGCGCTTTATTATGAACGCGGGAAGATCTTTGCAATCCCGTCCCCATTGTTTTTCCGTATATCCCTTTATAAGCTTTTCAAAAATGTCTCTTCCGACAAGAGATATCGCCTGCTCCTCAAGATTTTCAGGCTCTTTCCCGGATAATTCCTTCTTTTGTTCTTCTATTATCGCCTTTGCTTCTTCAGGGTCTTTAACTCCCCACATCTCCCTGAAGGTATTCATGTTAAAGGGCAGATGGTATCTTTCTCCCTTATAGTCGGCGATCGGAGAATTGACAAAACTGTTAAACTCGGAAAACCAGTTTACATAATTCCACACTTTCTTATCGTTTGTGTGGAAAATATGAGCTCCATATCTGTGTACATGAATTCCGTTCACGTTCTCGGTATATGTATTCCCTGCGATATGAGGTCTTTTGTCTATTACCAGAACCTTTTTTCCGGCATCCGCCGCCTGTCTGGCGAACACGCAGCCGTAGAGCCCGGCTCCGACTACCAGATAATCGTATTTCATTATAACTTCCTTTCAAGCATTCTCACACATTTACCAGATCACATCGATATTACCATAATTTCTCATTTTTGCATCGGATGAAATTAAAGCCATTCTCTCAGTTTTTGCTGTTGACAGAATAAGGTGATCAAAAGGATCTTTATGATTTGATATGTTTTCAAGATTACTAAGTTCATCCAGATACATCGTCTTAACAGAATAAATTTCTATATGTTTTTCCCGACATTTGTTTCGTATTTGTATAATGGAATCATCAATGTCTATCTTTTTGATCCTTTTCTTGATGGCTATCTCCCATAAAGAAACAATACTTAAACAAAGTTCCTGCGAATCACGAATCAATGAGATTGCATTCTCGGAAAATTTGCTATTTGCTTTCTTTCCGTACAGCAGAAAAATAATAGCATTCGTATCAAGTAAATACTTCAAATATAATCCTCCAATCCTTCCAGGCAGTCATCAAAATCATCCGCAATCCACTTGAAATGATCAGCCAAATCTCCTATCGTTCTTTTGAATGGTTTCGATGAACTTTTTTCCTTTTCTTCCTCATCGAAGATGCCTTCAATTATTTCAGCTAAATCACCTTCCTCTGCCGGATCAAGAGATTCTTTTTTATTCGTTTTTAGGAAATAGGCCATGATTCTGCGTTCCTGCATGATTCTGTTATATAATGCATTGTTTAGAATGACCACATTCTCATTCCGCGGCCTTACAACCAAAACTACCTCTCCTTCATACGCTTTCTGAAGATATTCTTTCTGATTCTGACGAAGCTCTGCCGGTTTTGTAACTTCCATATTGCACCTCCGAAAAAAAATATGTACATATTTTATTACATATTTATGTACATATTTTATCATCAATTCATCAAAATGTAAAGAAAAAACCGCAGATACAACTGTTATTCTTTGTATCTGCGGCCCCTTACTATTCATTTCGCCCGGAAGGAAAAACCTTCCTGTTCTTATACACCTCTGATTGTGGATCTGTACCAGCTGAGGGTATCAAGATATGCCTGATAAACCTTATCGGTGTCTATGTTTCTGAGCACCATAACCCTTGAAACTTCGCTCCAATCCGCTGTTTCGTATGCAAGTATATACTCAAGAACAGGTGCCAGCTTGCCTTCTTTTCTGATAAGAGCGGATTTAATATCCTTGGATACCTGGATCATTTCAAGTGCCTCATCCATGGGCTTGTCAAGGATGATATCGAGCACAGAGAAAAGTCCCATAAGGAAGAGCTCTTCGCTCTGCATTTTCAGTTCGAAAAGACCTGCGAGATTCTCGGCAAATCTTGCACGGAGAAGTGTAAGCCTTGTGAGCTCGTTGGGCTGGTCGGAACTGATCTCGTTTACAACCGCCGTATTTATCCATCTCTTCAGCTCTTTCTGTCCGAGCATTGCTGCCGCGTGACGGATGGTGGTGATCTCAGCTGTCTTAACAACGCGGTTTACCATCTGAAGGAGTGAAAGGGTAAGTGCCGTATCGCGTCCGATGATATCAGCTGCATCATTGATCTCGAAGTCGGGATTGTTGACTATCTTTAACAGCTCAAGCTGTGTAACCTTTGCAGGGCTGATATCCTTGCTTCCCTTTGTAACGGGGATGCGGTAAAACTCTCCCTCGTAGAACTGATATCCGCCCGTAGCCTTAAGGGATTCGAATGTCTCCATCGTATCGATGTTTCCGGCTATCAGCTTAACATTGGGATAAAGCTTTTCGAAATAAATCTTTGCCTTATCGATGGCGATCTTCTTGTTGTTGAGGAAAACATAATCGACAATCTCGAGTATGGGGGCATATACCTGGAATTCCGAAACCGCGATCTTACGGATGGCGATCTTAAAGCCTGCAGCCTTAAGTTCCTTGAGCCTCTTAACGTAATTCTCAACCGGCGGGAATGTGCGGTCGATAAGAAGTGCAACCTTTACATGAGCGACTTCGCACTGTTCCTCGATATTTGAGAATATTGATACATTAGTTACGGGGACGAACACTTCCTTGTTTCCAGAAAGTGTCTCGATACCCATGCTGTTAACCGCTTCGATCCCCTGCACATAGGTGGCACCGTCATAAATCCCGGTTACCTGGCTTAAGGGATTGAGAAACATATTATCCTTTTGTGTAAAAATCGAATACGCACTGACTGCCAGGTTCTCGTCAAACAACGGTATTAATGTAAGCAGCATAATGTCTCCTTTCCGCTTACAGCGCTCTGTCTTTCGCTGTAAGATTAGATATAAATACTAAAATAACTCCTAAAAGAAGTGAAACATCCGAAATATTAAAAACTATATTTCTTACCTTCTCCGGCTTGACATCAAGGCTGACATAATCCATTACGTACTTTTTCTTAACGCGGTCATAGGTGTTGCTGATGGCTCCGCCGAGCATAAGAGAAAAACCTGCTTTCTCAAGCACACGCCCTCTCTTTGGTGCGATAGTTGCAAGGGCAAGAAAGTTGAGCACAGTCGAAAAAACGGATACTCCGGTAACTTCCTGCGGATACTTCTGCGCCAGATTGAACATCGCTCCCCTGTTGTGATGCTTTCTGATCAGAAAAATTCCTTTTTTGATCTCTTTGTTTTCCGATTCGTCGAGCTCTTTGTCAACTTTATTCTTAAAAAAGAGATCTGTCGCTGCGATACCCAGCGCTCCCGCAAAAGGAAGAATCATTCCTGCAACGGATAAACCTTTTTTCATATTCAGTATACCCCTTTTCATACTTCTTTACTGTATAATATCATTAAATTGCGGATTTGAAAAGCATTTTGACCCTTTTTTACCTCTTTTTTGTTTGAATTTTCAGATAATTTAAAACGCAAATAATCCTTGACATTACTCCAACAATTTGCTAATATAATCGTCGGTCGCTGTTTTCAGCGCAGGCTGATGTGGCTCAGTCGGTAGAGCGTCGCCTTGGTAAGGCGGAGGTCACGGGTCCGATTCCCGTCATCAGCTTTTTCTTAACCCTTGATTTATTCAAGGGTTATTTTTTTCTGTGGGTAATCACGGGTAAATCTACTTTTTGTGTAAAATAACAGGCAGGCTTATCACCTGCCTATCATCATAACTGTTCCAAGGATTGTTTTTGATTTATAACAGTATTGTTATGGTCATGCTCTTTCCGTCGGGGCACTTTGCCTCTATGCTTCCGCCGTGAGACAAAGCCACAGCCTTTGCTATTGCAAGCCCCACTCCCGTTCCGCCCGTCTCTGTGCTTCTGGATGAATCCGGACGGTAGAATCTGTCAAACAGTCTGTCAGTATCCGGGGGGATTTCGTAAAAGCAGGTGTTAAACACCTCTATGCGTGCCCTGTTTTTCTTTTTATTGATGGCGAACCTTATAGTTCCCTTTTCATCGGAATACCGGATGGCATTATCAAGCAGCACCGACAGCATCTGCTGTATAGCGGCTTTATCCCCTGTAAGCAATATATCATCCGCTATCTCGGTATCAAAAGTCTTTTCCTTTGCCTTTGCCTGAGGTTTATATACTTCGGCAATCTCCCATGCGGCATTGCTGAGTGAAAACTGCTCCTTATCGGGAATCGGCTGATCCTCATCGAGCCTGGAAAGAGTCACAAGTTCGCTTACAAGCTTGGACATTCTGCCCGTCTGTTTCCTGATATTGTCGATCCACTCATCTTCCCCATGTTCCATCGATAAGACATCAAGGCTGGTCGAGATGGATGTAAGAGGCGTTTTCAGCTCGTGACTGGCATCGGTAATAAACTGCTTTTGCTGCTTTATATTGCTTGCGATGGGCCTGATAGCCCTTCCCGATAATATGGTCACAAGAATAAAAACTATCACGAGGCTTAAAAATGAAACCGCTAAAGTGAGGATAAGAAGAGTCCTCATATAGAGTTTTTCCCTCGATGCATTCAGGAAAATGATCGCAGTCTCTCCATCGGAGGTCTGGGTCTTATGGAATCTGTATTCTCTGATATATCCGCGGTCGGATCTGCGCTTCATGGCCATATCCGCAAACTCAGCCGCTTTGCTTTCATCCACCGATGCGATGTAATCTCTGGATGTTTCTACCACACTTCCGTCGGATGAAACCCTTACAACAAAGAATCTTGTCATATAATTGGCTTCCTCATCCTTGAGGCCGTCAAAGGGCTTCATAGGGCCATTTCCCTCGTCACGAAAAGCTCTGCCCGGACCTCCCGGCATTCCTTCACCCGGGCCTTCCGGCTTTACATCGGGCGAGGTGCCGTCTTGAGGCATGGCTTCCCCATCCGGTCTTTCCTCAAAAACTCTTATGGCCGAAACCGTTCTGTCCGCATTTTGAGTAAGAACTATATAGCTGGCGATGTTTACCAGCACCGCGATCATCACTATCACCGCCAAAAAGGCAAGCATTGCGGCGATGATCACCCGTTGTCTCATCTTTTTGATCATACTTTTTACCCCAGTGAATATCCCGCACCGCGGATGGTTTTGATCTCCACATCAGCTCCTATGCTGCGCAGCTTTTTTCGTACAAATCCTATATGAGTCCACACTACATCGATGTCCGAATCCGTGTCGGTGCCCCATATCTTTTCCATCAGGTGTTCGGTGGAAAAAACATATCCGGGATGAAGCACAAAAAGTTCCATGAGCTGGTATTCCTTATTTGTAAGACTTACCGATTTATCTCCCACTCTCATCTCGTATTTATTTCCGTCCAGGATAAGATTTCCTGCTTCTTTTGACGAATCGGCATAATTCTCGCTCCGCCTGCCCAGTGCTTTGATCCTGGCTATCAGTTCTTCAGTTGCAAAAGGTTTTGGCAGATAATCGTCCGCTCCCGCTTCGAGCCCGGTCACCCTGTCCTCGATCTCGGCCTTAGCGGTAAGGAGCAGAACCGGTGTCTTTATATTATTCTTTCTGATAAGCGAGAGGACCTCCAGCCCGCTCATTTTCGGCATCATAATATCGAGGACTATCACCTCGTAGGATCCCGCCGAAATATAGTCCCATGCATCCTGTCCGTTATGTACGATATCAACCGAGTATTTGGCTTTTTCCAGCAGAACCTTAAGGGCTTTAGCTGTTGCCACCTCGTCCTCCGCAATAAGTATCCTCATATCTTTCTCCGATCAGAATCTGATCTTCTTTAACTTCTTTTTTGCGCGCTGGATGGCATTATCCGTCTCCTTTGCGCTCATCCCCATTATCCTTGCTGCCTCCCCGCTCTTCATTCCGGTAAGATACAGGCCGAAGCACTCCCTTTCCATCTCGGTAAGATCCTCGTGAAACGCCTTTTCAAGCGCCTCTCTGAGTTCATTCGTGAGAGCTCTTTTTTCGGGATTCTGATCCTCATTTCCGGGGAGCTGTTCAATAAGCCTTACCGCATTATTCTCATTCTCGGACTGGTTTTCGAATATCGAAATATAATTGTTCAGAAACGAATGCTTCTTTTCATTCGATGCTTTTACGGCACTGTATACCTTTCTCGTGACGCACAGATCGGCAAATGTATAAAAGCTCGCATCCCTTCCGAAATCATAATCGTTCACAGCCTGAAAAAGCCCGATCATGCCCTCCTGGATAAGGTCCTCGGTCTCACCTCCCAGAATAAAAAGGGATCTTGTTTTTCCGAGCACAAGATTCTTGTACTTCACCATCAGATAGTCCATTATTCCCTTATCTCCGGCTCTGTACTTCTCTATAAGCTCCTCATCGGAGTATTTTTGGTATTCGGTATATTTTTCTTCTGTTGTCATTTATTACCCGCAATACATTTACAAGTGCTGTCTTATGATAAACGCTTTTTTACAGTAGCTGCAGTCTTATGATAATCTCTGTCTTACTATCTCGTATGCCAGTACTCCGGCTGCTACCGACGCGTTAAGAGAATCGATATCACCCTTCATCGGGATCGATGCGATAAAATCACACTTTTCCCTTACAAGGCGCGATACGCCTTCTCCCTCGTTTCCGATCACCAGCCCTATAGGTCCTCTGAGGTCAAGATCATACATTGTGGTTCCGTCCATATCGGCGCAGACAAACCACATTCCCTCTTTTTTAAGTTCTTCGATGGTTTTGGAAATGTTGGTAACCTTGGCAACAGGGGTGTAATTAAGAGCTCCGGCGCTTGTCCTTGCAACAACAGCGGTTAATCCTGCCGCACGGTTTTTGGGTATTATGACACCGTGAGCACCCGCCAGATTGGCTGTTCTTATGATTGCACCCAGATTGTGCGGATCCTCGATATTATCAAGCAGGAAGATAAAAGGTGGCTCGTTTTTCTTTCTCGCATTTTCAATTATATCCGATACCTGTGCATACTCATAAGCTGCGGCCTGAGCTATAACTCCCTGGTGTTTCCCGGTCTCCGACATGTGGTCCAATACTTCTTTGGTCACGAATTTGATGATGGTATCACTCTTTTTTGCTTCCCTTTTAATGGTCTGTATAGGCCCATCCTGGCATCCGTCCAGTATAAACAGCTTGTCTATCGGCTTGCCGCTTCTGAGCGCTTCTGTGACCGCATTACGGCCTTCTATGGTAAACTCTCTGTATCCCATAATTATCCCTTGTAAAAAATGCTTTTATCTACTGTTAAAAATACTTATGATCCTATGATTTTTATTATTCTATGGTTTTTATTATTCTATGATTTTTTTATTATTCTATGATTTTACGATTTTATGATCTTATTATTCATACAGATCGCTTATTGCATGCTTGATGATCTCGATCACTCTGCTCTGCTTCCCCGACAGATACAGATATCCTATCATCGCCTCAAAGCCCGTGGCCTTCCGGTAATCCGTCATGCTGGCGTTTTTGGCCATGGTATAGGATTTGGCATTTCTGCCCCGCTTATATATGTCCGTTTCCTCCTGTGAAAGAAAGCACTCTCCGCTCTCCTCACCCTCAAGCAGCCTGTCCATAATGGCAGCCTGTGCCGATGCCTTCACATACTTTACGGCTTCCCTGTGGAGCTCATGAGCAGGTCTGTTGGCTTTTTCCACAACGAGAGTCCTTATCACAACGTCATAGACATCATCGCCTATATAAGCAAGCGCAAGCGGAGAATAGGCATTTACATCCTTTTCTCCGCAGGCAAATTCTTTTTTTATCTCATCTAGTAGATTAAGTTTTTCTTCGTTCAAACCTGAATTCCTTCGCTTAAGCCTTATGCCACTTTACGCCTTCTCTGGTGTCCTCAATAACGATGCCCTTTTCGAGAAGCTCATTCCTGATAGCATCTGCCTTTGCAAAATCCTTTGCTTTTTTGGCTTCTTTTCTCTCTTCTATCTTAGCTTCAACAAAGGCTGCAAGCTCGTCATCAACATCATTTCCGGCACCTTGCGCAGTATCCGCTTTCAGGAGGTCCAGGCTGAGCACTTTGTCAAAGTCATCGATAACGGCGCGCTTTGTAGCACCGTTCATATCCTCCTTTATGGCATCATACAAAAGAGTGATACCCATTGCGGTATTTACATCATTTCCCACGGTCTGTTCAAATTTGTCATGCCACTGCTTTACAACCGCATCATCCACTTCACCCTCAGCCGGGATCTGGGCGATTCTGTTCTTAAGCTTTTTGAATGTGGCAGACGCCTGATCAAGTGCTTCGTATGAAAATGTGAGAGGTTTACGGTAGTGGGACTGAAGAGTAAAGAATCTGTAAGCCAGAGGATCGTATCCCTTTTTCTCGATAAGCGAAACTGTAAGGAATTCTCCTTTGGATTTACTCATCTTTCCGGTCTCATCATTGAGGTGATGAACATGGAACCAGTAATTGCACCATTTATGGCCAAGATAGCTCTCGCTCTGTGCTATCTCGTTGGTGTGATGAGGGAACATGTTATCCACTCCGCCGCAGTGAATATCCATATATTCTCCGAGATGCTTCATGCTGATGCATGAGCACTCTATATGCCATCCGGGATATCCCACACCCCAGGGGCTGTCCCATTTAAGAGCCTGATCTTCGAATTTGGACTTGGTGAACCAGAGCACGAAGTCGTTCTTGTTTCTCTTATTGGTATCTTCAGTAACGTCTTCTCTTACTCCGACCTTCAGATCATCCTCGTTCTGATTGCCGAATACATAGTATTCGCTGAGCTTTGAGGTGTCAAAGTAGATGTTTTCACCTGCTTTGTATGCATATCCCTTTTCAAGAAGTGATGATATCATCTTGATGAACTCGGGTATGCAGTTTGTAGCGGGCTCAACCACATCGGGGGTCTTGATGTTGAGTTTGGCGCAGTCTGAAAAGAATACTTCGGTATAATACTTGGCGATCTCCATAACCGTCTTGTGCTCACGCTTTGCACCTGCAAGCATCTTGTCCTCGCCTGTATCCGCATCAGATGAAAGATGGCCCACATCTGTGATGTTCATAACGCGCTTAACATCATATCCGCTGTATCTCAATAGCTTTTCCAGCACGTCCTCCATTATGTATGTACGAAGGTTTCCTATATGTGCGAAGTGATATACTGTGGGGCCACAGGTGTACATCGCCACCTTGCCCGGTACATTCTCCTTGAATTCCTCTACTCTCTTTGTAAGTGAATTATATATGTTCATTTTCTGCTCCTTGTCATATTTATATTACGGTTTAATGTACTAACGATTATTCTGTTTAACTGAGTGACGGACTTCGCGT
>DFKZ01000109.1 GCA_002373975.1 Lachnospiraceae bacterium UBA3632 | reverse complement strand
ATATCTCCGATTCTATATCCTCAAAGTCAACTGTTTTGGGGAGCATTACAAAAGCATTCTTGTTGAGGGACAATATGGGCTGTGAATTACCGAAGACATCCACTCCCGTATAAAATGAGCCCTTTGTGCTTATGTTATATTTTGTCTCTCTCTCGGCAATACTCACTTTATCGAAATTGGAGAAGCCGTAATCAAAAAGAGAGATCGTATCAAGATACTGCTCGGGAGCAACATCATTCATCACCACGCATATGAGGCGTACCCCATCCTTTTCCGCGCAGGACACCAGACAGCTTCCCGCCGCTTCGGTGTATCCCGTCTTGGCGCCCACCAGATATTCATACTCGTACTTTTTCCCGCTGAGCATCTGATTGGTGGAATTCTCCACGATCTCGTCCTTCTGCTTGGCGCTTGGATATATATGCAGCCTGGGAGAAAGCGTTATCTCACAGAGCATATCGTTCTTAAAAAACTCTCTGCCGATCTGAGCAAGGTCATAGGCACTTGTGAAATGGTTGTCATCGGGAAGTCCGTTGGGATTGACGAAATTGGAATCCATGCACCCAAGCTCCGCCGCCCGCTCATTCATGATCTTTGCAAATTCGCTCCAGTGACCCCCGGCTATATGCTCTGCCAAAGCAAAAGCACACTCGTTGGCGGAGCGGATAAGGATTGCCTGCAGGCACTCATATACAGTCAGTTCCTCCCCCTGATCGATGGCTATATTGTTAGAATCTCTCGGAGTGTCAAACACGGCATCGTGGGAAAAACTGACGATCTCGTCATTTTTGCATCTTTCCGCAGCTATCAGGCAGGTCAGGATCTTGGTGGTAGAAGCGGGATATTCCTCAAAATGTATATTCTTTTCATAGAGGATGACTCCGCTCTCCGCCTCTATGAGGATAGCGGATTCCGCACCCACGACCGGGCCCTGCGGCCAGTTGGCGGTCTCGTTTGACTGCACGCTCAGGCCCTTATTGTACTCCAGCTGCTCCTCATCCGTCATGGCGTATGACTTGAGAGGATTCATCATCACACCGGTTGAAACAACAACGAATACCAGCACAAAGGAAAACCATCTCTTTATGTTTTTTCCCACAAATTCTATAGTCGGCCCCAGGCTGAGCACCATCAGTATCGTAACGATATACCACTTGCTTCCGAAGGCAAATGCGATGAGCAAAAGAGAGGCATCATATGCGATCCTCACCACCCGGAGCGGCAGTTTGTTAAGCTTGGACCAGATCATAAAAGGGATCGCGTCGCAGGGAGATACTCCGAGCCCGGAATCCATATACAGAGCCGCCGAAAAAACAAATACCGCCAGAGCCACTATCATCACAATAATGCGGAGCCATAAATAATCGCCAGAAAAATGCGGTATCAAAAGTCTCTCGTTTATATTCCCGGTCTCTTCGGGATAATCCAGGAGCTGTGCTGGCAATACCTTTTTCCAGACCCACGTAAAAAAGTCGCAGATATACCCTATAAGAGTCATATTTGCGACTGTTCCGAAGCCTATGTTATCGGCTCCCAGAAGGATAACGATAACAAAAAGGATCGTATTAAAAATAAACTGCCATGTTCCCAGGGAAAGACCGATCTTTTCGCTTACGGCAATGTTCATGTTGGTGAAGGGATCTGTTCCCCAGTCAACCAGTCTGAGCCATGACAAAGTAAAGCCCATCATAAATACACCGATGAGCATTACCGGAAGCTGTTTTTTTAAGTTCTTTCCTTCATAAAAGCCCGTTATGAGCTTTTTTATTTTATTTTTCATTTACATCTCGGAATTGGAAAACCTTCCGCGCATTTTCCCGTCATCGGGAGATGAAGGCGCCTGCCATTTCTCATCCCCGCCCGGAGCATCATCCTGTGCTTCGCTCACGTTTTCCTTTTCCGTTTCCTCCCCTGTTCTTACCTCGGGGATATCATCCGATTTAACTTCAGCGATATCATCTGCCTTTTCATCAGCTGCTTCTTCTGCTTTTTCAGCAGGTGCATCTTCTGATCTTTCGGCAGTTTCATTTTCCTTTTTCTTCTTCTCTTCCTCAGGATCGGGAAGACCTTTTTCCTTGCGGAAGATCTGCATGAATTCCTTACCGGTGATGGTCTCTTTTTCGATAAGGTGTTTTGCGATCTTATCCATGATGTCCTTGTTCTCGCGGAGCATGGATAGTGCCTTCTCGTAGCTGTCCTTAAGCACTGCGGCTATCTCTTCGTCTATAAGAGCTGCTGTGCGGTCGGAGCAGTTGAGTTCCACTCTTCCTTCAAGGTATCTGCTCTCCACGGTGGCAAGATTCATCAGACCGAACTTCTTGCTCATACCGTATCTGGTGATCATATCGCGTACAAGCTCCGTTGCCTTTTCTATATCGTTCGAAGCACCCGTGGTCACGGAGTCAAACATGATCTCCTCGGCAGCACGTCCGCCCAGAAGGCTTACCACCTTATCGCGCAGCTCCGCTTCGCTGTTTAGGTATTTCTCCTCCTCTGGAACGTTCATAACATATCCCAGCGCACCCATGGTACGGGGAACTATCGTGATCTTCTGAACAGGATCGGAATTCTTCTGCAAAGCGCTTATCAGTGCATGGCCCACCTCGTGATAGGAGACGATCTTTCTCTCCTCGGCACTCATTATGCGGTCCTTCTTTTCTTTTCCGACAAGAACCTGCTCAACCGCAGCAAACAGATCCTGCTGGTTGACATACTGCCTGTTGCCCTTGACTGCATTGATTGCAGCCTCGTTGATCATATTTGCGAGATCGGAACCTACTGCGCCGCTGGTTGCAAGAGCAATGGCATCAAGGTCCACCGTCTCGTCCATCTTTACATCTTTGGCATGTACTTTTAATATCTCAACACGGCCCTTTAGATCGGGTTTATCAACAATGATACGTCTGTCGAAACGACCGGGACGCAGAAGTGCTTTGTCCAGTATCTCCGGGCGGTTGGTGGCGCCAAGGATCAGTATTCCCTTTGAAGGATCGAATCCGTCCATCTCGGAAAGAAGCTGGTTGAGTGTCTGTTCTCTTTCCTCATTTCCGCCGCCGTATTTCGAGTCACGGCTTCTTCCTATCGCGTCTATCTCGTCTATAAAGATAATGCAGGGAGCATTTTTATTTGCCTCTTTAAAGAGATCCCTTACTCTCGATGCACCCACGCCGACATACAGCTCGATAAAATCGGAACCGGTAAGTGAGAAGAAAGGAACATGCGCTTCACCTGCCACTGCCCTTGCAAGAAGGGTTTTACCCGTTCCGGGAGGGCCTACGAGCAGAGCTCCCTTCGGAAGCCTTGCACCGATCTTGGTATATTTGGAAGGGTCATGAAGGAAGTCAACCACTTCCACAAGTGATTCTTTTGCCTCATCCTCCCCTGCCACATCGGCAAAGGTGACTCCGGTCTCCTTCTGAACATATACCTTTGCATTGCTTTTTCCGACGCCGAAAGGCCCGCCGCTTCCTCCCATCCTGCGCATGAAGAACATCATGATCACTGCGATGAGCACAACGGGAATGATAACTCCCACAAGTATCTCCGTGAACATTCCGGAGTTGGTATTTACTATTCTCTTACCGAGAACATCGTGCTTGACCAGTTTGGGGGTAAGAGTTTCGAAGGGCTCCATCACATAGGTCTGATATACTCTCTCGCTCTCCAGCTGAAGGGAATAGGCATACTGCTCAAGCATATTTCCGCCCGATACATCACCCGCATCGGAGGTATCTACCGCATCAAGCTTCAGCGTAACCGTCATCAGTGCCTTCTCGGCATTGATCTCGATGGATTCGACTTTGTCTGCCTCCAGATCCTTTAAAAACTCCGTGTACTCCTTGGTGGTGTAATTCTTTCCGCCGCTGAAGAACATATTGTAGATAAGGAATCCCAGCGCAACGAGCATAAGTGTGAATATGATCGCCATCCAGCCGTTCGGACGCTGATCCTTATTATTGTTGTTTTTGCCTCCGCCGCGGTTTCCGTTTCCTCCGTCACCGCGATTTCCGTTTCCGCCTTCGTATTCGTTCAGATTATTGTTGTCCATTTGAACCTCTTTGATACTTTGTAGTATGCGAATTGCTTTCCTTTCCCCGTCCCCGCAATATACAACCATTATATTTAAGCCCTTTGTGTTAGGCAATAGTAAAAGTATGAAAAAAGAATTAAAGCTTAATAAACTGATTATTCGGAAGGTGCCTGTTGTTCGGGGGCGGCACCTTCGGGGTTTTCTTCCGCAGCGGGCTGTGACTGCCTTGCCTGAAGTTCGTGCATATCCGTCAGATCCTCGTTTTCGTATGCGGCAAGGATCGTTTTTTCTCTGGCCAGCTCTTTTTTATATTCTTCTTCGGTGATAAGACCCGCATTCTTCCATGCAAACAGCATAAAATTGGTCTTTATCATCTGCAGTGATGCGTTATATTCGTTCTCGGTATAATCGATGAGAGCATTCAGGTACCTGTCCAGCCTGTCCTGTTCATAGTCCTTTACCAGATCGTTCCAGACTACTTTGTTTTCTTTTTTATCGTAGCTTACAAACTCGGTGATAAAGCTTCCGTTATAGAGGCGCGCCCTGTGCAGGGAAGATGAGAATATGTCGTTTCCCATAAACAGCCTGGAATCGTATTCTATTCCGAACAGATTGAGCACAGTCGGAAGAATATCCACATTGCAGCAGTAAGCATTGGAAACTATGGGCTCCTCAAGGCCGCTGTTATAAATGATACATGTGGATCTGCTCTGTTCAAACACATCCTCTATGGTTCCGCCGCCATATTCCTTTTTGGCGGAATCGGTGAGATAATAAGGGTAATGATCACCCACGATCACTATCACCGTTTTATCCAGCTTGCCCGCGTCCTTAAGACGCTCCACCAGATACTCCAGCCCCAGTTCGAATTCGTACTCCCCGCAGAAATATCCCAGGATTGCGTCATCCTTGTATTTATCGCCGGCAAGTTCCTTTACTGTTTTAATATTCTTACGGTACATCACATTGGCGGAAGTATAGGGACCGTGTCCGCTGAAAGTCATATAATACGCATGAAACCTGTCCTCTCCGATATAATCGTCCACCGACTGTTCAAACATTTCAAGATCCGAAGCGGGCCAGGATGAAGAAAAGGTCATCCCCTGCCCGAGGAATTTGATATTTTCATAGCCCAGATTCGGCCATGTATACTTTCTTCTGTAATATCTTCCGATAAAGTCGTGATAAGCGTATGTAGGTACGCCCTCGGCAGCAAATATGTCTCCCAGCCCGTTTGGCATAAACACCGCGCCGGACTGTGAAAATGACCCCACTCCCGTTCCCTGATCCGCCGCTCTTGACACATCGGGCCAGAGAGATGTGGCAAAGGCGTATTCTCCGTTGGTGGTGGTGTTGGGAAAGCTGTTGTAAAAATGATTAAGAATAATCCCGTTATTTGCCATCTCGTAGAGCATCGGCGTTATATCGGGATCAATTCCGTATCTGGAAAACCCCTCGGCGCATATATACACCAGATTGTATCCTTCGAAAAGCCC
>DFKZ01000108.1 GCA_002373975.1 Lachnospiraceae bacterium UBA3632 | reverse complement strand
AGTTCTGGAAGGTGATGGTGGCGAGAGTCTTGCTCTCACGCTTAACCTTAACATGCTCCTTGGCCTCGATAGCCTGATGGAGACCGTCGGAATATCTTCTTCCGGGCATGATACGTCCGGTGAATTCGTCTACGATGAAAATCTGATCGTCCTTAACCACATAGTCCTGATCGCGGAACATGAGGTTGTGAGCCCTTAAGGCCAGGATGATATTGTGCTGGATCTCGATATTCTCTGGATCTGCCAGGTTGTCGATATGGAAGAACTGCTCTACGCGCTTGATTCCTTCAGCAGTCAGATTGACGATCTTATCCTTTTCGTTGACAACGAAGTCTCCGTTTTCTTCCTGCTCGATGTTCATGATGGCGTCCATCTTGGACATCTCTTTGATATCATCGCCGCGCTTTAACTGCCTTGCCAGCAGATCGCACATCTCGTAGAGGGCGGTGGACTTTCCGCTCTGTCCGGATATGATAAGAGGGGTTCTGGCTTCGTCGATAAGGATGGAGTCAACCTCGTCGATGATGCAGTAGTGAAGGCCTCTTAAAACGAGCTGCTCTTTGTAGATCACCATGTTGTCACGCAGGTAATCGAAACCGAGCTCGTTGTTGGTAACGTATGTAATGTCGCAGTTGTACTGCTTCTGGCGCTCCTCGGAATTCATGGAGTTGAGCACGCATCCTACGGTAAGCCCCAGGAATTCGTGAACCTTTCCCATCTCCTCGGCGTCACGCTTTGCCAGGTAATCGTTGACGGTTACAACATGCACGCCCTTTCCTTCCAGCGCGTTAAGGTATGCGGGGCAGGTGGCCACAAGGGTTTTACCTTCACCTGTTCTCATCTCGGCGATACGCCCCTGATGTAGGATGATACCGCCGATGATCTGCACGCGGTAATGTTCCATTCCAAGCACTCTCACTGCAGCTTCACGCACTGTAGCGAAAGCCTCGGGAAGGATATCGTCGAGTGTCTCTCCCTCTGCAAGTCTCTTTTTAAACTGATCAGTCATCCCGCGGAGCTCTTCGTCGGACTTTGCCTTCATGGTGTCCCTTAAGCTTTCCACTTTGTCCACTATGGGCATTATCCTTTTGAGCTCTCTCTCGGAATGGGTTCCGAAGATTTTATCGATTATTTTCATTTCCTGTAATACCTCTTATGAGCGCAGCCGGAACTGCGCACTGATAGGGTGCGTTTCTATAAGCGCACACATAGATGATTTTAACAGATATTTACATCTGTTTCAATATTTGGATGAATGTTAACACTTTTTTAACAAACTTAATGACTTCCCGCGGGAAATAATCACCAATGGACATCTATACATCTCTCGCGTCCTGTGGTAAAATAATATGGTTAAAGAGGGTAAAACATGCCGCTTTGGTAAATGCCGGCGGCAATACTACAGAGGGTATTTATGACAAAAGCATCGACATTTGATCTTGCTCCCGGAATGATTCTGGCCGAGGATGTGCTCAACTTTGACAGGCAGGTCATTCTTTCCAAGGGTACGGAGCTCACGGATGTACTGATTTCAAGAATAGAGCTTAACGGAGTGCTGTCTGTCTATATCGAGGATCAGCCCGAGGAAAAGCCCGAGAATTACGGGCCCGCTCCGCAGACTCCAAGGACAGATGTTCCTCCCCCGCCGCCGGGAGTTACCGCGGAATATGCTCCTTCACGCCCTTCCTACTCGGAAAGGGTTAAAGAATCTCAGGAATTTAAAGACTTTAAGAATAAATTCGACGAGGCTTCGGAGGGCTTCAAGTTCAAATTAAACGAGATGGTGGACAGGAGTGTTCCCCTCGATACCAAGGAACTCCTTATCGAGCCGCTTAATCTGATAGAGAGGGCCGGAAGCGGAAGCAATACCTTCGACATGATCCACAATATGCGTGATTATGACGATCTCACATATGCGCACAGCATGAATGTTGCTCTTCTCAATTACGTTGCCGCAAGCTGGCTGGGATGGAGCGAGGAAGACAAGGAAACCGCAATGCTCTGCGGGCTTCTGCATGATGTGGGCAAGCTCAAGATAAGCCACTCGATCCTTACAAAGCCGGCAAGGCTTGATCCTGTGGAATTTAAGCATATCCAGAAGCACCCTATCTTCGGATACAAGATCCTTAAGGAGCAGGGTGTGGGTGAGCATATTCAGAACGCCGCCCTCATGCATCATGAGCGCTATGACGGCAGCGGATATCCTCTGAATCTTTCCGGCGAGGCTATCGACAGATTCGCAAGGCTCACCGCCATTTCGGATGTGTATGATGCCATGACGGCAGCCAGATGCTACCGCGGGCCTTTGTGTCCTTTCAGGGTTATCGAGATATTTGAAGAAGACGGATTTGAAAAATATGATGCGGAATTTGTGCTCACATTCCTTTCGAATGTAGGCGCCACTTATGTGAGAAATGCCTGCAGACTCAGCGACGGGCGCGAGGCCGAGATCATAATGCTCAATAAAGAAAAGCTCTCACGACCCGTCGTGCAGTGCGGATATGATTATATCGATCTGATGAAGCATCCGGAGCTTACGATTGAGGAACTTTTATAGCCTGCTTCGTCTTTCTTTTGCTTCGTGATATTGTTACAATTGCAAATATAAGAGCCGCGACAAAGCTTATAAAGTGTAATACCGGCCCTGCCAAGATAAGAAGGATTACGATCGTTTCGTAGTCCTTTTCTCTTGCCTCAGGATCGGTCTCAACACCAAGGGAGCCCAGTATTTTCCGGTACTTTTCGGCGTCAAGTATCTCTTTTATATCATTTTCGTCAAAGATATCCCTTAAGCCGAATTCCTCAATCGCTTCGCCGTAGGTGTACACGGCCCCTGCGGGAACAAGGGCAAGGTAATCGGCTATCGCTTTCTCCCGGTCATCATAGGCCTCTACAAATATGTCAAGGGATGTAAGGCTCGATACCGCGTAGCTGACGTAATAAAAAGGCTGCTGGAAATTGTGTGAAACAGTCATCCAACCGGGCACTCCGGGTTCATAACTCAGATCTTCCGGATCCAGGCCGTAATCTTCACATACCTCTTCGAATATCTCATTTAGCCTGTCTGCGGTAACATCCTGCTCTGTATATACCCTTTTCTGGAATTCGTCATAAAGACAGCCGTCGATAATGGATTCCAGCTTTTCATATATCAGAAATGCAGCCAGAGTTCCCGCGCTCTCACCGTAATCTTCCTCCGTATAATAGATAGAAAGAAGCTCCAGTCCCTGAGAATTGACCTCTGCTATATCAAGACAGTCCATGCTGAACAAGTAGGGGATGTTGCTCTGAAGCTCGGAATTAAAGTGTCCGAACTCATGGAACATGTCATAATAATCCTGAAAATAGCCGTAGGGGCTGTTGAAGATATATGCATCACCATAGTATGGGAAAAAGGTGGTAAATCCCACATCCATCTTTTCGTCTGATACGGAGTTGTCTGCAAGCGACAGTTCCATCATACGGTCAAAGGATTCTTTCAGTGAAGGATCGATCTTTGAGACGGCATGACCCACCACCGACCATATACCTTCCTCGGTGGTCTCTTCCTCAAATAAAGCATCGACATCATCGCGGTTTCTCAGAATATCAAGGATTTCTTCCTCAAGAGGAACCACGTACTTTTTAACATATTCATAGAGCTTTTCCAGATCTTCACCCGTGTAATCACGGCTATATGCATCATATGAATACTCTATATAATCGTTATACCCGAGACAAACAGCCTGGGCTTTTCTTATATCCAGCAGTTCCAGATATATCTCTCCCGCGCGCTGAGCAAAGTTATCGGGCATTTCCACGCTCAGGTCGTTATACTCCATGACAAGGTCATTTTCCCTTTCAAGAAGTTTCTTATACTCCTCATCATAGGGCTCGTATTCCTCAAAGCTTTCGATGGTTCCCTCAGGAAGAATGGGGACCAGAGCTTCTCTTGCGGCAGGGATCATCACTATATCCTTGAGCCTCAGCATAACAAGATCGCTCATATCCACCGAAACCTGCTCGAGCTCCGAGAGTATATCCTGATATTCCTCATTTGACATGTTCCGGTAGTATAGAACATCGTATATATCGTACTGGGTTTTAAATTTGTCGTACAGATCGCACAGCTCGCGGAATTCCGCTTCCACAGCATCCCCATCCCCTGCATTTGCCGCTTCCTCCATCCTGTCGAGGAGAGCCTCTATCTCCTCCAGGCTGACGGACAGTTCCTCGGGGTTTCTCTCCGAAAAGGGAACATCTTTATATTCCTTAACCCACAGGGATCTTAGCTGATCATAATCGGGGGATATGTTATCCGCTGCACTGTCTTCCCCGTTCTGAGTATTGCCGGCTTCGGTGGTCATGCTTTCCGCATACACATTAAAGCGCGGAAAAAAACCCGCGCCTATTATGATCGCTACAGCGGTTACGACTGATAATACTTTTTTAAATGCAGTAGTTTTTGATCCTGTGCTTTTTGATGCCGTGTTCTTTAGTCTTCTTCCGAACTTACCCATAATTTAAGTTTTTTTCCTGCTTTTCTGAGTTCTTTTTTCTCCGCCTTTTCGCGGGCTTTCTCCTCTACTATATCTGTGTATCCCGTAAGTCGCACTATTTCATCGATATAGGCCTTATAATCCTTGGCAAACACAAGTGTGAAATCCCTGACGGGCCACTTCTTCTCCAGATTCCTGTCCGTCTGAATATAGCTGTATATCTCATACTGCATGATGCCTTTTTTGAGGAATATCTCCCCGCCTTCGTCCTTGTCGAAATCTCTGAAATAATCCTTCTGCTTCATGTATTTGCGTGCATAAAGCTTTGTGCCGCTCTCGTCATGAATGAGCCAGAGCCTTCTTAAAGGCCTGATGCGAAGCGTGGAATTCCTGTGGCGTCTTTTTATATACACAGGGATTATAAAATCCGGTTTCATTTCCTTGGCTTCAAGAGCAAGGCGCAGCTTCTTGGGGTAGCGCTTTGGAATGAGCGTCACTCTGTCACGCAGGCCGAATATCTTGCGGAAAAAGGGTTTGAAATAGATATTTTCAAAATACCTTGATGCATAGTAGCACACCCTGAACAGCACGCAGCAGATGATAAATACAATGATATTTACCACGTATCCCGCTATAGGAAAGAATACATTGAGGGCACTTACCAGAAGCACCAGAAATGCCTTCCCCGCTTCGCATACGACGGAGACAAAGGGTACCGTCGAAAAGATTGCCTGCATGGCATCAAGCCCCTTGGCAACTGTCCTGATGATAAAGTTGACGATCAGGCTCATCACTGCCATAAATGCGGAGAAGAGGCTTGCGAGAGCACCTACTATGATATTCTGCGAGCCCGGCTCAGCTGCACCGGATTTCCCTATCTCCGATACGGCTTCCGTCGCTGCATTTACAGCAGAGACCGCTCCGTTTGTGGATATTCCCACAACGCTGAGGATCCCTATCACCAGGATGCATAGCGTACCAAGAAATCTCTCGAGATACCCGAGAGTACATATACCGAAAACCTTTGTTGCGCTGTTAGCTTTCATGAATTTGCTCGCAGCGAAAAATACCGCCACCACTATAAGTATCCACGGGCTGTCGAGAGGGATCGGCGGCATGTTCAAAGGATTGTTTGCAAGTTTATTGATGTTGGACACCGCACTTAGGAAAAGAAGTGCGGTAAAAGGCTCTGCCGAAACGGCCACCGTTCCGGAATAATCTCCGGCAAGGGCGTTAAGCCTGCCGCCGAGGATCTGTCCGTTGAGATTAAGGAGCGTATCACCTGCGCTGACCTCAGCTGCGCTTACGCTGTTTGTACCGGATGTGGAAGCTGCTATTCCGTGCGGATCCAAAAGAGGCATGCTGCTCCCCAATATGAAAGATAAGGCGATGCATAAAGTTATGTAAACCATAACAAGCTTTTTATGGTTCTTAAATTCGTTATACAGTATTTTTAACATATACGTATCCTCTGAGTGCCTTCCGGCATTGCTCCGTGTTTGTATCAGCCTCGTTAATAAATGCTTAAAACAAATCACTCTAAAAAAATCAAGCGGTTTAAGCCCATATTCACAGGAACTTAAGCCGCTTGATATCATTTATCAATATTCCTGAGCCTGCTCTTCACCGTTAAGCACGCGAAGTCCGCCCTGTGCAAGTGCAAGCAGCTCGTCCTCACCTGCATATACGGTAACGGGTGCGATCCAGTCAACGCTCTTTGCGATATCATCAGTAACGGTCTTGCCGTAAGCGATACCGCCGGTAAGGATGATCTGATCTACATGTCCCTGAAGTACGGTAGCGCATGCGCCGATGTTCTTGCAGATCTGGTAAATGAAAGCATCTCTTACAAGCTTAGCTTTCTCATCGCCTGCCTCGACACGTGCGGTTACTTCTCTCATATCGTTGGTTCCGAGATATGCGTTGAATCCGCCGTTTCCGACGATCTTCTTCTTCATCTCTGCCTCGGTGTATTTGCCCGAGAAGCACATCTCAACAAGTGAAAGAGCGGGAACGCCGTTGGCTCTCTCAGGGGAGAATGCGCCGTCGCCGTTAAGCGCCGCAAATACGTCCACCATCTTGCCGTGCTTGTGAACGCCCGTAGATGTGCCGCCGCCCATGTGAACAACGATCACGTCAACGTCCTCGTACTTCTTTCCGATGGACTTGGCATATCTTCTGGCCATAGCCTTCTGGTTGAGGGGATGGTCGATGGATTTACGCTCGATCTCGGGTACGCCCGAAACCCTTGCCACGGGCTCAAGCTCGTCAACAACAACGGGGTCTACGATAAATGAAGGGATGCCCAGCTCGTCTCCTATCTCCTTGGCAAGAATGCCACCGAGATTGGAAGCATGCTGACCCTGTACGCCTATTCTAAGATCCTCAAGGAGCTTGTCGGTAACCTTGTAAGTTCCGCCGGGAATCGGTCTTAACAGACCGCCGCGGCCAACTACCATGCCGAGCTTTTTCATGTCAAAATTCTTTTCCTTAAGGAAATTTATGATTATATTCTTTCTGAAATCCTTCTGATCGATGATGCTAGCATACTGTGCGATCTCCTCTGTGGAATGGCGGAGAGTCTCGTCAAAAAGAAGGTTTTCGTCCTCGTAGATTCCGATCTTGGTGGAAGTGGAACCGGGATTGATTATCAAGCTTGTGATTGCCATATTTTTATCCTTTCTGTAACTTTATTAGCGTTATACATTTCCCACTTTTTTCTTGTACTCGGCAACAAGTGCTCCAAGTGCAAGAGAATTAACCTTTACTTCGTAGGAATCGGATCTGGATGCCAGAATAACGGGTGCCTTGGTTCCGGTGATAACGTTTCCGTTGATGCAGTCTGCCATATGTACCATTGCCTTGTAAACAAGGTTACCCGCATGGATGTCGGGGAAGAGAAGGATATCTGCATCACCCTGGATGGCACGGTCGGTTGCTCCCTTGTGCTTTGCAGCCTCGGGATCGATAGCAAGATCGAGAGAAAGAGGTCCGTCAACCACGCAGCCTGTGATCTCGCCCTTTTTGTTCATCTCGGTCAGCTCTGCCGCCTCAACGGTGCACTGCATCTTGGGATTTACGACCTCGACAGCAGCGAGAGGAGCGACCTTGGGATTCTCGATCCCGCAGGCGGAAGTGATCTCAAGAGTGTTGTTTATGATAGCCACCTTATCCTCAAGTGTGGGATAGGTCATGAATGCAACGTCTGTGAGGAAGAGAAGCTTCTCATATCCCTTTACGTCGAATACGCATACATGTGAAAGAGCCTTGCCGGTTCTTAAGCCCACTTCCTTGTCGAGCACGCTCTTAAGGAAATCCTTGGTGTTGATAAGACCCTTCATATACATATCAGCCTCGCCGTCGCGAACAAGCTTAACTGCAGCAAGTGAAGCCTCGATATCGTCTTTGACATCTATTATTCTGAAATCGGAAATGTCGGTATTGATTTCTTTTGCAACTGCCTTGATCTTGTCCTCATCACCCACAAGAATAGCATCTGCGATCTTTCTGTCCTTTGCCACGCGCACTGCCTCGATAACGGCTGAATCCTGCGCTACCGCAACGGATACCTTCTTCATTTCAAAGTTCTTTACTTTTTCTACAAGTTGTTCAAACGGTCTGCTCATTTTTCTGATCCTTTCGATACTGATTATTAGCGCCTGCAAAAAGCGGAGCGCCCACACTTCAAAAGTGTAGCACTCCGCTCCGAAAAAATCAAATAATTTGATTCTTCTGAGACCGCTCTGAGGCCGCTTATTCAAAAAACTGCTTTATCTCATCGGCTGTCTGAACCTTTGCCATACAGAGTTTTTCCGCTTCAGGCTCATCCTGCGTCTGATCGGGAACGAAGATGACCCTACATCCGGCGTCCGCTGCGGACTTGATCCCGTTGGGGGCATCCTCCACCGCGAGACATTCCTCGGGCATGAGTTTAAGCTGTTTGCAAGCCTCGATATATACGTAGGGAGAAGGTTTTCCCTCTTTGACATCAGCTGCGCTGCAGATCTTATCAAAGTACTCATACACGCCTGCTGCCTTCAGATACCTTTCCGTGCGCTCTGTATCGGTGGCCGTGGCGACCGCTATGGTAACTCCCTTTTCCTTCAGGAAGTCAAGCAGCTCCTTTATTCCGGCCTTCAGCTTGATCCCCTCGTTAGAAACGCACTGCTCAAAGAGGCGCTTTCTGTATGCTCTTACCGCATCATAGTTAAAGTCCTCTCCGAACCACTCCTTCATCTTCTTCGGAGCAAAGGGCCTTCCGAGGCTGCGAAGCTGAAGTGCCTGCTCATCTGTCATCATGTAACCGAAATGTTCGGCCGCTTCGGGCCATACCTTGTGATAGAACCTCTCGGTGTCAATGAGAGTCCCGTCCAGATCGAATATAACTGCTTTGGGGACATTCTTAAGTGCTGCCTTCTTTTTCATCTTCTTTATCCTCGAAACCAGTATGATGCCTGTTACAATCAGGAGCACAGCTCCGCCTGCTGCCACGGGAATTATTATCTTCCTGTTGTCAGTTTCATGCACTATCCTGAAGCTTCCCGGGGCGCTCATCTTAAAGGATACATAGCTTCCTATCACCTCACAGGCAGCCTTCTTCCATGTGCTTCCGTCATATATTTCTACCGCCGCTTCCTTGGGCTCATCGCAGAGAGCTCTTATCTCCACCTCGCCTGAGTAGCTTTCGTATCCAAGCTTCCTTGCAAGAAGTGCATCCTCGGGATACGAGATCATTATATCATATTCTGCTTTATCGTCTCCTTTTATTTCAAGTAAAAGCTCCGCTCCGGGAAGGAAGTCGCCCACTGCCATTACAAGAGGTTTTGACGCTTTACCGTCCTCACCCTCCGATACTTCTTTGCTCACAACGGAGCCTATCCATTTTTCATAAACCGCCTCTATCACGCGGTTACCGGTAATATGATCCAGTCCCTCCGAAGGCCATACTCCGTAGTATCCTTCCTTTTCGGGAATTGCGGGAATATCCTTATCGGATATGCTGTCGCCGTGCTTTACCTCGATCCTTGAAATCTCATTCCCGTCAGCCAGGAAGATGATCTCAAAGTTGCTGAGCTCTGAAGGCATATCGGGAAGAGCCGTGAATTCGTCGTATTCCAGCGGCATAGCACCTGCAGCATAGGCCACTCCGTCTATTCCGCCCAGATCCGATACCACGTAGTAGTTCTCGGAAAGTTCACCGTTTTCTCCTATTTCTCCGGCGATGCTTCCCGCATTATTCCCCTCAAATGATATTTCGCAGTATGCGGCGCACCCGGAGATATTGTTTCCCTTTCCGGTAATGCCGCCCACATTACTCTTTGCGCTTATCTTTCCTCCGCTATAGCATGAACTGATGTCACTTTCGCTCGCCCCGGCTATTCCTCCGGCAAAGCCGCCGCTCTCCGACTCGATATCTCCGAAAGACATATCCGAAATGATATATCCGTACTTGGCATATCCTACCACGCCTCCGGCATAATCCTTTTTGGCGTAAATGCTACCGTAGTTTTTGGAGCTTTCCACCACCGCTCTGGCTGAGGCATTAAGATACAGCGACTGTGTTCCCGTGATATTTATATCATCCTCGGGGTCGGCATCATATTCAGTTGCTATTCTTCCAACTATTCCGCCCACACCGCTGTCGGCATTTACAGTGGCATAGTTGGTGCATCCTGTCAGCTTTCCCGCATTCCGGTTCAGTTCTTCAGTGGCTCCTTCTTTCTCCGGGGTCTCCTCTGCAGCTTCTGCAGTTTCCGCTGCTCCTTCTTCCGCAGATTCAGCTCCTTCCGCGGTTTCTGTTTCTGCTTCTGCCGGTGCCTTTACCGCTTCTTCCGATTCGTCCTTGATATTTACTCCTTCATAAGCAGAGATATTGTTGCTCATCCCGTTTGAAAGGTTCTGCACCTTTCTGGCCTGAGCGGATACAGCCTTAATGTCTGCCGAAAGCTCGGCATTTTCTCTTACCAGAAGGTCTGCAAATTTACCGGAGTAATCCGCAAGCACATCAAAGTTTTCCTTCAGTGACTGCATGGTGCTTCTCACCGCATCCATCTGCTGTCTGGCTTTCTGAGCCTCCGCGATCGCAGCGTCCTTTGTAGCCTCTATCACGGCCTGAGCCTGCTGCGTGGCTGCGTCTGCCTGCTCCTTTGCGGCCTCGGCCTGTTTGTTTGCCTCATCCAGCGCGGCCTTAGCCTCCTCCTCATCGGTCGGGATACTGTCGATAGTAGGTATGTCAAATGAAGGTACCTCAAATGATGGGATGTTATCAAATGCTGATGTTCCGTCAAAGCTCGGAAGATCGAGGGATATATTATTGGCCTGCTTCAGACTGTTTGATATACCGCGAAGAAGGACTGCAGCCTCATCGCTGTAAGCTGTGGCATCCGTCACGGTTTCGTCCACAAGGTCAAAGAGCACATTCGTCTCGTAGTTAAGCTCCGAGATCCCGTCCACCAGGTATTCTATCTGCATAAAGGGCTCCATCTGCCCCACGATGCCGCCGGCATCCTTTCTGCCGTAAACGGTGCCGTAATTGATACAGCCCGATATAAAGCCCTGTGAGAGCCTTCCCGCAATGCCTCCCACATTGTATCCCACATGTTCGTATCCTACGGTTCCGCGGTTAATGCATTTTTCTATCTTTCCCGCCGTCAGTCCGCAGATTCCGCCGATATCGGTAAATGCTGCCACCGAGGATGTTTCCCCCAGCTTGGTGATATCTTCTATCGAAAGATTGCTGAGCTCGATGGTCACATCGGATACAGTGGTGTTGATCTTTCCTTTATTTTCACAGGATACTATCAATCCATCGCTGCTGCCGGCAACACCTCCCGTGCTGTGGGTTCCGCTTACGGAGCAGTCGCAGGTGCAATTATCAATAATGCCGCTTGCTCCGTTGTATCCTGCGATACCGCCTATGTTTTCATCACCGATAGCTACACCGGTTACATTACAGTTTTGGATAATTCCGTAGTTTTCACCGGCGATAATTCCAATGTTTTTGGCCTTATCTCCCGCTATGATCTGGCCTTCCAGATCGAGATTAATAACCCTGGCGCCGTATCTTACATATCTGAAAAGACCCATGGTATCGGTTTCATTTTCATACACCAGGCCTTTTATCGCATGACCGTTTCCGTCAAACACGCCTCCAAATGTGGGGATTGTAACGCTCCTCCCCTGCAGATCAATATCCGCTACTAGCTTAACATTCTTATTAAGCGACCATTCGTCCAGGATGCAGCTTGCGGCAAGCGTCTCCAGATCTTCCACAGATCCGATCTCTACCACTTCATAATCGCTTATATCAGTCCCGTCGTAATAATCTGCCGATGAGCCTGTTTTCAGCTCCGTGTAGGTGTATTTATGATCTTCCTGAGTTTCACTTTCTGATTCGTCAGTTTTTTCGGCTGTTTCTGTTATTTTTTCATCTTCTGCCGCGTAACCGGTTATGGGAGTAACCCCTATTGCAGATCCTGTAACAAGTGCCAGAGTGAGGGCAAGAGTTATTATTTTTTTATTTATTATTATTTTATTTATCATTTTCTTCGCCCTCCTTTCCGTTATTCCCCGGTAATTCCGGTACCTGCTCTGTAGATTCATCTTCTGCCAGTTCCTTCACGTAATCCTTGGCTCTGACGGTAGCTCCCATCTCACCCTCGATCACTCCGCGGAATTCACCGTCCACAACGCCGTTAACGTAACCTCTGAGCCTTCCGCTCATCATAACGCGGCCCTTGGAAGGAAGCGGCTTTGCAAAGTCATGCTTGAGCGTAAACGCTGTCTTTTCGATGATGATATCGCCGATAAGAAGCGTCTGTGGAAGCGCAAAAAGTACCATCACTATGCTGGTAAGAGTTCCTCTTCCAAGTGCAAGCCCTATCGCGGCCACAACGGGGTTGGAGGATACCGCACTGATGATAAATCCCGAAGCGACCATCATACTGCCGGATGTGACTATGGTGGGAAAGGCCTCGTTTAAGCTTTCCACAATAGCTTCCTTAATTGGCATGTAGGTCTTAAGATCCATATATCTGCTGGTGATGACGATGGCGTAGTCTATAGTGGCACCCATCTGGATCGCACTGACAACAAGATACCCCAGGAAATAGACCACATCATTCTGCAGGTAAGGGATCGAGAAGTTGATCCATATACTTCCCTGAATGGTGACAACAAGCAGTACCGGTATTCCGGCCGACTGGAAGGTAAATAGAAGTATCACCATTACAAATACAGCAGTGAGTATGGATATCAGCAGATTGTCGGTGGCAAATGAAGCGGACAGGTCTTTGTCACTCGTCGAGTTTCCGGCAAGCTTTATGGATTCCTTATCGTAATAAAGAGCTGCCGTGCTTCTTATCTTTTCCAGAGTGTTGTATGTCTCCTCTCCTTCAAGGGGAACGTTAAGCTTGAGAACAAGCCTGGAGAAGTTTTCACCCATCAGCTGCTTTTTTGCAATGTTTATTTTTTCATACGCTTCGTTTATGGTCTCTTCGGTATCACCGTCCAAGGTGATATTTCCGCTTGTCTTCTGGTCATAGATGAACATGAACATATCTATGAAGGGGACCTTATAGTTCTCTACCCCCTTTATAAGCGCACCGTATTCGCTGTTCTGGGTGGCATATGCGGAATATATCAGCTTGGCAACCTCTATATCGAGATCGAACAGCTCGGAAAACTGCCTCGGAGTCAGCTTGTCCGTCAGCTTATATCCGTCCATGGCATCAATATTTGCAAGGCCCATGGCGGAATCAACCTCGGGCATTGCGCTCAGCATTCCCAGAAGATTTGCCTCTTTTTCGTAATCTCCGTTAGGGATGATCACTGCCAGCTGATTTACCTTTCCGAACTGCTCATCGACCATATGCGCGGAAAACTTATTCTCGCTCATTGTGGATGATTTGAGTGAATTCATGTCGTAGACATACTGCACTTTTCCGGAGATGATCATTCCGGCAACAACACCTGCGATAAGAATAAAGGGCATCACAAATCTGGTGGCCACGTCAAACTTTCCGATAAATGTGATCTTGGGCACAAAATTCTTGTGATGTGTTTTGTCGATAGCTTTTGAAAATGAAAGCAGAAGTCCGGGCATAAGAAGGAATACGGATAAAAGCGAAAGCACTATGGCCTTTGCAAGGATTATACCCATATCGTATCCGATCCTGAACTGCATGAACATCATGGCTACCATGCCCGATACCGTGGTAAGAGAGCTTGACGAGATCTCGGGGATAGCCTTTGAAAGTGCCACGATAACAGCCTCTCTCGCATCCTTATCCTCATGCTCTTCCTTGAATCTGTTAGCAAGGATTATGGCGTAATCCACCGCAAGTGCCAGCTGAAGCACCACAGCGATGGAGTTGGTTACGAAGCTTATCTCACCAAACCAGGGGTTGGTGCCTTTGTTAAGAAGTGCTGCCGCTCCGAAGGTCATTATATAAACGGGAACCTCTGCGTAGGTTGTGGAAGTAAAAAGAAGGACCACGACCACGACTACCGCAACGAGTATCATAATGATGACCATATCGTTGGCAAGATCGTCGGCATCGCGCTTTTCCTGTCCTATGTCGGATGAATAATATGTGTCATAATCTGCCAGATGATCAAGCACGCCGTTTAAATATCCCTGAGTCGCCTCTGAGTTTGAAACGTCCGTAAATGTGACATCATACAGCGCTTCCATGTCGTGATAGTGTGATTCGGTGTCATCAAAATCAACCATGCTCACACCGCCTAAGGCTTCTATCTCATCAGCCAGCTCTTTGGCCTTATCAAGGGTGATATTGCACACCACTATCCTGGCGCTCCCGTAGGTGGTAAATTCCTCGTTCATAAGGTCTATTCCCTGTCTTGTCTCGGTAGTACCGGGAAGATATGTGGTGAGGTCGTTGTTAACCTTCACTCTGCCCATATTTATCAGGCTGTAAACGATCAGCACGATAAATATCAGGTAAAAACCCTTTCGCTTGTCCACTATGAATGTGGAAAGCTTGTTCATAAATGATTCATCTTTTTTTGAACTCTCTCTTGCCATTTCTCTCTTTCCTTCTGAATCTGTTGCTTAAAAAATCCGGTGCCTAAAAAAAATAAACAGACCCCAACTTGCGTCAGGGTCTGTCAGTAGATAAATATAAGGTAATGCCTTGGCGTAGAACTGATATTTCGCATCAGCGCCACATGCGGGCGCTTTCCGCTTCCTTCAACATGCAGCTTTTACTGTGCTGCCTTGTTTCCGGTGTATAAGGTATAATACTTTCCTTTTGCTTCTATAAGCTCGTCGTGTGTTCCTCTCTCTATGATCCTTCCCTGCTCCAGAACGCAGATAAGGTCCGAATTCCTTACTGTGGAGAGCCTGTGGGCAATAACAAATGTCGTTCTTCCGCCCATGAGCCTGTCCATTCCCTCCTGAACGATACGTTCGGTACGTGTATCAATGGAGCTTGTCGCCTCGTCGAGAATAAGAACCGGCGGATCCGCGATAGCTGCTCTTGCTATGGCAAGGAGCTGACGCTGACCCTGGCTTAAGTTGGCCCCGTCACCGGTCAGCATGGTATCGTAGCCTTCCGGAAGCTTCTTTATAAAGCTGTGTGCATTTGCAAGCTTAGCTGCAGCGATCACTTCTTCATCCGTGGCATCAAGCTTACCGTATCTGATATTCTCGGCAATGGTACCGGAGAAAAGATGCGTTTCCTGAAGCACTATTCCAAGCGAACGTCTAAGGTCCGCTTTCTTTATCTTGTTAACATTTATTCCGTCATATCTTATCTTACCGTCCTGAATGTCATAGAAGCGGTTGATAAGGTTTGTGATGGTAGTCTTTCCCGCACCGGTAGAACCGACAAAGGCTATCTTCTGCCCGGGCTTTGCCAGAAGCTTTATGTCATGAAGGACCATCTTTTCCGGAACATATCCGAAGTCCACTCCGTCAAACACCACTTCTCCGCGTAGCGGCTTGTATTCAACGCTTCCGTCTGCCTGGTGGGTATGCTTCCAAGCCCATGTTCCGGTGTGTTCTTCGCACTCAGTAAGCTTGCCGTTCTCTTCCTTTGCGTTTACTAGCGTAACATAGCCGTTATCCGTCTCGGGCTTCTCGTCCATCATCTTGAAGATCCTGTCAGCACCGGCGAGAGCCATAACGATGGAGTTAAACTGCTGTGATATCGTGTTGATGGGCCAGGTAAAGCCTTTGTTAAGCTGAAGGAAACTTACCAGTCCGCCGATCGAAAACGAGAAAACGCTTGTCTCGGGAACAAATATGGCGAGACATCCTCCCACGATGGCACATAAAACATAGCTCAGGTTTCCGATCTGTGCGTTTATGGGTCCGAGCACATTGACGTAAGCATTTGCCTTATCGGCGCTTACATAGAGCGAATCGTTAAGCTCTTTAAACTGCTTCTTTCCCTCTTCCTCGTGGCAGAAGACTTTGACCACCTTCTGTCCGTTCATCATCTCTTCGATGAATCCGTTAAGCGCACCCAGCTTCTTTTGCTGCTCCACAAAGTTCTGGCTGCTTCGTCCTGCAGCAAACTTTGTGGCTATCACCATTACAAACACCATTACAAGGGTGACAACGGTAAGCGGGATACTGAGTATCACCATGCTCACTACAGTCGAAGCTACCGTGATGACCGAATTGATCATCTGTGGCAGGCTCTGGCTTATCATCTGCCGCATGGTATCAATGTCGTTGGTGTATGTCGACATTATATCGCCGCGGGTGTGACTGTCAAAGTACCCGATAGGGAGCTTTTCCATCTTTTCAAAGAGCTCGTTACGCATATTGCGGAGTGTTCCCTGAGTGACATATATCATCAGGATATTCTGTAAAAATCCTGCGCCCGCTCCAAGAAGATAGAATATTGCTACTCTTATGATAGCCATAAGAAGCGGATGAAAATCGGGCTTATCCGGCGAAAGAAGAAGCGGCGTGATATATCCGTCTATGAGCGTCTTCATAAAGAGCGTTCCCTGCAGGCTTGCAAAAACGCTTACCAAAATGCAGATAAGCACCAGTATGCAGTGCGGTGCGTATGATCTGAGCATATAGCCCATGATACGACGGAAGATCTTTCCGGGATTCTCGATCTTCGGCTTAGGTCTTCCCATTGCTCCACGTGGCGGCATTTATCCCACCTCCGTTTCGTCGAAGTCTCTTGAACCGCCTGTCTGCGATTCGTACACTTCTTTATAGATCTCGTTGTTTGCGAGTAGGTTTTCGTGTGTGTCAAAGGCGGATATCTCGCTGTCATCGAGGACGATTATCCTGTCCGCATCCTGTATGGAACTGATACGCTGAGCTATGATGAGCTTGGTGGTTCCTGGTATTGCCTCGCGGAATGCCTTTCTTATGCGCGCATCGGTGGCTGTATCAACCGCGCTGGTCGAGTCGTCGAGAATAAGTATCTTAGGCTTCTTCAAAAGAGCCCGTGCTATGCAAAGGCGCTGCTTCTGTCCGCCCGATACGTTGGTTCCTCCCTGCTCGATATGAGTCTCATATCCGTCGGGGAATGACCTTATGAAATCATCGGCACATGCAAGTCTGCATGCCTCGTAGCACTCTTCATCAGTCGCTTCTTCGTTTCCCCATCTGAGGTTTTCGAAGATGCTTCCCGAGAAAAGTACATTTTTCTGGAGAACTACCGCTACCTGATTTCTCAGGGCTTCAAGGTCATATTCTTTTACATTATGACCGCCGACGATCATCTCGCCGTCCGTCACATCGTAAAGCCTGCTTATAAGATTAACGAGGCTGGACTTAGCCGAACCGGTGGCACCCATGATCCCGATGGTCTCGCCGGACTTTATATCGAGATTGATATTTCTGAGGATCGGCTCTCCGCCCTCTTTGTGGTACGAGAAGCTGACATTCTTAAATGTGATGCTTCCGTCGTTAAGCTCCATGACGGGATCCTCGGGATTAACGATATCCGGCTCCTCCTCCAGCACCTCGGAAACACGCTTCATACTTGCGATACTCATGGATATCATTACAAATATCATCATAAGCATCATCATGCTCATAAGGATGCTCATGCAGTATGCAAGAAGGCTGGTAAGCTCGCCTGTGGTCAGCTCGCTTCCGACGATCATCTTGGCACCCATCCAGCTGATGATAATGATGCATGAGTAGATGGTTATGGACATGATGGGCCAGTGAATGGATATCTTTTTCTCCGCTTTTACAAAGATATCGTAAATTGCCTTTGTAGCGGCATGGAGTTTATTTATCTCCTGCTCTTCACGCACGTATGCTTTTACAACTCTGATCGCTGATACGTTTTCCTGGATCGATTCATTAAGTTCATCATATTTCGGGAATGCTTTATTAAAGGTTCCCGTAGCACTGATGATAATGATTGTTCCAACGATTGCAAGGAATACTAGTGCAATGAGGTAGATGGATGCGATCCTGGAATTGATGGTAAATGCCATAATAAGTGCCACTATCATGCTTAAGGGCGCTCTTACCGCAATGCGCAGGATCATCTGATAGGCATTCTGGATGTTTGTAACATCGGTGGTAAGTCTGGTCACAAGTCCCGAAGTGGAAAACTTGTCGATGTTTGAAAACGAGAATGTCTGGATATGGTTATACATGCTCTCGCGCAGGTTCTTGGCAAGTCCCGCCGAAGCTTTGGCTCCGAATCTGCCGCCCATGAGGCCTCCAATAAGGCCTATCACAGCTGCGCCGACCATCAATCCGCCCACTTTGAGTATTTGGGTCATATCACCCACATTTACGCCTTTATCAATGATAGATGCCATGAGGTATGGGATGGACAGTTCCATGATTACCTCGATTATCATTGAAACGGGGGTGATGATGGATGCGAATGTATACTGTTTTACTTCTCGAAGTATTCTTCGTACCATAAGGTGCCTTTCTGAATCTTTTCTGCTTTTCCTGTTGCCAGTGCTATTGTATTGCAGTTACATGCGTTCAGGTGCTTCGAATCCAAGGAGATCGATGCATGTGGAAAGGATATCGCGCGTAAGCACAAGCAGTGCGATGAGATTCTCCCTGCGTGCTTCATCGGCCTCAGAGAGGATCTGCGTCTCGTGATAAAACTTGTTAAACGCATTGGCTACATCATAGATGTATCCGCATATCTTGTGCGGAGCCAGCTCGGAAGCCGCACTGTCCATAACCTGTCCGAACTGCGCGATCTCCATGCAGAGCGCCTTTTCGAATTCATTCTTTGCGGGACCGATCTTTGCATCAGCCGCATTCTTGCCGCTCTCTGCATATTTTGCAAGGATCGATTTGATCCTTACGATTGTGTAAAGGATGTAAGGACCCGTGTCGCCTTCAAACGAAGTGAAACGGTCTATATCAAACACATAATCCTTTGATGCCTGATTGGAAAGATCTCCGTATTTGAGCGCCGAGATAGCTACGATATCAGCTATCTGAGCAGCCTCTTCATCTGAGACGGGACGGCCTTCCTTGATCTTCTTAAGCATCTCCGACTTGGTCTCTTCGATAAGGCTTTCCAGCCTCATTACTCCGCCGTCACGGGTCTTGAAAGGCTTTCCGTCGGCACCGTTCATAGTACCGAATCCGATAAAGTTAAGCTTAGTCTCGGGCTTAACCAGCTCTGTCTTTCTTGCGCAGCGGAATACCTGCTCAAAATAGAGTTCCTGACGCTTGTCAACAATATATACGATACGGTCCGGGTCAAAATCCCTGACACGCTGCATGATGGTGGCAAGGTCTGTCGTGTTATAGAGCGATGCTCCGTCACTCTTAAGTATCATACAGGGCGGGATCGTCTTTGTATCGGTCTCCTCCGCTACATCGACCACGAGCGCGCCTTCGCTGATGTGAGCCCAGCCGCCTTTTTTCATATAATCGACCATCTCGGGGATGAGATCATGTACACTGCTCTCTCCGTTCCAAAGGTCGAAATCAACATTCAGCGATCCGTAATTCTTTTTAAGATCACTGATGGAAGTATCCATCATCTTTTTCCAGAGCGCGCGGTATCCCCTCTCACCGTCCTGAAGCCTCTTGGTGGCATCCATTGCCTTGGCCTTGTATTCAGGGTCCTCCTTTGACCTCGCACTGGATTCGGGATATATCTCCTCAAGCTCCTTTATGGAGACAGAGGGAGCATCCGAATAATCTCCGGTGTAATTCTCATCAAAATATACCAGATCAGGCTTTCTTTCCTTGATGCCGCAAATGACAAGTCCCATCTGAAGACCCCAGTCTCCGAGATGCGCGTCACCTATTACTTCATCGCCTGCAAAACGCAGTATACGCTTAACGGATTCTCCGATATTTGCGGATCTGATATGACCTACATGGAGAGCCTTGGCTACATTTGCTCCGCCGTAATCGATAACCACTTTCTCACTGCCAAAAGAGGGAACAAATCCGAACTTTTCGGATTCCTTCATCTCACTGACATAATCTGCGAGATATTCCTCGGAAAGCTTGAGATTGAGGAATCCGGGAGCGACTGCGTCAACCTCGGAGAATACGCTCAGCTTACGAAGCTCCTCCGCAACCTCGTTTGCGATCATGATGGGAGCTTTGTGATACTGCTTTGCTCCGGCCATTGCACCGTTGCACTGATATTCACACAGATCGGGGCGGTTTGAAACCGTCACCTTTCCGAGCTGCGCATCATAGCCCGCCTTTTCAAAGGCCTCTCCTGCTTTGATTGTAAGTAGATCAAGTAGTTTTTTCATGTCAAACCTTTCACAGTATATCACCGATGTACTTCAAAATTAATTAAAGAAAAATAACTTTTTTATAAATACTTTTTTTAAATCGAACTCTTTTTTTATTCTTTTCAGATGATCTTCTTGGTTCCGCCCACAGCAGAAAGCTCTCTTCCCCCTGCCAGACTCTTTTGCACGTCCCTCTCAGCCTTTGAAAAGAGACATCCGCAGTAATCCTGGCGGTATAATCCGTACTTTTCGGAAAGCTCGGTGGAGCGCTTGAATCCGTCCTTCTTTTTAAAGTCCGAAGGGAGCCATTTAAGCTTGTATTTTTCAGCGATCCTTTCACCGATCTTATTGAGCTTATCAGCATCCTTAAGGGGAGAAATGGTAAGAGTGGTGGTGAAATAGTCGTATCCGTCACCCATGGCTCTTGCCGTCTTTTCAAGGCGAAGCTCAAAACACTTTTCACATCTTTCACTTCCCTCTCCCAGCTTTTCAAGGCCTCTTACGGCATCATAGAATTTGCTTGGTTCGTAATCCGCTTCGCGGATCCCGATGGGATGGCCTTCTCTCTCGCCCCATATTATTTCGGAGTTATATGCCGCTATCAGCTTCTTTTCCTCCGCCACGCGCTTCCTGTATTCCTCCCATGGTGTGATGTTGGGATTATAATAAAACACCGTCACCTTGAAGTGTTTGCTCAGATACTCCAGACAATAGCTGCTGCAGGGAGCGCAACATGCGTGTAAAAGAAGCGAAGGCGGATTGTCATGGTCCGCCTTCTTTATAATCTTTTCCAGTTCGTTTTGATAATTTCGTTTTCTGTCCATAAGGGATTACTATCCGGTTTTATTTTGCTTTCTTTGCTGCCTTTGCCTCAAGAGCCTTCTGTGAAGGTCTTACAAGGAAGAGTGAAAGAAGAAGTGCCACAATGTAGAGTCCTATCGTAAAATACAACACATTCTGATAGCCGGCAGGACTTACTTTATCGAATAACTTAGCCAATGCTTTATCGAATTCCAGTCCGTTTTGAGCCGCAAACTCCTGAGCCTTCTGAGTAGCATAATCAAGCTGATAAAACTTGTGGGAAGCTTTATCCATATAGAGCCACTGATTAGTTTTATTTACTATCAGTGTAGCCATCTGGTTTCCGGAAAGTCCCGCAAATGCCCATGCGGAAAGAGTGAGTCCATGGATAGCGGAGATATTGCTCATTCCGTAGTGATCGGCAAGAAGGTTGGGAACATTGGAGAATCCACCACCGTATCCTGCGTTTACCATGAAAACAAGTGCAAGAACAAGGATTGCTAGAATCATTATCTGGTTTTCTCCGTCGAATGCGTTACCGATTCCCCTTGTAAGGATTACGATTCCGGTAAGAGCGATGGAAATAATAAATATGATCTTGTAAACAGTGTTTCTGTCCTTCATTCCGTCAGCCACAGCTGAGAAGCCGAGACGTCCGCCCGCGTTGAAAATAGCGGAGATCGTGGACATAACGCCTGCCATCGCGGCAAGACCGATGCACTTTACGATCATCTTCTCCTGGGAGATAAGAGCAAGACCGCAGGTGATGTTGATATAAAACATAAGCCAGATGCCGATGTATGTTCCGATGGGCTTTGACTTGATAACCTGGAACATTGAAGGTCCCTTCTCTGCTCCGGTGGGCTCATGCCATCCTGCAGGCTTCTTGAGAAGAAGGTGTCCGATGAACATAAGTACAAAGTATACTGCAGCGAGTATGAGGAACATCTTCCATACTCCGTTTCCGCATCCCATGCCGTCATTTACCTTACCTTCAGCATCCAGATTGGTGCTCAGTGCAACAAGCATCCATGTCATGATGGGGGAAGCGATTGCCTTAGCTGCGCCAAAACCGGCAACAGCAAGTCCGGTAGCAAGTCCCTTACGATCCTCGAACCAGAGCATGAGTGTCTTAACGGGTGAAAGATAACCTGTTCCGAGACCTACACCCATGATAAAACCGTAGCAGATATAGATACCTACCAGAGCAAGTACGCTGTGCGGGTGATTTCCGCCATACCATATAAAGAATCCGGTGCCTGCCATACCTGAAGCAAAGCATACTGTAGCGATAAGCGAAGACTTGTGGATATCCTTCTCAACGATATTTCCGAGGAATGCTGCTGACATTCCAAGGAAGAAAATAGCGAATGAGAACGCCCATTCAGCGGAGGCCTTTGACCATCCGATATAGTCGGCAATCTCCTGTGAGAAGATAGACCAGCAATAAACTGTACCGATACTCATGTGAAGGAGCAGAGCGGGAATTGCGCCGCGGAGCCACTTATTCTCACGCCATCCGCCGGCTTTAGCATTTTCTGACATAATTAAAACCCTTCCTTTTCGTAAAATAGCTTTTCTTTATAGAGAGCTCTCAGAACTATTCTGTAAAGTAAAAGTGTGAAGTAAAAATATACCGCCCACGCAACTCGCGCAAGCGGTATATATTATAACAAATGCTAGTGTTTAAATCAACCTGAATCAGGCATTTTCTGCGTAAAACCTGCTTTTAAACCTGATACTGTGAAAGATCGGATTTGATCTCGTCGGAATAGCTGTTGAGGTTCTCTGAGATCGATGTGATATTCTCGGTCTCGGAAAGGAGCTTATTGCTCTCATCCACGATCCTGTCGCTGAGGCCGAGGATCTCGTTGATGGTGGATGCCTGCTCCTCTGTGGTAGCTGCATTTCCGGTAGCTACATCGTTGATCCTCTCGATTCCGTCTGCGATTCCGTTGATGCCCTCGGTAGCCTTTGCAACATCATCATAGATCGTATCGAAGGACTTGTTGGCATTCTCAACGCCGCTCATGCAGGCTTCCATATCAGCCGCACAGGTATCAGCCTTCTCGTTGATATCCTCGATGTTCTTGGTAACACTTGCGATAAGGTTCCTGATGGTAACTGTAGCCTCGGTGGACTGCTGTGCAAGCGCTCCGACCTCGGTAGCAACAACTGCGAATCCTCTTCCTGCCTCTCCGGCTCTCGCTGCCTCGATGGAAGCATTGAGGGAAAGGAGATTTGTCTGCTCGGAGATTGCATTGATGGTATCGGTGATACCTGTGATCTCTTCGATGGACTTGGCTGTATTTCTGATGAGCTCGGTAAGCTCGGAAATGGTGTCGTTAAGGGTACGGACATTGGTTGTCATGCTGGACATTTCATCCTTACCGGTAGTGGAAGCATCGAGGGTCTCTCTGCAGAGTTCCTTAACGCTCTCAGCGCTCTCGGAAAGCTCGCTTGAAGTGTTGGCAAGATCTGTTGCAGCATGAGCTATATCCTCGATGGAAGCATTCATGTCGTTGAGAGTGGAGTTGAGCTGCTCGATCGACTCACCCTGTGAATGGTTCGCATCAGAAAGAGTGCGTGAGATCTCGAAGCACTCTCCTGCGCTTGTGTTCATATTGCTGGAGATATCGGCTAGACTCTGCAATGTTCCTCTCATGTTCTCGATGTATTCGTTGAGTCTCTCACTGAGAGTGGTGATCTCGTTATTTCCTTCGGGAACAAGCTTAACGGTGAAATCACCGCCACTGATGTCGGTAATGCTCTTGGTTACCTTGGTGACAGGGTTGATAGCCTTGCTGATAACAAGGAACAGTACAAAGCTGAGTATTCCGAGAAGGATCAGAGCACTGATGAATGTGATCATCATTACTCTGACGATCATATTACTCATGTATGTTGAAGGGACTGCGCTAACCACAACCCATGAGGTTCCCTCGATGTCGGTGGATGTAAACATCATGGCACCTGCGGGGGTCTTCTGGGTAAGTACTTTGTCAGCGCTGATCTTAGAACTTGTATTTAATTTATCAAATACAGGCGCAAGCCCCTGCATTATACCGTCTGTGGTGTTTGAAAGGTTCTGTCCGACGATGCTCTGATCGGCACTGACAAGGATATCCTTGGTTTCTTTATTGATTATATAGAATTTTGCATCGGGAGAAACGGACTCAAAGCTGTTAAGTTTCTCCGCAACCTTGTCAAAATTTACGTCGCTGCTGAGCACAACTCCGTCGCGGAGCATAACAGCACAGGCAAGACAGGTCTTTCCAGTAGATGCATCCACGTAGGGCTCGGAGGTATAGATATCACCTTTCTTTTCCAGTGCGCCCTTATACCATGCTCTGTCGGTGAAATCGAATGTTCCGTCAGGAATCCAGCCGGATCCGTCAAGGAATACCATGCTGTCACCGTATGCGATATAGATATCCTGAGAATCGGGATCGGTTGAGGTGAGATTCAGAAGCATCGAAAGCGTATCGTCATAGGAGCTCTCCGGAAGATTTCTCATGACATCTGCTGTCTGTGCCACTCTGGTCTCCACGCCGTTCCACCAGTTGTGTACCTCACTGGCGTAAGAATTGGATTCTCTCGCAAGCACATTGTTGAGTAAAGATTGTATATTGTCGGCTTGAAGCTTGATCCCTATCTGGGTAATGATCACAATGATGATCGCCACGAAGATAATGATCTGGGTTAACAGTACCTTTTTCAATGAGCGTCTTTTTTTCACGTTACCGCACCATCCTTAACTTAATCTTGTACAACTCTATGCCTGAACGGGGAATCCCTTTCTGACAATTTACAATATTTTACCACATTTACAGTATATTTCAATTGTATAATTTAATCATTTTTTTATTAAGATGGATTTTTTGCGACAACTTAAACGGCCCGGTCACTTGACTATAACGTCGTATGCGAAGGTCTTTCCCACCAGATCGTCACCTCCGGTAAATTCCAGGGTGTAGTGTCCCGGTTTAAGGGTGATATATTCCGATACGATAAGCATATTCGATGAAGTTTTGGAAAATACCTCTTCGCCGTTTTCATCTGTCATTGTAAATGTAATCTCCCCACCTACGGCATTTGCCGAGACTACCACCATATAGTTTCTTTCTTCCGTTATCTCAATCCCTGCTTCTGCAAGATTGGGGCACTGCACGTCTTCCTCGGTCACAACATGGCTGTAGTTCCAGTTGAGCAGAGTGTCACCGAAGATCGATCCGCCGCTTAATGCTGATGCAGAGGACAGAGCAATCCCTCCGAAAAGAAGCACAGCTGATATAATGCCGGCGATAAGGAATCTTCTGGGTCTGTGATGTTCCCTGTCAAGCAGCATAGCTCCGAGAACGAAGAAAATGGGGCACAGGAATCCCATTGTAAGGTATGATCCCAAAAGTGAAGTGTAATTCAATCCCTCAAGAGATCCCGTTACAGCCTCTCCCGCGCCGGAATTTGTTCCAAAAAAGCCTACAAGTGTTGAAATGAGATTGTTAAGAAGGTGCACGATCATGGGAAGGATAATGTTATTCTTCTTAACCATGATAAACGCCAGCACTGCGCCGAGGCATGCAGTGTTGAGGAATCTGAGGGGTGAAAGATGCAGTATCCCGAACATCGCTCCTATGATGAGCACGATCACCCAATCTTTACTGAGAGATCTGAAACTGGAAAGCACTGCTCCTCTCATGAATGCCTCCTCGCAGATAGCGGGGAGCACTGCAGCCACAAGCATTATAACGATATATAGAGATTTGCTCCCGTAAAGGAAATCCGAAAGTGCAGCCGCCTCATTCAGACTGTCTCCCAATCCTATGAAATTCAGAATTAACATAGAGAATCCTATAGTGATGAGGTTTAGGAGGAATCCGCCCGCAAACATAAACAGTGTGCCGAAAAGATCCCTTGCGGTAATCTTTTTGACCGGGAATACTTCTTTGATACTCACCTTACGTATCACGCAATAAAGTATGGCGATCCCAAGGAATCCAAACTCTGTAGCGATGAGCCCACCCATTCCCCACTTAATCTGCATAAGCGATCCCGGGAAGATAAGAAATACCACTCCTATCACGAATAGGATGACTCCCATCCAGGGCTTTAATCTTTCCTGATTTGATAATTTAACCATTTTCCCACTCCTTATTTTTATGTTTTAAGATATTATAACTCTTTTATCCGATCAGTGTTTTTGCTTTTTCTTTATTGAACAGCCATGTCGTTTATTTAGACCTTGACAGAAGCTGTCTGAATGCCTTTTCCGAAAGAGGAACCTTGTAGAACAGGTTTGACAGAATATAGAACAGTGCTATATCCATAACAACGATCAGGGCACCCACTGCAAGGCTTCCCGCATAGCTGTCTCCGAAGGGCAGTCTGCTCATAAGTAAAACAGGGCTGAAGGCCGCCGCTTTCCCGTTAAGAAATACCGGAACAAGCATAAACACGATTATCACAGGCAGCATTATAACATAGCCCAGAGTCGTGTATCTGTATATTACGATAGTATAAAACGACAGCAGCATTGAAAACAATCCGAAGAATATAAGTCCGAAAAGGATATCGCCGCTGTATACACCCGAGAGTTTGCAGCAAAGATATCTGGTTACCGCCAGCAGGGCGAAGCATATGATCTCCGCAACCGCTTTGTACCCTACAGCCGAGTAGACCAGCAGGCTCTTTTTGGCGCCGGAGCTCTGGATAACTCCCGAAAGGCTGAGACCGTACATCAGCTGTATTGCGTAAAAAGGACTAAGTGCAAGCATCCAGACACCGTTGTAATTTGTGATTCCTCTGGAAGGATCTCCTCCCATCTGTGAAAAGACAGTAGTTACTTCGTAAGCCAGGCCGAGCACCGTAAACACGATCATAAGCACAATATTAAGCCTGAAAGCCAGCGAATATTTCATCAGCTTTATGCCTTTGATCAACATTTTTCCGTTTTTATTCATCGTAATAATCCTCCTTAGAGCTCTTTACTACCGATCTCATTGACAAAAAGGCAAATAGGATCGAAAGTATTGCAGCTGTCACACCTATCACGAGCTTTACCGCCGGAACCGGCACAAATGCGTAAGGTACTCCAAGTGTGATCATACATGTTGATGTTACCAGCAGGGATAAAAACCTTAATGCCGCTGCTTTGGTCTTCCTGATGACCATGATTCCCGCCATTATGGAAAAGGCAAATATGAATCCGATAAATACTCCGTCCATTATACTTGCCGAATCCGGGCTCAGTGCCAGCACCACCAGCTGCTGTATAACAAACACCAGCGGATATCCCAGTACCTTTCTTAATGTATCCACCGTTGCAAACCGCTTTACAAACAGTCTTCCGTTGGGCGAACTCAGCACCGCATCACCGAATGCTCCTTTTCTTGCGCAGATTTCTCCCAGGGTAAACCATTCTCCAAAGAGCTCTGCGTATACGAGGATCGATGCACTGAAGCCTATGATGAATCCCCGGTCAAACCCCTCCGCCTCACTTGCACTTGCAAGCATTGCAATACCTGTTAGTATCACCGCCACCGGTACAGCTATAAACACAAGTATTCTGTACCAGACAGGATATACCGATATGTACGTTTTGATAGCTTTCATAATCCCCTCCGTCAGATCTCAAGATCTCTGCTCAGATTCAGTCTGGAATGCGCCTTCATCACGGCCACGCAGATATCTGTGAGGCTTGCTCTCTCTGTCTGAATGTTCATTCCCGCAAGCTCGTTTAATCTTTCCGAAAGGCAGATTCCGGAAAAGCCGTAGCTTCCTTCATTCATGGAATACAGGATCTTTTTTGCGGCTGATGCGTTTTCTTTTTCACCTTTTACAACCACGTATTTTTCTTTGAGATCCTCGACAAATCCCTGTTCCACGATCTTTCCCTGTTCCATGATCATCGCATAATCAGTCACGCTTTCCATATCGGCAACATTGTGTGTGGAGAAGAAAACGCTTCTCTCACCCTGACCGTTATCCAGGTATTCTCTTATCAGATCGCAGAGATTGTCTCGCATCAGGGGATCAAGCGGGGATGCAGGCTCATCCATGATAAGCATGTTTGTCTTTCTGGCAAGTGCACCGCAGAGCATGAGCTTTACCTTGTTTCCGTCCGAGAGCTCGCTCACCTTTTTGGGTGCATTCATTCTTCCCTTAAGATCGAGTGCCAGCGCATTGGCGATCCTGTCGAATTTATCCGGGTCAAAGCTGTCGAACAAAAGCCCCGTGATCTCCTTAACCTGTGTCGTGGTCCAGTGAGGGAGGTAGTAATATCCCGATCCGACATAACCGATGGAATCCTTTACGGAATCATCACTTTCGACTCCGGTGTACTTTCCGAAATAAGTCGTCTCTCCGCTGCCGTCAAGTCTCAATCCCGTAAGAAGGTTCAGGAGCGTTGTCTTTCCTGCTCCGTTTTCACCGATAAGAGCGGTCGCAAACCCCTTGGGAATGTGGAGCTCGGGAACGTCAAGCTTAAAGCTTCCGAAGCTCTTTTCTATATTTTTTCCTGTAATCACATCTTCAAAGTTCATGGTCTTCTCCTTTTTATTCGTCATATAACATGTCAAGCATCTGCTTTAGTTCTTCCGATCCGATCCCTGCCAGTCTGGCTGCCTTGATGGCATCCGTAAGGCCGTCCTCCACCCGTCTAAGGTGCTGTTCCCGCATCATCTCGGTATCCTGAGGGTTTACCAGGTAACCCTTTCCCTGAATGGCTGTGACGTATCCCTCTTCCGCCAGTTCATCATAAGCCTTCATGGTAGTGATGACCGAAATCTTAAGGTCCTTGGCAAGTCCTCTGATCGAAGGAAGGTATTCGTTTTCTTTTATTTTTCCGTTTACTATGTCCGCCTTGATCTGCTCTGCTATCTGCTGATATATGGGGACACCGGAGTTTTGCAGTATTATCATTCATTCTCCTCCGTCAGCTTCTTATCAGTATCGCACAAACAATCCGGATTGTCCGTGTTTTAACTGTTTATATGTTATATATACAGTATAAACATTTCTTTGTCAACATGTTTTTTCAAGTTTTTTGTATGACCTCTGTGAATTGCATCAATGTTTTGATTTATGTAAACCATGTAGGAGCGGAACATTTTGTTTTAATGAAAATCTTATAACGCAAATAAAGGCGGCTCCCAAAAGACATTTTAAATGTCCCGGAAACCGCCTGGTGATATGCATTTTAGCGCTTTATATAATTGTATTATCGGATCTTCGTCCGCTTAGATCCTTCCGCGATCACTGTCTGCTGTCAACAAGCTGCTGCAGTTCTTCCCTTACCTGCTCCATAGTGTTGGAAAGGATGGTAGTGGAAGCAGACATTTCCTCTGTCGAAGCAGCCAGATTCTGGATACGGGAATTTACACTTTCAACAATGGCAAGGAGTTCCGTAGTCTCTTTGGTGATCACGGAAATAGCATTTTCGATGCTTCTGTTTGCTTCGCCACTCAGCTCCGCAGTCTCCTTGGAATCGGAAGCAAGGGAGTTGATCTCGTCAGCAACAACCGCAAATCCTCTTCCTGCCTCGCCGGCGCGTGCAGCCTCTATGGAAGCATTAAGCGCAAGCAGATTGGTCTGATTTGCAATGCTTACAACCTTAGTATTGTTGGATGTGAGTTCTGCAAGAGATCCGGTGATATGCTCGATTGACTCGTTCAGCCTATTGCAGAACTCAGCAACATTTGCCATATCTCCCGATATAGCCGAACTCTCCTCTGCGTTGCTGGTATTTCCTTCCGACATCTGACTGAGTGAATCTCTGAGTGTCCTGAATCTCTCATTGATATCTGTAATGGTCTGCATGAGCTCTTCCTGCTGTGAACTGAGAAGCTCTCTTTCCTGCTTAACCATGTCCTGGGCCTCATGCTTTTCTGCCTCTACAAGATCCTTAAGATAGTGAACACAGTTATCCTTGTGATTGAATCCGTTATAGATAGCAACAGCCATCTCACGGCAGGTATCATAACCGCAGCATGAGCAGTTGATCTTTCTCTGCTCTTCCGTAAGCTTGTTCATGGACTTAAATACTTTATCCAGCTCTGTCTCCGAAGGATTCTTATAGGAGCAGGTCTTGGATCTGTCGGTATATTTTCTCAGATAGTCATTGAGATTAAGACCCGCAAACTGCTTATTGAGTGCTGCCATTCTCTTGGCAGGTGTAAGATTTCTGCTCCATGCACTTCTCTTGTCGTTTTTCTTAACGCTCTCCTGAATGTCGTGAATATGGTAAAGCGGATCGTCACCGTCAGTGATCTCGGGATCGGTGGCGGTTCCGCAGATACATCCGTTCTCGCAGTTAAGTGCATCGATAAACAGATAAGGAGTTTTTCCGCCCTTTATCCTGTCGGCATTCTTCTTGAGGAAGTGGTACATCTTCTTCTCGCCCTCGATCTGGCGTATGAACACTTCGTTTCCGAGAAGCCAGTACACGTTTTCTTTAAGACCGCCGGGCATGGGATAAATGGAGCCGAGACCGTACTCGATCTCATCATTGATCGGTTCGCCCATAAGGTTATTCGCTTTAATGTACTTCATCATATGATCGAAGGTAACATTATATTGAACATAGTCCTTATTATTGGGATCTGCGATCTCCATCTTCTTGGCAATGCACGGGCTGATAAATGCAAGCTTTTCCTTTATTCCCATCTCCTTGCGCGCATAGATGGCCGCACACATCATAGGGCTCTGAACGGGGAAAAGCTTCGGCAATACCTCGGGAAGATATCTTTCGATATATCCAACGACCGCAGGGCAGGGCTGAGAGATACCACCGAGGTAATTGTTCTTTTGAATATAATTAATGTAAGCCCATGTAGTGATGTCCGCACCGAATGAAACGCTGATAAATCTCGACACCCCAAGCTTTTTAAGTCCGCCTAAGACTCTGGAATAATCCTTGGGATAATCGGCAAGAAATGCCGGCGCTATAAGAACCGATATTTTCTCACCTCTTTTCAGTGCGCTAAAGAACTCCTCAGTGTCATCTCTGAATTCTCTTGCGTGATGCTCACATGCATCAAAGCAGGCGCCACAGGCAATACATCTGTCTTTATCAACTTCGATCCTGGAATTGCCGTTCTCATCAGGCTCGGTCGAGATACATGCACCCATGCTGCTGCATACACTGATACATTTATTGCATCCAACGCAGTTACTGTTAGTAAATACCAATGATTCACTTCCAAAATTCATTCTGACACCTCCATATAAAAATAATAAAAAGGTATAGCCGATCTCAAATACCTAATTATTAAAAAAGTATAGCCGATCTCAAATACCTAATTATTATGTAAAGTTACTTTTCAGTCTACCACTTTTTTGAAAAAAAACAATTATCAGAGAATTATAATAATGCATGGAAGACCAATTCTTTGGCCTTTATTCTCCCTCAAGGATAAGCTTGAAATTCGTTACTCTTGCATAAATAGGCGGTGCGTCGATCTCAAGGCCAACCTGAATTGTCCCGTTTTCCAATTCCACACCATCAAGCATATATGTCACAAAGTCCACATCGGAGGGGTAGATGGCCTTTTCATATCGCTTTTCTCCGTCGCAGCCGATCTGTCTCAGGAACATTTTGACCGATACGCCGGTTGTATTGCTTCCTCTGAGATCGAGCATAAAGCTGTACTTTCCGGGTGAACTGATAAGCACATCCCTTGCGATGCTGAACTTGAAATTCTCCCTGGAATCAAGACTCAGCTCATTATTCTCCACTCTGTATTCCACATTGTCCGAGGCGTTGATCCACCATCCGGAGCTTCCGTCTGCGAAATCACCGTTGGAGAGTATATCCGTTCCCTCCGGAACTGCTGTCTTATTTCCCGATGAATAAAGGGCTGCGATATAATCATCTATGTTGTCTATCGAAGGATGCTCCGGATCAAAATCTCTGAAGCTTTCAAAGGATTCAAGCGCTGTCCCGTCCGTGTCAAGCATTCCCATGTTTTCATCCCAGCTTCCGAAATCCTGCCCGGTTATGCAAAGCGGCTCCCAGTAATAAACTCCGGTTTTGCCTCCGCCGGCCGTCTGTGCGGCAATATTCATGGTAAGTAACAGCGACTTTTTCTGCTCTTCCACACCTGCAGGGAATCCTGCCATATTCATCATATCCTTGCTTATATGTTCGTTTTCGCAGTGGCGCCATGGATGTGCAGTCTCTACCACGTAGACCGGAACTTTGTATCTCGATCTGAGCTGTATCATTGAATCCTTCAGATCCCTGAATGTGCCGTGCCAGAAGGAATAAAAACTTATCCCTATCGCATCGATGGGCTCCATTCCCGCTGCGTACATCGCATCAAACCATTCTCTGAGCAGATAGAATCTTCCGCCTTGGTCCAGATGGATCATGACTTCTATATCCTCGGATATTTCTCTTACAGCCCTGATACCCGAATTAACCAGAAGTGCCAGTGCATTGTAATTCGGAACAGCCCCTTCGGGGAAAAGCATGCCGCTCCGTATCTCATTCCCGACCTGCACGATATCGGGAAGCGCATCTATCTTTGAAAGCTCTATAAGAGTCTCTTTCGTATACCTGTAAACCGCATCCGCAAGTTCGTGAAGATCAAAGTCCTTCCACGCCGCAGGCTTTCTCTGCTGACCGGGATCTGCCCAGTAATCCGAATAGTGGAAATCCAGCATGAAATGAAGTCCCTTATCCTTGATCCTGCGCGCCAGATTCAATGTGTGCGCCAGATCGCAGTAGCCACGGGCCTCGGGAAACTGCGTGGGATCATTCCATATCCTGAGTCTGACGGAATTGACATTATATTTGATGATAAGATCCAACGGATCCATGACAGCTCCGTCCATGTCGCGGAATCTGAAACCTCTCTCTTCCTTTTCGGGAAGACTTGAGATATCCATTCCCTTGTAAAAATATGTTTTTCCTGCCCTCTTCTCAACATCAGGCTTTTTGATCTCACCGTTTTCCCTTGACTGCTTCTCGTGGCGTGCTCTTTTCACTTCATACATGCACTCATCCGCCTTGACCAGGTACTCATCGGATGTCCGCACGGTATCCTTCTCGGTATATATCACGCCGGTGCTTATCTCTATGTTTCTTTCCGCAAGCTCTGCCACCACTCCTGATGTGAACCTGTCAACCTTCCCGGGGGATGCGTAAGGAATAAACACGACGAATTCATCGCCGCCGAAGCGGTATGCATAGGAATCCTTGGGTTTAAGTGCCCTCAACGTGCAGGCTATGGTCACAAGCACTTTATCACCCAGATCATGTCCGAAGGTGTCATTTATGGCTTTAAAATGATCCACATCAAAGAAGCAGATGGCGCAGATAACACCTTCCTGCTGATAGGTGATGAATCTGGGTGCGATCATCTCGTTGTAAGTGATACGATTGTAGAGGCCGGTGAGCACATCCTTGTTGTAAAGATTCATCATTCTTGCCGCGGTGTTGGAAAGCTGGGTCTGAATGTAAATATTTTCGAGCCTGTCTATGAAGGTGTGATGTGCGTCAAAAAACAGCGGAAAATCGTAAAGGAAATCCGGTTCAAGAAGGTAGGTCACACCTACCCTTCGATTCTGGAAATGTATGGGCAAAGCCATATAATCACGGGACTCTTTTGCTTCCGACAGATACTTTTTCAGATCGTGAGCATTTCTTACAGAGTACTGCTTTTTACCGTGATCCACTCCCGATACGACCACCAGCCTGTCAAGATCCAGATCTTGTTCGGAGAGCTTTTCATCAGGAGAAGCATTTAAAAGAGTCTCATCTACACAGATAAAGATACCCTCACAGTCCATGCCTGTCACATAATCGGTCAGGCTGTCAAAAAGACCCTGCATGCTGTGACAGTCGGCAAATCTCTTTTCCAGTTCCAGGATCCTTTCATCGAATCTGTCACGTGTTACGCTCCACTCTATCTGCCATTTCGCGTAATCTCTGTAATCTACTTTTCCTGTATTTTTGCATCCGCAGGATTCCGCCGGCACTATTTCGCTGTGCATATATGTCTTTATACCGACTTCCTCTCCTCTCATAAGCGCAAGGAGAATGTCAAAAGCCTTGCCGCTTAAAAGCCCGCGGTTGTGATTGACCGTAGCGATCTGCGGCTTGAAATATGCGGCCTTATCCAGATTATCAAATCCTGTTATCCGTAAATCTTCCGGAATCTTTATGCCTTTTTTCTCGGCCTCCGAGCACATTCCCGCGGCTATATTGTCGTTGGCGCAGATAAACACATCAGGAAGTGCACGGCCGGAATCGGTCCACTCATCTATGTATCTGACTCCGGTATCATAATCATAATCCCCAAACATAAAACTGTCGCCGGAGAGGGTCAGACCGTGCTCTGTAAGAGCCTGGCAGAATCCCTCAAAGCGCTGCTTATTCTCGTAATTGTTCTTGGGGCCACCCGCAAACACAAAATTTCTGCAGCCGTGAACATCTATCATATGACCTACTATCTCACGGATAAGATTTTTGTTATCGTTACCCACATAGTAGAAGCCTTCTACATAAAAGCTGATGCTCACAACAGGCACCGATACCTCTTTGAGCTTGCCGACAACCGATTCGATCACATAAGGATCGTTGGTATTGGTGCAGTCAAAAATAAAACCGTCGAAAAACGAATAATCTATAAGTTCGTAAAGAGAGTATTCGCCTTCATTGAACTTCTCGTCATGACTGAGGTTACCGTTGGTGTTGTATGTGTACAGACATATGTCGACACCCAGCTCCTTAGCGCGGTCTTTGATACCGCACACCCAGCCATAGGTCACATATCTTTTCCATCCGTCTGTCAAAAGAGCGATCTTATACATAGCATTATCTCCGTTTAAATTGATTGGAAATATATTACATAGTCATACAATTTTAGAATAACATAGAAATAAGCTGCGTACAATCTTATGTCAGAATTATTGTACGCTGATGATTTTGGGAATAATATCCGCTTATGATAAAAAACTATTACCCTGTTTTTCCAAATAATACCCTTTTATTATCCATTTAATCATAATAGATGTGTTTTTCAGTGTATAAATTGATATTTTAGCGCGTTTTTGGTATATTTATGGTGCATTTATGGAAATGCATAAGGAGGGATATAGTATGAATATAGATGAATTAAATAAAAGAAAAAAAGAAATGTGCCTTTCCGCGAAAGACATTGCTAAACTTTCGGGGCTTCCGCTCAGCACAGTGCAGAAAGTGATGGGCGGGGTGACTAAGAATCCCCGCAGGACAACAATGCTGGCCCTTGAAGCAGTACTGGGATCAGGGAAGTCTCAGCCTTTCAGATACGAAACCGGCCCGGAAACACCATCTGTGCTCCGGGAATCGGGTCCCGACTATGTTATAAAAGGAATTGACGGCTCCGATTGGGACAGACAGGGCAGTTATACTCTTGAAGATTATCTCTCACTTCCCGATGAAAAAAGGGTAGAGATGATAGACGGAGTTTTTTACGACATGTCGGCTCCTACTTACGCGCATCAGATAATCGCAGGTGAAATATATACGAAGCTGAGAAACTATATATCCGATCAAAAGGGGACATGTATGCCTTTTATATCACCTGCTGATATCCAACTCGACTGTGATGATAAGACAATCGTTCAGCCGGATGTATTTGTAGTCTGCGACAGAAGTAAGATACGCATGGCAAGACTATTTGGTAATCCGGACTTTGTGGTCGAAATACTCTCCCCTTCCACAAGAAAAAAAGACATGAATATCAAGACCGAAAAGTACCGCTTGGCAGGTGTGCGGGAGTATTGGATCGTGGATCCCGACCGCAGAAAGATAATCGTCTACCTCTTCGGCGACGATCCGGATGTGTTTATATACGGATTTGATGATCAGGTCCCGGTCAGCATCTATGACGGAAAGTGCCTGATAGACTTCAAAGAAATATCAGAAGAAATTGCATTTTTGTATTAATGAATTTATTCCTTGAAATCAAAAAAGCTCTTGCTTATCGCAAGAGCTTTTTCGTGGATCTTCGGGGACTCGAACCCAGGACCGACCGGTTATGAGCCGGTTGCTCTAACCAACTGAGCTAAAGATCCCTAAAAGTCGTCGCATTTGCGAAGCAAATCGACGATCGCAACAACGACTTTGCCTGCAAAGTCGTGAGTGCGCGCCGGAGCGCCAGCGCAGGCCTTTTCCTCGATGCGTTCTTTGCATCGAGGGCTTGAATTCGCTTTGCGAATTCATACCTTAGCTCCCCGAGTAGGGCTCGAACCTACAACAACTCGGTTAACAGCCGAGTGCTCTACCATTGAGCTATCGAGGAAAGTGTAAGTTTGATAGCCACTTTAGAACTACTATAAACAGGGAACCCGCCGCAGTGCTCTACCATTGAGCTATCGAGGAATATATCAAACAAATTATTTCTTCAGGATTTATTCCCTGAAAACC
>DFKZ01000119.1 GCA_002373975.1 Lachnospiraceae bacterium UBA3632 | reverse complement strand
ATCATGTAGTTAAACTCAAGGAATGAAAGACCCTTTTCCATACGCTGCTTGTAGCACTCCGCACGAAGCATATTGTTAACCGAAAAGCATGCTCCGACCTCGCGCAGCAGTTCTATGTAATTAAGATTCATAAGCCAGTCAGCATTGTTTACCATCAGTGCTTTTCCGTCGGAAAAGTCGATAAATCTCTCCATCTGGCGCTTAAAGCATTCTGCATTATGATCGATATCTTCTCTTGTAAGCATCTTTCTCATATCGGTCCTGCCCGAAGGATCTCCGATCATGGTAGTTCCGCCGCCGATAAGTGCTATGGGCTTATTCCCTGCCATCTGCAGCCTCTTCATAAGAGTAAGTGCCATAAAATGACCTGCGGTAAGGCTGTCTGCGGTACAGTCAAATCCAATATAGAAGGTTGCCTTTCCGGAGTTTATCAGATCTCTTATCTGCTCCTCATCAGTAACCTGTGCAATAAGGCCTCTGGCCTTTAATTCTTCATAAATTCCCATTTTATATAAATCTCCTGAATTATTTTTATTTGAATTTCACTTTAGGTTCGGTATCGAAATACCGCCTTTTCTTCGCGAAACCTTGTTTTTATAAGGTCTGTAAGACTATTCGTTTTCATATTATCACCTTATCCCGTCACCTTTTGGGAGCCATCAGTTCATACATGGCTCTGTTCAATCCAGCCACAGTAAGCTTATACATGGGGAACAATTCCTTGCAGGCCGTCTCGGCTTCTCTCCACGGAGCCTTACCGGGCGCCATCTTGGGATTAAGCCATACAACCTTTTTATAATGCCGCTTAACCAGTTTCAGCCATTCATATCCGGAAAGACCACCGTTTGGTCCGCGGTAATTTCCCGTGTCGGAATAAAGCTCCTCGGGCGCCATAGCAGCATCACCGACTATTATCACCTTATAATCGCTGTCTGCATTTCTGAACAGCCATTCAGTCTCGACCCAGTCACCGTTTTCGCATTCCGGAGTCTTATAAAGGTGATTATAGATGCAATTATGAAAATAATAACACTTTACGTCTTTATAGTGATTCGATTTATTTACCGCCTGGAACAGATCATTTAACAATGAGCTGTAGGGGATCATTGTCCCGCCGCTGTCCATGAGCAGCATCAGCTTAACGGCATTTTTTCTAGGCTTTTTCATAACGATATTCAAAACACCGCCCTGATTGCATGTTTTGTCTATCGTTCTGTCAATATCGAGCTCGGATTCGGGGATATCCAGATTTGCGGAAAACTGGCGAAGACGTCTGAATGCAAGCTGAAACTGCCTGTTATCCATCACCCTGTCATCGCGAAAATCCCGATACTTTCTGGCACCGACAACCGAAAACGCACTCTGGTAACCCGTCTGCCCGCCTACACGCACGCCTCCGACATTTCCGCCCATATTTCCGAAGGATGTCTTTCCCATGGTTCCTATCCAGAAAGAACCTCCGTTATGCTCTTCATTCTGGTCCTTTAATCTCTGCTTGAACTTCTCTTCGACATCGTCCTTATCGATCTGCAGGTCCTCTGTCTGATTGAGGTGTTTTCTTGCCTCCTCATGGGCAAGCTCCAGCATCTCGGATTTATCAAGCCATCTGAGCATCTGAGCACCGACTTCTGTCTCATGCTCGGCTGCTTTAAAACACTCCTCGAATGCCATGTCGAATTTATCGTAATCAGTCTCGGACTTTACGAGTATCATCCTTGATATGTAATAAAACTGCGTAAGAGAACTGCCGCAGAGCCCTTTATCAAGCGCATTCTGCAGGTCAAGAAATTCTCCGAGGGTTACATGAAGTCCCTTTGCTCTTAAGCTTTCAAAGAAGTTTTGAAACACTAAACGAGTCCGCCCTTTCTTACCAGTTCAAGGTCCTCATCCTTTTTAACAACTACTCCCACAAAGGGAAGCTTTGCTCTTATCTGATCCGCACTGATACCGCCTATCTGAAGAGCATTTACCCAATCTATCAGCTCTGATGTGCTGGGCTTTTTACGTATATCATGAATATTCCTGATATCGTAGAAAGTGTCCATAGCTGCATTAAGAAGGTTTTCTTCCACATCCGGGTAATGAACCTTTACGATCTGTGCCATCAGCTCCTTATCGGGGAAATCGATGTAATGGAAAATACATCTTCTTAAAAACGCATCCGGAAGCTCCTTCTCGGCATTGGAGGTGATTATCACCACAGGCCTGTGCTTAGCCTTGACGGTCTCTTTTGTCTCGTTAATGTAAAACTCCATCTGATCAAGCTCCCAGAGAAGGTCGTTGGGAAACTCCAGATCCGCTTTATCGATCTCGTCTATAAGAAGTATAACCTGATCCTCGCTTGAAAAAGCTTCTCCAAGCTTTCCAAGCTTTATATACCTCGAAATATCGTCCACTCCGCTCTCTCCGAACTGTCCGTCATAGAGTCTCTGAATGGTGTCGTAGATATAAAGACCATCCTGGGCTTTTGTTGTGGATTTGATGTTCCAGATGATAAGCCTTTTGTTAAGTGCCTGGGCTACAGCCTGTGCAAGCTGTGTTTTTCCCGTTCCGGGCTCGCCCTTAATGAGAAGGGGCTTTTCCAGAGCCATTGCAATATTAACGCTCGCCATGAGTTCTTCGCTTGCTACATAATCTTTTGTACTGTTAAATTCTTGCATTGTATCACCTTTAACAAATAAGTTTTATCTTAGTTACGCCCCATCCAATGATAGTTCCGCCGCGCACACGCCTCTCGGCTCATATCGCGCACACAGCGGTACTAACTTCGAACGGCGCTTACGCTTGTTCTCAGTAAGTGCCGGCGGCGCTACATGGTGCGCTCACGGAAGCTATCATCGTATGTTGCTGACTATTATCTATACTTCATCCTTACGCTCGCGGTTCATAAGATCGTTAAAAGCATCAAGGGCTTTCTTATCTTCGAACAGGACTTCATTCACCTGCTCAACTATGGGCATCTGGATTTGATATTTCCGGGCAAGAGCGAGAGCTGCTTTCGCGGAATAGATGCCTTCAACAACCTGCTGAACTTCGTCAACAGCTTCTTTCATGGTTTTGCCCTGACCGATTAGGATTCCGGCTCTCCTGTTTCTGGAGTGCATGCTGTCACAGGTAACGATAAGGTCACCGATACCGGTAAGTCCGGCAAAAGTTTCAGCCTTTCCGCCCATAGCGGTTCCAAGCCTTGACATTTCGGCAATTCCTCTGGTAATTATGGCTGCTTTTGCGTTATCTCCGTAACCGAGACCGTCCGAAATACCTGCCGCAAGTGCGATAACGTTTTTGAGTGAGCTTCCAAGCTCAATACCAAGCACATCGCTGCTGGTATATACTCTGAATACATCACACATGAAAAGATTCTGAATATACTTTGCGGTCTCTTTATTTTCGGATCCGACTACCACTGTAGTGGGCATGAACTTGGATACTTCTTCGGCGTGTGAGGGGCCCGAAAGTACGGCCACTTCCGCCTGAGGGATCTCATCGGATACAATATCCGCCTGAGTCATAAGGGTATCTTCTTCAATACCTTTTGCCACTGCAACTATCTTCTGTCCCTTTACAACATAAGGCGAAAGCCTTTTAGCAGTCCTTCTCGTAAATGCACTTGCAACCGCCATCACAAGCAGATCTGCGCCGGTAACTGCCTCTTTATCGTCGAGCGTATAAGTAATCTTTTCGGAAAGGACTACTCCCGGAAGTCCCGGATGAGTATGGGTCTCTGATAAAACTTTTATTTCCTTTTCCAGCGCGGACCACACTTTTACATTGTGGCCGTTTTTATCAAGGAGCTGAGCCAGTGCAATGCCCCATGTTCCTCCGCCCAGTATCGTAACATTGGCCATATACTTTTTACCTCTCTTATTTTACAGAACTTTCACCTGCCTCATTGGCAGCTTTTTCAGCCGCCTCTTTGGCTGCTTTCATTGCATTATATTCGTCTCTTTTGCTCTTTCTGAGGTAAGTCTTGCTCTCAACACCTTTTACAAGCCTTACTATATTTTTCCTGTGAAGGAAAAACGCAAGGGCTCCGAGGATAAACTCAATTACATAGATCTCTATAAGCACAGGCTGTTCATACTGAAATCCCGGCCACTGCATCTGTCCGTAGAGAACAAATTCAAACACCAGCGCCACATATACGCAGAGAGATCCCAGCGAAACATAATGAGTGATCAGCCAGGGAATAAGGAATACAAAAAACGTGACAATAAAGATCCATGGATTAAAGAAACAAAGAGCTATGCAATAACCCGCTGTACACGCAATACCCTTACCGCCTTTAAAGTGCATATAGAAGGGAAAGTCGTGCGAAAGAATAGCGCCCAGTGCGGCATACATGCAAAGAAGCAGCTTCATTTCAGGATACATTCTTCCGAACGTAAAAAACACTATCATCATTGCAAGCAGAGTTTTGGCGGCATCACCCGCAAGCACCAGAAGTCCCTGTTTTGTTCCGAGCACTCTTACGGCATTGGTGGTACCCGAATTTCCGCTTCCTACGGTCCTTAAATCCACTCCGTTTGCTTTACCTACAATATATCCGGTCTGGAATAATCCGAAAGCCAGACCTATCAGTAATGAAAATGCTCTAACTGCGTATATCATTTTCCTTACGCTCCCTGATTATAAATTTAAGCGGTGTTCCCACAAATCCAAAAGTCTTTCTTATCTGATTCTCTATATATCTTGTATAAGAGAAATGCATTAGTTCCTTGTCGTTTACAAAAATGACGAATGTCGGCGGCTTTACCGCAACCTGGGTGATGTAATAGAGTCTAAGTATTTTACCCTTGTCATTCGGTGGCTGCTGCATCGCAACCGCTTCGGACATGATCTCGTTGAGTACGCCGGTGCCGACTCTCATCGCGTGATTCTCATATACCGCATCAATAGTTTCAAAAAGCTTCGGAAGCCTCTGTCCGGTCAATGCGGATATAAATAAGATCTCTGCATATTGCATGAAGGATAAAGTATCCCGCACCTTTTCGGTAAATCTGTAAATGGTCTTATCGTCTTTTTCTACGGCATCCCATTTATTTACCGCTATGATCACGGCCTTACCTCTGTCATGGGCAATACCGGCGATCTTGGCATCCTGCTCTGTCACGCCCTCTGTCGCATCAATGACAAGCACCACCACGTCGGAGCGCTCGATAGCTCCCACCGTGCGAATGATCATATAATGCTCGAGGTCTTCTTTTATCTTATTCTTGCGCCTTACGCCTGCAGTATCTATAAATATATATTCTTTTTCTTTATATTTTACTCTTGTATCAACCGCATCTCTGGTGGTACCCGCTATATCGGACACGATAAGCCTGTCTTCTCCGAGGAATTTGTTGATAAGACTTGATTTTCCTACATTAGGCTTTCCTACGATCGCAACCCTGGGAAGTTCTTCTTCCTCTCCAGTGTTATCTCTTTCCGGAAAATGAGATATCACTTCGTCCAGCATATCACCTATTCCGAGCTTGTTTGTGGATGATATCGCAAAAGGTTCACCGATCCCGAGATTATAGAATTCGTAAACGTCCGCCATGTATTTTTCAGGTGAATCCACTTTGTTTACAACAAGCACCACAGGCTTTTGCGAACGCCTCAGCATATCTGCCACTTTTGAATCGGAATCCACAAGTCCCTGTTTTACGTCCACCAGAAAGATTATCACATCTGCGGTATCTATCGCTATCTGGGCCTGATTGCGCATCTGCGAAAGAATGATATCGCTGCTGTCAGGCTCTATTCCACCGGTATCTATCAGGGTAAACTCTCTGTCGAGCCAGGTAACATCTGCATATATCCTGTCTCTGGTAATACCCGGAGTATCCTTTACTATCGATATTTTTTCACCCGCAAGCATGTTAAAAAGCGTCGATTTCCCGACGTTAGGTCTGCCCACGATGGCTACTATTGGTTTATTATTTCTGTCTGACATATATTAAATCCTAAATAAGCATTTTTACGGGTTATAAATCCCTTATTCCGAGCATCGAAAAAACAAAATCCCGCCCGCTTGATTTTACAATACTTACGCCGCATTGTAAAGCATCTTCAAGCTCAGGCACTCTTACATCGTCGAGGAACTCGTCACTTCCGCTCCTTAAGCAAGTTTCGGGAAGATACAGCCTTTCACCAAGTTCTTTTCCTCTTAGCTGATTTATTATATCCGAACCCACAAGCAAGCCCGTAACAGTTATACCGTGGCCGTAAAAATCATTAAGTATGGTGTACACATTGACCTTTACCCCGGGGAACGCTTCCTCGATCCTGCAGGCAAACTCCTCATTCATACCGGTGGTAAGGGTTCCCGTTACGGTTGAAACGGTTCTGGGCCTGATGGCTGCACATATTTCGGGGTTTGATCTTACTCTTTCTAAGGTCTCATTAAAATCATCAATAATGAATCTTGCCTTCCCGACTCCGTTGTCGATCTGTCTGTAATCATCATATCTTCCGCTCTCGGGCAGATCCCTTCCTGCGACAATATAGAATTCATCGCTTGCATGTATGAAATGAAGACCGGATCTTTCGTATGCCGTCTTTTGATATTTTTCTATAATATCAATCACTTCGCCGCATTCTTCCGGAGTAAAGGCCCTGAGCTTTTCAAGGCCGTCACGGAATCTTGTAAGACCTACCGGTACGACCGAAACGCTTTCCAGAACAGGAAGATATTTCATGAGCTCATTTATTGAGTATTCAAGCTCTTTTCCGTCATTCCATCCGGGGCAAAGCACAATCTGACCGTTCATAGTGATGCCGGCTTCATAAAATCTCTCCACCTTTTTAAGAGCTTCTCCGGCAAAGCGGTTATTCAGCATCCTGCACCTTAACTCGGGATTCATGGTGTGGAAAGAAATATTTATAGGTGAAAGATTATACTTAATGATCCTGTCCACATCATGGTCGGACATATTCGTGAGGGTAACGTAATTGCCCTGCAGGAAGCTCAGCCTGGAATCATCATCTTTAAAATACAGGCTTTCGCGCATTCCCGGAGGGTTCTGATCGATAAAGCAGAATATACACTTGTTATGGCATGATCTGTAATTATCCATCAGGCCGTTATCGAAAATGATCCCCAGTTCCTCATCCTCATCTTTTTCGATCTCCAGCAGACATTCTTCTCCGTCCTTTGATTCGACAACGATGTTAAGCTCACTGTCCATGGAATAATATTGATAATCGAATATATCTTCTATCTCGTTTCCGTTTATGGAAATGATGGCATCACCGGGTTCAAGACCCATTTCTTCCGCAATGCTGCCTCTGATTATTTCACTTATTATGTGCTTGTGCCTTTTATTCATGTTCACTTTCTCAAGGAAAACCTGTTTTTATCGTCTTACAAGATAACTTACCAACTTATTAGATTGCTGATTGAGTGACGCGAGTTTGCATTATGTAAACTTGACGTACTAAGCCCCTTGTATGTAAAATAATATTTTGCAAATAGTATACCACATTCGGAGGAATTTATGCCTAACGTAGCGGAACTTGAAAACGCAATGCCTGTCGGAGCCCTTAAGCTCATCGCCCTGCCTTCAATGGCAAAAATGGGTGAGATCGTTAATAAATACCTGGTTGAATTCCGCAAGGTCGTTCACAACGATTCTGTAAAAAACGATCCTGCATTTCACGGTTATAAGGAGGATAATTACCTCTTAAGCTATGATATCCCCCGCTTCGGAAGCGGTGAATCAAAGGGAATCATAAATGAATCCGTCCGCGGTAAAGATGTATTCATTATGGTGGACGTGTGCAATCATTCCATCACATATCAGATGAACGGTTACGAGAATCATATGTCCCCTGATGATCATTACCAGGATCTAAAGCGTGTGATCGCAGCATGCAACGGAAAAGCTGCGCGCGTTAACATTATAATGCCCTTCCTGTATGAGGGACGCCAGCACAGAAGAAACGGTCTTGAATCTCTGGATGCGGCATACATGCTCGAAGAGCTCTACGATATGGGTGTGAGCAACTTTATTACATTCGATGCCCATGATCCCAGAGTTCAAAATGCCACTCCCCTTAAGGGATTTGACAACTTCATGCCGCCGTACCAGTTCATGAAGGCTCTGCTCACATGCGACAATAACCTGAATGTAGATAAGGATCACCTTGTTGTTATCGCCCCCGACGAGGGCGCTCTCGACAGAGCGATCTATTTTGCAAACGTATTGGGGCTAAATACCGGCATGTTCTACAAAAGACGTGATTACACCACCATTGTGAACGGGAAAAACCCCATCGTCGCCCACGAATTCCTTGGAGATTCTCTGGATGGAAAAGATGTGATCATAATGGATGATATGATCTCCTCCGGCGGTTCCATGCTTGATACAGCTCAAAAGCTCAAGGAAATGGGTGCGGGTAAAGTGTTTATCTGCACCACCTTCGGTCTTTTCACAGAAGGTCTTGCCGGATTTGATAAGGCATACGAGAAAGGCGCCTTTGATAAGGTTATAACAACAAACCTCACCTACCTTCCACCCGAGATCTATTCACGCAAATGGTTCTGCGAAGCAGATATGAGTAAGCTTATCGCTTCCATCGTCGACTTCATGAACCATGATGCATCTCTCTCAAATGTTATGGCTACTGCTGATAAGATGCATGCAATACTCGAAGAGTACAAGTCGCATCAGGATATTCAGATCGGGCGATAGTGTAGGGCAGATCATTTTGTTGTCAAAAAATATAGTAGCATTCTCTAAGAGCTGTTTATCTGCTTATATCAAATATCATCGTAGCCTTAAAGAGGTCTCCGTCTGCTATTATTTCAAAGGTTCCGCCCTGCAGTTCGGTAAGGCTCTTGGCAATATACAGTCCGAGGCCGCTTCCCTCTGAAGTTCTGGAGGAATCGCCTCTTATAAACCTCTCGGTAAGCTCACTTCCCTGCATTTTATTGGGCGTTGCCGAGACGTTTTTTATGCTGATCAAAAGCTTATCTTTAACACCGTCATATTGATCGCCGTCTCCTGCGGAGGAAAAATCTCTCACCTCAACATAAACCCTGGTTCCCATAAGCGAATACTTGCACACATTTTCAAAGAGGTTATCCATAAGTCTCCACATGTGTCTGCCGTCCGCCATAATATATGATTCTGATTTTCCGTCAAAGATGACCGACAGATTTCTTTCTGCCAGCTTATCAGAGAACTCGGCAACTATCTGGTTTACCAGTTCAGAAACTCTGATCTTCTGAAGATTCACCTCCGTAGTACCTGAAGAAAGCCTGGACGCATCGATAAGATCGATAAGGAGCTGCTTTAATCTTTTTGCCTTTTCGTCAAGAGTTTTGATATACCCTGCGGCAGGCTCCTGCGTAATATTCTCATCCTCAAGCAGATTTACATAGTTTATGATTGACGTGAGCGGCGTTTTTAGATCGTGTGAAACATTTGTGATAAGATCGGACTTCATCTTTTCATCACGCATGCTGGTTTTGACCGCACTCTGAATGCCTTCTCCGATATTATTGATCTGCTCGGCAAAATCTTTATTTGTATCGAGCATCTTTTCGGTGTTTATCTTATAATCGAGCTCTCCCGAGCCGATCCTTCTGACGCCTTCCAGGATCTCGTTAAAATCGGATGCTTTCTTAATGCTTCTGGCAGCAAACAGTACATTTATAACAATAAGCAATACTATCGTTACAAATACCCAGAAATACCTGGCTCTGTTTTGAAGCAGCATGATTATAACTATCAATACAAAATTGATAATAAAGTAATAGTTGAAGGGTAAAAGCACTCTGACATAGGGATTCTTGCTGTTTTCCACATTATCTCTCACATCCGAGAAAAACATAACAAGCCTGTAGGTCATAGATCTGCTTTTGAATTTTTTATTTCGTATATCTCGTACAAGTGTATTTATAAAGCTCTGCACCGCGTGGCTGGTCAGAATGCCGAATACAATTATCAAAGGATAGAATAGTCTTTCGGATGTGACATTCGTTTTTCTGAAATAAAAGCTCGAACCTATAATAAATACTACTGCAGCAAGAAGATACAATTCAATAAAGGGCTTATCGTACGCAAATTCGTATACACCGTAATTTTTGGCAAATCCGGCGTTTTTAGCCATAAGGAACGTAACGGATGCATAAACAAATGCAAGCGCCGCCAGAAATACTATATTTCTGCCCAGAGTGCCTCTTTTGCCTTCCCCGTACATATAAGCAGTGGAAAAAGCATCATCCTTGATGGAATAATCATTATCGACATAGGCCCATATCTTGATGGGAGTTCCCAGATCCTCCTCGTATGTGCGGATCATGATATACAGCTCCGACTCGCTTACATCCGATATGGTTGAATACTCAAGTTCCTCGGGATAATAAATAATATAATCGGAGTTCTCCGAAAAATAATCGGTAAGCGCAGCATCTGAAGCATTCGTACTGTCCAGAACATTCTTTGCGATATTTGTATATACCGAGCCTGCACATTTAATGACATACTTAAGATTGATATCATGATTGTCGTAAAGAAGTATACCGGTGCGATACATGTCATAATACTGCGAAAACTTGGTACCCGCATATACTATGCAATCCTGGATATCGCTAAACTCCACCCAGTCAGATGCATAATTGGCCAGATACGCTACACCGTCCTCCGTCGGGTACTCAATATCCAGAAACTTTACGGTTATATATCTTTCTCCGTCATCCGCAACCTGGGAGCTTAACATATCCGGACAGTATATAAGAAGCTCATCTACTGAATACACGGAGTCATAAAAATTCATGAACTCCTGCTCTGTAAATACGATATCTGAATATGTGAAACCTTTTCTGCCCCATTTGATGAGGTTATCAATGGAAAACTTGACAGGCTCCATACCGAAGCTGCTACCGTAGCCGCCATAGATGCCATAGATATAATCAAGCACATTAACCGAACCGGATGAAAAATCCGGTCCGCTTTTTTCAAGTGTATTCTTCAGTGCGCACAGAGTGATGATATCCTGCATCTGTCTGGTGTATATCTGGGTATGGATCTCCGATTCATCCATATACTTGGCACCGGACAGGCTGCCGCTTTCATAAGTAACACTGTCATCTATGTATTTGATCGTAAATGTTGAATGAGTGACAAGGTTAGCCGATACGATAAAAATAAACGCTGCGACAACATGAAGCAGAATGCTTACTATCACTCTTTTTATGATTATTTTCTTCATTTCTTATCTTCTATCTTGTATCCTACTCCCCACACTACCTTCAGGTATTCAGGTTCCTTGGGATTTATCTCGATCTTCTCTCTGATATGTCTTATATGAACTGCAACTGTGTTCTCGGCATCCAGAGGTTTCTCGTTCCAGATATGCTCATATATCTGAGCGGAAGAATAAACCGTTCCCTTATTTCTTGCAAGGAAAAACAGGATATTATATTCGATGGGTGTAAGCCTTACAAACTCTCCGTCAACGGAAATCTGCTTGTTTTCATCATTTATAAGAAGCCCGCCGATGCTGATTATATGGGAGTTCTCATCCTTGGCGCTTCCAAGGGAGGTATATCTGCGCAGATTGGATTTTACTCTTGCCACAAGCTCTCCCGCATTAAAGGGCTTTGTCACATAATCATCCGCACCTATATCAAGGCCCATGATCTTATCTTTTTCCTCTGATTTTGCAGAAAGAAGGATCACGGGAAGAGAGCTGGTTTCTCTTATCTTTTTGGTAGTCTCTATTCCGTCCATTTCCGGCATCATAATGTCCACAAGAAGGAGCTGAACATCCTCTTTTTCAATAATCTCCAGAGCCTCTTTTCCGTTATGTGCCTTTAATACATTTATACCTTCTCTTGAAAGATAGATCTCTATCGCATCAACTATCTCTTTATCATCATCGCAAACAAGTACTGTATCCATATTAAGCTCCTCGTATTATATAGTCATACCCATTCTTTACCTAATCTAAGGTATCGGGTATGCTGTTAGAGATGCTGTGGATTGGTGAATTGCTCCTACCGCATAGACGGTTACTGAAAGGCTCCAACCACAGCCTCTT
>DFKZ01000118.1 GCA_002373975.1 Lachnospiraceae bacterium UBA3632 | reverse complement strand
TTACTAATAGTTTTATGATTTAACTTAGTGACGGACTTCGCGTTTCAAGTATGGATTCGCTACGTCTCCGCGCTGGCGCAAAATTTGTCTCCGCAAAGAGATAGTGACGGCCCAGCCAATGATAGTTCCGTCGCGCACACGCCTCGCGGCTCATACCGCGACACGCAGCGGTACTAAGCTCAAACTGCGCTTTGCTTGTTTTCGCTAAGTGCCGGCGGCGCTACATGGTGCGCTCACGGAAGCTATCATCGTCTGTGCCTGGCACTTGTTATTTATAAAACCATAAACGACTGCTACAGTACTACTCAGTAACAGGTATGGGCGATATGAGATTGTAGTTTGATCGAATTAGGCGCCGCGCTTAATGAGCGCCACGTGCGGAAATCGTGTCGAGGGATTGTTTGAGCAGCTCGCCATATAAGGCGAGCGTCGCGAGTTGCCCGAGACCGATTTTGCTCTTAGCTAAGTGAGCGCGAATTTAGCAGCAGAGCCCATGAGACAAACTACAACTCATATTGTCCATGCCGTCACTAAGTTAGTAAGTTAACCCGTAATTTAAACATCTAACAGCGCATCTGTTGCATGCTGATGAATAAATGCGCGTCTGGGCGGCACATCCGTACCCATCAGAAGTTCCGTCATCTCGGAAGCGGCTCTTGCATCCTCGATCTCCACCAGCTTCATACGTCTGCGCTCCGGATCAAGAGTTGTCTCCCATAGCTGTTCCGGATCCATCTCACCAAGACCCTTGTACCTCTGAAGAGTAAAACTTCCCTTGTGATTCTTACGATACTTCTCAAGAGCCTTATCGTCATACAGATACTCCTGCTGACCCTTTGCGGGCATCGCCTTGTATAAAGGCGGCATAGCAATATATACATGCCCTTCAAATATAAGCTCCGGCATAAACCTGTAAAACAAGGTAAGAAGAAGTGTGGAAATATGAGCACCGTCCACATCCGCATCGGCCATGATAATGATCTTATCGTACCTGAGCTTTGTGATATCGAAATCGTTCCCGTAACCTTCCGAAAAGCCGCATCCGAATGCATTGATCATAGTCTTTATCTCAGCGTTGGCAAGTACCTTGTCGATGGAAGCCTTCTCTACATTGAGGATCTTACCCCGGATAGGAAGAATAGCCTGATACATACGGTCTCTGGCCATCTTTGCGGAACCTCCCGCGGAATCTCCCTCTACAATGAATATCTCACATTTATCGGCTTCCTTGGAAATGCAGTTTGCCAGCTTTCCGTTGGAATCAAACGAAAACTTTTGCTTTGTAATAAGATTCGTCTTGGCCTTTTCTTCCGTTTTTCTGATCTTTGCGGCTTTTTCGGCGCATCCTATAATGTTCTTTAATGTTTCAAGATTTCTGTCAAAGAACCTTGTAACCTCGTCGGATGTGATCTTGGAAACAGCCTTTGCCGCATCCTGATTGTCGAGCTTTGTCTTTGTCTGTCCTTCGAATCTGGGATCCGGATGCTTGATGGAAACCACGGCTGTCATACCGTTTCTGACATCCGCACCTGTGAAATTGTTATCTTTTTCCTTAAGCACACCCAGCTCATGTGCATAAGAATTGATTATAGTAGTAAACTGCGATTTAAAGCCTGTGAGGTGAGTACCGCCCTCTGAATTGTATATATTATTGCAATATCCAAGTACATTCTCATGGAATTCGTTTACATACTGGAAAGCGCATTCAACGAATATGCCTTCAAATTCACCCGAGAAATAACATACATCCGTAACCGCTTCGCTGTTGGCGTTCATGTGGCGGATAAAGCCTGAGATTCCGTCGGGCTCGTGGAAAACTATCTCCTCAGGGGAGTCACCTCTTAAATCCTTGTAATAGATTGTCAGTGAAGGATTAAGATATGCGGTATCATGAAGCCTGTTTTTGATATCGGCCTCGGCAAATCTTGTCCTGTCAAATATCTCATCATCAGGCAGGAAGTTTATAGTGGTACCGTGATCACGGGTCTTACCTACAACGGGTAGAAGTCCATTTACAAGCTCTGTGGTGGGAATGCCGCGCTCGTAAGAATCCTTGAATATCTCCCCGCCTGTCTTTACGGTAACCGTAAGATGCTTTGACAGCGCATTTACAACGGAAGAACCTACTCCGTGCAGACCACCGCTGGTCTTATATGCGGAATTATCGAACTTACCGCCTGCGTGAAGTGTGGTAAATACAAGCCTTTCGGCACTTATACCTTTTTCATGCATGCCAACGGGGATACCACGCCCGTTATCCGATACGGTTGCGGATCCGTCCTTTTCCAGGGTGACATATATCTTATCACAATGCCCTGCCAGATGTTCGTCTACCGAGTTGTCCACTATCTCATAAACAAGATGGTTTAATCCTTTTGTGGTAACCGAACCGATATACATTCCGGGGCGTACACGTACAGCCTCCAGACCCTCAAGGACAGTTATACTCGATGCGTCATAAATCTCTTTCTGTGCCATACAAACCTCTTAAAACCAATAAGGAACAAAGAGTCGCTTGCGACTCTTTGCGCGCCGGTGCGCGCAAGCTTTAGCTTGCATTATTCATCTGCGCACCGGTCGCATCCATAGCGGAGCGTTTTTTGCTTCATAGGAAAATGCAGAGCAATTTCCTATGAAGCAAAAAAATCGATATGAACATTTGTTCATACCGATTCAGTATACCATATATTTAGTGGCTTTGCAAATAAAATAACGCAAAATATTGTTATTTTAAGGCATTTCTAATGCATTTTCATGTGTTTTTTGAAAAGGTCATTTTGAGCACTTCTCTTATAGAAACCTTGTTTCCCTTATAGAGCGACATCATCTTGTAGATCCTGCCCGCAAGAATAACGAATGCCATTATGAAGGCGATCATACATACTAAGGAAGCAGCAATTATTCCGGGAGATACTACGCCAAGGCTTACATCCGCAGGCATTATCATAGCTGCGGTAAAAGGAAGGATCATCATCCAAACCTTTGTGTCTGACGCATTCATTCCGCCTCCGCCTATCAGGATGAAAAAGCTGATAAGTAGAGGGAATATAAAAAGCGAACTCTTGCTTGACACATCTTCCTTATTCTGGGCCATGGATCCGGCTACAGCAGCAAGGCAAAGATATAATACAAATCCGAGAAGAAGGAAGATTATTGCAAAGGTCACGTTGACCGGAGTAAATACATTAAGATCCTTCATGCCGCTGAAAAATACCGTGGTATGAAGTTTAGTCCCCGGATAGATAAGCTTCATTCCGAATGTGCCGAACACAAATCCAAGCACAACTGAAGCAATCCAGATGATCACCTGCATAAGCACGGTTAATACCGTAGCTATCAACTTTCCGAAAACAAGTGATTCCGGACGCACCGATATCAGCATTGTATCCATGAGCTTTGATTCTTTTTCCATTACAACAGATTGAGCCAGAGTCTGTCCGTAGGAAAGAAGCAGAAAATAAAGGAGCATGATAGTTCCGTAAGGAAGCGCCATCCTTAGCACACTCATCACCTGATCGCGCATCATGGAATCGTTTCTGTCCTCATCTTCTTCTATTGTGTATCCTTTTTCAAATCCGGTCTGAGTATATGTTTTATACTCAACCACTCTGCCGATTATCTCGTACTGATCTTCGGTAAGACCGCTGAATGCAGATTTAAAGCGTTCTTTATACCTGCCCATGAACTTATAATAATTCTTTGCATCGGCTTTGCTAACCTTACTGTCAGCAGGTATTATTATGTCTGCATGAAGGTTCTGCTCGGCGGAGATAACGAGTATAAGGCTTTCTGCATCGCCTTTTGCTGCGGCAAACGCATCATCCGTATCCTTACAGATAGTGTATTCAATGGAATTGTAGAGGGGCTCGGGGAGCTGCTTTAATTCATCAAAGAATCCGCTGTCTGTTATTGTCTCGTTTGCAACATAGATGTGCTTTGCATTGCAGGGCTTAAGTGAATCGTCTTTATTCAGGTTATAGCCGATTATAAGCATTATTGTAAGCGGAAGTGCAAAAAGGATCAGGGCAAAGATCACCGTAAATACTTTAAACCCTTTTGTCCCGGCCTGATTTCTGAAAGAAAAAGATAATACGTTTTTAAATCCTTTAAACATATCAGGCCTCCTTTCCAGCCAGCTTAAATATCTCAACAATATTAAGCTTCTTGCTGTCATTGATTATCAGCTTGCGATATACCTTTGCGCAAAGTCTGAACAGGAAAATGATAAACACAACCTGCAGTGCCAGACCTATCAGATATATGTAAAAAGGAATCCGTCCGCATACAAAATATATAGGTCCCACATATGACGAAATGAAAGGAACTATCGAAACTATCTTATCAAGGATCGGAACATCGAGGTATGGAAGCGCCATTCCGGCCACATAACCTGCCATGCTTAACATTGTAAGAAGCATAACAACAGGCCCTATCTCTTCTGTCTTAGTGCAGGCGCTTCCGAATATCCCCGCCAATATGGAAAACATCAGATAAGTGAGGATCAGCGAAAGCAAAAGGATCAGTATCTTCCATAAGCTCAGCCCGGCTATAGCGGCGAAATCAACATGATTGCTCACTTCCTCCACCGCTTTGGAAGTAAAGAACATTCCCATAACGGAATTGGATATGGACGAACCTATGGCACCAAAAAAGAGCATTGAAAGCACGTAGACCATCATCGCACCGATCTTTCCCATGATAAGCGCCAGCGGTCTTACGCTCACAAGAAGATTCTCCACGAGCTTTGAGGTTTTTTCCTCCATAACAGCGCTGATAACATAGGAAACCGTAAGAGAAACAAGTATCATTATTATGATTGAATATACCGTTGAATAGATGACAAGCTGGCTGTTTGGCATCCTGCTCTCATCGCGCAAAAGATACTCTTCCTCTGTTTTGACTTTACCGGTACCGATATCTCCGTAAAGAAGGCTTACTGAAGAATCGGTTGCTCCGGAGTATTCGATCTTTTTGTCTTCAAATGCATCGCGGATCTCATCCGTAAGTGAATCGAGCTGAAGTGCAGTGATCTGTGAATCATCGGAAATTACGGATTCTACGTGATAATAACCTTCATCGGTGTCCTTCTCATAAATAACAACACCTATCTGTGTATCCGAAAGATCCGGGATGCTTTCTGTTTCCACGACTTCAACACCTGAAAAACCTGTTCCTTTAAGAACTTCCGAAATATCCGGATTTATATCCGTTTGATTGTTATAAAAAATGGTATCGGCTGTAACTTCATCATTTATGGATTCGGAGTTTAACACAGCCTTCTCGGAAGCGCCTGCGCTCAGCATGGAAATGGGCCCCATAAAAGTCATCATCGCTATCATCATTATATAGCTGATAAGGTAGCCCTTATTCTTAAATGTCTGAGTGAGAGTAAAACGAAAGACCTTGCCGATACCGTCCATACGGTATATATCGTTACCCCTGCTGGTTTTCATTTGCACCTACCTCTTTTACGAATATCTCGTGTAACGAAAGCTCGGAAAGATCAAATCTTATTATTGTAATGCCTTCATCCAGGAGCCTTTTAAGAAGTTTATTTGCCTGCGCATCTCCGGTAACTTTAAGATCGTACTCATATTCTTTTTCAGAGATTATCTCTATGCCAAGTTCATTTATATACCTGGTGACATCTGTTTCGCATTTAAGTGCAAGCTTTACGCGTCCATAGCTCTTTTTGATATCATTAAGATTTCCCTTTACTATGGCCTTCGATCTGGACATAATGGTGATATCCGTGCAGAACTCTTCAACCACGGGCATCTGATGACTTGACATGATGATATACTTTCCTGCCTCGATCTGCTCGCGTACCACCTCTTTCAAAATATCGGTGTTTACCGGATCAAGTCCCGAGAAAGGCTCATCAAGCACCAAAAGCTCGGGATCGGAAAGCATTGCGATAAGGAACTGTATCTTCTGCTGATTACCTTTTGAGAGCTGATCGGGGCTCTTGGGCTTTGTCTTCATAGTCCTTCCGTTGGGAAGCTTTTTTACTTCGGGATAAAGATATTCATCAAGCTTAAGCTTTCCCGACCAGTATTTGATCTTTTTGGTAAGCTCTTCCTTGGATGCGCCGCGAAGTTCACCGAAATACATGATCTGATCCATAAGAGGATACTTCTGATATAAACCTCTTTCCTCCGCAAGATAGCCTATATTACAGTTTTCGAAATTAAGCGGCTTACCGTTCCAGAGCACTTCACCGGAATCTTTATCAAGCATATCAAGTATCATCCTGATGGATGTGGTCTTGCCCGCACCGTTTGTTCCGAGCAGAGCATAAACACCGGGTTTTTCCATCTCAAAAGAGATATGATCAACAACGGTTTTATCGCCGTATTTTTTTGACAGATCCTTTACAACAAGCCCCATATCAACCTCCGGATAAACAGACTGATCATTATGATAATATACCGTAGAACGTTAACAGATTTTTATTATTTCAATTCGGGTATCACTTTTGATACTGCCACAGCAAGCGCTCCGGGGCCTATATGACACGCAACCGAAAGTGAAAGTGGCTGTAATACTATATCCATGCCCGGGAAGCTTGTCTTAACCTGTGCTTTAAAATCCTCTGCGGTAGCCAGATCGAAGGTATAAGCCATTTCAAGATGGATATTCTCCTTCATGTTATCAAGGCCGCCGAATCTCTTTTCTATGTCATTCTTGATGGCATTTATCATCTGATCCCTTCCGATGGAAGCTGTACGGGCCTTAGAAAATGCATCAAGCTTTTCGCCCTGAATGGTAAGAACAGGCTTAAGCTTAAGAAGTGTACCTATAGCTGCAGCCGCAGGAGTGATCCGTCCACCCTTTTTAAGATAAAACAGTGTATCGAGCATAATATAAATGCTGCTTTCAAATTTCTCACGGATAAGTATGTCACTGATGGCCTGACCGTCATATCCTTTTGCTGCAAGGTCCCGCGCATCAATAGCCGACTGACGCTGGGTAACCGATATTCTCTGATTATCTACAACAAAAACCTTTCCCTCGTATTTATCCTCCTGCGAAAGCATATATGCGCTCTGACATGATCCTGAAAGTCCCGAACTCATGGGAATATGTACTATCTGATCATGATCCTGTAATACTTCATCCCAGAAAAGAGCAAGCTTTTCCAGATTCGGCTGGCTTGTGCTGATATCTTCTCCGCCCTGCAGCTTTTCGTAGAAATCTTCCTGTGACAGGTTAATATCCTCGAAATACTCGTTTCCTCCGATCATAAAGGGCATTGGCAATACAAATATTCCAAGCTCTTTTCCTTCCTTCTGGGTGATCCCGCTGTTAGAATCGGTTACTACAGCTACTTTAGACATGACATTTCTCCTTAATGTGTTTTAAGCCCTGATCCTGATCAAATGCTCTGAAGCAGTTCGGATCTGGCTGCATATTCTTCAATACTTTTCCGGATAAGTGCATTTTCCGGTTTTGAAAGCCCGGGATCATCACCCAGAAGCTTATCACATACTTCATTCGCCTTTTCAAGCAGCTCGGAGTCAGAATAGATATCCGCTATCCTGAAGGCAAATTCACCGCTTTGTCTTACACCGAAGAACTCTCCCGGCCCTCTCAGCCTCAGATCCTCCGATGCGATCTTAAAGCCGTCATTTGTATCATTTAATATTTTAAGCCTCTCCATGGTGGTATCATCTTCCTTGGAGGAGACAAATATACAATAGCTCTGGTGCTCTCCTCGCCCGACTCTTCCCCTTAACTGATGAAGCTGGGCAAGCCCGAATCTTTCGGCATTTTCCACCATCATGACCGTGGCGTTGGGAACATTTATACCCACCTCAATAACGGTGGTGGAAACCAGAATATCGGTATCTCCTGCGGCAAATCTGTTCATGATGTCGTTTTTTACATCAGGCTTCATCTTGCCGTGCAGATATTCTATTCTGGCATTTGGAAGAATATCACGGAGCCTGTTCGCGTAATCGGCTGCATTTTCAAGCTCACCCTCATCTTCTTCATCCGATTCCGTCTTTGGGCATATTACGTATACCTGCCTGCCCTGACTGATCTGTTCCCCAAAGAATTTATATGCCGAAGGCCTGTAGGAGGTTCCCACAACGCAGTTTTTAATGGGCTTTCTGCCGCCGGGAAGCTCATGTATGGCCGAAAGCTGCAGATCTCCGTAAAGTATGATAGCAAGTGTTCTGGGTATGGGAGTGGCGCTCATAACAAGGATATGTGGCTGCCCGCCCTTTTCAGCCAGAGCTTCGCGTTGCCTCACGCCGAATCTGTGCTGTTCGTCCGTCACTACAAGGGCAAGATCCTTATAGACAACCTTTTCCTGTATCAACGCATGTGTCCCAATGATAAGATTTGCTTCACCGGATGCTATCTTTGCGTAGGCTTCGCGTTTATCTGCCGCTTTCATCGAACCGATCAGAAGTACCGGCCTGAAGCATATACCGTATTTTTTTATATAATCACTTATGGTTTTAAAATGCTGCACTGCAAGCACTTCCGTAGGAGCCATAAGCGCACCCTGATAACCGTTGGCAGCCGTCATGAGCAGTGCCAGAACCGCAATAAGAGTCTTTCCGCTTCCCACATCTCCCTGTACAAGCCGGTTCATGCAGTAATCACCGGACAGATCATCCTTTATCTGATCCCAGGTTTTTTTCTGACCTGATGTCATCTTAAATGGAAGTGCCTCCGAAAACCTTTTGGTATCGGCTGTTTCGATCATCTTATACTCATTCGGAAGGGATACCGAAAGGGATCTGTTCTTGCGAAGAAGCATTATAAAATTAAAGAATTCCTCAAATGCAAGCCTTTTTCTGGCTTTTAAAATGTCATCATGATCTTCGGGAAGGTGTATCCCGTAAACTGCATCCTTATGAGAGATTATTCCCGCATCATTAAGAATGCTCCCGGTAAAGATCTCCTCATCCCATTCTGTATCCGTAAGAGCGGCTTTTACAGCCTTTTGAACGGTTTTAGAGGAAAGACCGGCTGTTAAAGGATATTTTGGCACCGGGCATTTTAGAAGTTCCCTGTACTCATCTTCCTTAAAGAGCTTGGGAGATACCATAACAAGCTTTGCGCCCTTTTGAACCACTTTTCCCCTGAACAGATAAAAACCGCCGGGCTTTATCATCTTTTTGATATAGGGCTGATTGAAAAAGGTCACCTCAAGAATATGCAGACCTTCTTTAAGGTAAACCGTAAGAACGCTGTATCTTCCTGCCTTTACAGGGCCGGTAAGCCTTGATACGCATCCTCTTACGGTGCTGATCTCCCCTTCTTTAACATCCGTCACGGAAACAGGTTCGGAATAATCAATGTAGTCTGCCGGAAAATGATTGAGCAAATCATCATAAGAATGTATCCTGAGCTTTTCAAAAAGCTTAGCTGTCTTTTCTCCGACTCCCTTTAAGTTTTCAACAGGTGTGTTAAGATTTGACATCCTTAGTTTCCGTAAATAGTGCCTTAAATCCGCACTGTTTCATAACCGAAAAAGAAGGAAACCTTTTTCAGTTTCCTTCAGTTATTAAATCATTTTATATGTAGTATGGCAAACTACCTTCTATCACTCAACTGATATCATGTAGTAATATACGGGCTGACCGCCTGACTGTAGCTCCACATCAAGGCTTCCGTATTTTCCGGATATCATATCCGAAACCTTCTGAGCTTCTTCCTCTTTCACATCCTTACCGAAATAGATGCTCACAAGCTCGGAAGAATCATCGATCATGGAATCAACAAGCTCTTCGATCACTTTATCCTTATCTGTGCCGACGGAAGCAAGGCCGGAATCACTGATTCCCATATAATCATCCTTATGGATCTCCTTGCCGTCGATAGAGGTGTCTCTTACGGCATAAGTAACCTGACCGGTCTTTACCTTCTTGATCTCTTCCATCATAGCCTGCTCATTTTCATCTGCGGAAAGATCGGGGATGAAATTGATGATGGCGGTGATTCCCTGAGGTATTGTCTTCGAAGGTATAACAAGAAGTGTCTTGTCGGTAACAAGCTCTGCAGCCTGATTTGCGGCAAGAATAATATTCTTGTTGTTGGGAAGTATAAATATGGTCTCAGCGTTTACTTTTGATGCAGCATCAATAAAATCTGCCGTCGAAGGGTTCATAGTCTGACCGCCTTCGATAACATAGTCAACGCCAAGGCTCTTAAATATCTCAACAAGTCCGTCACCTGCCGCAACGGTAATAAAACCGTAAGGCTTGGGAGGCTCGTTAAACTTAGGAGCTTCCTTTGCGGAATCTTCGGTGTCGTCACCTTCAACCGCCCTGTTTACTATTTTTACATCAAAAAGAGCACCGAATTTAAGGGACTTCTGAAGCACCATACCCGGATCATTGGTATGGATATGCACTCTTAAAGCTTCTCCGTCATTGATAAGTACAACGGATTCTCCGATCTGCTCAAGGAAATTCTTGAAATCAGCTTCATTCTTTGAAATGAAGTTTCTCTTAAGCTTAACCTTACACTCAACATTATAAAGATAATCGAAGCTTACCTGTTCTTCTTTTTTATCTTCTTTCGCGCCGGTACCGTTCAGGGAATAATCTATCTCTTTTCCGAGATATGCATCATAACAGCCTGAAAGAAATTCGATAAGACCCTGTCCGCCGGAATCCACTACCCCGGCTTCCTTCAAAACGGGAAGCATTTCGGGTGTCTGGGCAAGCACAACCTTACCATGCTCTATAACCTCGTTACAGAACTTCTCCAGATCATCAAATCCCTCTGCAGCAAGATCGTTAGCCTTATCGGACATGGCACGTGCAACAGTAAGGATAGTACCCTCCTTGGGTTTCATAACAGCTTTATAAGCAGATTCAACCGCTCTTGAAAATGCTGCAGCCATAAGGGTAATGTCGATCTCGGTCTCTGTTTTTACCACCTTGGTAAATCCGCGAAGAAGCTGGGAAAGAATAACTCCCGAGTTTCCTCTTGCTCCTCTTAAGGAACCGCTTGAAATAGCCTTACACAATGTAGCCATATCGGGAGAATCACCCAGATCGGCCACATCCTTTGCGGCTGACATGATGGTCATCGTCATATTTGTACCCGTATCTCCGTCCGGAACGGGGAATACGTTAAGTTCGTTTATCCATTCTTTTTTGGATTCCAGATTCTTCGCTCCCGCAATAAATGCCTTGGCAAAGAGCTTTGTGTCGATCTTGTTAACGCCCACTTTACGGCTCCTCCTTAGTCAATCACTTTAACGCCTTCAACAAAGACGTTGATCTTATCTATGTCAAGACCCGTAAAGTCTTCAAGACGGTATTTTACGTTCTCCATAAGATTCTCGCATACTGCGACAATGCTCACACCGTAAGCAACTATAATATGAAAATCAAGAACAAGCTTTCCGTTTTTGAGGGATACGCTGATTCCTTTGCGAAGGCTGTCCTTGCGAAGAAGCTTAACGAAGCCTTCTCTTACGCTGAAGCCTGCCATGCCTACTATACCAAAGCACTCTACTGCAACGCTGCCTGCGTACTGTGCAATAACGTCACTGTCGACGGTAATGCTTCCCATGTGCATATTCACGGATGAATTCTTCATATATTAACCTCCATGCTGTTTGTTTATAGCAGTGAAAAGGCATAAAGCCACTTTCCGCACATACATTAATAATATATCAGCTTTTTATTAAAAAGAAAACTGTAATTTTCGTAAAAAAAAGCTTGCAATGGGCTGTTTTTTTTGTTAGTATATCAATGTTGTGTTCAAAATATGAAGCAATTCCCTATTTAAGGAGGTGTTATAAAATGGCTAAGTGTGATGTTTGCGGTAAGGGAATACATTTCGGAAATAATGTAAGCCACTCTCACAGAAGAAGTAATGCTATCTGGAAGTCAAATGTTCGCAGCGTTATGTGCAAGGTTAACGGAGGAAACAAGAGACTTCATGTTTGCACCAGATGCTTAAGAAGCGGTGCTGTTGAGAGAGCATAATTATTCATGAAATAATCAAGGACAGCCTTTAACGGCTGTCCTTTTTTTATTATCCTAAACGGAAATATTTACGCTTGATATATATTCCGAGACTTACATATCTCTTCTTCTCTGAAACTCTTTGCTGAGTGCCTGAGCAAGCTCAAGATCTCCGAACAGATTATCCGGATGGAAAATCTTTATAAGATCCTTATAACGCTTTCTGGTTCCAAGCGCATTACTTCCGATGCTTCTGAACAGAAACTCTGCCACACCGGCAGCGTCCGCAGGTCCGGATCTGGACTGCATATTCACCCTTTCCAGGTAAGCTTTTTTCTCTTTCTCAAACTTCCTGCGGTCCTCTTCAAGGGATCTGAAGCCTTCAGTGAGGATAGCCATCTTTTTATCAAAGAACTGATTCTCCTCGCGAAGCCTCTTACGCTCATTCAGGGTGCGCCTGTTTAGTTCATCCAGCTCATCCCTCAATACAACTCTGTCCCTCATGAAATCGTCCTGAAGCTTTTTGAGCCTCTCGCGTTCTTCATCAAGGCGCTTTTTCTCGGCGGCTATGCGGAGATTTTCCTGAAAGAGAAATATTTTGATTTTCTTAAGCTCCTCTTCCGAGTTGCTCTTTTCTATCTCTTCAAAATCTATCATCTGTTAACCATCCAAACCGGCAAATGAAGGTTTTAAAACAAGTTACGACGGCCTTTTATGAATCGCTTTCCGGGAAGGCGATATCTTTTGCCTCATCGTCGGTCACTTCACCCTTCTTGGGCTTTGTGATCTTGTTTACCACCTCGGGAAGCATATCCAGTACCTTGGTAAGTACATCCTGATCCTTTACACTTATGAGCCTTGTTACACCGTCGTGAATGACAAGTATAGCCGTGGGCGATACCTTTCCGCCCATTCCTCCCACACCGCTGTTGGAGTTCTTGGTATTATTGGCTGATGAGCCTGCCGCCACACCGAAAGAAACATCCACAAGGGGAACAATGGTGGTATCTCCGATCACTGTGGGCTGTCCAACAACGGTTTTAGTGGAAACCACATTTTCCATGCCGCTGAGCAGCGATGAGATCACTTCTTTAAAGTTATTATCTTTGTCAGCCATTCAAACAGCCTCCTGTTTTAATCATTTGCATACAAAATAAGAATACAAAAAATTTCGAGTTATGTAAAGAGTAATTTATGCCGAGTACTCTTTTTCAAGTTCATCCAGAGCCTTGTTATACTTCTTTTCGGCTTTGCTGCGGCAGGCCTCCATATTATCGGAATGTCTGTCAAGTCTTGCCCTGAGCTTTCTGAGTTTACGTGAAAATACAACAGGCAGAGCAAATATCACAATACCGAAGAGATTGAAAAACCCTCCGACTTCCAGTTCACCTTCAAGCATTTTTTCTTCAAAATTCGGCTTTAAAACGTATTTTTTGAGTTTCTTTGCAAATACTACCGAGTAAGCTCCGAAAATATATGCCGTAGTATCGGGGGAATCCATGCCGTACTCTATATCGGCATGCCCGTATTTGGGACGCATCTGCTTAAGAATACGTATAAGATTCTTTTTCACAATTTTAAGAAGCCCCTGAGTATCCTCGTGAAGCAAAAGCTTTTTATAGAAGCTTACATCCTTATATATAATTTTTACTTTTGCGATAACCTTGTATTTAAAGTCTTCCCATGCCTTTTTGATATGATATACGGGATTTAAGATCTTCTTTTTATCCTTGCCGCTCTTCTTTTCTGTTGTTGTATCGCACGCAGGTTCCGAAGCATTTACCGGTTCTTCTTGTGTGACAGACTCCTCTTTTACTTCATCCGGGATATCATCAATATTTATCTCCGTCAGAGTGTTATCCGGAAGATCATCTGTGTCCGAAACGTCTTCCTTTTTGATATCGTCTTTGATATCGTTTTTGCTGTCTTTTTTATGGTCACGTTTGTGTGCACTCTTGATATCGTCTTTATTATCCGCCTTGGGGTCCTTGCTGTCATAGAGGTGATACCAGGCGATCCTTGCATAAATATTTCCCGGCTCGGGGTAATCATATCCCGCCCTTATAAGCCCGAACAGATAGTGGAGTCTTACCTTTGCGGTTATATTTCCTTCATGGGCATTTCCTTTTACTCTGTAGCATATCGGGCACAGTAAAACAAGGAGCAGTAAAACAAGTACCGCTCCCATTATGCATGCGATCACTATTCCTATTATCGACAGAACTTTTAATAGAATTGCCCACATGATATATATTCCTTAAGGTTAAGGTCTCCCCTGATCCTCTGGCAGTCGATGGTCATCAGCTGCACCAGCTTAAACGCATCAGGTTTATTGTCGGCTATTCCGCCCACTATAAAACGCCTTTTGTCGTACTGTTTTTTGGCAGTCTCTTTTGATGATAATATTTCAAGCATCTCATCATCCCTCTGGGAAGGAACGATCACGTAGTAACCGCCCTTTCCCGCTTTTATCTTCATTCTTATGAAAAAAAGCCTGTGCGGTTTGATGCTCTCCGATATGTAAACATGCGGAAAAAACTTAAATTTTGCGCTCATAGGGATAGTATATCACAAAAATAATCCTATTTAATAAAATTATAGGTTAAATTGTATATATTTTATTAAAATATACAGACTAATATGATATACTTGAATACAAAGGGGTAAATTATGAAAACTATTACTGTATTGGAATTAAAACCCGGAATGGAACTGGCGGAAGACATAACAGGTTCAAACGGAGATGTTGTATATGCCAAGAATACAAAAGTCGACGAAAGAATGGTCGACCGCATTAAGCGTCACGGTTTAATGTGTGTTAACATTATGGAGCCGTCCGATTACGCCACCACCCATCACGAAAAGCTCTATTTTAACGAGCATTTCCAGCGTTTCTGCAAGGTCTATAATGATAATCTGATCAAATACAAGGGTATCTTTATTTCTTACCTTCAGACAAAGGTTTCTATCTTTCCCGATGACCTGATGGCCATATACGAGGATTGTGCTTCGTGTATCAAAAATGAAGGTGAGCTTCTCGATTTCCTTTATAATATGGTGGCCAATGAGGATGAGCTCACTTATACCCAGTCATTTAACGCTGCTCTTCTGGCCGGTGCCTTTGCAAACTGGCTGAAGTTTTCCCCCGAAGAAAAAAAAATAATGATCCTTTGCGGATTCTATTATGATATCGGCAAATGGAGCCTGCCAAATGACATACTCTGGAAGCCGGGTAAGCTTA